>NZ_JAODNK010000001.1 GCF_025465275.1 Nocardia sp. | reverse complement strand
GGCACTGCTGCCCACTCTCCGCGAGCGGGCCCAGCAGGCCGAGGATCTGCGACAGATCCCCGAGGAGTCCATCAAGGAGCTCCAGGCCGCCGGATTCTTCAAGTTGCTGCAGCCCAAGCAGTGGGGCGGCTACGCGGCCGATCCGGTCGTCTTCTACGACACCGTCCGCAAGATCGCCAGCGCCTGTGGCTCCACCGGCTGGGTGGCGGGCATCATCGGCGTGCACAACTGGCACCTGGCGCTGTTCGATCAGCGTGCGCAGGAAGAGGTGTGGGGCGAGAACACCGACGTCCGCATTTCCTCGTCCTATGCGCCCATGGGCGCCGGCGTGGTCACCGAGGACGGCACCGGTTACACCGTGAACGGTTCCTGGGCTTGGTCTTCCGGCTCGGGCCATGCGGACTGGGTGGTCGTCGGCGGACCGGTGATCAAGAACGGCAAGCCGGTCGACTTCGGCAGCTTCCTGATCCCGCGCAGCGAGTACAAGATCAACGATGTCTGGAATGTCGTCGGTCTGCGTGGCACCGGGTCCAACACCATCGTCGTCGAGAACGTGTTCGTACCCAAGCACCGTTTCCTCAGCTTCCGCGCCATGGGCGAGTTGAAATCGCCTGGCCTCGAGCAGAATACCGACCCGGTGTACAAGATGCCGTGGGGCACCATCCATCCCACCACCATCTCGACCCCGATCGTGGGCATGGCGTACGGCGCGTACGACGCGCACGTGGAGCATCAGGGCAAGCGCGTGCGTGCCGCCTACGCCGGCGAGAACGCCAAGGACGATCCGTTCGGCAAGGTGCGAATTGCCGAGGCCGCCAGTGATATCGACGCCGCGTGGCGTCAGCTGTCCGGCAATGTCGCGGACGAGTACGCGTACCTGCTGAAGGGCGAGGACGTGCCGTTCGACGTGCGCGCCCGCGCCCGTCGCGACCAGGTCCGGGCCACCGGCCGGGCCGTCGCGTCCATCGACAAGCTGTTCGAGGCCTCGGGTGCCACCGCACTCGCCAACGGCACTCCGCTGCAGCGTTTCTGGCGTGACGCGCACGCCGGTCGCGTGCACGCGGCCAATGATGCCGAGCGCGCCTACGTGATGTACGGCACCCACGCGTTCGGGCTCCCGATCACCGACACGATGGTGTAGCCCTATGACCACTGTTGAAGAGATCACCTTCGAGTCGACGTCGAAGTTCGCGCAGGTCCGGCCGGATCTGAAGCTGCACTATCACGAGGCGGGCGTCGGCAACGGCCCCACCATCGTGCTGCTGCACGGCGGCGGTCCCGGCGCTTCGTCGTGGTCGAACTTCTCGAAGAACATTCCGGTGCTGGCGCGCGAATTCCACGTGCTGGCAGTGGATCAGCCCGGATTCGGCCTGTCCGACAAGCCGACCGAGCACCCGCAGTACTTCGTGCACAGCTCGTCCGCGCTGAAGGATCTGCTGGACACCCTCGGCATCACCGATCGTGTGCACCTGCTGGGCAATTCGCTCGGCGGCGGCGCGGCGGCCCGGTTCGCGCTGGACTACCCGGACCGTGCCGGCAAGCTGGTGCTGATGGGCCCGGGCGGGTTGTCCACCAACCTGTTCGCGCCGGACCCCACCGAGGGCGTCAAACTGCTCTCGAAGTTCAATTACGAGCCGACGCGCGCGAACCTCGAGGCGTTCCTGCGGATCATGGTCTTCGACCAGAAGCTGATCACGCCGGAGCTCATCGACGAGCGGTTCGAACAGGCGAGCAAGCCGGAGTCGCTGGAGGCCACCCGGGCGATGGGACGGTCCTTCGCCGGACCCGATTTCGCCAAGGGCATGATCTGGCGCGACGCGTTCAAGCTGCGTCAGCCGGTGCTGATGATCTGGGGCCGTGAGGACCGGGTGAACCCGATCGACGGCGCGCTCGTGGCATTGAAGATGGTGCCGCGTGTGCAACTGCACGTGTTCGGTGGCTGTGGGCACTGGGCGCAGCTGGAGAAGTTCGACGAGTTCAACCGCCTCGCAACGGACTTCCTGCTCGGCGTCAAGGAGAAGTAGGCATGGGTATTCGAGCGCTCGGATACATGCGCATCGAGGCCACCGATATGGCGGCCTGGCGTGAATACGGGCTCAAGATCCTGGGCATGATGGAAGGCACCGGGTCCGACCCGGATGCCCTCTACCTGCGCATGGACGATTTCCCGGCGCGCCTGGTGATCGTGCCGGGCGAGCAGGACCGGCTGCAGGTCTCCGGCTGGGAGGTCACCGACGGTCCCGCGCTGCAGGATCTTCGGGAGCGGCTGTCGAAGGCCGGGGTGGTCTTCCGCGAGGGCACCCGGGCCGAGGTCGAGGACCGCCGGGTCGAGGCGCTGATCTCGTTCGAGGATCCGTCCGGCAATGTGCTGGAGGCCTTCCACGGTTCGCAGTATCTGGCGCGGCGTTTTATCAGCCCGTACGGGCACAAGTTCGTGACGGCCGAGCAGGGCCTGGGACATGTGGTTCTGACCTGCACGGATGATGCTGCGGCACAGACGTTCTACCAGGATGTGCTGGGCTTCCGGCTGCGTGACTCCATGAAGCTGCCGCCGCAGATGGTCGGCCGCCCGGCCGATGGTGACCCGGCCTGGTTGCGGTTCTACGGCTGCAACCCGCGCCACCATGCGCTGGCGTTCCTGCCGCTGCCGAACCCGACCGGCATCGTGCACCTCATGGTCGAGGTGGAGAGCTCCGACGATGTCGGCCTCTGCCTCGATCGCGCGGCGCGCAGGAAGGTGAAGATGTCGGCCACCCTCGGGCGGCACATCAACGACAAGATGCTGTCCTTCTATATGAAGACTCCGGGCGGATTCGATATCGAATTCGGCTGTGAGGGTTTGGAAGTCGAGGACACCTCGTGGATCGCCCGCGAGTCCACCGCGGTCAGTCTGTGGGGCCACGACTTCACGGTCGGAATGCGATAGCAGTGAGCGACAGGGCGGCGGAGACTTTGGCCATGACCGACGAGACCACAACAGACGAACAGCCGGCGATCGACGCCCGCCAGTTCCGAAATGTGCTGGGACAGTTCTGCACCGGCATCACCGTCATCACCACCCTCGACGGTGACGGAGCTCCGATCGGCTTCGCCTGCCAATCGTTCGCCGCCCTCTCCCTCGACCCACCGCTGGTGCTGTTCTGCCCGACCAAGGCTTCCAAGTCCTGGGCGGCGATCGAGGCCAACGGCAAGTTCTGCGTGAATATCCTCGCCGAGGAACAGCAGCCGGTGTGTGCGCGCTTCGGCTCGCGTGAACCCGATAAGTTCGCCGGAGTCCCCTGGCGCACTTCGGATCTGGAGCTGCCGCTCCTGGACGATGCCCTGGCCACGATCCAGTGCACCGTGGATCAGGTCATCGACGGCGGCGATCACTACATCGTGATCGGCCGCGTGCAGGCGCTGTCGGAATCCACCGATTCCGGTAGGCCGCTCCTGTTCTACCGCGGGCAGTACACGGCCATCGAGCCGGAGAAGACCGTGCCCGCGCCCTGGCGTGCGGATCTCGAGCACTTCCTCACGAACACAACGCTCGACAGGTGGTTGTGAGGCGGGTTCACCCCGAACCCTGGCGATAGAAAAGTGCCCCGGTGGAGTTATCCACAGGGGCACTTCGCATGTGGATAACTTTGAATGACTGTGGATTCAGGTTGGATGGCTGCAGATTTCAGGCTGCGGCGCGGGCCTGACGGCGGTATTGGCCGGGGGCAGCGCCGTATTCGCGTTTGAAGGCCTTGCCGAACGCGAATTCCGAGCTGTAGCCCGCGCGGGTTGCGACCGTGCCGATGGGCAGATCGTCCTCGCGGAGCAGGCGGGCGGCGGTGGTCAGCCGCCAGCGGGTCAGGTATGCCAGCGGGGGTTCGCCGACCATGGTGTTGAACTTGCGGGCGAAGGCGGCGCGGGACAGGCCCGACCGGTCCGCGAGCGATTGCACCGTCCAGGCGGCGGCCGGCTCGTCGTGCATTGCGGCCAGCGCGGGGGCGACGGCCGGATCACGCAGGGCGGCAGCCCATCCCGCCGATTCCGACTGCGGCTGGTCTTCGATCCAGGCGCGCAGTATGTAGAGCAGCAGCGAGTCGATGAGCGCCGGGACGATTCCGTGCGAGCCGATGCGCGGCGCATCGAGTTCGGCGCTCAGCAGCGCGACGGCGGCGGCCAGATGTGGATGGCGGCCCTCCCCCGTCGGCAGGTGGATCACCTCGGGCAGCTGTCGCAGCAGCGGATGCGGCCGCTGCCCGTCCAGGTGATAGTTGCCGCAGAGCAGGCTGACCGCCGGGCCGTCACCGCCGACCTGCAGTGCGCCCACGGGTGGGCGGTGGGTGTATTGCTCCGGCCGGGGTATCTCCGGCGGGGTATCGGGATGGTCGGCGAGGATGTGCCCCGAACCGTCCCGCACGAACACCACGTCGCCCGGGCTGAGCGCGATGGGTTCGGTCGTGTTCTCGGTCGGATAGATCCAGCACTTGCCGTGCAGCACCACGTGAAATCCGGCGCCCGCGGTAGCCGGGAGTTGCAGTGCCCACGGCGCGCGGCCGTCGGTGCGCACCGAATGCGGCGCACCGGTGCGCATGGAGGCCAGCGCCTCGCTGAGCACGTCCATCCCGGCCTCCTTCGATCGGTCCCAGGGTGCAACCCGGATTCCGTCCCCATTATTCGACGGTCAGCACGACCTTGCCCACGGTCTGCCCCGAGGCGACCAGTTCGTGCGCCTTGGGCGCGTCCGCCAGCGGCAGCTCCGCGGCAATGGTCGGCCGCAGCAGACCCGCGTCCGCCAGCGCGGCAATCGCTTCCAGCGCAGCGTAATCCGGCTCCACCGAGACCCCGGCGAAGCGCCGCCCCGCCGCCTTCACGGTGGCGGCCAGCTCCGGGTTGACGTGCTCGAGAATGGTGACCAGCACCCCGCCCGGCTTCAGCACCCGCAGGGACCGCGCGCCGTCCGCCACCGAATCGAAGACCACATCGATATCGCGGACAGCCTCGGTGTAATCCGTTGTCCGGTAGTCGATCACCTCATCTGCCCCGAGACCGAGCACATAGTCGTGCTTGGCCGCACTGGCCAGCGCGATCACGTACGCCCCGCGCGCCTTGGCGATCTGCACGGCCAGGTGCCCGACACCGCCGGCGGCCCGGTGGATCAGAACCCGATCGCCCTCCTTGATCCCAGCCTTGTCGACCAGCCCCTGCCAGGCGGTCAGCGCGGCCAGCGGCAGCGCCGCGGCTTCGACATGGCTCAGGCTCGCAGGCTTGCGCGCCAACTGCCGCGATGGCGCAGCCACATACTCCGCGTACGCCGTAGCCGCCCGCGGGAAGAAGGGCATCCCGTACACCTCTTCCCCGATCTCATAGCGCGCACCGGGCCCCGCCTCCTCGACAACGCCGGAAAGATCCCAGCCCACGCCGAACGGCGGCTCTCCCAACAGTGGAAAGGCGCCGGACCGCACCGCGATATCCACCGGATTCACCGAACTGGCGTGCACCCGCACAAGCACCTCACCCGAGAGCAAAGCCGGCTTCTCGATCTCCACAACTTCCAGCACCTCAGGCCCACCGAAGGACTTCTGAATCACCGCACGCATCGTCTTCTCCCTCTACCGCCTGCACCCCGGCCGTTCCGGGGGAACCGAACAAAAGCAACAGTAGACAGAACCGATGAGACGTTGAATAGCTGTAAATCTCGCGTTTTTATCCAGGAGTCTTCATATCACCCCGGCGGCAGCAAGCCGAGCTGCGCGGCACGAACGCCGACCTGAAAGCGAGTGGTGACGTCCAGCCGAACCATGAGGTCAGCCACATACCTTCGATAGGTACGCAGCGAAACATCCAAATGCCGAGCAGCCACCTCATCCTTCAGTCCGCGATTGAGCGCATCGAGGACCGCCAGGGACCTGTTGTCGAACTCCGGACTGCCGAAGCCCGGCCGGGTGGACAGGTGGTCGGCGGATTCCCATGTCCTGGTGGCGAATTGATGGATCGCGCCGACCAGCGCCGGTCCGCGAACCATCACCATGTAGGGATGCGCAGCGCCCGCCCCACTCCACAGGATGGCCGCATGCCGGTCGATGATGAAGGTGTTGTGAAAGTCGTGGCTGGACACCCGGATCTTCGGGCTCAGCGCCGAATCCTCCAGCAGCGGACGGCGATCGCGAGAATCCAGGAAATCCGGCGAGTACAGCAGCCGAACCTGCTTCCCCGCAGCCAGCAACCCGCGAATCACCGTGTGCCCCAGCGAATAATGCCGCTCCTGCCGCACCGGACTGGAAACGGCCACCACCGCCTCGGTCCGAACCCGCCGCAACAGGTGCGCCACATCGCTCCCGAGGTCCTTGCTCGGGTGGAGCCGGACAATGCCGGGCGCAATCGCACTGTCCTGCCGCATACCCCTCATCATCTGCGGAACCGCCGCATTTGACCAGTCTTGACAGCTTCCTGCCAGCCACTTCGCCGAAGGAGCGGTAGCGGAGGGCCGGTCGCGCAATGCCACCGCCCGGCGATCTCGGCTCGGCGGTGGTTTCTTTATGAGTGGCGGACAGGCGTGGCGGCCGCTAGGGTCGGTCCGTCCTGCTGCCATTGGGGGCCGTAGGAGATCTTTTTGGGGGTTTGGGCCGCATGGCTTTTCGTAAGTCGACAATTCAGAAGCAGCTGGCTGCGAAGCTGGTCGAGTTCGCACCGCAGGGCGAGCAGCTGCAGCTCACTTTTCAGGCGATCACCGGGCCGAGCCCGTGGGTGGATGATCTGCCCTTCGTGCGGTTCGTCATGCTGTTCCTGCGCAAGTACTACTACGTGGCGCTGACGCAGACGTCGGTCGTCATTGTCGAGGCCAGCAAGTGGAGCGGCCGGCCGTCGAAGTTCGTCTGCGCCGAGCACTTCGGCAATGCGCAGTTCACCGAGCTGCAGATCAATGCGATCTGGTCGAAGGTGTACTACCGCATGCCGAATACCGCCGCACCGGAGCGCCTGAATGTGCACCGCCGCTGGCGCACCGAGCTGGACCAGCTGGTGTCGCGACTCCCCCAGCGCCCGGCCGCATAGGACTGCGGAGACGCGACCGATCAGAGGCGTCGGTCAGCGTCGCCGGAATCCGGCTGTGGACCCCGGATGGTCTTGTCTGATTCGGATGCCAGTCGCACTGCTTCGTACGCTTCCTCGGCACCCGGCTCGCGCATTCGGCGGTCCCGGATCTCTGTCCACTCGAGAGCGCTCCTCGGCATAACGCAGAGGCTATCGCCGCTGGGTGATTGTTATGGCCGTTTCGAATGGCGGAGGCTGATCGGCCTCAGTGTCGGAGCGCCTCGGCGAGTTGTGCGTTTGTCGGCTCGATGAGGACTGTCCCGTCGGGAATCACGACGACCGGGATGTTCTTTCGACCGTCGGCGAGGGCGATGGCTTTGTCTCGGGCGGCGTCGTCGTGTTCGACGTCTATGTCGGTGAACGGGATGTTGTTCTCGCGCAGCCAGGTCTTCGCGCGGCGGCAGTCGCCGCACCAATCCGCTCCGTACAGCACGATGTCGTCCATCACTCGACCCTAGAGGATGCGAACGGGCGCACTGCGCAGGGGAAACCCACAGTGCGGGATCACGGCAATCACAGAGAAGGATTATGGTCCGACCCTAGAATTCGGGGCATGTCCAACCTGGAGCGCATCACCTTCGACCCGGCTGTCTGCTATGGCAAACCGGTGATTCGGGGGATGCGGTATCCCGTAGAGCTACTGCTCGAACTGCTGTCCGCGGGTGTGACGGTCGAGGAGATTCTCGGCGATCATCCCGGTTTGGAGGCCGACGACGTGTTCGCCGCCCTCGGGTATGCCGCGCTGGTGGTCGCCGCCGCCTGAAGGGCGGTGGCGTCAGCCGCGCGAAAACGAACTGGGCCGCAACCGGAAAACGGTTGCGGCCCAGTTCATCTCGAGCAGTCGATCAGGCGGTGACCGCCGCCTTCTCGCGCTGGAGTTCCAGGGCGATATCGATGAGCTGATCCTCCTGGCCACCGACCAGCTTGCGCTTGCCCGCGCGCACCAGCATCTCCGCGGCGGAGACGCCGTAGCGCTCGGCCTGCCGCTCGGCGTGCCGCAGGAAGCTGGAGTAGACGCCCGCGTAGCCCATCATCAGGGCCTGGCGATCGAGCAGGCACTCGGACGGCATGACCGGGCGCACAACATCTTCCGCGGCATCGGTGATGGCGAAGAAGTCCACGCCGGTCTTGACGCCGAGCTTGTCGCAGACGCCGATGAACGCCTCGACGGGCAGATTGCCCGCGCCCGCGCCGAAGCGGCGAGCGCTGCCGTCGATCTGGGTCGCGCCGGCCCGCACCGCGTACACGGAGTTGGCGACGGCCAGGCCCAGGTTCTCGTGACCGTGGAAACCGACCTGCGCGTCATTGCCGAGCTCGGCGACGAGCGCGGACACCCGGTCCGAAACCTGCTCCAGCACAAGGGCGCCGGCGGAGTCGACGACATACACGCACTGGCAGCCCGCATCGGCCATGATGCGCGCCTGCTTGGCGAGCAGCTCCGGTGTGGTGCTGTGCGCCATCATGAGGAAGCCGACGGTCTCCAGGCCCAGATCCCGCGCATAGCCGAAGTGCTGGATGGACACATCCGCTTCGGTGCAGTGGGTGGCGATGCGGCAGATGGACGCACCGTTGTCCTGCGAGATATTGATGTCTTCCTTGATGCCCACACCCGGCAGCATGAGGAAGGCGATCTTGGCCTGCTTGGCGGTCTCCGCCGCGGCCTTGATCAGTTCCTGCTCAGGGGTTTTGGAGAACCCGTAGTTGAACGAGGATCCGGCGAGGCCGTCGCCGTGGGTCACCTCGATCACGGGAACGCCGGAGGCATCGAGGGCGCCGACGATATTGCGCACGTCCTCGACGGTGAACTGGTGACGCTTGTGATGCGAGCCGTCACGCAACGAGGTGTCGGTGACGCGCACATCGAGTTCGCCCGAGTAGGGCTTCAGCACATTGTTCATTGGTCCGAATCTCCTTACACCCGAGCCGAGATGATTTGATCGGCAATCACGTCACCCACGCGGGTGGCGGCAGCCGTCATGATGTCCAAGTTGCCCGCGTACGGCGGCAGGAAGTCGCCCGCACCCTCGACCTCGACGAAGATCGAAACCTTCGCCAGGCCACCGGAAACCAGTGACGGCTCGTCGTACTGCGGCTCGTTGAGCAGACGGTAGCCGGGCACGTACTCCTGGATGGACTTCTCCATCTCGTGGATGGACGCGGTGATCGCATCGCGATCCGCATCCTCCGGGATGGCACAGAAGATGGTGTCGCGCATGATCATCGGCGGCTCAGCGGGGTTCAGGATGATGATGGCCTTGCCACGCTGCGCTCCACCAATGGTTTCAACACCTTTGGAGGTGGTCTTGGTGAATTCGTCGATGTTCGCACGGGTTCCGGGACCGGCGGACACCGAGGAGACCGACGCCACGATCTCGGCGTACGTCACCGGAACGACCCGCGACACCGCGGCTACCATCGGAATCGTCGCCTGACCACCACAGGTGATCATGTTGACGTTCGGTGCATCCCGCAGCGAATCGAGATTCACCGGCGGAATGACCGCCGGGCCGACGGCAGCGGGGGTGAGGTCCACGGCGCGGATGCCCGCCGCCTCGTACTTCGGCGCGTACGCGCGGTGCACGTACGCCGAGGTGGCCTCGAACAAAATGTCCGGCTTCTCATCAAGTGCCAGAAGCCAATCCGCGCCTTCGGCGGAAGTCTCCAGACCCAGTCCGCGAGCCCGCTTGAGGCCCTCGGAGTCCGGGTCGATACCGATCATCCAGCGCGGCTCGATCTTCTCCGACCGCAGCAGTTTGTACAGCAGATCGGTGCTGATATTGCCGGACCCGACGATCGCGGCGGTGACTTTACTTCCAGTCACGGCGTACTCCTACTCGGATAGCTCAGTGTCAGCTGAAACGCAGACGGACGGCATTGATACAGTCGGCGAACTCGGCGGTGTGCTAGCCACATCAGCTGAAACGCAGACGAACGGAACCGAGTCCGGCGAACTCGGCGGTGAAGTCGTCGCCCGGGCGGGCGTCGATGGCGCGGGTGCAGGAACCGGGCAGCACGATGTCGCCCTTCTTCAGGCGGACCCCGAACGAGGCGACCTTGCGGGCCAGCCACGCGACGCCGATGGTGGGATCACCGAGCACGGCATCGGAGCGACCTTCGGCCACCACTTCGCCATTGCGGGTGAGGACGGCGTCGATCTTCTTGATATCCAGCTCGTTCGGCGCCACCCGCTCCTTACCGAGCACCCAGCCGGCGGAGGAGGCATTGTCGGCGATGGTGTCGCACAGCCCGATCTTCCAGTCCTTGATGCGGGTGTCGATGAGTTCGATGGAGGGTGCGTACGCGACTGTGGCGTTCAGCACATCCTCCTCGGTGCAATCCTCGCCCGGCAGGTCCGCGCCGAGCACGAATCCGACCTCCACCTCGACCCGCGGGTACAGGAACTTGGTGGTGTCGACGGGGACGTCTTCGAAGACCTCCATCTCGGCGAGCAGGTGGCCGTAATCGGGTTCGTCGACGCCCATCATCTGCTGCATGGCGGCCGAGGAGAGACCTACCTTGTGGCCGATGATGCGGGCTCCGGCCGAGGTCCGCCGCCGGATATTCGCCAGCTGGATCTCATAGGCGTCGACCACGTCGATGTCCGGATAACGCGCGACCAGCGGGTCGAGCGGAATGCGATCCCGCTCCGCTAGGGCGAGCTCTTCTGCCAGTTCACTCCGAAGCGCGTCGGTCAGCACGCTGTGTTCCTTCCATCGGGGGGCCAGTCGATGGCCGTGCAGTTACGAGACTAGAAACTGAAACGAGTTTTTGTGAACAACATCGCCTCAGCAGTCCCATCTGCCAGACCAACATAGACCAAACCAGGATTGATTCTATAACGTGTTCTACATGACTGATCGGGATTACGACGTGGTGGTGGTCGGCAGTGGTGCCGCCGGTATGACCGCCGCCCTCACCGCCGCACACCGCGGTCTGCGCGTGGTGCTCATCGAGAAGGCCGCGCATTTCGGTGGTTCGACCGCCCGCTCCGGCGGTGGCGTGTGGATCCCCGGCAACAAGGCGCTGAAGGCTTCGGGCCGTCCGGACGACCGCGAGGAAGCCCGGACCTACCTGCACAGCATCATCGGCGATGTGGTGCCGGCCGACAAGATCGACACCTATATCGACCGCGGCGCAGAGGCTTTCGACTTCGTACTGGACAACTCGCCACTGAAGATGAAGTGGGTACCGGGCTACTCCGACTACTACCCGGAGGCACCGGGCGGCAAGGCGGACGGCCGCTCCTGCGAGCCGAAGCCCTTCGATACCAACAAGCTCGGCGCCGAACGCCGCAATCTGGAACCGCCCTACTCCAAGGCTCCGCTGAATGTCGTGATCCTGCAGGCCGACTACAAGAAGATCAACCTGCTGCGCCGCCACCCGATCGGCATGGTCACCGTGCTGCGCGTGGGCACCCGCTGGGCGTGGGGCAAGGTCACCGGCAAGAAACTGGTCGGCATGGGCCAGGCGATCATCGCCGGCCTGCGCGTGGGCCTGGCCGACGCGAATGTGCCTGTGCTGCTGAACACTCCGCTCACCGGGCTGGTCATCGAGGACGGTGTCGTCACCGGCGTCGAGGCCACGCAGGACGGCGAGACGGTGCGCTTCAACGCCAAATACGGCGTGATCCTGGGCGCGGGCGGCTTCGAGCACAATGCCGATATGCGGCACAAGTACCAGCGTGAGCCGATCACCACCGAGTGGACCACGGGCGCGGCCGGCAATACCGGCGACGCGATCCTGGCGGGCATCGACGCGGGCGCGGCCATCGACTTCATGGAAGACGCGTGGTGGGGTCCGACGACGCTCAAGGGTGCGGGCAAGCCGTGGTTCGCGCTGGCGGAGCGCAATCTGCCCGGATGCATCATCGTCAACAACGACGGCAAGCGATTCGGTAATGAGTCCGCTCCTTACGTCGAAGCTGTGCACACCATGTACGGCGGCAAATACGGGCAGGGTGAAGGCCCCGGCGAGAACGTGCCCTCATGGCTGGTTTTCGATCAGCGCTACCGGAGTCGCTACATCTTCGCTGGTCTGCAGCCCGGTCAGCGTTTTCCGTCCCGCTGGATGGAAAACGACAATATCGTCGTGGCGCCGACCTTGGCGGAGCTCGCCGAGAAGATGAACGTGCCCGCCGAAACCCTCGGCGCGACCGTCGAACGCTTCAACGGCTTCGTCGCGAGCGGTAAGGACGAGGACTTCGGCCGCGGCGACAGCGCCTACGACCGGTACTACGGCGATAAGACCATCAAGCCGAACCCGTGCCTGAACAAGCTCGAGGTCGGCCCGTTCTACGCGGTGCGCATGGTCCCCGGCGACCTCGGCACCAAGGGTGGTCTGGTCACCGATAACGACGGCCGCGTGGTCCGCGAGGACGGCACCGTCATCGAGGGTCTCTACGCCGCGGGCAATACCTCGTCCCCGGTCATGGGCCACACCTACGCGGGCCCCGGCGCCACCATCGGACCCGCGATCACCTTCGGCTACCTCGCCGCCCTGAATGTCGCCGCCAAGGCGAAGTCGGGCGCACCCGTGGCAGCCGACCAGACGTCCTGAACCGTCCCAACCCGGTTCAGGACCGGGTTGGGCGCGAGTCCGGGTCACGTCGAGCCCGCGCCCAACCCTCTCCAACTTCATACGGCCGACTCCTGACGGAGTCCCGGCAGGCGGGCGCGGCGCTTGCCGCGAGCGCCCGATACGCCGCAGGATCGGACCCGAGTGGGTCCGCGGCGTGGGAGCGCCCACTGAACTCACGAGGAGAACTTCATGCCCATCGATCCGAATATCGCTCTCGGCGCGGTACTTCCGTCCGTCGATTTCAGCTGGACGCCGTCCGATGTGCAGCTGTACCACCTGGCGCTGGGCGCGGGCGGGCGCTGGACCGATCCGGCCGAGCTGCGCTACCTGGACGACCGGGCGCCGCAGGTGCTGCCGACCTTCGCGACCGTCGCACCGTTCTTCCACGAGACCGAGCCGCCGCAGGTTAAGTTCCCCGGCGTCGAGATCGACCTCGCCAATGTGGTGCACGGCAGCCAGGAGATCACGGTGCATCGCCCGATCCCGGCCTCCGGCAAGGCCACCTTCGAGCGCCGCATCAGCGAGATCTGGGACAAGGGCTCGGCCGCGGTGATCTGGCAGGAGCACACCGCCACCAGCTCGGACGGCGAATTGCTGTGGACCGCACGCTCTTCCATCTTCGCCAAGGGCGAGGGCGGTTTCGGCGGCGAACGCGGCCCCAGCTCCAAGACCGAACTCCCGGACCGCGCACCGGATTTCGAGGTGCTCACCCCGACCCTGCCGCAGCAGGCACTGCTGTACCGCATGTGCGGTGACCGCAATCCGCTGCATTCGGACCCCGAGTTCGCCCGCAATGCGGGCTTCCCCGATCCGATCCTGCACGGCCTGTGCACCTACGGCCTGGTCTGCAAGGCCGCCACCGACGCGGTGCTGGATTCGGACGCCACCCGTGTGGCCGGTTTCCGGACCCGCTTCGCGGGCGTGCTCTACCCTGGCGAGACCCTGCGCAGCCGCATCTGGAAGCGCGACGGCGAATTGCTCATTGCCGTAACCGTTGTGGAGCGCAACGACGCACCGGTGCTTGCCGATGTGGTGCTGACCTACACCGACTGACTCGAGTGACAGTAGGGGCCGCGACCGAATTCGGTCGCGGCCCTATTGTTTTGGGACAGATTTCGAGACTGTTTCGGGCCAGGCGTCGAGGCGGCTTACATACGTGCCGAGACTCGTCCGCGGTTCTCGCGGGCGAATTGTCCGGGAGACTGGCCTTTCCAGGAGCGGAAGGCGGCGGTGAACGCCGAAACGCTGGCGTAGCCGAGCCGGACTGCTGCCTGTTCGACCGTTAAGCCCGTTATGAGAAGTTCTTCTGCCAGTAGGCCGATGGTCTCGGTGGTCAGTTCACGGAAGGTGGTGCCCTCGTCGGCCAGGCGGCGGCGCAGGGTGCGGACGCTGAGATCGAGCGCCGCGGCAATGCGGGATTGATCGGCGACACCGCCGCGGCTGATCAGGAGCTGGCGGACCCGACCGCTGATTCCCACCCGGCTGCGGCGGCGCTGCACGAGGTCGGCGCACTGCTGTTCGTAGAAGCGGGCGGTGGCCGTATTCGCCTGCGGCAGTTGCAGACTCTGGATATCGGCCGGCCCGGTCACCACCGAGCGGGCGGCATTGAAGACGACCTCCTCGACACCGAGCATGGCGCCGAACATCTCGTAGACCGGATGCGGCGGGAAGGCCACGGCGACGCGGGTGATGGGCGGGCGCATGGGCAGCACGTCCTGCTGAATTGTCCAGATTGCCGCCACATCCCGCTCCACCGCGAAACGCCGCACCTCGCGTGGGACGCCGCTGTCGTCGCGCACTATGGAGACATCCGCACCATCGATGACCAGGTGATGCCTTGCGACAGTGAAGGACAGGTCGGCATAGCGCAGCGCCAGGCCGACAGCATCGCGCACGGTCGGGCAACTCATCAGCGCGAATCCGAGGACGCCGAGGCTGGGCGGATGACACAAAAGCCCGGCCATCAGGCCCATGCCCGGTTCGTCGCCCACTCCGGCCACGACATTGCGCATCAGGGCCAACTCCTGGCCGAGGGTGATCTCGGCGGTCGAGTCGACCAGATCGGCTTCCCGGATACCCGTGCCGCGCAACAGGGTGGGCGTGGTGATGCCCCGCCCGGAGGCGAACTCGACCAGCAGTGCCGCACTGGTAATGGAACGCAACTGCGCTTGGCCGTCGGTCACAGTAAAAGCTTCGCAAACTCTCGGCGTACTTAGGACCGGAACCGGCCGGTAAGTTGCTGTTATAGGCCGAAATTCGGCTGTTTCTGACCTATGAAGTACTGGAACAAGCGGCACCTCCGGGCTTATGGTGAATATCTAGCGAACTACACCCGATAGCGAACGAGAACATGGAGAAGGTGAACCAATGGCCGGCTGGCAGGTGTTCACAGCCACCCTGGCAATGCTCACGATCATGGCCGTAACGGTCGCGAGCCTGCATCAACCACATCGAGATCCAGACAGATTGTCGGTGGAACGGATCCGCGAGCGAATCAGCAACGAGCACAGCGCATCTGCCGATTCCGCCCTTCTTTCCTCCGCCTGGTCCCACGGAGTACCCGACCATCAGCTCGATGTGCAGGAGGCGCACCGCGCCATGCAACAGCATCGCCGCTGCCCGGTGACCGAATGTGCCCGCAAGGCAGCGGCATTCCGCGCCCTCATCGACGCCGGACGCATCAAGCCGACTCGTATGCCGCCCGCCCTCCAATAGCGGCCGTCCGCCGCTGCCCGATCAGCGGTTACGCGTTGGGCCGCTCGTCCACGAGTCCTCGAATGATCAAGGCGTACAGCAGGATCACCGCGATCGGCGCCACGATCGGAATCCAGGACAGGCCCGCCGGCAGCAGGGTTGCGGCCCCTGCGGCGACAGTGAAGACCAGGGCGCCCGCCACCGAGGGGATGGTGGTGGGCACCACCCCCACCGGCGCGGCGACGGTCGCCGTATTCAGCAGGTAGGTGGTGGCGACCAGCCCGATCGCCCCCGCGACCAGCGCACCGGTATCGGTGAGGGTCAGCACGGCGAGCGCGACCAGTACCGCGCCCACCGCACTGACCCGCCACCGCCAGCCGCCCACCGCGAAGATCAGCACCGGTATCGCAGCCCACGGTTCCACCAGGGCCACAGCCAGTGTCAGCAACAAGCCGGACAATACGGCGAGGAATCTGGTCATCGGCGCACTCGCACAGCGCGACGGCGATGTTCGGGCAACAGGCGCATGATCTGGTCCAGCCGGGTGTCTTCCGGCCAGGGCACGATATCGACGCCGACGGTGCCCATATCGCGGTACATGGAGGTGCGCTCCAGCTGCCACATGCGGGCCAGCGTGGAGTCCAGGCCGCCGGCGAACGGCGGTCCGCGCAGGACGTCCACGACCACCACGACGTGGCCTCGCTTGCGAAGATCGATGAGCGACAAGGCGAATTGGGTGTCCAGCAGGGTGGAGAAGGCGACCACCACGGCCCCGATCGGAACGGCTGCATGAGGGGCGAGCGTTCCGGAGGTCACAATGTGCTCGTCGCCCACGTCGAGCACCGTGTCGACAATGCGATAGAACTGGCGGCGGCCGATATCGGGGCGCAGCCAGCGTGGTGAACGGCCCAGGCACACAACGGCTGTGCGGTCACCCGCCTGTAGCGCCGACTGCGCCACCTGCGCCGCGCCGCGCACGGACAGTTCCAGCGAGTCCGAGGCCGGGCCCGGCGCCTGCATCGAAGTATCCACCAGCACAACCACATCCGCGGCCCGGTTGGTGAAGCGCTCGGTCACGAACAACCGCCCGCGGCGGGCGCTCACCGCCCAGTTCACCGTGCGCAGCTGATCGCCGGGCGCGTACGCGCGCACATCCGCGAATTCCACACCGGGACCGTGGCGGCGGGTCAGGTGGGTGCCGATGCGCTCGGGAAGTTCGGTGCGCGGCAATTCCATTCGCTGCGGATCGGCGATCGGATAGACGAACACCTCACCGGCGGGCAGCTGCACCGAGGCCACGGACAATCCCGCCGGACTCAGGGCGGTGATCCGCAACGGCACCGGATACCGGCCCCAGCGCGGCGCCGACAGCGCCAACCGCATTCCCGCCGGCGCCGCGCCCGAATCGAACGCCTCCTCCACCCGCACTTCCATGCCGTGGATCACCTGGGAATGCATACGCAACAGGGCGTGCCCACTCTCCACGAACGCCGCCGCCGTCAGCACCACCTCTTCGGTCTCGAAGCAGCGCAGTACTCCGACGCCGTCGACCTGAATCTTGGTGCGGGTCTGCTGTAGCGGCGCGGTCGCCAGCACCCCGAGCATGGGCGCCGCGAACACCGCTAACTGCCAGTGCCCCAGCACGATCGCCAGCACCAGCGCCGGCACTGAAACCGCGGCCAGCATGAACACCAACGGCGCGGGCCGCCACCGCAATTCGGTCTCCGCCGCGGTACTCAGATCACGGTGCTTCATACACACCCGCAACTCTCGTCATCCCGGCAGAGCCACTCTTCGTCATCCCGGCATGCGTTTGGCCAGGATCTCCTACACCCCGGTGGATCCCGGCCGAAAGCGCGCCGGGATGACGAAGACTCTCGAGCCGACAGTCAAGTGTGAGCGCGTGCGTAGCGCGCGAGGTGTCCTCCGACTGTCCACCTCGTGTCGTACTCACCGAGCACGTCGTCCGCTTCATGTGCACCTCATGGGGTGCTCACGCCGGGGTCGCGCGCGGGACCGGGAGGCGGCGCAGGAGTTCGGCGATGACGTCCTCACCCCGGATGCGGCGGACCCACATTTCGGGCCGGAGCGTGATGCGGTGTGCCATGGCGGGGAGCGCCAGGGCCTTCACATCTTCGGGGACCACGTAATCGCGGCCGTTGAGCAGCGCACGGGCACGGGCCATTTGGACCAGATCGAGTTCCGCGCGGGGGCTGGCGCCCACTTCCACCTGGGGGTGGCTGCGGGTGGCGGTGGCGAGGGAGACCACGTAACCGACCACATCCGGGTGCACGGTGACGAATTCGACGGCCTGGCGCATTTCCAGCAGACCCTCGGCATCCACCACCTGGGCGATCTGGGCGGGCTGCGTGCCACGCTCCAGGCGGCGGCGGATCATCTGCATCTCATCGCTCTCGGAGAGGTAACCGAGGCGTAGTTGCATGGCGAAGCGGTCGAGCTGGGCTTCGGGCAGCGGATACGTGCCCTCGTACTCGATGGGGTTGTCGGTGGCCATGACAATGAAAGGCTGTGGCAGCAGGAAGGTTTCACCGTCGATCGAGACCTGCCCCTCCCCCATCGCCTCCAGCAGCGCGGCCTGGGTCTTGGGCGGGGTGCGGTTGATCTCGTCGGCCAGCAGCATATTGGTGAAGACCGGCCCGCGGCGGAAACTGAAACGGCCCGAATGCATGTCGTAGATGGTCGAGCCGATGAGATCGGCGGGCAGCAGATCGGGGGTGAACTGCACACGGGTGAAGTTCAGCCCGAACGCGGCCGCGAAGGATCGGGCGATGAGCGTCTTGCCCAGCCCCGGCAGGTCCTCGATGAGGATGTGGCCGCCGGCCAGCACCGCGATCATGATCAGCTGCAACTCATCCCGCTTGCCGACCACCACCCGGGACATTTCCCGCAGTACGGCATCGGTGCGTTTGATGGTCACGTCCATCGGTGAAGTCATGTCAGTTCTCGCATTCAAACCCTGTTTCACATGTTCTGGAGGCGGCGCAGGATCTCGTCCAGCGCCGGTCGGCCCGGCGCCGGATTGGTCTGATCGCGCAGCGCCACATTGGCGGGATCCACCCACCGCCACAGTTCGGGACCGAACTGTAGCTGCCCGGCGGCCTCGTGGGCACGCCGATTCTTGGCCATACGATGTCCGCTGTTGCTCTCGAACTCCTTGGCCAGCAAGGGTCGCAGATGCCGGTCCCAGTCGGCGCGGGTGCCTTCCGCGCGGTCGGCGAGCATCTGGGCGCGGGCCTGCCAGCGCTGCAGCATTTCGGCGGGCCCATTGTCGATCTCGTGATCGTCCGGGCCGGTGGGGCGATAGCGGCGGGCGCGTTCCAGCAGTGACCAGACCAGCAGGCACAGCGCACCGGCGACCGGAATGCCGGCGATCGGCAGCAGGGTGTCCCGCTCGTGATTCAGGGCGAAAAGTTCGAACAGACCCGCCAGGATCAGTCCGATCAGTACGATCGCAACCCGGTTCATGGTGCTTCCGCCTGTCCCTGCAGATCAGCCAATACGATACGCAGCAGCTGTTCGGCCCGCATCCGCTGCCACTCCAGCATGGAGTGCGGGCTGAACCGTGCTTCCTCGAAGAGCGACACCAGTTCCCGCGCCGACGCGTCGTGCAGGAAGCCGCGGTCGAAGGCGCGGGCCAGCACCTCCGACGGGGTGTCCGAGGCCAGCGGGGCCACCTCCCGCGCCTGCGCCAGACCGCGTTCCATGGCGACATAGCAGGCGATGATGGCGGTACGCGGATCCTGGCCGGGCGCGATCATGGCCGCCAGGCCCATTTCCGCGACCTTGGCCAGCGAGACCGCCTCGATCGGCGTACTAGGCACGTGCCCTGCGGCTTTCGCCACCGGACCACGATTGGAGCTGACCGCGACCACCACCAGCCCGGTCATGGCGACCAGCACCAGCACCACCGCACCGATCGCGACCAGCAGCAGGGCGGTGCCGCTCAGCGCAGGCGTGGAGATCGAGTCCTGCGGCGGCGCGACGTTCTCGACCGGCTGGGTCACACCGGTGCTCGGGGCCTGCGTCGAGATCGTCTGCTCCGGTGCGTCCTTGTGGCCCGGCCCGACCAGATAGATCGACGCCACCGCGGTGAGCAGCAGCGCAACGGCCGCCAGCCCGACCAGTACCAGCAGGGTGAGTTTGCTCAGACCCGTACCGCGCCGGTCCGTCTCGCGCTCCGGCTCCGGCATGGCCAGCGGCAGCCGATGCTGGCTATTGACCACGCCCGCAGCCAGAATCACCACCGAGACCAGCAGCAGCACCGGCATCAGGGCCAGCGTCACCGCCGAAGGCGTGCCCGAGGTGGACGGTCCGCCGGTGCCCGGGATGTACCCGCGCAGGGCGACCACGGCCAGCACCAGCAGAGCGATCAACCCGATCGCCCGCGATGCCAGCGTCCCCACCCCAGTCACACATGCTCCCAACCAGAGTCCTGCAAATCAGGCACATAGTTACATGCCGGTAGGTCCGGTTGGGGAGGAATCGCAAAGACCGATTACATGCAGTTCCGGCATTTATTCGCCCGAAAGCCACACCACCCGGCCCTGGCCGCGCCTCCGGCGGACACGGACAATCCGTGCCATCACTCCCGAATCCCACAGCGCCTGCCAAACCCCGGCCACCGCGCACAAGCTGGCCTGCCGCGCACGAAATCGCCACAGGATTCGTGCGCGGGGGGCGAAAGAGTGCGCGGGGGCTCAGGCGGTGCGGCGGACTCGGGCTCGGAGGCGGTTCAGGGGTGAATCTGCCATTGCGGCAGGGGCTTCGAGGGTGCGGCGGGACTGGCGGATCGGGGCGGGGCGCAGGGGCTCCGGGTGGGAGGTTGCGGGGCGGGGTTCGACGAGGCGGCCCAGGGCGCGGAAATCCCAGCCGGCGGCGAGCCAGGGTTCGGGGTCGAGGGTGTTGCGGGTGTCGATGAGGGTGCGGCCGCGGGCCACGGTGCGGAGGAAAGACGGGTCCAGGTCGCGGAATTCGCGCCATTCGGTGAGGTGCAGTACTACGTCCGCCTCGTGGAGGGCTGCGGCGGCGGTCGCGGCGTAGACGAGTTGGGGAGCTACGGCGGTGGCGGTGGCGGTGGCGGCCGGGTCGAACGCGGTGACTTCGACGCCTGCGGCCTGTAGGCGGATGGCCACATCCAGGGCCGGGGAGTCGCGGACATCGTCGGAAAGGGGTTTGAAGGCGATGCCGAGGATGCCCACTCGATGGGAACCGGTGGCGCGCAACAGGTCCAGGGTCTCGCGGACCACGCGCTCGCGGCGGCGCAGGTTGATGGTGTCGATATCGCGCAGGAAGTCGACGGATTCGCCCGCACCCAATTCCGTGGCGCGGGCAATGAGGGCGCGGACATCCTTGGGCAGGCAGCCGCCGCCGTAACCCAGTCCGGCGCCGAGGAATTTGCGGCCGATGCGGTCGTCGTGGCCGAGGGCATCGGCCAGCAGCGTCACATCCGCGCCGGTGAGCTCACACAGTTCCGCCATCGCATTGATGAACGAGATCTTGGTCGCCAGAAAGGCATTCGCGGAGACCTTGATCAATTCCGCGGTCGGCAGATTCGTGATCACAACCGGCGAACCGGCGGCGATCGGCGTCGCATAGACCTGGCGCAGCGCCCATTCCGCATCCGGACTGGTCACGCCGAACACCAGGCGATTGGGGCTCAGCGTGTCGTGCACCGCGTGACCCTCGCGCAGGAATTCCGGATTCCAGGCCAGATCCACCGAGATTCCCGGCGGCGCGAGCTCGGCGATTCGGGTCATCAGCACCTCGGCGGTGCCGACCGGCACCGTCGATTTGCCGACGATCAGGCAGTTGCGGGTCAGATGCGGAACCAGCCCGTCGAGGGCGGCATACAGCTGGGACAGATCGGCCGCGCCGTTCAGCCCGGCCGGCGTTCCCACACAGAGGAAATGGACATCGGCGAATCGGGCGGCGGCCACCAGCGAGGTGCCGAACCGCAGCCGGCCCTTCGCGACGTGCCCGGCCAGCAACTCGGGCAGCCCGGGCTCGTGGAACGGCACCCGGCCCGCCGACAGCGCGTCCGCCTTGGCCGGATTGTTGTCCACACCGAGCACTTCGAAGCCGAGCTCGGCCATGCCCGCGGCATGCGTGGCACCGAGGTAGCCGGTACCGATCACGGAGATGCGCAGCATCAGGAGGCCTCCTTGGAGAGCGGGCTGCGGAGGTCGCCTTCGACCGGCAGTCGGCGGCGGTCCGCGATCACTTCGCGGTAGTGGCGGACGAGCAGGTTGTTCACTGCGGTCCAGGAGCGGTCCTGCACACTGCGCTGGGCAATCTCAGCGGTCTGGGCGCGCAGTTTCGGATCGTCGATCAAACGGCGCACGAAGTCGACGAGCGCCTCGGCATTGCCCGGGGGATAAAGGAATCCGGCACCCGCTGTGACCACATCGATCGGGCCGCCGGACTTCGGCGCTACCACCGGAACACCGGAGGCCATCGCCTCCTGCGCTGCCTGGCAATAGGTTTCGTGACGGCCGGTGTGCACGAAGACATCCAGCGAGGCGTAGGCCGCGGCCAGCTCCGCGCCGTGCAGCACACCGAGGAAGGCCGCACCCGGCAGCAGTTTCCGGAGCCGCTTCTCCTCCGGACCACCGCCGACGATGACCAGCCGAACCCCGGGCAGCGGCCGCAGATGCGCGAGCAGCTCGAGTTCCTTCTCCGGTGCGAGCCGGCCGATATAGCCGATCAGCAGTTCCCCGTTGGGGGCCAGTCGTTTTCGCAATTCTTCCGAGCGGCGGAACGGCCCGAACTGGTCCAGATCCACGCCGCGCGGCCAGCGTGCCAGCCCGGGAATGCCCATCAGTTCCAGCTGCCGCAGGCTGGCGGTCGAGGGCGCGAGGGTGCGATCCACCTGAAGATGAATGCGCCGGGTGAGCGCGACCATGGTGCGCACGCCGCCCGGCAGATCGTAGCGCTCGGCGAAACCGATCAGGTCGGTCTGGTAGATGGCCACGGTCGGCACATCCAGCTCGGTCGCCACCTTGGCTGCCTGATAGCCGAGCGTCGCCGGGGAGGCGATGTGCACGACGTCCGGCTCGAATTCACGCATGATCTTGCGCAAGCGGCGGCGCGTTTCCAGGCCGATCCGGAAGTCCCGATAGAACGGCAGGCGCGCCCCGCGCACCACGTGCACCCGGAATCCGGCGTACTTCGCCGGTCCGGTCGGGGCTACAAGTACGGCCTCGTGGCCCTTGGAGGCAAGGTGATCCAGGACCCGCCGCACCGAATTGGTGACGCCGTTGACCTGGGGAAGGAAGGATTCGGCGACCACCAGAACGCGCAGTCGACCGCCGGGGATACTCGGGTGCCGGGGTGCGGAACCCCTGGCCTGCTCGCGGATTCGCATCGGTCCCCTCCGGTTCGGTGCTGCCTCCTGAAAGCACCGTAAGAAGCCGCTCGCAACGTCAGCCCCCCTCCGTGTAGACGGCACGTGAATCGTTTCTGTCGATCAAGTCGACCAGTTCACCCGGACGTCGCCGCCCCTTCTTGCTGCCGTTCTACAGTCAGTTCGCCGAGGCGGCTGAGGGTCCGATACAGGTCCGGAACACGGGCGATTCGAGCGCCGAGATCGGCCGATGGCACCGCGGCGTAGAGGGAGAGTTCGAGGTCGGCGTCGTAGAGGACGTCGACCAGATACACCAGTCGCATCACCCAATCCGGCGGGACGGTGTCCAGCGGCGGCACCTCGCACAGTGTCCAGCGCTGGAACTTTCCGGTGAGTTCGAGGATGTCGGCCGCTGAGATCGGGATACCGCACAGTTCCGCGAAATCCACTGTCAGCTCACCGTTTCCGGCCTGCCGGGCTCGCACGAGGCGGTGAGCGACGGGCACCTGGACCGAGCCGGGGGTCTCACACGTGCCGACTGTGTAGCGCCCCGCCCCGAATCCGGTGTGCCGGGCGCCGAGACGCCGGTAATCCTGCGGTCCGTTCACCGACAACACGTCGAGATGTTCGAGAATCCGCTCGATGGCCGGCTCGAACATGGGGTGCATCAAGGGATTCGGCAATAGTTCTTGTGGTGGATAGTTTGAAGTCACCACCAGCGTGATGTGACGGGCGAACAGGGTGTCGAGCAGTCGCGCGATCAACCGGGCGTCGCCCGCATCGTGCACATGGAATTCGTCGAAGCACAGCAGTTCCGCGTCACCGAGCAGCGCGGCCGCCGAGGCGTCGATGCCGCCGTATTCGCAGATGCCCGCGTTCAGCCGGGCGAAGAAGCTGTGGAAGTGGAAGCGGCGCTTCCGCGGCGAGGGCACCGCGGCGAAGAAGCGATCCATCAGCATGGTCTTGCCGCGCCCCGGCCCGCCGTACAGGTAGAGCCCGCGCGGCCGCCGCCACCGCCTGCCCACCCGCCCGGCGATCACGGCCAATTGGTCCGCTGCCTGCTGCTGGTCGTGATCGAGCACGATTTCCGGAGTCGGCACGGCGCCCTCCCCAATCCTCTGCATCCATAGAGTTTCTCTACATTTGTAGAGCCTCTGCGGGCCGAGGGGTGGCGAAGGTGATCACTCGCACAGGCAGTGCGCGCTACTGCCCGAGCGTCAGAGTTGCTGCGTAATGTGCAGATCCGGCCACGGCGGGCGCTTGAACACCGCCAGCGTCGCGATCGTGGCGGCCACGAGCCCGGTCAGCACCCCGAGCGTGGCGGCCGCGAGCCCGGCCTGCGCCCCGATGGTCTCGACCCGGCTGGCATCCACCGCAGGCTCCCACTTCACCTCACCGCCGTGCACCACGAACACTCCCAGCGCACGCGGCCCTCGACGGAACAACCCCCCGGTCCCCAGCACCGTAATGATGGTGGACCCATCCGCCGTCTCGTGCGGCTCCCCGTAGATCAGCGAACTATCCACCGCCGGAAGCTCTTTCAATCGATCCTGCAACATAGCCAGACCCCTTCCACCATCGATTTCCCCCAAACCTACGCTCAGCGCGCAACCTGCAGCACCAGAGTGGCGATAGCCGGCGCCATGTACATCACCGGATAAACCGTCGTCTTGTACGAGTGCGCCCGGATAGTGGTGATGACCGCCCCCGCGAAGTAGAGAATCACCCCGATAGCCGCCGCAATCCCGATAGCCGGAACAAAGAACCCGACCAGCAACCCCACCGCCCCCGCCGCCTTGGCCGTCCCCAGCCAAGTCCACCAAGACCGCGGAACCCCGTACTCCACAAGAGGTTCCACCACAAAAGCCTGATCAGTGAAGATCGAATAGGCAGAGAAGCCAACCCAGAGAGCCGTGACAACTCCGACGATGTGGTAAGCGGTGTTCATTGGAATCCGTTTCCTTTCAGCAGGTTCGAAACCGTTCTGCCTTAGTGACGGAGTAGCTCTCCCAGGTGTGACATCGCTGCCAGAATCGCTTTCCGCAGCCTCAGTCCCATCCACAGCGCCTACTGTGCCGAATCTTCGCCAAGCGGCATTGGTGGAGAACAGTCGGAGACCGATGAAGACCACGATCGACCTGAACGACGAGGCGCTCGCGCTGGCAGCCAAGGAACTCGGGACGAGGACCAAGAGGGACACGGTCAACGCGGCACTAGAATTCGTCGCGCAGCGCCGACGTCGGATCGACCGGGTCGTCAACGATCCATACGGAATCGGCGTAGGACCCGACATCGACGATCCCGAGGTCATGGGCAACGCCCGTCGTTAAATCGAACCATGTGAACTTGTACTTTGCCCCCCGGGTGGCATATATGCCACCATACGCACATGGCTTTGAAACGAACGATGGTCTATGCCGATGCCGACGATCTAGCCACGATCAAGGAAGCCGCCGCGCGGAGCAATGTCAGCGAGGCCGAGATCATCCGTAATGCGATACACCTGGCCGCACTGCGCGTGCGGCGCAGGTCCGAACCGTTGCGCCTGCGCCGTTTCGCCAGCGGCGACCCCGGTTTGGCTGAGCGCGTCGACGAGTATCTAGCCGACGATTTCGGCGGCGATTCGGATCGCCCATGACGATCGGTGGTGAAAGACCAGGGATCGTAATTGCCGATACATCCGGGCTGATAGCCGCTTTCGACACATCGTCACCAGACAGCGACGGCGCTTTTCAGGTCCTCGCCAATGCCGGACTGGTAGTGCTTTCGCCGCTGGCGCTGGCCGAGATCGACCACGTCGCTCGCCGGGTGCTCGGGCGGAAGATTTCGATCGAGATGATCGAAGACCTGAGCACACAAGCCCGCACTGAACACTTCGAGATCGCGGCTTTGACACCCGATGTGCTGGATCAGGCCAATGCGGTCCGTCGGCTGTACCCTGACCTGCGCCTCGATCTCGCGGATGCGGTAATCGTCGCTCTGGCTGCCGAATACGAAACCGATGAGATCCTCACCCTCGATCGACGTGACTTCCGAGCGCTCACGCCGCTCACCGAGCACAAGGCATTTTGCGTACTTCCCGATGATCTGCGTTGACCTGCTAAGGCCGGGCACAGCGCAGTACAACACATTGGCCGCGAATCATCAGTTCTCGTCGGGGACGAGGACGACTTTGCCGGTGACGGTGCGGGATTCGGCGAGGGTCAGGGCCTGGGCGGCTTGGGATAGGGGGAAGCGGGCTGCGATCTGGGGGTGCAGGACGCCTTGGGTGGCGAGGGCGAAGACGGCGGTCAGGTCTTCGGCCAGGCGGGTGCGGAAGGTGTTGCGGCGGCGGAGGCCGGTCCAGATGTTGTAGAAGTGGGCATGGCGGTTGTTGGGCAGGGCATTCCAGAGGAGCAGGCGGGCGAAGAGTTGCAGCACCGGGAGGCGGGAGTTGCCGGCCTCGTCCTTGGTGGAGGCGCTGCCGTAGGCGACCAGGGTGCCGCCGGGGGCCAGCAGGCGGAAGGAATCGACAATGCCGGGGCCGCCGACGTGATCGAAAACCGCATCTACTCCGGCCGGGGCGAGTGCCCGGACCTGTGCGGGAACGTCACCGCGATAGTCGACGGGTTCCGCACCGAGCGCGGCCACCGCCTCCGCATTGCGCGCCGAGGCCGTACCGATCACCCGGACCCCCGCCGCCAGCGCCAGCTGCACCAGTGTCGATCCGACCCCGCCGTTCGCGCCGTGCACCAGAATGGTCTGCCCCGCACGAACTTTCGCGTAGCGGTGCAGCATCTGCCAGGCGGTGATGCCATTGACCACGAAGGTCTCGGCCTCGTCGGCGGCCAACTCGGCAGGCACCTCGACCAGGTCCGCACCTTCCAGCACCACATGACTGGCCCAGCCGCCGACCTTGGTCAGGGCGGCAACCCGGCGGCCCACAAGTGCGGCATCAGCGTCCGGCCCGACCTCGAGGACCGTGCCCACCAGGTCGTAGCCCGGCACGAACGGGTACGCGGGCTGGTCGTAGTACTTCCCGCGCCGCATCTGCTGCTCCGCGAACGAGACCCCGCTGGCCTCGACCCGGACCAGCGCCTGCCCGGCCCGCAGGGGCGGCAGCTCGCGCCGAGTGGTGAGCAGCTCGTCCGGCTCGACGGTCCCTGGGAGAACGATTTCTACTGCGGTGATCGACATGGTCTTCTTCTTCCAAATCGGTGAGTGACTAGTCAGTCACCCGTTGGTCAAATAAAAAGCCCCGGTCAGAGGGCTCAGAAAATCAGGCCGGATGCCGAATGCCGGCGGCGAGGATCGCAGCCCATCCACCCTCGTGCCCATCGATCCCGAGCGTGGTGATCAGGTGGCACAGCTGCCCGACGGCTATGAACCGCTGCACCGACTCATCGGATGCGCCGGACCGCACCTTGGCGTAGTCCGTCACCCGGGCCAGCCCGCGCCGCAGCGCCTCGGCAATATCCGGGATATCGGTGGCGGACTGCGCATGCACCTGCAGCATGAGCAGACTCTTGTCCGAAATGAGTTCGGCGTAGGCGCCGCCCATTTCGTACAGGATGACCTCCGGGTCTCCCCCGGCAGCCCGGGCGGCCCCGGTGGCCAGCGACTGCTCCACCAATTCGAAGCACCGATCCAGCGCGGCGACGAACAACTCCACCTTGCTCGGAAACAGCTTGAAGACGTAGGCCGTCGAAATCCCGGCGGCCGTGGCCACCGTATTGATCGGCGTTCCGTGATACCCGGTCCGCGCGAACTCCACGATGGCCGCATCGAGAACTGCTTCCCGCCGTACGTCCGAGGTGGAGAGGGTAACTCCGCGCTTTGCCATGTGAGTGACCGTACACTCACTCTTTCGCGCGGCGCAACCCCCAACCCTCCGAACCGTCGTAGCCTGGGCTTATGACCGGACCGGAGCACACAGACGACAAAGCGACGCCGCCGGAACCGCAGGGGCGGTTCCTGGGCGTTCCCTACGATTGGCGACGGCCGACAGTGGAGAAGGCCAAGGCGCGGTGGTGGAATCCGGACGAGCCGAAGTTCCTGACTCCCAAGACCTACGGCTGGGGCTACGACTTCAATCTCTACCGGCTGTTCCATCGCGAATAGACACGCGGTGCTCGCCTCGACGAATGCCTGAGCGAAACGAGTTCGCTCAGGCATTTTCGTTATAGCGAGGGTGGTTCAGTTGCCGGTGAGGACCAGTCCCGAAGTGGGGACGCCGGTACCGGCGGTGACGACGATATTGCGCAACCCGTCGACCTGATTGACCGACGTGCCGCGAATCTGGCGCACGCCCTCGGCAATGCCGTTCATGCCGTGGATGTACGCCTCACCCAGCTGGCCGCCGTGCGTGTTGAGCGGCAGCCGGCCACCGAGCTCGAGCGCGCCGTCCTTGATGAAGTCCTTGGCCTCGCCGCGACCACAGAAGCCCAGCTCTTCGAGCTGCATGAGCACAAACGGGGTGAAGTGGTCGTAGAGAATCGCGGCCTGCATATCCTCCGGTCGCAAACCGCTCTGCGCCCAGAGCTGATCGCCGACCAGGCCCATCTCCGGCAGACCGGTCATACCGTCGCGGTAGTAGCTGGTCATGACGTACTGGTCCGCACCGGAACCCTGTGCCGCACCGGCGATTACGGCCGCCTTCTGCGGCAGATCCCTGGCCCGCTCGGCACTGGTGACCACAATGGCCACGCCGCCGTCGGTCTCCTGGCAGCAGTCCAGCAGGTGCAGCGGCTCGGCGATCCAGCGGGAGGCCTGGTGCTCCTCCAGCGTGATCGGCTTGCCGAAGAAATGGGCGTTCGGATTCACCGCGGCATGCTTACGGTCGGTCACCGCGATAGTGCCGAAATCCGCACTGGTAGCGCCGTATACGTGCATATAGCGGCGCGCCACCATGGCCACCTGGGCCGCGGGAGTACCGAGGCCGTGGGTGTAGGAGAACGCATTGTCCACACCCGAGGAGGTGGCATTGCCGGCCAGCTGCGTGGAGAACTGACCGAAGCGATGACCGGACCGCTCGTTGAAAGCGCGGTACGCGACAACAACATCCGCGACACCGGTGGCGACCGCCATAGCGGCCTGCTGCACGGTGGCCGCCGCGGCGCCGCCGCCGAACGGGATATTGCTGAAGAACTTCAGGCTCGGAATACCGGCGGCCCGGGCCACGGCGGCCTGGGTGTTGGTGTCCATGGTGAAGGTTGTCAGCCCGTCCACATCGGCAGGCGTGAGTCCGGCGTCGGCGAGCGCGGCGGTGACCGCCTCGGCGGCCAGGCGCAGCTCACTGCGGCCGGAGTCCTTGGAGAAGTCGGTGGCGCCGATGCCCACAATAGCTGCGTGGCGGCTCAATCCACTCATGCGCGCGGCTCCTGTAGCGAGAGAACGGCTTTCGCCGTGATGTGGTTGCCGAGACTGTCGGCGCCGACCACATCGATGGAGATGTCGGGACCCGCGATGGCGGACACCGTGCCGGAGAGGGTGAGGGTGTCACCGGCGTACAGCGGCACCCCGAGACGCAGCGAAATCGACTTCACCCGTGCTCCCGGTCCCGCCCAATCGGTGACGAAGCGCTGCACCAGACCGGTGTCGGTGAGGATATTGACGAAGATGGTCTTCGACCCGCGCTCCACCGCCTTGGCCGGATCGTGGTGCACGTCCTGGAAGTCGCGGGTGGCCAGCGCCGAACTCACCACGAAGGTGGTATCGGCGTGAATCACCAACTCCGGCAGGACAGTTCCGACCTGCACGTCCACGGTGTCGGTCATCGCACTGCCTTCCAGTAGGGCACGGTGTTGTCGTCGTCGACGGCCTCGAAGCCGACCTCGACCGGCGTGCCGATGACAACGTCGGCCGGTTCGATGCCGCGCAGCTCACCGAGCATGCGCACACCCTCCTCCAGCTCGACCAGCGCCACCACGAAAGGCAGCGTCCGGCCCGGCACCTTGGGGGCATGGTGCACCACAAAACTGAAGACCGTGCCGCGCCCGGAGGCCACGACATAGTCGGTCTGCTTCGCCTTGTCCTGCCACAGGGCCGGAACCGGCGGATGCTGCAGCGTGCCGTCGGGCCGCTGCTGGATGCGCAACTCGCCGAGCTTCGTTCCGTCCCAGAAGAATTCGGTATCGTGCGAGATCATCGGCCGCACCCGCTTGGCGAGCTGCGCATCCATGTCCGGCTTTGGGGCCGCACCGGTGCCCGGCACGAACTTCAGTAGGCGGAACAGCATTTCGGTGACGAGCTCGTCGCCGACATACCAATTCGTGCGGTAGGTGATGAACCAGCCGTCGCCCAAGCCCGTACGCTTCGGCCCGGCAATCGATTCCAGCGCACTGCGCACATTGACGTGCTCGCCGACCTCCAGGTACCGGTGGTAGATCTGATCGCAATTGGTGGCCACAACCGAGGTGTACCCGGCGGCATCCAGCAGCTCGTTGGTGATTGTCATGGGATCGTCGTCGGGGCGAGCCCCGGTGAGCCCCAGCATGGTCCACACCTGCGCCATGGCGGGCGGTGCGACAATGCCGGGATGTCCGGCGGCCAGCGCCGCGGCCTCGTCGACGTAGATCGGGTTGGTGTCCCCGATCCCCTCGACCCAGTTGTTGATCATGGCCTGGTTGACCGGATCGCGGGCCAGGCGCGGGGACGACTCCCCCGCTTCCTTGATCTTCTCGGCGGCCGCGCGGATCTCGTCGGCCGTGAAGCTTTGCGTCACTGTCGAATTCCTTTGTCTAGCGCGGGACGCGGGGCAACCGCAGACCCATTTGAGCCACGGACTCAGCCGCATGATCTCGTTGCCGTCGCGATGTTTTCGTCACGGTGACCTCCTACCGAGGGACGCGGGGTAGCCGCAGACCCATTTGAGCCACGGACTCAGCCGCATGATCTCGTTGCCGTCGCAATGTTTTCGTCACGGTGACCTCCTACCGGGGGACGCGGGGCAACCGCAGACCCATTTGGGCGATCAGTTCGCGCATGATCTCGTTGACGCCGCCGCCGAAGGTGACCACCAGGTTCTGCTTGGTGCGCCGGTCCAGCCAGACCAGCAGTTCGGCGGTGGCCGGATCGGCGGGATCGCCGTAGCGGCCCACGATCTCCTCGGCCAGGCGGCCGGCCTCCTGCAGCGCCTCGGTGGAGTACACCTTGGTGGCCGAGGCATCGGCGATCACATCGGCCGGATCGGCGTCCGGGCGCTCCATATTGGAGGCCACCTGCCAGTTCAGCAGCTCATTGAGCCGCACCATGGCGTGCAGGCGGCCCAGCGAACGCCGCACCTCGGATTCGCCCAGCGCGCCCTGCTTCTGCGCCCATTCGCGCGTCCGCTCGTAGAGCTGTTCGATCTTGCCGGACGGGCCCAGACCCACCCGCTCGTGATTGAGCTGGGTCGTAATGAGCTTCCAGCCACCGTTTTCCACGCCGACGATCATGTTCGCGGGGACGCGCACATTGTCGAAGTAGGTGGCATTGGTGTGGTGCGCGCCGTCGGCGGTGATGATCGGCGTCCAGGAGTAGCCCGGATCCGTGGTGTCCACGATCAGAATCGTGATGCCGCGGTGCCGCGACTCCACCGTCCCGGTGCGGACGGCCAGCCAGATGAAGTCCGCTTCGTGCGCTCCGGTGGTGAAGATCTTCTGCCCGTTGACGATCCAGTCGCCATTGGCATCCTTCACCGCGCTGGTGCGCAGGGCCGCCAGATCGGTGCCCGCATCCGCCTCGGAGTAGCCGATGGCGAAATGCACGTCGCCGGTGAGGATTCCGGGCAGGAACTTCTGCTTCTGCTCCTCGGAACCGTACGACTGCAGCGCCGGGCCGACGGTCAGCAGCGTCACCAGTGGGACGGGCACATCGGCGCGCACCGCCTCGTTGTAGAAGATCTGCTGTTCCAGCGGCCCGAAACCCTGCCCGCCGTACTCCTTCGGCCAGCCGACGCCCAGCTTGCCGTCGGCGCCCATCCGCTTCACCACCGTGCGGTAGGCGTCGCCGTGCCGGTTCACCAGCATCTCGGCCTCCTCCGCGGGAGTGACGAGAGTGGAGAAGTACGAACGCAATTCGTCCCGCAGCTGCCGCTGCTCGGCGGTCAGTTCGATGAACATCTGGCTCCCAAACGGTCCAGCCGGAACGATTCGCCGCCCAGCCAGCGCGCGATGTCCTTGGCCTGTGAGTAGTAGCGGTGCAGCGGATGGGTGATATCGACACCAAGACCACCGTGCAGGTGATGACACTTCTGCATGGCCGCGGGTAGTTCCGAGGCCACCGTGTAGGCCAGCACATCCAGATCGTCGTCCGTACGCTCGCGGTGCTCAGCGCTGTCGGTCTCCTGCGCCAGCGCCCAATTGGCGGACGCGGCGGCCGCGTGCAGGGTGCGCGAGACCACGTAGACATCGGCGATCTGCTGTGCGACAGCCTGGAATTCGGCCAGTGGGCGGCCGAACTGGTGGCGGGTGCGCAGATGCTCCGCGGTCAGGGTGATGACACCCTTCAGCAGGCCATCGGCGACCGAGCCGATACCGGCCAGCGCAAAGCGGTGCAGTTCGGCGATACCGCCGGGCAGCAGCTGCTCGGCCGGGATCTGCACCTCGTCGAGGCGCAGCGAAAACTCCGGCACGCCATCGGAAGTCGGGCTCGCGGTCCGGGTGATGCCCGGGGCATCACTGTCGACCAGCGCGATACCGGCATTGGTGGGCACCAGAATCCAGCGAGCGGTGTCGGCATACGGCACCGCCACCTTCTGGCCGGTGATCCGCACCGTCGTTCCGTCGGCCACGGCCACGGTCTCCGGCTTCACCACGAAGGGCGAACCCGTCTCGTGCAGTGCCGCGGTGAGCACGGCGCCATTGGCCACGGCGGGAAATACCTTCTCCGCCACGGCTTCCGGAACGCCGATCGCCAGCAGCGGCAGTACGCCGAAGGCCAGCGTGCTCAGCGCCGGCAGCTGCACCGCATCGGTGGCGAGCTCGGTCAGCATGGCCGAAACCTCGAGCAGACCCATCTCGTCACCGCCGAAGCGTTCCGGTAGCGGAACAGCAAGCAGTCCACTGCCGGCGAAGATCGGCCACAGTGCGATATCACGGGCGCTTTCGCGCTCTAGCAAACTTACAACAACCTCGGCGACAGCATCTTGGCTCTCGTCCCGTGTGAAGTCCAATTCAATACTCCCGGTAGAGGTGTGGGCTAGCCGTGCGACTCGCGCGGTAGCCCGAGAATTCGTTCACCGGCGACGGTCAACAGAATCTGCTCGGTACCGCCTGCAATGGACAAACAGCGTGTGAGCAGGAATTCTTTCACCACATCGGTTTCTACCGCGCCCGCCGCGCCTGCCACTTCCACGGCAAATTCGGCGACCGCTTGCCGGTGTCTGACACCGACCAGTTTGCGAACGCTACTTTGCGGACCGGGGTCTCCACCGGATAGCAATTTCTGCGCAGCGCGGGCATCCAGCAACGTTCCAGCGATAGATTCGGAGACCAGTCCTCCGAGTCGATCCGCCACCAATTCGGCGCCCGGACCCGAGGACGGCGCGGCGGCGATCAACGCCTCCAGTTCGTCCCCGATGCCCTTGCCGCCCATGGCGACCCGCTCGGCGGAGAGCGTGGAGCGAGCGATCTTCCACCCGTTCTCCAGCGCACCCACCAGGCAGTCGTCCGGGACGAAGACATCGTCCAGGAAGACCTCGTTGAAGCGCGCCTCACCGGTGATCTCCACCAGCGGCCGGATATCCAGACCGGCGCTCTTCATATCGACCAGGAAGTAGCTGATGCCCTTGTGCTTCGGTGCGGCCGGATCGGTCCGCGCCAGGCAGATGCCCCAGGTGGCCTTGTCCGCCAACGAGGTCCAGACCTTCTGACCGCGCAGCTTCCAGCCGCCCTCGACCCGCTCGGCCACCGTGCGCAGCGACGCCAGATCGGAACCGGCCTCCGGCTCCGAGAAGAGCTGGCACCAGATGACCTCACCGGTCAGCGTCGGCAGCGCGTAGCGCTCGATCTGCTCGGGCGAACCCCATTGCAGCAGAGTCGGAATCGCCCAGTTGGCAATCGCGAGCTCGGGCAGCGTAATGCCCGCCTTGCGGACCTGGTCATCGATGAAGGTGCGCTGGATCGGACCGGCGCCACGCCCGTACGGCGCGGGCCAGTGCGAGGCCAGTAATCCGGACTCGGCCAGCGCATTACGCTGCTCCGCCTCCGGAAGAGCCGCGATCGTGGTGAGATCCGCGGCCAGCACGGCAGCCTCGGCGGCGTCCAAACCGACAGCGTCCCAATTGGGTTCGCCGCCCTCACCACCCGAAGCGGCAGCCAGATCCAGGCCCACCGTGCGGCGCACACCCGCGTGCGTCAGCTCGGTGACCCGAGCCCGCCAGCGGGCGGAACCGCCCAGCAACTGGCGCAGCGCGGTGGCCCGCCGCAAATACAGATGCGCATCGTGTTCCCAGGTGAAACCGATTCCACCGAGGACCTGAATGCAATCCTTGGCGTTCTCCACCGCGGCATCCAGCGAGATCGCCAGCGCGACTGCGGCGGACAGCGGAAGTTCGGCGGTCTCGGCATCCACGGCGGCGGCCGCATCGGCGGCCACGGCGCGAATTTGCTCGGCCCGGCACAGCATCCACGCGCAAATATGTTTCACCGCTTGGAATTCGCCGATCTTGCGCCCGAATTGTTCACGCACCTTGGCGTATTCGGTCGCCGTCTCCAAACACCAGCCGGCAATGCCGGCAGCCTCGGCAGCAATCAGCGTTGCCGCGATATCGAGTACCGACAGCGCCGGTTCGAAGAGGTGATCCGGCGCGACAGCAACTTCCGAGCACGACACTCGGGCCAGTGGCAGCGTCTTGTCGATGGCGTCCAGCGGCTCCACCCGCAGGCCCGCCGCATCGGCCTCGACCAGGCACCACAGCCGGCGCTCTCCGGCGCGAACCGGTACCAGAACAGCGGTGCCGGGCGCAGCGCCGAGCACCGAGTCCCACTCACCGGTCAGACTTGCCCCGGATTCGCCGATCGATATTGCGATTTCACCCTCGAGCGCAATGCCGCACGGCGTATTCTCGTCGAGCATCTCACCGGCAACGAGGCCGGCAAGAGCCGTGGAAAGCACGGGTCCGCCTACGAGATCATGCGCCGCCTGCTCCACCAGAACGGCCAGGTCTCCGACGGAACAACCCGCTCCGCCGGCCTCTTCCGGGACCGCGACCCGGAATATTCCGAGATCAGCGAGGCGCGACCAGTATTCGCGCCAAAAATCCGGCCCTCCGGTACGCATTGTTGCAATTGGGCGCACTGCCGCTGCCCATCCGCGCATCGACTCCTGGACGGCTTTATGCTCGTCAGTGGTGGCTATGGTCACACTCCATACCGCCTTTCTGGGGTGACTTCCACTCCTAGAACATGTTCTAATGTTCGAGCCGGGCGTAAGTCAAGCGCCGCCCGAACGCGGTACGAACTCGTAGCCGGTCGACGCCGGTGAGATGAACCGAACGATTCGTGCAGGAAAGGACTTTCAACCGATGGCCAGTCCCTCCCGATCGCAGTCCGACGATGGGGTTGCCGGCGCGCGCACCACCGCGCCCGTCACCACCCTCAGCGAGGAGGACCTGAGTTCGGCAGCGCAGCGCGACCGGCGCAAACGCATCCTCGACGCCACCCTCGCGCTCGCTTCCAAGGGCGGGTACGACGCGGTGCAGATGCGTGCGGTCGCCGAGCGCGCCGACGTCGCCGTCGGCACCCTGTACCGGTACTTCCCGTCCAAGGTGCACCTGCTGGTCTCGGCCCTGGCCCGCGAATTCGAGCAGCTCGAAGGCCGCCGCAAGCCCTTGCCCGGCAATGACCCCCGCGAGCGCATGCACCTGATGCTGACCCAGATCACCCGGGCCATGCAGCGCGACCCGCTGCTCACCGAGGCCATGACGCGAGCATTCATGTTCGCCGACGCCTCCGCGGCCGCCGAGGTCGATCGGGTCGGCAAGGTGATGGACCGCTTCTTCGCCCGCGCCCTCTCCGACGAGGTGCCCGACGAGCGCCAGCTCGCCATCGCCCGCGTCATCAGCGATGTGTGGCTGTCGAATCTGGTGGCCTGGCTGACCCGCCGCGCCTCCGCGACCGATGTGACCGAGCGCCTGGAGCTCACCGTCGATCTGCTCATCGGCGGCGAGAAGTCCTGAGCGCCGAGGCGAACGCAATCTAGGCATTCGCACGAATGACACCGGGGCCGCCCGTCCGAAAGGACTGGGCGGCCCTGTTTCGTGATTCTGGAACGTCACTGGTCAAGCCCCCGAAACGGCCGCTGCGCAAGCGGAAATCAGACATTGTGTGAACCGCAGGCAAGTGTCTTGTAAACGCTATGTATCACCGTCAGAACGAGCAGGCAATGAACACCCAGTAGAGTCACGCACGCCCTGAAAAATCTCCTCCGATCACTAGGTTGGATGCGTGAGCGCACAGGATTTGCCACTGGAACTTCGCCGTGCGTTGGCGGCTGTCGCCCGAGTGCCACGGCTGCTGGTCGCTTCGGACTACGACGGGACCATCGCGCCCATCGTCGACGACCCCGCGAAGGCCTATCCCCATAGGGAGTCGGTGAATGCGCTGCGCGCACTCGCCGGACTCACCGGTACCACCGCCGCAGTGATCTCCGGGCGCGCGCTGCGTGACCTCGCGGCACTGTCCCGCCTGCCCGTCGAGGTGCAGCTGATCGGCAGCCACGGCTCCGAATTCGATGTCGGCTTCGTGCACGCCATCGACAACGACGCCAAACAGCTACTGCAGGAAGTGCAGTCGACGCTGACCCAGATCGCGCAGGACAACCCCGGCGCGACCGTCGAGATCAAACCGGCCAGCGTCGCCCTGCACGTCCGCAATGCCAGCCCCGAAATCGGCCGTCGCGCAGTGGTTCAGGTGCGTCAGGGTCCCGCCAGCTGGGTCGGCGTACAGACCACCGAGGGCAAGGCAGTCATCGAGCTCGCGGTGGTCGAAACCGACAAGGGCGCTGCGCTGGACATCGTCCGGCATCAGCAGGGCGCCTCCGCCGCCGTCTTCATCGGCGACGATGTCACCGACGAGAAGGCGTTCACCCGCCTCTCCGGGCCCGATGTGGGCATCAAGGTCGGCCCAGGCGAGAGCCTCGCCAAATTCCGGGTGGACAGCACCGAGGACGTGTCCAAGGCGCTCGCCTTCATCCTGGAAGAACGCCGCACCTGGCTGGCGGGCGCCTCCGCCCCCCGCATCGAGCGGCTGACCATGCTGGCCAGCCCGCGCTCCAAGGCCCTCGTCACCCCCGACGGCACCATCACCTGGCTGTGCCACCCGGAACCGGATTCGGCGGCGGTGTTCGCACACCTGCTCGGCGGGCCGGGCGCGGGACACTTCGCCATCCATCCGGAACGCGCCGGACTGCCACTGTCACAGCGCTACAAAGACGGCACCATGACCGTCGAAACCCGGTGGGCCAGTTTGCAGGTCGTCGATTATCTGCCGCATGACGTGGTGCCCGAGCGCACCGATCTCACCCGCGTCATCACCGGCGATACCAAGGCCGTCATCACCTTCGCCCCGCGACCGGAATTCGGGCAGGTGCCGGTACGCATCGTGCGCGACCCCGCCGGACTGCGGGTGCAGGGCACCAATGATCCACTCGTGCTGCGCTCCCCGGGCGTGGACTGGGAGATCATCGACGAGGGCAATCACCACACCGCCCGTGCCACCGTGGACCCGCGCCAGGGGCCGGTTGTGCTGGAAATGCGTTGCGGCACCTCCGATCTCGCACCCTGTATGACCTCCGAGACGGACCGGCGCCGAGAAGCCGAACGGTACTGGTCGGATTGGGCTGCCACACTGGAGCTTCCGCCGCTCAAGCCGGATCTCATGAAGCGGTCCGCGCTCACCCTGCGCGGGCTGGTGCATCAGCCGTCCGGATCCATCCTGGCGGCGGCCACCACCTCGCTGCCGGAAGACATTGGCGGCGTGCGCAACTGGGACTACCGGTACTGCTGGCTGCGCGACGCCTCGCTCACCGCTGCCGCACTGGTATCGCTGGGCTCGGTCGGCGAGGCCGAAGAGCTGCTCGACTGGGTGCATCGGGTGCTGGAAACGCTGCCCGGACCCGAGCGGTTGCACCCGCTGTACACGCTCTACGGCGAGACGCTGCCGCCCGAGGCCGTCATCGACCAGCTGCCCGGGTACGCCGGGTCACGGCCGGTGCGGGTCGGCAATGCGGCGAACATGCAGGTTCAGCTCGACGTGTTCGGGCCCATCGTGGACCTCATCTCGCAGCTCGCCCACGCGCGCGAGCGCAAGGGCATCAACGACCCGAAAAAGGCGCTGCCGGACGCGGATTGGGATCTGGTGCACGCCATGGTCTCGGCCGTGCAGCGGCGCTGGCGCGAACCCGACCACGGCATCTGGGAGATCCGCGGCAACCCGCGGCACCACGTGTACTCGAAGGTCATGGGCTGGCTCACCGCCGACCGGGCGATCACCCTCGCCCGCCAGTTCGGCCGGACCACCGACCCCGAGTGGGAGAAGCTGCGCGACACCATCGCCGATGAGGTGAAGGCCGAGGGCTGGAACGAAGAGGTCCAGTCCTACACCGCCGCCTACGAGGGCACCGACCTCGACGCGGCCACCCTGCACATCGGGCTGAGCGGTCTGATCGACCCCTCCGACCCGCGCTTCGCCGCCACCGTCGTGGCCACCGAGGCGGAACTGCGCAGCGGCTCCACGGTGTACCGCTATCACCACGACGACGGTCTGCCCGGCGGGGAAGGCGGCTTCCACCTCTGTGCCGCCTGGCTCGTCGAGGCGTACCTGCTCATCGGTAAGCGCGAGGACGCCGAGGCGCTCTTCGCCCAACTCGTCGACGTGGCAGGCCCGACCGGCCTGCTGTCCGAGGAGTACGACCCGGTCGCCGAACGCTCCCTCGGCAACCACCCCCAGGCTTACAGCCATCTCGGCCTGCTGCGCTGCGCCCAACTCCTCTCGCAGCCGGTGCTCCCCCGCCTCTCCGGAACTTCAGCGCACGGCTAAGAGCCCCGAAAGTCCCATACTCCCCCGCCCCTCCGGAACTTCAGCGCACGGCTGAGAGCCCCTAGAGTCCCATTCGCGTAGCGCCGGTCGGGTGCGTCCTCGAGTTCTGGACGTACCCGAGGAGTTACCGGGCCCTCACGAAATCTGTCGTCACCATCGACCCCGCGAATACATTCGCGGGGTCTTTGCTGTTCCAGGGGATTTCCGTCGTGCAGCCGCGTGTTCAGCGCCACATTTGCCGGTCGTAATGCGGATGGGGCTGGACAGGTGCGCTACATTTTAATGGCAATCGTTTTCGTTTCGGATAAGCGTTTCAGGAGTTCCCGCGTGACCAGAAGCTTTGCAAAAGGATTCGCCGTGATCGCCGCGGGGCTCGCCACAGTGGCCACCCTGACCGCCTGCGGATCATCGAAGAACGATTCCGGCGGGCTCACCGTCGTGGCCTCCACCAATGTGTGGGGCGATATCGCGAAGACCGTCGCCGGACCGGATGTGAAGGTCGAATCGCTCATCAACGATCCGGCCGCCGACCCGCATTCGTACGAGGTCACCGCCGTCCAGGGCGCACAGCTCAGCGATGCGGATCTGATCGTCTACAACGGCGGCGGCTACGACAGTTTCATCGACAAGGCCATCGCCGGTAAGAACAAGCACACCGTGAACGCGGTGGACGTCGCCGGCGAGGGCGCACCCGGCGGCGCCTCGGCAGAGCCCGCCAAAGACACTGCCGCACATGATCACTCGGCGACCAACGAGCACGTCTTCTACGATGTGCACGCCGCCGGTCACATTGCCGAGCACATCGCCGCATCGCTGGGCGACCTCGATCCCGCGCACAAGCAGGACTACACCGATCGCGCCGCCGCTTTCACCGCCCAGTTGAGCGGAATCGAGGCCATTACCGCCAAGATCGCCGCCGAGCACCCCGGCCAGCCGGTGGTGCAGACCGAGCCCCTCGCCTACTACATGCTGCTCGACGCCAAGGCCGACGACCGCACCCCGCACTCCTTCCAGGAGGCCATCGAACAGGGCACCGACCCCTCCCCCGCCGATGTCGCCACCGTGCGAGATATGTTGAGCTCCAAGCAGGTTCGCGCTCTCGTCTACAATATCCAGACCGAGGACAAGACCACCAAGGATATGCGCGCCACCGCGCAGAAGGTCGGCCTCCCGGTCGTCGAGGTCACCGAAACCCTGCCCCAGGGCCTGGATTACGTCCAGTGGATGACCCGCAACGCCCAATCCCTCGCCACGGCACTCGCCTAGGCCCGACGACCATGCCTCCCACCACCGCCACATCTGCGGGAGTCGCACTGACCGAGCCGGCCGAACAGACCGGCCTCCGCACCCCGGGCGCACACAATGCGCCCGGCGTCACCGCCGCGTCAGCCCCCTCCCCCCGGACCACGACCACCCCCGGGAGCCCCACCATGAACAACTCCACCGAAACCTGTATCCCTGCAACAGAACAGGAGCGCCCCGCCCTAGACGCTCCGCCGAGCAGTGCAGCCGCCGGCGCAATTCATAGCGGCCTCTCCACCGCTAGCGTGAGCACCTCGCTCGACAGGGCGGACACTCCCCCGGACGGTATGAGCAGTCTCGTAGGCGGCGCGGACATCTCCCCAGACATCGCGAGCGCCCCTCTGAACGGCGCGAGCACCGCAGTGGGCGACGCGAGCGATTCAGTCGACGACGCTGTGGGCGCGATAGACACTGGTGCGGCGAAATTGGTTGCGGGCAAGGTTTTCTCGGGCGCAAGTGCTACGACACAAGCACGGGACGCGAGTACGGCGATCGGGGCGCGGAGTGCGGTCCCTGCTGTGCGGCTTACGGATGCGCGGTTGTCGTATGGGGATCGGACGCTGTGGTCGGGGTTGGATCTCGAGGTGGGCGCGGGGGAATTCATTGCCGTGCTCGGGCCCAATGGGTCGGGGAAGACTTCGCTGTTGAAGATGCTGCTGGGGCAGGTCCCGCTATCGCACGGGAGCGCGGAGATCGCGGGAACGGCTGCGCGGCTGGGGAATCCGGATATCGGGTATGTGCCGCAGCAGAAGACCATGGATGCCGGGATGCAGTTGCGCGGCGTCGATCTGGTCGGGCTCGGAGTGGACGGGCATCGGTGGGGATTCGGGTGGCGTGGGCGTGCGGAGCGGAAACGTAAAGTAGCGCAGGCTATTTCGGATGTAGGGGCGGGGAAGTACGCCTACGCGCCGCTGGACGCGCTCTCGGGCGGTGAGCAGCAGCGGCTGCGGGTCGCGCAGGCGCTGGCCGGGGATCCGCGGGTGCTGCTGTGCGATGAACCGCTGCTGTCCCTGGATCTGGCCAATCAGCGGCTGGTATCGCAGCTCATCGACAAGCGGCGGCGCACGCACGACACCGCGGTGCTGTTCGTGACACATGAGATCAATCCGATTCTGCCGCTGGTGGATCGGGTTCTGTACCTGGTCGACGGCAAATTCCGGATCGGGACGCCGGACGAGGTGATGACCTCCGAGGTGCTGTCCGAGCTGTACCGCACCGAGGTCGACGTGCTGCGGGTGCGCGGGCGACTGGTGGTCGTCGGCACCGGCGACACCATGGACGCGCTCGGCGAGGCCGGAGCACAGCACTGCCACGCCGAGAACGACGAGGTGCGCGCATGATCGACAAACTCTCCGGCGTCTTCTCCGGAATGTTCGACTTCTCCACCACCGCACACCTGATGTCCTACGACTTCGTACAGCAGGCGGTACTGGCGGCGGCGCTGCTCGGCCTGCTCGCCGGAGCCATCGGGCCGCTCATCATCAGCCGCCAGATGTCCTTCGCCGTGCACGGCACCAGCGAACTGTCGCTCACCGGTGCGGCGGCCGCACTGCTCGCCGGCGTGGGCGTCGGCGTCGGGGCCATCGCCGGATCGGTGGTCGCGGCCGTCCTGTTCGGCATCCTGGGTTCCCGTGCCCGCGAACGGGATTCGGTCATCGCCGTGGTGCTGTCCTTCGGCCTCGGTCTGTCCGTGCTGTTCCTGTGGCTCGGCCCCGAACGCGCGGGGTCCAAATTCTCGCTGCTCACCGGGCAGGTGGTGAGCGTCGGCGACAACGGCCTCACACTGCTGTCCATCTGCACCGTCGGCGTACTGCTCGTACTGGCCGCCGTCTACCGCCCGCTACTGTTCGCCAGCTCCGATCCGGAAGTGGCTGTGGCGCGCGGGGTTCCGGTGCGAGCGCTGTCGATCGTGTTCGCGGTGCTGCTGGGCATCACCGCCGCCTTCGGTGTCCAGATCGTCGGCGCGCTGCTGGTGCTGTCGCTGCTCATCACCCCGGCCGCCGCGGCCGCGCAGCTCACTGCCAGCCCGGTCCGCGCCACCGTGCTCGCGATCGTGTTCGCCGAAACCTCGGCCGTGGGCGGCATCCTGCTGTCCCTGGCGCCCGGCGTCCCGATCTCGACCTTCGTCACGGCCATCTCATTCACGATCTACCTGGTGTGCCGGTTCGTCGGCGCGCGCACCCGCAACCGCCGCCGCGAACTCGTCCCCGCCTGACGGGGCGTTTCTCGTCATTCCCCAACGTTTTTGGCCGGAATCCGCCTGTGGATCCCGGCCAAAAAAAGCTGCCGGGATGACGGGGATGCGATGTGCCGCGTGAGGGGCGGCAGATCGCGCTGCCGTATCCCTCCCGGGGAACCTCTTGTCCGGCCCGGGGAGGGATACGCAGAAATCAGCCTTCGCCGGCGAGGGCGAAGAGGCCGTCTGCGGTCTGCTCGATAAGCCCGTCGACCAGAAGCGAGTCCAGGGCGCGAGCACGTTGACCCGGATCGCGGGTCCAGGCCAGGTCGAGGCGGATTTGCTCGACCGGGCCGGTGGCGGCGCGCAGGACGTCGAGGAGGCGGCCGCGGGCCTGACGGTCGGTGCCCTCGTATTTCTGGGTGCGGCGCACCACCTCGGAGGCCGGACGACCCGCGGCGACCCAGGCGCAGGTGGGGAGCGGGCAACGGGTGCAGTCGGGGGTGCGGGCGGTGCAGACGGTCGCGCCGAGTTCCATGAGCGCGGCGGAGAAGACGGCTGCGCGGGGCACCTGCGCCGGGAGCAAGGCCTCGGTTTCCCCCAGGTCACGCGTGGCGGGATTGCCCGCCTCGGCGCGGCCGTGCACCGCGCGGGCCACCACGCGGCGAACATTGGTGTCCACCACCGGAACTCGCTGGCCGTAGGCGAAGCAGGCCACCGCGCGGGCGGTGTAATCGCCGATGCCGGGCAGGCTCAGCAGTACCTCGACATCGGCAGGCACCTCGTCACCGTGCTGCTGCGCGAGCACGCGGGCGCATTCGTGCAGCCGCAGCGCGCGGCGCGGATATCCGAGCTTGCCCCAGGCGCGCAGTACGTCGCCCTGCGGTGCGGCGGCCATGGCGGAGGGCACCGGCCAGCGCGCCACCCATTCGCGCCAGATGGGCTCGACCCGGACCACCGGGGTCTGCTGCAGCATGATCTCGCTCATGAGAATCTGCCAGGCGGTCACACCGGGGCGCCGCCACGGCAGGTCACGCGCGGTTTCCCGATACCAATCGATCAGAATGTCGCTATCCATCGTCCTTCGATTCTTCGCCGCGGGCTCACCAATTCGGCGGTCTCCTGGTCGGCGGGTAGTTGCCGGACCGTAACGTCTTGGACTCGCCAGTAACTGCTCCCCCATGGAAAATGAGACACATGCCCCATAACAACCCGATCAGTGCCTGGAAAGCCCTGCGCGAAGGCAATGATCGCTTCGTCAACGGCACGTTGCAGCATCCTAGCCAGGGCGCCATCGATCGGGCGAAGCTCCTCAGCGGGCAACAGCCCGGGGCAGTTCTATTCGGCTGCGGCGACTCCCGCGTGGCCGCCGAGATCATCTTCGACCAGGGCCTCGGCGATATGTTCGTGGTCCGCACCGCCGGACACGTCATCGACTCCTCGGTGCTCGGTTCCATCGAATACGGCGTGCAGGTACTGAACGTGCCGCTCATCGTGGTCCTCGGCCACGATTCCTGCGGCGCCGTGCGGGCTTCCATCGATGCCCTCGACCACGGCAATGTGCCCGGCGGCTTCATTCGCAGCGTCGTCGAGCGGGTCATGCCGTCGATTCTCATCGGCCGCCGCGAGGGCCTGCAATCGGTCGACGAACTCGAAGCCCGGCACGTCGAAGAGACCGCGCGCCTGCTCATGCAGCGCTCCATGATCATTTCCCAGCGGGTGGCCACCGGCGAATGCGCCATCGCCTGCGTCACCTACAACCTCGAAGAGGGACAGATCAAACTGCACCGGGTGATCGGCAATATCGGCGAAGTTGTCTGATTTCTCGGGAATCTCCCAGAGATAGCAGGATTCGGTCCCTGATGCCGAGACAATAACCGGCAGATGGGGATTGAGCCGACCGGTGTCCGGAAGCGGCGAAATGTACCTGGCACGTAGGTCGTTTCACCTCCGACACGCCGAGACCCTGAGGGGGATGCACCCGACGGTGCCCTTACCGTTGTCAGCGTGCTGGAACCGAATGGACCACTGCCGCCGGAAATCTACTGGCGCCGTCGCGCGATAGCGATCGGTGCGATAGCGGTCGCCCTCCTGCTGGTGCTCTGGGTGGCCGTCGCACTGATACGCGGCGGCGGCGACGACCACAAATCCGACGCCAAAGCCACCACCTCCGCCGCCGGGTCGACGAACAAGGCCGCCGGAGCTTCCTCCAGTGCGCCCGATTCGGGCGCGCCCAAGCCCTCCACCAGCGGTAGCGCACCTGTCAGCGGCAGCGCTGCGCCCGTAGCCGCGGGCGGACAGTGCCCCGACCAGTCCCTCGCCGTGAAGGTGAATGTCGGACAGCCGACTTACAAGACCACCGAGCAGCCGGTCTTCGGCATCGTCATCACCAATATCTCCAGCGCCGCCTGCGAACGCGATATGGGTTCCGGGCTGCAGCTGGTATCGGTGCAATCACTGGACGGCCAGCGCCGCCTGTGGTCCAGCACCGACTGCTACCCCGACGGCACCCCCGACCTGCGCACGCTGAACCCCGGCCAGCAGGCGGCATTCACCGTCACCTGGTCCGGCTCCACCTCGCAGCCCGGCTGCGCGGGCGACCGCGTACCGGTGCCGTCCGGTCCCTACACGGTTGTCGCCCAGCTGGGTTCGGTGCGCAGTGCACCCGAGCCGTTCAATATCGCCTGATTCCAGCACTTTTCAGCATGAAGGCCGGGACCCCACAGGGGCCCGGCCTTCGCCGTTGAAACGAGCTCGATCAGGCCCCTGGAAGCCCGCGTGACGGCCGAACACGCGCGCCGGGGGTTCCAAGACAGGGCACGCGTGCAAATCGCGTCTAATCCTCGATATCGGCCTTCGCCTTGGCGCGGCGCGGGCCGCGCAGCCCGCAGACGGCAAGGGCCGCACTGAGATCGGCGACCTCGTGCAACTTCATGGTGCGGCCCACCCGATCGACCCCGGCCGGGACCAGCGCCTCGGTGAAACCCAGCCGTTCGGCCTCGGCCAGCCGACGCGTCAGGCCCGTCACCTGGCGGACCTCACCGGCGAGACCGACTTCGCCGAGCACGATCATGCCGGTGCGCAGCGCACGATCCTGACTGGCACTCGCAATGGCAAGGGCGACAGCCAGATCCGCGGCGGGTTCGGTGAGGCGCATACCGCCGACGGTGGCGGCGTACACATCCTGCTTGCCGACATAGACGCCGCAGCGGCTCTGCAGCACCGCCAGCACCATGGAGACGCGGTTGTAGTCGAGCCCGCTCACCGCGCGGCGGGGCGCGGGCACCTGGGTCTCCACGGTGAGGCCCTGCACCTCACCGAGCATGGGCCGCTTCCCGTCCATGGCCACGGTGACGGCCGTACCGGACACCGCCTCACCGCGGTGGTGCAGGAACAGCCCGGAAGGGTCGTCCACACAGGCGATTCCGGCCTCGCGCATCTCGAAGCAGCCCACCTCATCGGTGCTGCCGAAACGATTCTTGATACCGCGCACCATGCGCAGCGTGGAGTGCTTGTCGCCCTCGAACTGCAGCACCACGTCCACCAGATGCTCCAGCGTGCGCGGGCCGGCGACCGAGCCGTCCTTGGTCACGTGCCCGACCAGCAGCACTGCGATACCGGTCGACTTGGCCAGCGAGGTGAGCGCAGACGTCACCGAGCGCACCTGGGTGACACCGCCGATCACGCCGTCGACATCGGCGGCCACCATGGTCTGCACGGAGTCGACCACCAGCAGCGTCGGCCGCACCTGCTCGACGTGCCCGAGAATCGTCGCCAGATCGGATTCGGCCGCGAGATACACCTTTTCGTGCACCGCGCCGGTCCGGTCGGCGCGCAGGCGCACCTGGCCCGCCGATTCCTCGGCCGTCACATACAGCGCGATTTCATCCCGCGCCCGAGCCCACCGGTGCGAGACCTCGAGCAGCAGCGTCGACTTGCCCACCCCCGGCTCACCCGAGATCAGCACCACCGAGCCGGGCACGATGCCGCCGCCCAGCACCCGGTCCAATTCGGAAACCCCGGTGGACCGCGCCTGCGTGGTCTTGGAATCGATACTCGAAATGGGAGCGGCCGCCGTACTCGGCAACATGGCCCGCCGCCCGCCCACCGCGACGGCAGCGGACGCCGTCGCCTCCTCGAGGGTGCCCCACGCCTCGCACGCCGGGCACCGCCCCACCCATTTGGCGACCTCGTTCGCGCAATCAGCACAGCGGTACAGCGATTTCACCTTGGCCACGCGGGCAGCCTAGTGACGGACTCCGACAGACAACTCCCACCGCACCGAGCGATAACCGCCAATTCGCCGCCCATCCGCCGACGACACGCCCGGCCTCCATACCGGCTCATCCAGAACGCACACGACAGCGCCGGTCGCCCCAGAAACGACCGCACCCCGCCTCGAAAATCCGAAGCGAGGTGCGAGACAAACGAATTCGATTCAGCCTAGTTCTCTGCCTCGGTGCAACCACCCCAAGTTCGCGGCCCGTCTCGGTCTGGACTGCGGCTCCATAGACCTGCGCCTTGGAGCGGGGGAGCGAAGCGGAGGAGCGGAGGAGGGAAGACCGAGACAAAGGGGGCCGCGAACCCGCCGGAGCGCAGCGGAGGCAGAAAATTCAGCGGAGGCAGAAAATTCAGTGCCCGGACTTGGTGTCGGCGGAAACCGGCTCGGAGCGCGGGTTGTCCGGCCCGGCGTCGACCGGGACGTTCAGTACGACGGTGCCGCCCTCTTTGAAGATGAAGGTGACCGGGTAGGTGAGGCCCGGGGTGATGTCCTTGGTCAGGCCGTCGACCTCGATGAGCAGCGGGTGCGCATCCGGATCGGCGGGCTTGTCACCGGCCGGCGCCGCGGCGGGCGTCGTGGTGGTGGACGTCTTGCTGAAGTTCGCGACCAGTGTGGTCTGGGCCTTGATATCGGCCTTGCCGTTGATCTTCGCCTGACCGAAATCGGTGGTGACGCTGACCAGCTCGTCCGGCGTGGCCTGGGCGAGGTTGGCAGCGCTGAAGGCGAGTACGGCCTTGCCGCCCTTGGCGTTGTTGTACTCCTCCGACTGCGGCAGCAGGAATCGCACGTCACGCAGGGCGATCTTGCCGACATCGGCGCTGTTGCCATTGACCGCCGCGACCTCGCGCGAGGTCTGCGCGAGCTGACCGGCACTGCAACCCGTCAGCGCGAGCACCGCGCCCGCGGCGAGTGCGGCAACTGTCAAGGCACTCCGGCGCGCCTTCGACGCTGTGGTGGCTTTCTGGGCAGTCACGGGTTGTCCTCCATGTCGACCGGGCTCACTCCACTATGCAGAGTAGTAGTCATGAAGAGTAATGCGTGCTTTCCCACGCCTCTCGAGGGGGCGGCGTATACGGAAAGTCGCGTATGTGGAGAGCCGCATGGCATATGCGTTCCGATACCGCTGAGCGGTATCCCGTTATGCCACAACAGGATGCACACGATTCGGCGGTTGTCAACCCCCACCGCTGGCTCGTTGTGGCCCTGACCTGCACCGTTGATCGCGCCGTTACCGAGTCGCATGTTAAACTGTGAACATCGAAAGGGGCACGGGACAGATGATTTTTAAGGTCGGAGACACCGTCGTTTACCCCCACCACGGAGCGGCGTTGATCGAAGCTATCGAAACTCGCACCATCAAGGGTGTACAAAAGGAGTATCTGGTCCTGAAGGTCGCTCAAGGCGACCTGACCGTTCGGGTTCCCGCAGAGAACGCAGAGTATGTCGGCGTCCGCGACGTCGTCGGCCAGGAAGGCCTGGACAAGGTCTTTCAGGTGCTGCGTGCACCGCACACCGAAGAGCCCACCAACTGGTCTCGCCGCTACAAGGCCAACCTCGAGAAGCTCGCCTCCGGCGATGTGAACAAGGTGGCCGAGGTCGTTCGTGACCTCTGGCGTCGTGAACAGGATCGCGGCCTCTCCGCTGGTGAGAAGCGCATGCTGGCCAAGGCCCGTCAGATTCTCGTCGGTGAGCTCGCGCTCGCCGAAGGTACTGACGCCGAGAGGGCAGACACACTGCTCGACGAGGTTCTCGCCGCGGCCTCCTGAACGTGAACGCATTGCACGGCGACAGTCATGTCGTTGCGCTGGTTCCTGCCGCTGGCATGGGCGTGCGCCTCGGTGAATCCAAACCGAAGGCATTCGTTCCGGTCGGCGGCAGTCCCATGCTCGCACTGGCAGTGCAGGGGCTGATCGCCTCCGGGTCCGTCGACGAGGTTGTGGTGATGGTGCCCGCCGAGTTGGTCGACGAGACCCGCGCTCTCCTGCCGGTCACCGAAATTCCGGTACATGTGGTGCCCGGCGGAGCCGAGCGCACCGATTCGGTCCGGGCAGGTCTCGACGCCGCCCCGGACGCCACTCTCGTACTCGTTCACGACGCGGCCCGTGCGCTCACGCCGCCGGCGCTTATCACGCGGGTGGTGGACGAACTGCGCGCGGGCGCGCTGGCTGTGGTGCCCGCTCTGCCTGTCACCGACACCATCAAATCCGTCGATGCCACAGGCGCGGTCACTGGAACTCCCGATCGATCCACTTTGCGCGCCATACAAACTCCGCAGGGCTTCGATGCGCAGCTTTTGCGCGCGGCCTATGCGACCAGTACCCAGGCAACCGATGATGCGGGCCTGGTGGAGCTGCTGGGCGCCATTGTGCGCACGGTGCCGGGCGATGCGCTGGCTTTCAAGATCACCACGCCCCTGGACCTGGTACTCGCTAATACACTGGTGGCACAGGGTGGGATTTCCGTCCCCGTGCAGCAGCGTGACCAGGACCGGGAGGCGGTGGCGAACACATGATCGACCCCACCGCCATGCGCGTCGGCATCGGCAGCGATGTGCACCCCGTCGCGCCCGGCCGCGCCTGCTGGATGGCGGGTCTGCTGTTCGACGGCGATAGTGGTTGCGAAGGCCATTCCGACGGCGATGTCGCTGCTCACGCCCTGTGTGATGCCCTATTGTCGGCCGCCGGTCTCGGCGATGTCGGCGCGGTGTTCGGCACCGGTCGTCCCGAATGGGAGGGCGTGTCCGGAGCGGCCATGCTGAAGGAAGTACGGCGGCTGCTGGATGAGTCCGGCTTCACAATTGTCAATGCGGCTGTACAAGTAATTGGTAATCGGCCCAAGATCGGTCCGCGGCGCGCCGAGGCGCAACAGGTACTGGGCGAGATTCTGGGTGCACCGGTGTCGGTCTCCGGCACCACCACCGACGGTCTGGGACTCACCGGCCGTGGTGAAGGCGTGGCGTCGGTTGCCACCGCCCTGCTGTGTTGTCGGTCCTGAACCGCCACCGCAATTCCCTTCGCGGCTGCCCCATGCCGTATCCGCCCGTCTTCCGCCATATCTCAACAGCTAGGATGCCTGGTCGTGACTCTGCGCCTGTTCGACACCGAGACGCGGACCCTGCGTGATTTCATTCCGCTGGTCCCCGGCCACGCTTCGGTGTACCTGTGCGGCGCCACCGTGCAGGGCGAACCCCACATCGGACATGTGCGCAGCGGCGTCGCCTTCGACGTGCTGCGACGCTGGTTGAGCGCCAATGGTTCCGACGTGGCCTTCATCCGGAACGTCACCGATATCGACGACAAGATTCTGAATAAGGCCGCCGAGCACGGCCGCCCGTGGTGGGAATGGGCTGCCACGCACGAGCGCGCCTTCGATCGCGCCTACGACACACTCGGTGTGCTGCCGCCGTCCGCGGAACCGCGCGCAACCGGCCACATCACGCAGATGGTGTGCATGATGGAGCGCCTTATCGAGCGCGGGCACGCGTACCCGTCCGAGGGCAATGTCTATTTCGACGTGGTGAGCTTCCCGGATTACGGCAGGCTGTCCGGGCACCGGCTCGACGATGTGCACCAGGGCGAGAGCCTCGGGCAGGGCAAGAAGGATCTGCGCGATTTCACGCTGTGGAAGGCCGCCAAGCCCGGTGAGCCGAGCTGGCCGTCGCCGTGGGGTCCGGGGCGTCCGGGCTGGCATCTGGAATGCTCCGCCATGGCCGAGTTCTACCTCGGCCCCGAATTCGATATCCATTGCGGCGGAATGGATTTGATCTTCCCGCACCATGAGAACGAGATCGCGCAGTCGCGTGCGGCCGGGGACGGGTTCGCCCGCTACTGGCTGCACAACGGCTGGGTGACCATGGGCGGCGAGAAGATGTCCAAATCGCTGGGCAATGTGCTGTCCATTCCGAATGTGCTGCAGCGGGTGGGCATACGGCCCGTCGAGCTGCGCTACTACCTGGGCAGCGTGAGCTACCGCTCCATGCTCGAGTACTCCGATCAGGCGCTCACCGAGGCCGCGGCCGCCTACCAGCGGATCGAGGCCTTCGTGCAGCGGGTGGCCGAGCGGACCGGGGATATTCTCCCGGGGACCTGGACCCCGGCCTTCGCCGACGCACTGAACGACGATCTCGGAGTTCCCAAGGCGCTGGCCGAAATTCACCGGCTGGTACACGAGGGCAACAAGGTCGTGGAGGCGGGCGATCTGGACACCGCGCGCGTGCTGGCCGGGCAGATCCGGACCATGCTGGGCATTCTCGGCGTGGACCCGCTGGATCCGCACTGGGCCGCACCCGCCGATTCGTCCACCGCGGTCGCGGCCCTGGATGTGCTGATCGGCGCGGAACTGGAGCGCCGGCAGCAGGCTCGGGCCGATAAGGACTGGGCAGCGGCCGACGCGGTCCGCGATCGCCTGAAGGCGGCGGGAGTCGAGGTCACCGATACTCCCCGTGGCCCGGAATGGTCGTTGACCAAGGAAGAACGCTGAGTTCGGCCGGGTACTCCCGGCGGAACAGGGTCTCGAGATACTCGAGGCGAGACGCGACGCGGCCGACCGCCGGGTCCGACAGCCACGCTGCCTTCGGGTGGCACAGATATTTGGGCGCAGCCGTTCGCTGCGCCGACCGGATGCAGGTTTCCCGCATGATCGACGGAGCGCGGGTTCTCCCGTGACCGGCCGACTGCGGGTTTCCCGCGTAATACGGAAGGCGAAGTAATGGCAGGCAATTCGCAGCGACGCGGTGCGACCCGCAAGGACGGCACCAAGAAGGGGGCCGTCGTCGGCTCCGGCGGCAAGCGCACCCGCGGTCTGGCGGGCCGGGGCGCGACACCGCCCGCGGTCGAGCGCACCAAGCATCCCGCGGCCAAGCGGGCCAAGGCGGCGGCGAAGGCGAAGACCTCGGCCGCGGACGCACGCACCCGCAATGCGAGCCGTCCGATCGCCGGTCGCAAGGACAACGAGGGTCCGGAGCTGGTACTCGGCCGCAACCCGGTGGTGGAGTGCCTGCGCGCGGAGGTTCCGGCCACCGCGCTGTACGTCGCGGTCGGCACCGAGAACGACGACCGGCTCACCGAATCGGTGAAGATTGCCGCGGACGCCGGCATCACCATTCTCGAGGTGCCGCGCAGCGACCTGGACAAGATGAGCCGCAACGGTATGCACCAGGGCGTCGCCCTGCAGGTGCCGCCGTACCGCTACGCGCATCCGGACGACATGGTGGCGCGCGTGCGGGCCTCCGGCACGCCGGCCCTGCTGGTGGCGCTCGACAATATTTCCGACCCGCGCAATCTGGGTGCGGTCATTCGTTCGGTGTCGGCGTTCGGCGGTCACGGCGTGGTCATCCCGCAGCGGCGCAGTGCCAGCGTCACCGCGGTCGCATGGCGCACCAGCGCCGGTGCCGCGGCTCGGCTGCCGGTCGCTCGCGCCACGAATCTCACTCGCACCCTGAAGGATTGGGCGAACGAGGGCTACCAGATCGTCGGCCTCGACGCCGGCGGCGACACCCATCTGGACGAATTCGACGGCAGCACACCGACTGTCATCGTGGTCGGCTCCGAAGGTAAAGGCCTGTCCCGTCTGGTCCGCGAAACCTGCGACGCCATCATCTCCATTCCGATGGCCGGACCGGTCGAATCGCTCAATGCCTCGGTGGCGGCCGGCGTGGTCCTCGCCGACATCGCCCGCCAGCGCCGCGCCTGAGCCCGGCCGCCCCCGAATCGCCTCCGGCACAAACCGATAGGCGATTCGGGGCGGGCCTGCGCGGATTCGCTTATCACGACACGCGGAAGCGGTGTCGCACAACCGAACACCGCGAGTCCGAAGGCAATTCTGCCGCTCCGAACGTAAAATCAGGCGGTGGTCATCCCTCAGCAGCCCATCGGCGCACCCACCGAGCACGAGTATGCGACGGCGGTGTTGATCATGGGGGCGCTCAGCGTGTTCTGCTGTGGCGCACTGGGGCCGGTGGCCTGGGTCATGGGGCGGCGCGCGCTGAACGAGATCGAGGCGTCCGGGGGCGCGTACGGCGGGCGGGTGCAGGTGGTGGTCGGCTACGTGCTGGGGATCGTCGGGACCATATTCATGGTCCTGTTCGGAATCCTGTTCCTGATGATGGTGGTCAGCGGAAGGGCTTGAGGCTCAATCCAGTCCGGGGCGGGGCGCACTGCCGGTGACGGCGTCCCAGGCGGGCCATTCGGAGCTGACGCTGCCGGTCCACTTCGGCGGCCTGCGGTCCTTGAGCGCAGCCACACCCTCGCCGCCGTCAGCACTCTTGGCGACATAGTCGTTGAGTTCGGTTTCCAGGCGGCCCACCGTTTCCGGGGTCATGGCGGGCGCTTCCCAGAGCAGTCGCTTGGACAGCGCCACCGGCAGCGGCGCGGAGCCGTGCGCGATGTCGTGCGCCACCGCGAGCGCGGTCGGCAACACCTCGCTGGCGGGCAGGCAGGAATTGGCCACACCGAGGACCTGTGCCTCTTCACCGTCGAAGGTACGGCCGGTGAGCAGCAGGTCGGCGGCATTGGCATTGCCGACCAGCCGGGGCAGCGTCCAGTGCGCGTAGCCGCCCGCGATCGCACCGCGGCGGACCTGGTTCAGGCCGTACACCGCATCACGCGCCACGTACCGCAGATCGCACTGCAGCGCGATTTCCAGGCCGATGCCCACCGCATGCCCGTTCACCGCGGCAATGACCGGTTTGCGAATGCGGAAGGGCGGCGGATCGATGAGGCCGTTCACCTCGCCGGACTTCAGCGACAGATCCGCGCCCGCGCAGAATGCGGGCGGCGTGCCGGTGATGACGACCGCGCCGATCGCATCCTCGGTATCGCAGCGCCGTAGCGCCGCACCCAGCGCCGCCGCCATCTTCGGCGTGAGCGCGTTCTGCTGAGCAGGCCGGTTGAGCGTGAGCACAGCGACCCCGTCGGACACGTCCACATGCAGTTCCGAACTCATGACCGAATCCTAAACGCAGAGGGCGCCTCGCCCGACCCGATTACACAGCGGTTCCCTCATGTTCGCGGCCCCGTCTCGATCTGATCCACCCCATGTTCGCGGCCCCGTCTCGATCTGATCCACCCCAAGTTCGCGGCCCGTCTCGATCTGATCCACCCCAAGTTCGCGGCCCGTCTCGTTCTGGACTGAGTGGAGCGGAGGAGCGGAAGGAGGGAAGAACGAGACAACGGGGGCCGCGAACCCGCCGCAGCGAAGCGGAGGCAGAAAATACAGCAAATCAACGGAGTATCTGGCGTCCGATGGCGTACTTGTGCACCTCGGTCGGGCCGTCGTAGAGACGGAAGGCGCGCATATCGCGGAAGATCATCTCCACCACGGTCTCATCGCTGATGCCGATGCCGCCGAGCACCTGTACGCAGCGGTCGGTGACCTTGAACAGTTCCTCCGAGACGAACGATTTGGCGATGGAACTCTCGTGCCGGGCCTTCTCGCCCTGATCCATCAGCCAGCAGGCGTGCCAAATGGTGAGGCGGCACTGGTGCAGCGCGATCTCATTGTCCGCCAGCATGAACGACACGCCCTGGTGCTCGCCGATCGGCTTGCCGAAGGCGGTGCGGGTCTTGGCGTAGTCGATGGCGATGGACTGTGCGCGCTCGGCCGCGCCCAGCCAGCGCATGCAGTGCGTGAGACGGGCCGGGGCGAGCCGCAATTGGGCGTACCGCAGGGCCTGACCGGTCTCGCCGAGCACGGATTCCCTGGGCAGCACCAGGTTTTCGAAGCGCACCACCGCATGGCCGCCGACGTAATTGCGGTCCATGGTGTTCATGATGCGTTCGATGACGATGCCGGGCGCGTCGCCGTCGCAGAGAAACAGGGTCGGGCCCGCGGGCAGGTGCGGGTTATCGGCCAAGCGCGCCATGATGATCCACGTTTTCGCGCCGTCGGCGCCGGTGATCAGCCATTTGCGGCCGTTGATCGTGAAGTTCTCGCCGTCGAAGGTGGCGGCGGTGGTGAGCTGGTTGGGGTCGCTGCCCGCGCCGTCGGGTTCGGTCATGGCGAAGACCGAACGCTGGTGGCCGTCGATGACCGGCTGCAGAAAGCGCTCGGTCTGCTCCTGGTTCGCGACCTTGGAGAGCAGGAACATATTGCCCTCGTCGGGTGCGGCGCAGTTCATGGCGACCGGGCCGAGGGTGGACCAGCCGGCCGCCTCGTAGAGCACGGCCTGCTCGATATGGGTGAGTCCGCGGCCGCCCAGGGCGACGGGAGCCTGCACGGTCAGCAGCTTTTCAGCGCGCGCCAATTCGACCAGCTCCTGGCGGAGTTCGTCGGTGGGGCCGTGCGCGGTCAGCCGCGGATCACGCTCGTAGGGGACGATCTTGTCGATGACGAATTGGCGTACCCGATCGCGTTCGGCGGCGAGTTCGGCGGGAATCGTGAAGTCGATCATCGTTGGTCACCATTCATTCCGGGTTGCGTGCGAGCCGAGCATACGATGCGCCGGTTCGGAGACTGAAGGCACCCGCCATCAAACAAGTGCCCGGCGCAGGAAATCTTCGACTTCGGCCCGGTAGGCGGCGGGTTGATCGTCGTGCACGAGGTGGCCCGCCGCCGCGATCACGACATGGCGGGCATTCGGATGCAGCTCGGCCATCCGCCGCATCTGACCGGGCGGAGTGATGGTGTATTCGCCCTCGATGAGCAAGGCCGGGGCGGTGATCGACTGCCACTGACTCCAGAAATCCCGAGTGCCCCACTCCTCCGAGATATCACGGAAGGTGGCCACCTCGCCGTGCAGGCGATAGCCGTCCGGGCCGTGCGTGAACGAGTCGAGGAAGTACCGGCCCGCCACCGGGCCGAAGAACTCCAGTACCGCGGCATCATTCGGGAACGGCTGCGGCCAGGCCCCGATCACCGCGGCCCAGTGTTCGGCGGTGCGGCCTTGGAAGTCCGGGGCCATATCCTCGATCACGAGGGCGCGCACCCGATCCGGATGCGCGGCGGCGAACATCCACGCGTGCAGTCCGCCCATCGAATGCCCGATCACCACCATGGGTTCGGTGATCTGCGCGGTGGCGGCCGCCAGGTCCGCGACAAACGCCTCGGTGGTCGGTACGTCCGGTGCGGGGCGGCCGTGCCCGGCCGCGTCGAACGTGTAGACATGCCCGAACTCGCGCAGCCACTCCAGCTGACCTCGCCAGGTACGAGCGCTGCCCATCAGCCCATGCAACAGCAGGATCGGTACGCCTGTGCCACCTTCGTCGTTAAACATCGCTTCGACGATACGTCCGATTCGCGTAGTACATTCGGGCGCATGGCAGTCGTCAAGATCAACGCAATCGAGGTTCCCGAGGGCTCCGGCCCCGAGTTGGAGAAGCGTTTCGCCCAGCGCGCGCACGCGGTCGAGAACTCCCCCGGCTTCCTCGGCTTCCAGCTGCTCCGCCCGGTCTCCGGCGACAACCGGTACTTCGTTGTCACCCACTGGGATTCCAACGACTCCTTCGAGGCCTGGCGTGACGGCCCGGCCCGGACCGCGCACGCCGGCGGCGAGAACCGGCAGCCGGTCTCGACCGGCGCCTCGCTGCTGGAGTTCGAGGTCGTCCTCGACGTGCAGAGCAAGAACGGCTGATCGACGCACCACCGCGGGACCCGACGACGCAGGCAGTGCCGGTGACATACCGGCACTGCCTGTTGCGTTGCAGCGAAAACCTGTGCCCGGGATCAGGACTCGAAGGTCGCGTCCAGTTCGATATCGTCGACGCCCGCGAGCGCCTTGGAGATCGGGCAGCCCGCCTTCGCACCGGCGGCGGCCGCGAGGAAGCCCGCCTCATCGATGCCGGAGGCGCGGCCGACCACGGTCAGCTTGATCTTGGAGATGCGAAAACCACCGGCCGGGTCCGGGCCCAGGGTGACGTCGGCGGTGACGTCCAGGCTCTCCACGGTGCCGCCGGCCGCGCCGACCTGCCCCGACAGCGCCATGGCGTAGCAGGAGGAGTGTGCGGCGGCGATCAGCTCTTCCGGGCTGGTGGTGCCGTCGGCATTATCGGCGGCGCGCTTCGGGAAGGAGACGTCGTACTTGCCGACGCCGGAGCTCACCAGCTCGACCTGACCGGAGCCGTCCTGCAGCCCGCCGGTCCAAGCGGTGCGCGCGGTACGTGTAGGCATCACTGTCCTTTCAATGAATGGGGTGGGCCAACTCCCGGGACTCTCCGGGGCTTCGCCCCCGAACCCCGACAGCCGGACGGCCTCGAACCTACTCCGTTCAGACGGCCGCGGCGGCGCGCTGGTCAAGTTGCGCGAGCACTGCCGGCCAGGACTGTTCGTGGCGGTCGCGAGACTCGGCATTGGGGAATCCAGCGTGGGTGAGCAAGAGGCCGGTGCCCGCGCCGTGGGGTGAAAGTTCCACGGTGACCACGGTTTCCGCGCCTTCGGTGCCGCCGGCGCCGGTCACCCAGGTCAGTTCCACCAGGCGCTCGGGCTCCAGTCGCAGAAAGCGGCCGTAGTGCGGATGGCCGCCACCCGCGGTGAAGAAGAACGGCTCGTTCACCGCGGGGCGGGACAGCACCGAACCCGGATCGGCGAACCAGAGGCTCAGCTGGCGGGTGCACATGCGGTACAGCTCGTCGGGCGAGGCCGCCATAATGCGCTCGGCGACCAGGAAGAACGGCCGCGTGGAGAGATCGGGAGGCCGGATCGGCGCAACGTCCATGGCGGAGCACGATACCGGCCGCCCCGCGGTTCATTCGGGATTGGTCACCCGCACCAGCACGATGCCGCCGCTGCCATGACAGCGGCGGCATCCACCGTGTGACGCTCAGACCATGTCCCGGCGGCGGATCAGCCAGACCGTGCCCGCCACGAAGAGGGCGACATAGGCGGCGAGAATCAGCAGGGACTCAGCTCGGGTGAGGATGTCCAGCACGCCCGGGGTGGCCGGGCCGGTGGTCGTCCGCAGTGAACCCGCGAGCGATCCGGCGGCGGTACCCGGCAGGTGATCGGTGAGAGCCCTTATCGGAGAAAAGATTCCGGCCACACCGCGCAGCAGGTTCTCCACCACCAGCACCCACACCAGGCCGAGTCCGACAGCCAGCGCCGGTCCCCGGGCAATCGCACCGATCAGTGCGCCCGCCAGTGTCCACATACCCAGAATGGCTGTGCCAGAGACGATTCCGAGCAGCATGCGGCCCGCCGAAGGCAGTGCCAGGGACTGGCCCTGCGTCGAGGCGATGAGCGCCGCCACTCCGGTATCCACGACGAAGGCGACCAGCACCAGCGCGACCACCGTCGCCGCCAGGCTCAGCACCACGCCGCCGACCGCCGCCGACCGCGAAGGGCCCTGGGTGAGAACGGTTTTCCAGGTGCCCCAGCCGTAGCCGCTGCCGATGGCAAGTGCGCCGAGCACCAGCATGAGCGCGCCGCCGAACATGGCCATGCCCTGGGTGAAGACCTCCGGCACCGCGCTCGGAAGCATCTGCTGCAGCAGTACGTCACGGGGCTGACCGTTCGACATTCGGGTACTGGTGCCGGAGGTGTAGGCCAGGTAGTTGAACAGGTAGGCGAAGGTCAGGTTCAGCAGGATCCAGGTTCCGAGCACGATCCAGAAGGCGGGCCACTTGCGCAGTCGCAGCAGTTCGGCCCGGGTGCTTGCCAGCAGGTCGGTCATTTCGCCGTCTCCGTCATCTCGAAAAACACTTCTTCCAAAGACTTTTCATCGCTGCGCAGTTCCAGCAGATCCGCACCCGCACCGATCACCGCACGGGCCACCGCGGGCGCCATTGCCACACCGGCATCAACTCTGATGCCGGTGGCGGTCAGCAGTGCGGACCGATCTCCGACCACCCCGCGTACCGCGGGGAAGGCCAGTTCGAGCGGCTCGGCACGCAGGAAAAGCGATGCCGCGCCACGTAATTCGCGCACGGTGGACTCGGCAAGCAGACGGCCGCCGGATATCACGCCGACACGATCGCAGATCTCCTGCACTTCACTGAGCAGGTGACTGGACAGCACGACGGTGTGCCCGTCGGCAGCGAGGCCGATGATGAGTTCGCGCATCTCCGCCATACCGGCCGGATCCAGGCCGTTGGTGGGTTCGTCGAGAATCAGCAGGTCGGGATGGCCAAGCAGGGCGGCGCCGACACCGAGGCGTTGCTTCATACCGAGTGAGTAGGTGCGGAATTTGTCATTGCCGCGGCCGGCCAGGGCGACCCGGGCCAGCACCTGCTCCACTTCTTCGCGGCCGACACCGCGGTACTTGGCCAGCACGCGCAGGTTGTCGCGGCCGGACAGGTAGGGGTAGAAACCCGGGCCCTCGATGAGAACGCCTATGCGCCGCAGGGTTTCGGGATTACCGGGGCGCTGTCCGAGCACCGTCGCGGTGCCGCCGGAGGGCCGGATGAGGCCCACCAGCATGCGCAGCGTGGTGGTCTTGCCCGCGCCGTTCGGGCCGAGGAAGCCGTAGATCTCACCAGGGCGGACAGTCATGCTCACGGCATCCACGGCGGTGTGCGAACCGTAGCGTTTGGTCAGCCGGTCGGTCTCGACGATCGCTTCGTTCATGCTTCAAGAGTCCGCTGCCACCTGCGGGGAAACATCCGCCGCACAGCGCGATCCGGCATACGTATCTCGACGTATTTACCGCCGAGACAGTGCCGCGGAGGCGCGTACGGCGCTACCGTTCAGCTATGGAGACTCGTGCGGCACGGTGGTGGGATGTGCTGCTCGCACTGGTGGTGGCCGCGATCCAACTCGGTGCGGGCACCCTGGCCAACGAGCACCAACCGCAGATGCGACAGCTCGACCTGCTCGGATACGCGCTACTGGCCGTCGGAGCGCTACTACTGGCGGTACGACGGCGGTATCCGTACCCGGTGTTCTACGCGACGCTGGCGATCACCGCCGCCTACGTACTCATCGGGTACGGGTACGGACCGATCTTCTTTTCACTGGTGATCGCCTTCCTCACCGCGGGCGTCATCGGATCACGCTGGTACACCTACTCTTTCGTCCCGCTCGGATATCTGCTGATGGTGTGGCCGATGCCCGGATGGCGCGGCTACCCCACCGATACCTGGCAGGAATTCGGACTGCTGGCCTGGCTGATCGTGCTCGCCGCGATCGCCGAGGGCATCCGGCAGCGGCGCGCGGCCGTGCTGGCGCGCAACCAGCGCGAAGCGGAAGTCGAGCGCAGCGAACAGGCGCAGCACGAACGCGAAGCAGCCGAACGCGCCCGGGAACAGGCCGAGCGCGAACAGCGCGCCAGCGAGGAGCGGCTCACCATCGCCCGCGAACTGCACGATGTGCTCGCACACAGCCTCTCGCTCATCAATGTGCAGTCCTCGGTGGCGCTGGAACTCATCGACCGGCGCCCCGAACAGGCGGCGACCGCGCTGGCCGCCATCAAGGCCGCCAGTAAGGATGCTCTCGGCGAGGTGCACGCACTACTGCGCTCCATCCGGTCCGGGACCAGCAGTGTGGCCGCACCCACCACACCGACCATCGGCATCAGCGATCTCGACGGGCTCACCCAGCCCGCCCGTGCCGCCGGGCTGCAGGTGCGCACCATTGTGACCGGGCCGGTGAAACGCCTGCCCTCGGTGGTGGATGTCGCGGCCGCCCGCATCGTGCAGGAATCGCTCACCAATGTGGTGCGCCACGCACCAGGGGCGAGTGTGCTTGTCACAGTGCGGTATTCGGTCGACAGACTGCAACTGTGCGTCGAGAACACCCGGCCGGAGCGCGCGGCGACAGGGGTATCCAGCGGCGGGCACGGCATTATCGGAATGACCGAACGGGCGAACGCGCTGGGCGGGCGACTGCTGGCCGAACCGAAGGTCGGTGGCGGCTTCCGGGTCGAAGCCCGCCTGCCCATTCACCTGGCCCGCCCCGAACCCGCTGCCTAGGCGCGCCGTGCTGATCGAGCGCATTCGGACGACACACCGCGATGGCACATCCGAAACCGGCTGCGTAGGTTCGACATATCGACCCGGCAGCTGCGAAGCTGCAGCCCAACAGGAGGTTTCGTGAGTATTCGGGTCGTGATCGCCGACGATCAGGCGCTGGTGCGCGCCGGATTCGCCGCACTACTGGACGCGCAGGACGATATCGAGGTTGTCGGCGAGGCCGACAACGGCGAACAGGCCGTGCGGCTGGCACGGGAACTCACCCCGGATGTCGTGCTCATGGATATTCGCATGCCGGTACTGGACGGGCTGGCCGCCACCCGCGAAATCGCCGCGGCCGCCGAACTTTCCGAGGTGAAGGTGGTGGTGCTGACCACCTTCGAACTCGACGAATACGTCTTCGAGGCCATGCGCGCCGGGGCCACCGGATTCCTGGTGAAGCACACCGAACCCGCCGACCTGGTGCGGGCCATTCGCGTAGTGGCCGGCGGCGATGCCCTGCTCTCCCCCAGCGTCACCCGCCGGCTCGTCGCCGAATTCGCCTCACACGCCAAGCCTGCCCCCGCCACCCTCACCGAACTCACCGACCGCGAACGCGAGGTCATGGCACTGGTCGCAGAAGGCCTGACCAATGCCGAAATCGCCGAACGTCTCTTCATGAGCCCTGCCACCGCCCGCACCCATGTGAGCCGCATCCTGCTCAAACTCGGTGCGCGCGACCGGACCCAACTGGTGGTCCTGGCCTATGAATCCGGCCTCGTCCGCCCCGGCTGGCAATAGCGGCAACCTGCCAAGGGCGGTAAACAGTATCGAGCCTTGTCAGCGACCCGGATTCGACTGGGAACGCTCGTCATCGGTGAAACCAGCATCCTGCGGGGCCGGTGAACCAGGAGCGGGCGGCGGCGCCTGCAGCCGCGCCGAGTAGGCCGAGGCCGCGCGGAACACACCGGAAACACCCTGCGGAGCAGCGGCATACGTGATCGACTGACGGGCCGAGAAGCCCATATCGGTACCGATGGCCACGGCGTCGATATTGGCCCCGAGGAACAGGAAGTTCCAGTGGTAGGTGTCCTGCTGCTGGGTGATCAGCGCCTTCACCGCGGCATGCGACCACTCTTTGCTGGAGTTCTCGTGCCCGTCGGTGAGCACCACCAGAATGACCGTTCCCGGCCGATCCGCCTCGCCCCGCGCTGCCAGCTCGCTCCCCACATCGGTGATCAAGCGCCCCACCGCGTCGTACAGCGCCGTCATCCCCCGGGGCTGCAACTGCAGCGGTGGCACCTGCGCCAGCGGCCGATTCGCGTACACCAGCTCATATTCGGTATCGAACTGAGCCAGGGTCACCTCGATCCGCTTCGGCACCTCCCGCTGCTGCTCGATATAGGCGCCGAACCCGCCCTCGGTATCGGTTTTGATCGACTGCATCGACCCCGAACGATCAAGCAGCACAGCAATAAGCGTCAGATCAGAATTTGTCATACGAACCCCCGGAACGACTCTCGCGAACCTCACCCACCGTACGCCCGAACCCCTACCCCCGCCTCCGATTTTCGCGGCGCTAGCGGACGGCCCCAATGTCCAGTCCGCGCCGAATGGCCTGCTCCACAGGCGAATACACATCATCCGGTCGGTCGAGGACGCATGGTTCGCGGAGCAGGAGTGGGGGCTGGGCGAGAAATCGGGGATTGCGGCCGTGGTGGGGTTGGGCGGCGTGAACAAGGAACGGATGGCAGAGGAAGACGTCGCCGGCCCGGCCGGTGGCCAGGGCCTGGGGCAGATCGGCTGTGGCGTTGTAGGTCTCGATGAGGTCGGGCGCGGACATACTGACGCCCGGTTCGCCGTACGGAGCCAGGACGTTCGGAAGGCGTAGGTGGGAACCGACGCGAATCCGGGTGGGGGCATCTTCTGCGTCGATATCGGAGAAGAGGAAGAGCATCAGCAGGGCTCGGCCCTTCGACTGCACATTGATTCGCCACTGGATGTAGTCGCCGGCGGGGCCGTCGCCGGGGAAGCTCGCATCGATATGCCAGCCGTCGTCACCCGGCGATTCGGAACTCGGGAAACGGATGGGGAAGCCGCCGAGGCTGTTTCGCGGGAGCCAGCGGCCGGAGCCGACCAATTGGCCGAAGGCTTCGAGGAGGGCCGGGGCGTTGACTGCCTGCGCGAAGGGTTCCTCCGCGTGGTCGGCCAGGCGGATCACCGATCGGGTCCAGGTGGCGGGGTCGTCCGGATCGCATCCGGTGGCGCGCCAGAGGATTTCGCGGCCGCGCCCGGCTGTTTCGCGCGGAAAAGCCCCCTCGACTTTCACGAAGCCATCGGAGATGAAAGCTTCCACTTGATCGTCGGTAAGCATGCGATCCCTTCGTTCGACTCCCCCGAGGATCGACTATTCGGGCATCGAATCGCCACCCAATATTCGAGGATCGAACCCCCACCCAATTTGGGTGCCCCGCGCGGCGATACGGGCCCCGGACACCCGAAAGCCCCTCTCACAGAGTGTGAGAGGGGCTTTCGGGCTAATGCTTACTCGCCGGAGGCGGCAGCTGCCTCACCGGCGGCGACAACAACCGGCTCATCTTCCACAGCGTCGCTCTTCTTGGTGAGCTTCGCCTTCGCGTGGAAGGTGAACTTGGCGTTCTCGCCCTGGCCTTCGCCGTCCCAGTTCTCGACATCCACCAGGACGCTCTGACCGGCGCTCAGCTCGCCGAAGAGGATCTTCTCCGACAGCTGATCTTCGATCTCGCGCTGGATGGTGCGACGCAGCGGACGGGCGCCGAGCACGGGGTCGAAACCACGCTTCGCGAGCAGGCTCTTGGCCTGATCGGTCATCTCGATCGCCATATCCTTGTTGCGCAGCTGGGTGGCGACGCGGCCGATCATCAGATCCACCATCTGCACGATCTGCGGTGCAGTGAGCTGGTGGAACACGATCACGTCGTCGATGCGGTTCAGGAACTCCGGGCGGAAATGTTTCTTCAGCTCGTCGTTGACCTTGAGCTTCATCCGCTCGTAGTTCGATCCCTGGGCATTGGACTGGGCGAAGCCCAGGCCGACAGCCTTGGAGATGTCCGACGTGCCGAGGTTCGAGGTGAAGATCAGCACCGTGTTCTTGAAGTCCACGGTACGACCCTGACCGTCGGTCAGACGGCCGTCCTCCAGGACCTGCAACAGGGTGTTGTAGATCTCCTGGTGAGCCTTCTCGATCTCGTCGAACAGCACCACCGAGAACGGCTTACGCCGCACCTTCTCGGTGAGCTGGCCGCCCTCCTCGTAGCCGACGTAGCCCGGAGGGGCACCGAAGAGCCGCGAGGCGGTGAAGCGGTCGTGGAACTCGCCCATATCGATCTGGATGAGCGCATCGTCATCGCCGAACAGGAAGTTCGCCAGCGACTTGGCGAGCTCGGTCTTACCGACACCGGAGGGACCGGCGAAGATGAACGAGCCCGACGGACGCTTCGGATCCTTCAGACCGGCACGAGTACGGCGGATCGCCTTGGAGACGGCCTTGACCGCGTCCTCCTGGCCGATGATCCGCTTGTGCAGCTCATCTTCCATGCGGAGCAGACGGGTGGTCTCCTCCTCGGTGAGCTTGAAGACGGGGATACCGGTCCAGTTGGCCAGCACCTCCGCGATCTGCTCGTCGTCGACCTCGGCCACGACGTCCAGATCACCTGAGCGCCACTGCTTTTCGCGCTCGGCACGCTTGGCGACGAGCTGCTTCTCCTTGTCGCGCAGGCGTGCTGCCTTCTCGAAGTCCTGCGCGTCGATAGCGCTTTCCTTCTCGCGACGGGCATCGGCGATCTTGTCGTCGAATTCGCGCAGGTCCGGCGGTGCGGTCATCCGGCGGATGCGCATGCGCGCGCCCGCCTCGTCGATGAGGTCGATCGCCTTGTCCGGCAGGAACCGATCGTTGATGTACCGATCGGCCAGCGTGGCCGCGGCAACGAGAGCGCCATCGGTGATGGAAACCCGGTGGTGCGCCTCGTAGCGGTCGCGCAGGCCCTTGAGGATATTGATGGTGTGCTCGACCGTCGGCTCGCCCACCTGCACCGGCTGGAAACGACGCTCCAGCGCGGCATCCTTCTCGATGTACTTGCGGTACTCGTCGAGAGTGGTGGCACCGATGGTCTGCAGCTCACCGCGAGCCAGCTTGGGCTTGAGGATCGAGGCCGCGTCGATAGCGCCCTCGGCCGCGCCCGCACCCACGAGGGTGTGCAGCTCGTCGATGAACAGGATGATGTCGCCGCGGGTATTGATCTCCTTGAGCACCTTCTTCAGGCGCTCCTCGAAATCACCGCGGTAGCGGCTGCCCGCGACCAGGGAACCCAGGTCGAGGGTGTACAGCTGCTTGTCCTTCAGCGTTTCCGGCACCTCGCCGTTGACGATGGCCTGTGCCAGGCCCTCGACCACAGCGGTCTTACCGACACCGGGCTCGCCGATCAGCACCGGGTTGTTCTTGGTGCGGCGAGACAGCACCTGCATGACGCGCTCGATTTCCTTCGAGCGGCCGATGACCGGGTCCAACTTGCCTTCGAGTGCGGCCTGGGTGAGGTTGCGGCCGAACTGGTCGAGCACCAGCGAGGTGGACGGAGTACCCGTCTCGCCACGCGAACCTGAACCTTCGACCGGCTCCTTGCCCTGGTATCCCGAGAGCAGCTGAATAACCTGCTGACGCACACGATTCAGATCGGCACCGAGCTTGACCAGCACCTGAGCCGCGACGCCTTCGCCTTCGCGAATCAGGCCGAGCAGAATGTGCTCGGTGCCGATGTAGTTGTGGCCGAGCTGCAGCGCTTCGCGCAGTGACAGCTCGAGAACCTTCTTGGCACGCGGGGTGAAGGGGATGTGACCGGACGGCGCCTGCTGGCCCTGCCCGATGATCTCCTCGACCTGCGACCGCACACCCTCCAGCGAGATACCAAGGGATTCCAGCGACTTCGCCGCGACGCCCTCACCCTCGTGGATCAGGCCCAGCAGGATGTGCTCGGTGCCGATGTAGTTGTGGTTGAGCATCCGGGCCTCTTCTTGGGCCAGGACAACGACCCGCCGCGCGCGGTCGGTGAACCTCTCGAACATCGCTCCCTCACTTCCTGCTCCGCTTGCTACGGCATCCGGCGCTTCAGACCCTGTGCTGCCCTTCTGGTCGCCAGCCTGCCATGAAGCCCTGGGGTTGCATCCCCCGCCTCCACTCTAGTTGGCGAGGGTCACGCACGTCGTCCGTCCACCCTATTGCGAACCGGCGACAGTACGACTCATTCCCTCATAACGGGCCTGTAGCCGGGATCGTTTCCATCCCGGCTACGCCCACAGCGAACACACGAACTATGCCCCGGTGAAGGGCGGGATGAAGCCGCACGGCACCGGACGCTGATGCGCCGGGTCGAGGGCATTGAGCGCGAAGGTGGCCGCCCGCTGACTGCCCGCGATGGCCAGGTGATCGGAGAAGTCGGTCGGGCAGCCGTTCTGCACCTGGATGTTCACCGCGTTCGGCCCGGGCACCAGACCGCTGGTGAACGGCACGACCAGTTCGTCGTAGGCGGTGTCGATATTCGTGTACGAAACGGTCGGGTCGTAGACGCCGTCGGCGTCCAGGGCGGCCATGAAGGCGCTGCCACCGGTCATCTCCGAGCAGGCCGGGCAGACGCCTGTCCCGCCCAGCGCCGCATCGAGATCGTTCACGCCGAGCGCCCGCGCGAAGGTCCGGGCGACACCCATGCCGTCGCCGTAGGTGCCCAGCCAGGGCGCCGAGATGGCCACGAACTTGTCCACCTCACCGGAGCCGCCGGCCCGCTTGATGAAGTAATTGCCGACGATATTGCCCTGCGAATGGGCGATGAGATCAACCTTGGGAGCGCCGGTGGCGGCGCGCACGCGGTCCACGAAGCCGCCCAGTTCGGCGGCTTCGGACTCGATCGACTTCATGCCGCCCAGTGCCGACAGCGGCCACGGCACCTCGAGGCTGCCGTAGGTCAGGGAGTAGACGCAGTAGCCCTCGTTCGCCAGCAGCGGGATGTAGGCGCCCCAGTTGGTCTGTGCGCCACCGGCGGTGCCGTGCACGAGCACCACGGGGTCCGGATGCACGGCGGTGGGCTTACAGGACCAATCGTTCGAACCGGGCATGGAGCCGCCTGGATTGGTGAGCTCGTACGGGATCCCCGCGAAGAAGTTGAAGGTGACCGGATAGTCGGCACGGGCTGTGCCGCTCACCCCTATCGACAACACCGCCAGCATTGCCATGATCAACAGCGATCCCGGCGACCGGCGCAGCAGCGCACGACGCATGAGCCCTCCCAAATTAGAACGTGTTCCAACAAGCTAATCGGAATTCACTTCTGTCGAGAGGCTTACTGGCGGGTAAGTTCTGAAACCTGTTACACAGCGCTGTCGCACAGCAAAACCGGCGGGGACCGGAATCGGTCCCCGCCGGAAGCAAGCTCGGCTATCGCTGCCCCGGAACCGGAGCGAATTGCGGTCGAGCCGAAGCGAACTGCGGCTGTGCGGCAGCGAACTGCGGCTGTGCCGGAGCGAAACCCTGCGCCGGAACCTGAGCGATGGGGGCCGCGAAGCCGCCGCGCACCGGCTGGCCGCCGAACCCACTCGCCACCGCGCCACCGGCCGGGAGCGCGGCCGCATTCGCGCTGCCGTGCTGCATGCCCGCTACGAACAACCCGCCGATCAGCACCAGGAAGGCCAGGGTGTGCAGGACGGCGCGGGCGATATTCCAAGCCACCCAGGAGGATTCGAACTGCGACCGGACCGCGGCCAAGTCGCCGATCTGCGCCGGATCGCCCGCCGCGGCCAGCTGATTGTTGAGCGGCACGTTCAGGCCGGAGGTGATCAAGAACGCAATCACATTGAGTACCAAGGCGACTGCGATCCAGATCAGCGTGGTGCGGGAATCCTTGCCCAGATGCAGCGCCGCCGCCAGCACCGTGAACGCGACGGCCCCCATGAAGCTGAACATGAACCACGGATTGACGATGACCACATTGATCTTCTGCATCACGTCGATCATGGAGCGGTCGTCGGTGCGGTGCAGCGCCGGCATGACCGAAATCGCGTAGGCGTAGAACACTCCCGCGACCAGGCCGGTCGCCAGCGTGGCCGCTACCAGGGCAATCGTGCGAAATGCAAACATCGAAATCTCCTCGACCGGGTCTTCGTCACCCCGGATTCCCCGGGGGAGCAACGACTTCCAGTCAAGCGTTCCGCGGTGCGAGCCGACATCGTTCAGAAGCTCGCGGACATCAGCATTCGTCTCAGAGGTGTGGATCCCGGCCAAAAGCCTGCCGGGATGACGGGGCGGTCATGCGCCGGAGACGGTTACAGGTCTCGTTCGGAGATGACGCCGCTCTGCATGGCGAGATTCGCGAGGCGGACCCGTTTCTGGTTCTGCGGGAGATCCTCGACGCCGAATTTGGCGAAGAGCGTGCGCAGATGGGTCTTGATGGCATCCACGCTGAGGAACAGCTCGGCGGCGATCTGCTGATTGGAGGCCGGTGAGGCGAAGCCGTCATTGCCGCGCAGCGGGCGGCACAGCGCGATGAGCACGGTCCGCTGGGTTTCGGTGAGCGAGCGCAGTGTGGGCAGGCCACCGGTGGAGGTCTGCGTGACATCGCCTGCGGCGCCGCTGAAATCGTGGAAGGTGACCCGCGAGGTGCCCATCCGGATGACGTCGCCGGGCTGCAGCCGATGCCGCCCGACCAGGCGATCACCATTGATGAAGGTGCCGTTGCGGGAGAGGCCGTCATCGACGATGGTCCAGTGTGCGCCCAGATATTCGGCGGTCGCGTGCAGTCGCGACACCTCGACGTCCCAGGCGAGGGAGAGATCGGCCTGCGGTGAGCGGCCGATGGTGATGCGCGGCTGATCAGGGGTCAGCATCAGCTCGTGCTGACTGCCCTCATGATCCTTGACCCGCAGGAAGGAACCGTGAAATGCGGTCACTGCGCCGATACCTCGTCTCTACGCCCAGCCAGTGACATCGTTCGCACAGGTTCAATGGTGCCGTGCCGGGTCGGCGCGAGCAAGATCGTGCCACGGATATGGGAAACCATCACCCCATACCAGTTATACGCAAAGCGTATAAATACACCACTGCCGCCCGGGCTCGCACGAAACACCCGAGCGGCAGTCGCAAAAAAACTAGTTCTTCGACGCGGCCTTGTTGTAAGCCTCCGTGATGTCCGCGGAGATACGACCACGCGCCGACACCTTGTGCCCATTCCGGCGCGCCCATTCGCGAATCGCCGCACTTTGTTCACGGTCGATCGAAACCCGGCTCTTCGGGCTCGTGGTGGCGCCGGCAACGGCGGCCTTGGTGCGGCGCCGGCCGCTCACGCGACGCGCGTTCGAGACCCAAACCTCCAGACCGTCCCGCAGCTTGGACGCATTAGTCGTCGACAGGTCGATCTCGTACGAGACGCCATCGATTGCGAACTCGATGGTCTCGTCCGCGATGGACTCACCGTCGACATCGTCGATCAGGCTAACGGTGACCTTCTTTGCCATGAGATGAACGTCCTCTCGAAATCGTGCGACCCGCATAGTTAGGCCGATTACCCAAAACTAGAATACCGCTAAATTCGATAGTCCCAGAACGGGTACCGACAATGCAATCCAGCGAACTCTAACGAGCTGCCGGACGCACAATTGGAAAGAGTATCGTTTCCCGGATTCCCAAGCCAGTCAGGGCCATGAGCAACCGGTCGATTCCCATACCCGTTCCGGTCGTCGGAGGCATCCCGTACTCCATCGCGGCAAGGAAGTCCTCGTCCAGCCGCATGGCCTCGTCGTCACCCGCAGCGGCCAAACGCGCTTGATCCTCGAAACGTTCCCGCTGGATGACCGGATCGACCAGTTCCGAATATCCGGTAGCGAGTTCGAAGCCGCGCACGTACAGGTCCCACTTCTCGGTAACTCCGGGCTTGCTCCGATGCTGACGTGTCAAGGGAGAGGTCTCCACGGGGAAGTCGCGCACGAAAGTCGGCGCGTACAGCTTGTCGCCGTAGACGTGCTCCCAGAGTTCCTCGACCAGTTTGCCGTGACCGTAGCCCTTGTCCTGCGGAATTTCCAGACCGACGCGATCGGCAAGTGCCAGCAATTCCTGTACGGAAGTTTCCGGCGTGACCTCCACACCGATCGACTCCGACAGCGACGGGTACATCTCGACGGTGGTCCACTCGCCCGACAGATCGTATTCGGTACCGTCCGCCAGCGTCACCAGCAGCGTGCCGTAGACCTCCTGCGCGACTTCCTGGATCAATTCCCGCATCATCTTCGCGGAATCGTCGTAGGTGCCGTACGCCTCGTAGGTTTCCAGCATTGCGAACTCGGGCGAATGGGTGGAGTCCGCGCCCTCGTTCCGGAAGTTCCGGTTGATCTCGAAGACCTTCTCGATGCCACCCACCACACAGCGCTTCAGGAACAACTCCGGTGCGATACGCAGGAACAACTCCAGATCGAGCGCATTGGAGTGCGTGACGAACGGGCGCGCGGCGGCGCCACCGTGGATGGTCTGCAGCATCGGGGTCTCCACCTCCAGGAAACCCCTGCGCTCCAACGTATTCCGCAGCGCACGCACCGCGTTGACCCGCGTACGGGCCATCTCCCGGGCCTCCGGGCGGATGATCAGATCGACATAGCGCTGCCGGACGCGCGATTCCTCGTTCATCTCCTTGTGCGCCACCGGCAGCGGGCGCAGCGCCTTGGCCGCCATCTCCCAGCCGTCGGCCATGACGCTCAATTCGCCTGTGCGCGAAGCGATCACCTCGCCGTGCACGAATACGAAATCGCCGAGATCCACATCGGCCTTCCAGGCCGCCAGCGACTCGGCGCCGACGCCATTGAGGCTGATCATCGCCTGCAGCTTGGTGCCGTCACCCTCCTGCAGAGTGGCGAAACACAGCTTGCCGCTATTGCGCTGAAAAATAATGCGACCCGCAACTCCGACCTGCTGACCGGTTTGCGTATCGGCTGCCAGATCCGGGTATGCGGCACGAATTTCGACGAGGCTGTGCGTGCGCCCGACAACTACCGGATAGGGCTCACGCCCCTCGGCCAGCAACCGCTCCCGCTTCTCGCGGCGAATCCGCATCTGCTCCGGGACATCCTGTTCCACGGCCGCGACCGTAGTACGGTTTTGACCTGCAGGGGACGTGTTGCCAGCGGGAGAAGAGGGGGTGGGGGTGCTCACGGGGCTCTAGCCTACTTTGCGGCGGAAATCCTTTAATCCGCCGCCCGGGCAAACTGTGCCCGGCTCGCTCTCACGGGATGCACTAGAGCCAAGCGAGTGTCGCGACCTCACGCTCGAAGTGCGGTGCGGTGGCCGCGACCATGAGCAGTCCGGCCGCTTTCAATGCCTGATATCCGCCCACCAGATCAGTGGCGCGGCGCAGACCCAACTGCTGCAGCGAGGACGCCGCCAAACTGGACGTATAACCCTCGGAGCAGACGATTATCCACTCCCGATCGTGGTCGTCGGCGAGCGCCAAACGCGCCGAACTGGTCGGATCGAGCCGCCATTCGAGAACATTTCGCTCGATCACCAGTGCGCCCGGCAGCGTGCCCTCGCGCAATCGCTGCGCCTGCGGGCGAATATCCACCAGCAGCGCGCCGCGCGCAATGGCCTGGGGTATTTCCACCGGATACAGCCGTCGCAGCCGCTCGCGCGCCTCGGCGAGCATGCCGTCGATCGTCAAGTGGGTCATTCGAGTTCGCCTTCGGGCTGGTCGGTGAGGACGGAACGAGTGCGCCGCAGGGTGCCGTGACCGGTGACCTCGTAATAGGACATGGCCGTCAGCGGCGGGGAATAGGCATGCACGCTCAATGTCGGATCCAGCGGACCGGAGATACCGGCCTCCGCTTCGGGGGCACGCACCACGTCGTGCACCCAGCCCAGCGGGAAGGACGCCTGGTCACCGGCCGTCAGGGTGCGGCGACGCAGTTCCGTACCGTTCCAGCGGAATTCCGACAGCGCGCCGGAGAGCACGGTCAGCGCACCCAGCGAACCGGCGTGATCGTGCAATTCGGTGCGCTGATCCGGCACCCAGCTGATCAGCCACAGATCCACTTCGTCATCGGTGAGAAGCCGTACTGCCCAGCGCTTTTCGACAGGCCAGAGGCCGTCTGCGGGCAGCAGGTGATCGTAGCGGCCGGCCAGGGTGTCCTCGGCGCCTTCGTCGGTGAGACGCAACAGGTCGGCGGGACGGAGCCGGGTGGGGAGCGCGGAAGCGGTGGCCCGTTCGGTCACCTCGGGCAGCAGCCGCGAAGTGCGTGCGGGAACAGCAGCCGAATCGGCGACAGGGAGCAGAGAAGATCGCATGGGCGAAACTCCAAGAAGTGTGTTTTACGGTCGAGGGCTTGAAAACGCAACCTCGACAAAGCCGAGGCGAATCAGCCTCGACAACACTCCTGGATGCTCACACGGGAATACACGTGGGCGAGCTTAGCAGGCCGTCGCCGCGGAGCAATAGCACCCACGGCAGAGGACTGCGTCACAAACCATAAGGTCTGCATTCTTTCCGCCCACACGATGTCAGCGCAGCCGTCGCTGCTGGTTGCGCTCGTAGACCAGGCGCAGACCGTCGAGCGTCAGATGCGGTTCGTGGTGGTCGATGGTCTCCGACTCCGGGACGATCAGCGGCGCCGTCGCACCCGTCGCCACTACCGCGTGATCACTTCCGGAGAAAATATCGAATTCATCGCGAATGCGATCGATGAGACCGTCCACCATGCCGGCGAATCCGAAAACCGCACCGGACTGCATGCACTCCATGCTGTTCTTGCCCACCACCGAACGCGGGCGGGCCAGCTCGGCGCGACGCAGGGCACTGCGCTCCACCAGGGCCTCGGTGGAAATCTCCACACCGGGGGCAATGATGCCGCCGAGGAACTCACCCTTGGCCGACACCAGATCAACACAGATGGCGGTACCGAAATCCACCACGATCGCCGGGCTCTGGAAACGGTGATAGGCGGCAAGACAATTCACAATGCGGTCCGCGCCCACCTCCTTGGGATTGTCCACCAGCAGCGGAATACCGGTGCGCACACCGGGTTCCACCACAATGTGCGGCACGTGCTCCCAATAGCGGCCCAGCATCTCGCGTAGCTCGCGCAGGACCGGCGGCACCGTGGACAGCGCCGAAACGCCCACCACCTGATCGGCGTCCGCGCCGATCAGCCCCCGCACCTGCAGCGCGAATTCGTCCGCCGTCAGCAGGGGGTTGGTGTGGGTCCGCCAGTGCCGCACCAGCTTCGCGTGCTCCCCGCTGCCGGAGAACAGGCCCAGCTCGATACTGGTATTGCGGACATCGATGGTCAGCAGCATGGCTGTATCCTTCCTTCGCCTGAGCGGAGCCCTACGTGGTTACGCTCCGCTGCCGCCTTCGGGCTTGACCGCTCGGGCTGCGCCCGCCCCGCCGTTCAGTTCGCGAAGGTCAGGGAACGCGGCGAGATCAGATCCGAGCCCTCCGGCGCGTGCGCCGGATCGCTGCCCAGTTCCACCTGCCGGTTGCGGTCGTCGACGAACACCACGCGCGGGGCGTACGCCTGCAGCTCGGCCTCGTCCATCATGGCGTAGGCGATGAGAATCACCAGATCACCCGGATTGACGAGATGTGCTGCGGCGCCGTTGATTCCGATGACACCGCTGCCGCGCTCCCCCGCGATGATGTAGGTCTCCAGGCGGGCGCCGTTGGTGATGTCGACAATGCAGACCTGCTCGCCTTCCAGCAGATCGGCGGCGTCCAGCAGATCCTGGTCGACGGTCACCGATCCGACATAGTGCAGGTCGGCGTGGGTCACCGTGGCGCGGTGGATCTTGGACTTCATCATGGTGCGCAACATCGGCGTTGCCTCCTAACGGGTTGCCGCAGCGGGCTGTTCGGGGGTGGTCGGATTGCCGTCGATCGGGGTGCCGAGGGTGACGGGCAGATTGTCGATGAGGCGGGTGCTGCCGATCCGGGCCGCGACCAGCAGGCGCGCATTGCCGCTGGCCTGCACCGCACCCAGATCGGAGCCACGCAGCTCCAGGTAGTCGAGGTCGATGTCCGGTGCGGCCGCCAGCACCGAATTCGCCGCTGTCAGAACGGCTTCCGGGCCGAGGCCGGCGGCATGACGACCGGCGGCCAGCGCCGCGGACAGGGTGGTGGCCAGCTCGCGCTGCACCGGATCCAGGAAACGATTGCGCGAGGACAGCGCCAGGCCGTCCCGCTCACGCACGGTCGGCACCGCGACGATCTTCAGATCGAAGTTCAGGTCCCGCACCAGCTGCCGGATGAGCGCCAGCTGCTGGTAGTCCTTCTCACCGAAGAACGCCTCGGCGGGCCGGCAAATCTGCAGCAGCTTGGCCACCACGGTCAGCATGCCCGCGAAATGACCGGGGCGGACCGCACCTTCGAGCTCGTCACCGATCCGGCCGGGGTGCACCGTGGTGCGCGGGCCGTCCGGGTACATCTCAGCGGCGCTGGGCGCGAAGACCAGCTCCACACCCTCGGCGCGCAGCAGTTCCACATCGGCGTCGAGCGTGCGCGGGTACTTGTCCAGATCCGCGGCCGCATCGAATTGCAGGGGATTCACGAAGATCGACACGATGACAACCTGATTGGTGCGCTTGGCCCGCCGCACCAACTCCAGGTGCCCCTCGTGCAGCGCACCCATGGTCGGCACCAGCGCGACCGTACGACCCACCGACCGCAAGGCCTTGGCAACCGAGGTGACCACCGCCGGATCGTGCAGCACGGTCAGTTCGCCGCGCTTGTACGTGCCACGCAGTTTCGGGTCCATCAGTTACCTTCCAGCAGATCGATCAGGGCGGTATCGGCACGCACACGCTCCGCCGAACGCAATGACAAGGCGCGATATCCCGCTGCCAGACGGGGATCCAGGGATTCCAGCGCCGAAAGATGCGCCGCCACCGCGGACACGTCGCCGCGTGCCACCGGACCGGTCAGCGCGGCCGGACCGCGCCGCAGCGCATTGTCCAGCGCGGCCGATGCGAGCGGTGCCAGCATTCGCTCGGCAAGCCCGTTCGGCTGATCGTCGATCACCTGCTGACCGAGCAGACCGGGGCCGGCCAGGGCGGCGCGCAAGGCCTCTACGGCATCCACCACGAGGGTCACCAGATGATTGCTGCCATGCGCCAGAGCCGCGTGATAGAGCGTGCGGTTCTCCTCCGCGACCCGTACCGGCTCACCGCCCATTTCGATCACCAGCGCCTGCGCGATGGCGTAACCGATGTCGTCCGCGGCGGTGACACCGAAGCAGGCATTCGCCAGGCGAGCGACATCCTCGTCATGCCCGGTGAAGGTCATGGCCGGATGGATCGCCAGCGGAAGCGTTCCCAATTCGGTGAGCGGCGCGAGAATTCCGACGCCGTTCGCACCCGAGGTGTGCACCACGATGGTCCCCGGCCGCACCACCTTCGCGGCCGCCAAACCCGCGACCAGACCGGCCAATTCACTATCCGGCACGGCCAGCAGCAGCAGTTCGCTGCGGGCCGCCACCTCCTCGGCGGGCAGGATCCGGGAGTCCGGTAGCCGCGTCTCGGCACGGCGAATCGACGCGTCCGAAATAGCGGAAACACCGAAAACCACATGACCGGCGCGCTCGAGCGCCGCGCCCAGGACGGAGCCGACGCGTCCCGCCGAGACGATTCCCACCGTCAACCGTGCAGGCGCAAGATCGGTTCCGCAGACATCCTTGTCCGAGGTCACCCTTGTCCTCTCGAAGTCGTTCCAGTCCCGCAGTGCGGGTACCGGACGTTACGGCCCGAGAATATCGGCCCCGATACGCCGGGGCCACCGTCTGTGGGATGTCTTACAGCACCCCTATCGATCCCCCTCGGAACGCAGGTTGGCCATGATCTCCGCGACCGACAGACGGCGCGTGGCGTCGGTGCCGGCGTCCTCGTCGGAACGGCGTCGACGGCGCGCACTCGCGGTGCCGATGGGTGCCGCCGGCGGTGCGGGCTGCGCCAACCGGGCGGGTGCCGGCTGTGGTTCAGGGGCCGCGGGCGGTGGCGCGGCGGCATTCGCCGGGGGTCCGGTCGGCGGCACCGGGGCATTGCCCGCGGCGGCGAGATCGGTCTCGAACCATGGAACCTGCGTCAGCCGTTCCCGATCCAGGCCGGTGAGCGGTTCGGTGTGCTTGTCCGCTTCGGCGCTGCCGTTGTCCGGACGCTGCGCGGTGGAACCGGAACCGGCGCGCAAGGCGTCGGCCGCCGTGCGGGCGGCGTCGGTGTCCTCCCGCGAATCGTCCTGCTCGGCTTCGGGTTTCGACGCGGCGCCAGCGGTGGCGAGATCGTCCTCGAAGGGCCGCAGGTGCTCGAAGTCGTGCGGGGGCTCGTATTCGCGAGTGCGGTCGGCCGGGTGATGTGGGATACGCATGCGGTCCAGCGCCTCGGGCGTGACGATGGAGGTCTCCGCCGTCACCGGATCGTCGAAGGGGCTGGCGAAGGCCGGCGGCTCGGGATGATCGGCGTCGAAGACCGGGGTGATGCGGCTGCGCGGATCCTGTTCCACCGGATCGGCGGGCGTCGACCACGGATCCCAGTCGCGGGTGTTCTCCCAGTTACCGTTCGCCGACGGACCGGGAATCTTGCTGTCCGCACTGGGCAATTCCTGGACCCTGACGGCATCCGCACGCAGGGCGGGGCGCTCGTAGGGCAGGTCACCGTCGAATAGTCGCTGCAGGCTCTCGCGCAGCACGGTCAATTCGACGCGCAGCGCGGCCATCTCCTCGGCGTCCGCGCCCATCTCGCGGCGGACCCGGGTTTCGACGCCGAGCTCGTACTCGCGGCGCGCAGCAACCTCACGTTCCAGCTGGAGTTGGTAGACCTTCTGGAGGTCACCCACTTTCGCCTTGTCCGTGGCCGACTCCCTGCGATAACGGGTCGCGGCGAGGGCGCCGATGGCGGCCGCCCAGAGCGCCGCAACGAGGCCCACACGGATCATGTGGACGTTGTCGCTGAAGACCAGGAAAACACTGGCAACCAGACCGAGAAGAAGCAGAACGCCGGTGAAAAATTTTCCCGCGTCCTCCCGTCGTCGACGGGAAGCACTGCTCCGGGAGGGTGAAACCATGTCCACCAACATAGCTTGAACTGGTCGGTACGGCTTCAACCTTGCCGATCATCCTCGGCAATATGTTAACTATGAGGTAGCTGCCTCATCGGGCGGATCAATCGGCGCCCGACAGCAATATTCCAGCCACAGCGCCGCCGCGACCAGCACCAGACCCGCGATCAGACCGACGACCGCGCCCGGAGTGTCCGAGGCCGCCGCCCGTAGTTCCGGTCGCTGCGGCAGCAGCCAGATCAGGAACCCCAGCCAGATACCGCCCACCAGCGAACCCACCTGCACCGAGGCCTTCGCCAGCGCCACCGCCCGCGCCGCCGTGATCGGATGCAACTGTCCCGGCCCCGGCCCGATCCCCCGGTTCTCCACCCGGGACCGAATCACGAACGCCAGCACCACCTCCAGCGCGGCCACCGGCAGCAGCGACGCCCCCGAGAACACCGAGATGGGCGGAAAACTCGAATACGCCACATTGGTCGCGATCCAGGCGACCACGGCCGCCAGCGCCACATTCGCACACAGATCCAGTACGCGAGTCGGCTTCACGCGGGCCAGCCCAGCATGTGCTCGGTGCGGCGCACACCGTCTACCTCGGCGGCATCCAGCGCGGCGAGCAACTCTGGCAGCAACTGCGGGATACCGGCGGTCACCTCCAGCGCGGCCTCCGGCTCCACTTCCAGCCACGGCACCAGCACGAAGGCGCGATGCTGCGCCTGCGGGTGCGGCAGCGTGAGGGTCGGGTCGGCACTGCGGCAGGGCACCTCCCCGTCGCGGCGGCGCTGCGCGGCCCAGACGATGTCCACATCGAGAGTGCGCGCGCCCCAGCGGACTTCACGGACCCGTTCGGCGGCCTGCTCCAGCTCCTGCCCGACCCGCAGCCAGTCGCTGGGCTCGAGGTTCGGATCGTCCGCGATCAGCACGGCATTCAGGTAGTCCTGCTGCGGCACCCCGCCCCACGGCGGCGTCGAATACACCGACGACACCGCCAGCAGCCGTGGCCGCAGCGCCTCGATCACGCTGCGCAGATGCGCGAGCCGATCACCGAGATTCGATCCGATCGACAGGACTACGCGGCTCACCGCTACTTCTCCGACTCTCGACGACGGGACGTGACCACCCGGACATCTTCGAAGGTATGCGGAATCGGCGCGGAGGGCTTGTGCAGCACCACTTCCACGGCCTGAATTCGCGGGTCGTTCATCACCTCGTCGGCAATCTCGGACACCACCGTCTCGATCAGATCCCGCGGTTCGCCCGCGACGATCCGCACCACCTGATCCGCCAGCTCGCCGTAGTGCACGGTGTCGGCGAGATCGTCGGATTTCGCGGCCGCCGAGAAGTCCGTCCAGAGCGTCACGTCCACCACGAACTCCTGGCCGTCTCGCTTCTCGAAGTCGAAGACGCCGTGGTGGCCGAAAATGCGCAGTCCGCGCAGTTCGATGCGGTCGGTGCTCAAAGCTGTTCTCCCTGTGCACTTCCCGGTGCGCCGGGCGCGGACCGGGGATTCGTCCATGTCCATCTGTCCACCGGATTGCGCGCCGACACCCGCCGGGCCGCATTACGCCAGGCATCGTTGACGGCGATCGCATCCAGCGAGGCGCGTACATCGTGCACCCGCACACCCCAGCCGCCGTGCTCGGCGGTCAAGGCGGAAATGGTGGCGGTGGCGACCTCCCGGCCGTCGGGCGGACGCGGCGTATCGGCATCGGCCAGCAGCGATCCCAGGAAGCGTTTCCGTGAGGCGCCGATCAGGATCGGCAGGCCGGTCGCCACGAATTGCGGTAGCGCACCGAGCAATTCCCAATTGTGGCCGGCGTTCTTGGCGAAACCCAGGCCCGGATCCAGCACCAGCTTGCCCGGATCGACCCCCGCCGCGACGGCCAGATCGACCTGAGCGCGCAATTCCGACAGCACCTCGGTGACCACATTCTCGTAGCGGTCGGCAGCACCGGTATGGCGATAGTCCGCCGCCGCCCGCCAGTGCATGAGAATCCACGGAACACCGGCGGCGGCAACAACTTTGGCCATATCGGCATCGGCACGACCGCCGGAGACGTCATTCACCACGGACGCCCCGGCCTCGACGGCGGCCTCGGCCACCCGGGCACGCATGGTGTCCACACTGGTCGGCACCCCGAGCGAAACCAGTTCGCGAATCACCGGTGTCACGCGCTCCGCCTCGGTGTCCGGGTCCACGCGGGTGGCGCCGGGCCGAGTGGATTCACCACCGACATCGATGATGTCGGCGCCCATCTCGTAGAGCCGCCACCCGTGCGCGACCGCCGCGCCCACATCCAGATACCGGCCGCCATCGGAGAACGAATCCGCGGTGACGTTCACAACACCCATCACGACGCACGAGCGGCCGGCGCGAGGAACTACCAGATGTGCCCCCCGCGAACCGCTTTCGGTCATGGTAGGAGCGCTCACTTCCGCAGAATGAGGTCCAGGGCCTCGGAGCGCGAGGACGCATTGGTCTGCAGCAGGCCGCGCACCGCCGAGGTGGTGGTGCTGGCGCCGGGCTTGCGGATACCGCGCATCGCCATGCACAGATGCTCGGCCTCGATCACGACGATCGCGCCGCGCGGATCCAGCTTGCGCATAATGGCGTCGGCGACCTGGCTGGTGAGCCGCTCCTGCACCTGTGGGCGCTTGGCGTAGAGATCCACCAGGCGAGCCAGCTTGGACAGGCCGGTCACCCGGCCGTGGGCGCCCGGGATGTAGCCGACGTGCGCCACACCGTGGAAGGCCACCAGATGGTGTTCACAGGTGGAGAACATGGGGATGTCGCGCACCAGCACCAGTTCCTGATGCCCCTCGTCGAACGTGGTGTTGAGCACCGAGTCCGGTTCGGTGTAGAGACCGGCGAACATCTCGCTGTAGGCCCGCGCGACACGCGCGGGGGTTTCCGCGAGTCCGGGGCGATCCGGATTCTCGCCTACCGCGATCAGCAATTCGCGAACGGCAGCCTCTGCCCGCGCCTGATCGAACGGCCGGCCGGTATCGATCGCGATCGGACCGGAGACGACACGGCTGTTGGCCGACAATCGACACCTCCTGTATTGATTTGCCGCACCTGCAAGCGCGGCGTGTTCGCGGCTGTACAACCCGTTTGCGGGCGGAATACATTCCGCCCGCAAACGGGTCTACCCGAACCGGGCCACGAACCTGTCGATCGTATCGGGGCCGCGATCAGCGACGCCCGTTCGGTCCGTCCCACTCGGTGTTCTCGTCCTCGGCAGCAGGCTGCTGCCCGGACGGGTTCTCGGGCTGGCCGTATCCGGGTTGCGGGTACCCCGGCTGACCGGGCTGCTGCGGCTGATACCGCTGCCCGCCTGCCGGTGCCCACCCGCCGTACGCCTGACGTGGCTGCTGTGCGCCACCACCCTGCTGCGCCTGGGGGTCGTCCTCCTGCGGAGGCCAGCCCGGCGCCGACCAACCGGCCGGAGCGCCGTAGTCCGGACGCGAACCGTGCGTGCCACCATGCCGCGGTTGCTGCGGCAGCGGGTAACCGACCGGTGCGGGCGCCGCCGGGTAACCGCCGTACTGCGGTTGCGCGGCCGGGTAACTCGGATCCGCCGGATAACCGTTGGCGGGCTGCCCGACCGGAACGACCGGACGCACCGGCTCCTCCGGCCACGGCTCGCCACGCTCGGTGGCCAGCTCGCGCGGAGTCTTCACCGGCGGCCGATCCGACGGAGTGCGACCACCGAAATCGTTGAAAGCCGTAATGCGCGGCCGCTTTTCGATGGTGGCGAGCACAACCTCGAGATCCTTGCGGTGCAGGGTCTCCCGCTCCAGCAGAGCGGTAGCGAGGGCATCGAGCTCATCGCGGTAATCGTTGAGCACCGCCCATGCCTCGGTGTGCGCGGCCTCGATGAGGTTGCGTACCTCCTCGTCGATCTCACGGGCGACCTCGTGCGAGTAATTCGAGTTGGTGCCCATGGACCGGCCCAGGAACGGGTCGCCCTGGTCCTCGCCGTAGCGCACCGCACCCAGGCGGGCACTCATGCCGTACTCGGTGACCATGGCCTTGGCGATCTTGGTGGCCTGGTCGATATCCGAGGACGCACCGGTGGTCGGCTCGTGGAACACCAGTTCCTCGGCCGCGCGACCACCCATGGCCATGACCAGGCGCGCGATCATCTCCGAGCGCGTCATCAGGCCCTTGTCATCCTCGGGCACCGTCATGGCATGGCCGCCGGTGCGGCCGCGGGCCAGGATGGTGACCTTGTAGACGGGCTCGATATCGGGCATCGCCCACGCGGCCAGGGTGTGCCCGGCCTCGTGGTACGCGGTGATCTTCTTCTCGTGCTCGCTGATGATGCGGGATTTGCGGCGCGGGCCGCCGATCACGCGATCCACCGACTCCTCGAGCGAAGCACCGGTGATGACCGTGCCGTGCTCGCGGGCCGTCAACAGCGCGGCCTCGTTGAGCACATTGGCCAGATCCGCACCGGACATACCGACCGTGCGCTTTGCCAGACCTTCCAGATCGGCATCGGGTGCGACCGGCTTACCGGCCGAGTGCACCCGCAGAATCGCGCGGCGACCGGCCAGATCCGGATTGCTGACCGGGATCTGACGATCGAAGCGGCCCGGACGCAGCAGTGCCGGATCCAGGATGTCGGGACGGTTGGTCGCGGCAATGATGATGACGCCGGTGCGCTCACCGAAGCCGTCCATCTCGACCAGCAGCTGGTTCAGCGTCTGTTCGCGCTCGTCGTTACCGCCGCCCATGCCGGCGCCGCGATGGCGGCCGACCGCGTCGATCTCGTCGATGAAGATGATGCAGGGCGAATGCTTCTTGGCGTTTTCGAACATGTCGCGCACGCGGGACGCGCCCACGCCGACGAACATTTCGACGAAGTCGGAACCGGAGATCGAGAAGAACGGCACCTTGGCTTCGCCGGCGATGGCACGGGCCAGCAAGGTCTTACCGGTACCGGGAGGGCCGACCATCAGCACGCCGCGCGGAATGCGTCCGCCCAGCTTCTGGAACTTGGTGGGGTCTTTCAGGAAGTCGACGATCTCGTTGACTTCTTCCTTCGCTTCGTCGCAGCCGGCGACGTCGG
>NZ_JAODNK010000214.1 GCF_025465275.1 Nocardia sp. | reverse complement strand
ATCGACTCGACAGTGAAGGCAGGGCTCTCATGACCGACGAGCGCAGAGAACGCGGACTGAAGAAGATGAGCGAGGTGTACGGCTGGGAGTTCCAGGACGGCCCGGGCGAGCACTTCGCGGTCACCGCAGACCATCTCTTCGCCGATATCTGGTCGCGCCCAGGGCTTTCCATCCGCGATCGGCGACTGCTGCTGCTCGGCGCGGCCACCGCCCAGGGCCTGTTCGATATTGCCGAGATCCAGGTCGGCGCGGCCCTGCGCAATGAGGAGCTGGACGAGGAGCAGTTGCACGAGATCGCACTGTTCCTCTGCCACTACGTGGGCTGGCCCGCGGGCACCACCCTGGACGGCGTCGTCGGCAAGGCTGTCAAACAGCACAAGAAGAAGTAATTCCCCTCCCCCAGTTAGGAATTGACGAGAACATGGCCGATACCGCAACCGTGCGACCGCTCCGAGCCAGTGAGGTGGACTCCTGGGACTTCGAGGCCGATGTGGTCGTCGTCGGCTACGGCATTGCCGGGGTGTGCGCCGCCATCGAGGCGGCCGGCGCGGGCGCCGATGTGCTCGTGCTGGAACGCACCGGCGGCTGGGGCGGCGCGGCCGCCCTGTCCGGCGGCTTCATCTACCTTGGTGGCGGTACGGCACTGCAGCGGGCGCTCGGGTTCGAGGACACCGCCGAGAACATGGAGAAGTTCCTGACCGCCGCGCTCGGACCGGGCGTGGACAAGGACAAGATCCACGATTACTGCCAGGGCAGCGTCGAACACTTCGATTGGCTGGTGTCGCAGGGCGTTCCGTTCAACCAGGAATTCTGGGGTGAGCCCGGCTACGAGCCGCCGGCCGACCAGGGCCTGATGTTCTCCGGCGGCGAGAACGCCGCACCGTTCAACACCATTGCCGACCCCGCGCCGCGCGGCCATCTGGCCTGGACCAAGGACAAGAAGCTGGGTGAGAAGGGCGGCGGCTACATGCTGATGGAGCCCCTCGCCCACACCGCCGAAAAGCTCGGCGTTCGTCGGGAATTCGACGTGCGACTGCAGCGGCTCGTCGTCGACGAGACCGGCCGCGTGGTCGGTGTCGCGGCCAAGCGCTACGGCAAGGAGCTGTTCGTCCGCGCCGAGCGCGGCGTGGTGCTGGCCACCGGCAGCTTCGCCTACCAGCACGAAATGGTGGAGCGCTTCGCACCCAAGATCGCCGGGCGGCCCGCCGCGACGGTCGAGGAGCACGACGGCATCGGCATCCGGGTCGCGCAGGCCCTGGGCGCGGATCTGGCGCATATGGATGCCACCGAGGTCGCCCTGGTCGCGGATCCGCAGGTGGTGGTGCGCGGCATTCTGGTGAACGGCCGCGGTCAGCGGTTCGTCACCGAGGACACCTACCCCGGCCGCATGGGCCAGGCGGTGCTGCTGGACCAGGACAACAAGGCGTACCTCATCATCGACGAGACGGCCCTGGAGGAGGCGTTCGAAACCAAATCCTCCATGTCCTTCCTGCGCATCGCGCCGACCTGGGTCGCGGAGACCGTCGCCGAGCTCGAGAGCGAAATGGGACTGCCGGCCGACACTCTGCAGGCGACCATCGGCCTCTACAACAAGCACGCCGAGAACGGGGAAGACCCGTTCCTGCACAAGAAGCCGGAGTGGGTGAAGCCCATCGGCACTCCGCTGGGCGCGTACGACCTGCGCGGCTACACCGGCGGATTCACCCTCGGCGGGCTGCGCACCGACCTGGATTCGCGGGTGCTGCACGTGTCCGGCGAGCCGATCCCGGGACTGTTCGCGGCCGGTCGCGTCACCTCGGGCATCTGCGCGGGTGGTTATGCCAGCGGTTGCTCGCTGGGTGACGGAAGTTTCTACGGCCGGCGCGCGGGCATCGCCGCCGCCAAATCCAACTGAGAGGGGATGACGCATATGCGATTCGGCATCGTTCAATTCACCAGTGACCGCGGCATCGCCCCCGCGGTCGCCGCCAAGGCGGCCGAGGAGCAGGGCTTCGCCTCGTTCTTCGTGCCCGAGCACACCCACATCCCGATCAAGCGGGAGGCGTTCCATCCGGGCACCGGCACCGCCGAACTGCCCGACGACCGCTACACCCGCACCCTCGATCCGTGGGTGACGCTGGGGACCATCGCCGCGGTGACCTCACGCATCGAATTGTCGACGGCGGTGGCGCTGCCCACCGAAAGCGATCCGATCACCCTCGCGAAAACCATCGCGACGCTCGATCACCTGTCCGGCGGACGCGTCACGCTCGGGGCCGGATTCGGCTGGAACACCGACGAACTCACCGATCACGGAGTGCCCGGCAATAAGCGGCGCACCGTACTGCGCGAGTACATCGAAGCCATGCGGGCGCTGTGGACGCAGGAGGAAGCCAGCTACTCGGGTGATTTCGTCTCCTTCGGCCCCAGCTGGGCGTGGCCGAAGCCGGTGCAGGCGCATGTGCCGCTGCTCATCGGGGCGGGCGGCACCGACAAGACCTTCAAGTGGATCGCCGCCTCGGCCGACGGGTGGATCACCACGCCCACCGAATCCGACGTATCCGCCTCCACCGCACTGCTCATGAAGCACTGGGGAGAGGCCGGGCGCGAGGGCGCACCCCGGGTGGTCGCCCTGGACTACAAACCCGATGCGGACAAGCTGGCCCACTGGGCCGAGGCCGGCGTCACCGACGTGCTGTACGGCATGCCGGACAAGCCGGAGGCCGACGTCCTCGCCTACCTGGAGCGGCTGGCGGGCAAACTCGAGCCACTCGGCCTCGTCCGCTGATTCGCGCGGCGCCCGGCCGAGCTGCCGGGCGGCCTGCGCGACTTCTGAAATTCACACTCCCCCAGTAAATTTCGCTGCGCCCTACGAAAGGCCGTGACGTGCGTATTGCCCTGCTGTCCTACCGCAGCAAAACCCACTGTGGAGGACAAGGGGTGTACGTCCGCTATCTCAGCGCAGGGCTGGCGGAACTGGGACACGAGGTCGAGGTGTTCTCGGGGCAGCCCTATCCGGAACACCTCGACCCCCGGGTGCGCCTGACCGAGGTCCCGAGCCTGGACCTGTACCGGGACGAGGACCCCTTCCGCACACCCCGGCCCGGCGAGATCCGGGACGGCATCGACCTGCTCGAGGTCGCCACCATGTGGACGGCGGGCTTCCCGGAGCCGCGCACCTTCAGCCAGCGCGCCGCCAAACTCCTGCGGGCGCGGGCGGCGGAATTCGATGTGGTGCACGACAATCAGTGCCTCGGCTACGGACTGCTGGATATCGCGCGGCACCTGCCGCTGGTGGCGACCATCCACCATCCGATCACCCGGGACCGGGAAGTGGATCTGGCCGCCGCGAATTGGCGGCGAAAACCGTTCCTGCGCAGATGGTATGGGTTTCTCGGCATGCAGCAGCGGGTGGCTCGGCAGATTCCGGATCTGATCACCGTGTCGTCGTCCTCGGCGAACGATATCGCCGCGGACTTCGGCGTCTCGCCGCAGCAGCTGCGCACGGTGCCCTTGGGCGTGGACACCGAATTGTTCCGGCCGCGCGCGTCGCCTCGGGTGCCGGGACGCATTGTCGCCGTGGCCAGCGCGGACAAACCACTGAAGGGCATCTCGCACCTGCTGAATGCCGTTGCCCGGCTGCGTAATACACACGCCCTGGAGGTGCGGCTGGTCGCCAAGCTGGAGGCGAACGGGCCCACCGAGAAGCTCATTGCCGAACTCGGCATCGCCGATATCGTCACCGCCGTCAGCGGACTCGGCGACGAGGATCTCGCCCAGCTGCTCAGCTCCGCCGAGATCGCCTGCATTCCCTCGCTGTACGAAGGCTTTTCACTGCCCGCCGTGGAGGCCATGGCCAGCGGCACACCCCTCGTCGCCAGCCGCGCCGGCGCACTGCCGGAAGTGGTCGGCGGCTGCGCGGAGCTGGTCGAACCCGGCAATGTGACGGAGCTGACCCGGGTACTCGGCGAATTGCTCGACTCCCCCGAACGCCTGCGGCACCTGAGCGCGGCCGGGCGGCGGCGCGCCCTGGAGGTCTTCAGCTGGGAAGCCGTTGCCGCCCAAACGGTCTCCGTCTACGAACAAGCTATAACCCGGCACGGCTCCCGTCCGGCCATCACCCCGATCCGCCAGGAGGCGCACCAATGCTGACCGTCGACTTCGACCGCCTGGGCATCGGCCCCGGCACCCGCGTCATCGATGTGGGGTGCGGGGCCGGCCGGCATTCGTTCGAGGCGTATCGGCGCGGTGCGGACATTGTGGCCTTCGACCAGAACGGCTCCGACCTGGCCGATGTGGACACCATGTTCAAGGCCATGGCCGAGGTCGGCGAGGCGCCCGGGTACGCCAAGGCGGAGACGGTGCGCGGCGATGCACTGGATCTGCCCTACGGGGACGGGGAATTCGATGTGGTGATCGCCTCCGAGATCCTCGAGCACGTGCCGCAGGACGAGGCGGCCATTGCCGAGTTGGCGCGGGTGGTCAAACCCGGTGGGGCACTGGCGGTCACGGTGCCGCGGTGGCTGCCGGAACGGATCTGCTGGGCACTGTCGGACGAATACCACGCCAACGAGGGCGGACACGTCCGCATCTACCGCGCCGACGAACTCCGCGACAAGGTCGCAGCACAGGGTATGCGATTTATCCACAGGTCTCACGCACATGCGCTGCATTCGCCGTACTGGTGGCTGAAATGCGCGGTCGGCGTCAAGGACGAGAAGAACCCGCTGGTCAGCACCTATCACCGGATGCTGGTGTGGGACATGATGTCCGCGCCGCAGCTCACCCGCGTCACCGAACGACTGCTCGATCCGTTCATCGGCAAGAGCGTCGCCCTGTACTTCGCGAAACCGGCGGTCCGCAGTGCCCGGCGCTGACCTACCCCGCGTTCCCGGTGTCCTGACAGCCCGCCAGTTCCTGCAGAGCGCCGAATCCATCGCCGCCACACAGGAATCCGACGGCGCGCTGCCCTGGTTCACCGGTGGGCACACCGACCCCTGGGACCACATCGAAAACGCCATGGCTTTGACGGCGGCCGGGCTGCTGGACGAAGCCCGGGCCGCCTACCTCTGGAGCGCGAAAACCCAACGCGCCGAAGGCTCCTGGCCCAGTCAGTTCCGCGACGGCGTCATCGAGAACGAGCACAGCGACACCAACTTCTGCGCCTATATCGCCACCGGGGTGCTGCACTACTCCACCAGCACCGGCGATTCCGTCTTCGCCCGCGAAATGTGGCCGGTGGTCCGCGACGCCATCGACTTCGTCCTCTCGCTCCAACAGGGTCGCTTCGGCGAAATCCATTGGTCCGCAGGCCCCCAAGGGTCCTCCGGCGAAGCCCTCCTCACCGGCTGCTCCAGCATCTTCCACAGCCTCCGCTGCGCCCTCGCCCTGGCCGGCCGGCTGGGCGACCCCCAACCCGAGTGGGAGGTAGCCGCCCTCCGCCTCGGACACGCCCTCCGCAACCACCCCGAAGCCTTCCTGGACAAGAACCGCTACTCCATGGATTGGTACTACCCCGTCCTCACCGGCGCGATCCGAGGCCGAACGGCCCAAGCCCGAATCAACTCCCACTGGCCCACTTTCGTAGTCCCCGACCTGGGCATCCGCTGCGTCTCCGACCAACCATGGGTAACCGGCGCAGAAACCTGCGAACTGGTCCTGACCCTGGATGCCATAGGCGACACCTCCCGAGCCCTCCGCCTCTTCACCAACATGCAGCACCTCCGCGAAACCGACGGCTCCTACTGGACCGGCCTCGTCTTCACCGACGGCAAACGCTGGCCCGAAGAACGCACCACCTGGACCGCCGCCGCCACCCTCCTAGCCGCCGACGCCCTAACCCGAACCACCCCCGCCCACAACATCTTCCGCAACCTCCTCCCCCAATCCCCCACCCCCACAACCTGCACCTGCCCCGAACCCAGCACCCCCTAACCACCCCCGCCCCACCTTCTCCTTCCCGCCCTCACCCTTCGAACCTTCGCCCTCCCGCGTCTTGGGGACTGCCCCGAGTTCGGTTGACTCGCGGGTGTGGTGTTTCAGGCCGCGATCGCGGGCTGGTTTATTGTCTCAAACTCGATCGGGGTCAGGCGGCCGAGGCGGCGTTGCCGCCGCTTGCGGTGGT
>NZ_JAODNK010000206.1 GCF_025465275.1 Nocardia sp. | reverse complement strand
CCGACTAGGGCGATCAGCTCCTCGTCGTGCGGATTGCGGCCGGCTTCCATGCGTAGCTTCGCGGCCACATCGCAGGCGATTCGGTCATAGTCGACGAAGAACGTTTTTGCCGCTTCGGGATCCAGATACACGAACCGCGCGGTGTTCGCCGGCCGTCGCGTGTCGGCCAGCACCGGTGAATACAGCGCGCGGGCAAGTTGATTCATGGCCAGCACGTCATAACGGCCGTTGCAGATCCACGCCGGCGCATCGGAGATGGAATCGAGCACCCGCTGCAGTGTCGAGCGCACCGTCACGGCAGGCCTGCGCCGGCGTGAGCCGCTGGGCGCCCTGGATTGGCGCGCGAGGTGGAACAGGTGATCGCGCTCTGCCTCGTCGAGTTGCAAGGCAGAGGCCAACGCGTCGAGCACGCCATCGGAGGCACCGGCGAGGCTGCCGCGCTCCATGCGCACGTAGTAGTCGACCGATACCCCCGCCAGTAGAGCTACCTCTTCGCGACGCAGACCTTTGACCCGACGATTGCCGCCGTAAGCGGGCAGGCCCGCCTGCTCGGGTGCGATGCGGGCGCGACGCGAGCTGAGAAACTCCCGGATCTCGGTGCGTAGATCCATCGTGGCCATCCCCTCACCGTAAGCCCGTCCCGCAGTCTAAGGGGTACCCGATGCGGTCGTCGCGATGCCGCCGTCTACCGGGATGATGGTGCCCGTGAGGTAGGACCCAGCCCGGCTAGCGAGAAACACGGCGATACCCGCCATGTCGTCGTCGCGGCCGAGCCGGCGCAGCGGGGCCGCCGCCGCGATCGTGTCGCCGATGGCATCGAGAGTGGACACCATCATCTGCGACGGGAACACTCCCGGTGCTACCGCGTTCACCGTGAGGTGCTGTGGGCCAAGCTCTCTGGCAAGCACTCTGGTGAGTTGATGGAGTGCCGCTTTGCTGCTGGCGTACGAGTAGTTGGGCGACTGGGCGACGTGGATGGCGGCGATACTGCCGATGTTGATGATCCGCGCGGGATCATCGGCGGTGCCCGCCCTGCGAAGTGCGGGGAGCAGCGCCTGCACCAGCCAGAACGGCGACTTGAGGTTGAGGTCGATCACTGCGTCCCAGGCCTCGTCCGGGAACGTCGCTAGCGGCTCGCGCCACATCGCTCCCGCGTTGTTGACTAAGATGTCGAGGCGTTCCGAGTCGACCTTGACAAGATCAGCGAGGCGCTGACACTCGTCGTGCCTGGACAGGTCGGCGGGGATTGCTTGAACGTCGCCGAATTCGGACAGTAGACGCTGTGCCTCCGCGCACGTGTCTGCCTTGCGTGAGCTGATGACGACGCGGGCGCCCGCCTGGAGCAGGCCGCGCGCTATCATCATGCCAATGCCCCTGGTGCCGCCAGTGACAAGGGCGTACTTCCCACTCAGATCGAAAAGTTCTGTGTGAGTGGTGAATTGGTTGTCAGCCATTGGGTCTCCGTCCCTCTCTGTCGTGGAAGAATGCGCCGACACGGTCGCGCATTCGGGGCAGCTGAATTGAACTGATGGGGTAAAGCTGCAGTGCGTGTCCATGGAGTGTTGTCGGCGCTTTCGACTCAACCAGGCTGACAGGCGTTTTGGACGTCTGGGAGACCCTGGTGATACAGGTACTGTGAGACACCCCTTGCCTGGTGCGCTGACATGCCCGAATCCGCAACTCAGCCCCAACACGGCCTGCGCGACTGCTCCGAGGGCCACGAATTCGCCTGCATAAGTGAACTTCTCGCGCAAGTCGCCGTTGGAATTGCCCAAATCCGCGAACAGAGGTCGAGGCAGCGGGCTCGGCTCAGCTTGCTGCCGCCAGCACCCTCCATACCTTTCTGGAACGCGAGCGGGCCTGCGGAGCCGCGTATTCGATTCGCTGGCGCGCTTCATGGGCACTGATCCGCAGCAGATCAGTCAATAGCTCCACGGTGTCCCGATAGCCGGTATCTGCGGCGAGGCCACGACGCTCGGCTTCGGCGACGGCCGCGCGCATGGCAGCATCCAGTCGCCTTCGACGGCGTTCGGTTTCGACGAGGGTGCGCAGCAAATCGACATCGGCCAGTGCCGGCCATCCCCGTGCTGGAGCATCCGGCGCGGTCGAATGTATGTTCACCCGAACCAGCCTACCTCAAGATCGAACATATGTTCGACAATTCGACTTGCTGGACATGTCCTGGCCGGCGTCACTGTCGGTGCCTGTTGGTGGCCCGGCAGCGCGGCGCATTCGGCATGATGGTGCGTTTGACTGGCAGTCAACCCCAGCCCAGATGGCCACAGCTCGTTGATCTTCGGGCGCCCCGCGCTGGCCAGTTCTGTCAGAAGGTCCAGGTGAGCCGGACGTGTCCCAAACCTAGGTGTTGTGCGTCGATCCGGAGCGCGTGCTCCACGCTTTCCCACGTCCGGACACCGTTCCAGCCGGTGAAGTCCTGTTCCAATGTGTCGAAGAATCGGGGTAATGAGCGACCGGCGACGTAGTCGACGACGAGTCCGCGAATCGAGGCCGACATTCCGTCGGCGGATAGTTCGACTGACCCAATGAGCGGCAACCTTTGCCCGCCAACGTGATTCTCCTGCTGCTGTCGAGGATGTTTTCGAGCAGCAGGCGTTCTGGGCCGGTAGTGATTCGAGCAGTCGATGGCATGGTGGGATTCCTTGCTGAATTTGCGCTGAAAGTGGCAGTACGGCGGCGGCGATTCGCTCTTCGAGGGAGCGGGGTCCACGGTCTCGAGTCACGCGATCTGTGCGTCGCGGTGGTCCGGGATGTCATTGGCTATTGCAGTCCCTTGCGGGTGTTGCTCGACTGCCGCCCTGCCGTGATCGTAGCGCCAGTCGATGCAGAATGCGATGCGTTCGTCGCGGTGTCTCGAAGGTGAAGGGGCGGACGACTGGAATAATGGCGACGTTCGGCCCGATCGGTTTGCAGGCGAAAGGAACAACTTCAATGGGCAAGCTCGCGCTGGTAACCGGTGCCACTTCCGGAATCGGAAAGTCCTTCGCTGAACGCTTGACCGCAGACGGCTATGACCTGGTCATAGCCGGACGTCGTAAGGATCGGCTCGACGAATTCGCCGCTGCTCATTCCGAGGTCGAGATACGGCCTGTTGTCGCCGACTTGTCGACCGATGAAGGTATCGATGCCGTCGCGGAAATCTGCGCACTCGAACCACTGGACCTGCTGGTCAACAATGCGGGCGTCGCTCACTACATGCCGCTCGCCGAACTGCCCGCCGCCAAGGCCCGCGAGCTGGTCTCCATCAAGGTGCTCGCACCCACGATGATCACCCGCGCCGCCGTGGCGGGAATGCAGAATCGCGGCCGGGGCGCCATCATCAATGTCGCCGGCATGATCGCCTTCAGCGGACCCGCTCCCCATTCCCAGATGCCCCGCCGCGTCGTATACGCAGGCACACTCGCGTACTTGGTCGCCATGTCCCAGACTTTGAGCGCGGAACTCGAAGGCACCGGCGTCAAGGTGCTGGTGCTGTGCCCCGGCGTGGTCGCCACCGAATTCCATGAGCGCCAAGGCATCGATATGAGCGTCGTACCCCGCATGACCGCCGCCGACGTCGTCACCGCCGGCCTCCGGGGTCTCGAACTAGGCGAGGTCGTCTGCGCCCCCGGTGTCGAGGACGCGAGTCTCCTCGACACCGTCTCCCACGCAGACCTCGCCGCCTTCGCCGCCCAGAGCCCGACCCTCGCCTCCCGCTATCAGCAGTAAAGCCGGTGTGGCACAGTCTGATCCGCAGTCACGCACCGGCTGGTGGGGCGTGGCGTGACAAGTTGTCTGTACCTCAGCCGATCTCGCATTCGGGCGCGCGGGCCGGTCGGTCGAGGACGTGGTTCGCGGGATCGGCTGACAGGATGTACGGGTGATCGCGCCGAATGCTCTGAATGCTGTGCGGACGAAGGTGTCTTCGACTTATGCGCTGGTGGCGCTGCTCGTTGTCGGACTGATCCTGCAGGCGCCGCTGGCGCATGCGGTGGGTACGTCCGCGCGGCTGCAGACGGCGGTCACGATCTTCGCGGGGGTGTTCATTCAGGCGGTGCCGTTCCTGGCGCTCGGGGTCGTGGTCAGCGGAGCCATCGCGACTTTCGTCTCGCCCGCACTGCTGCGGAAGGTGCTGCCGCGCAACGAGTCTGCGGCCATCGGAGTGGCGGGACTCGCCGGGATGGCGCTGCCGGGATGTGAGTGCGGGGTGGTGCCGGTGGCGCGACGGCTCACCGATCAGGGCGCGCCGGGGTCGGTCGCGCTGGCGTTCATGCTGTCGGCGCCCGCGACCAATCCGGTGGTGCTGGTCGCCACGGCGGTGGCATTCCCCGGCGAACCGGGAATGGTGGCCGCGCGGTTCACCGGATCCCTTGCCACGGCGATTGTGATGGGCCTGGTGTGGTCGCGCATCGGGCGTCCGGAGTGGATGCGGCCGCCCGAGCGCGGGCACGACCACTGCGCGGCCGGGCGCACCCGCTGGGAGGTCTTCACCGAGGCCGCGCGGCACGATCTGCTGCAGGCCGGCGCATTTCTGGTACTCGGCGCCGTGGCCGCAGCCGCACTGCACGTGCTGGTTCCGCCCGCCTGGTACCAGCAATTGGCCGGGCAGATGGTGATCGCGATCCTGGTGATGGCGGTGCTGGCGATCGTGCTGGCGCTGTGCTCGGAGGCCGACGCGTTTGTCGCCTCGAGCATGTCGACCCTGCCACTGCTCCCGCGACTGGTGTTCCTGGTGGTTGGCCCGGCGGTCGATGTGAAGCTCTTCGCCATGCAGGCGGGCAGCTTCGGCCGAGGGTTCGCAATCAGATTCGCGCCGTTGACCTTTGGGGTGGCCATTGTCTGTGGCACCATTGCCGGTTACATATTCCTCGGAGGCGCCCGATGAAACGAGAAGCGCAGAATCTGGTGCTGCTGCTCATCGGCAGCGCGGTCCTGTGGGTCACGCTCGACGGCAGTTACGCCCGGTATGTGAAACCGAGCCTGCATCCGTATCTCCTGGTGAGCGGCCTCGGCTTCGTCCTGCTGGCACTGGTTGCCGTCGTTCGCGATATCCGCCGCGGCGCCGCAGTCGACGAGCACGACGATCACGAGCACGGCACCGGCCGAGCTCAGTGGCTACTGCTCATTCCGGTTGCGGCCCTGCTGTTCATCGCCCCACCCGCACTCGGCGCGAACGGCGTACAGACCAGCTCACCGGTCCAGGCCATCGCCGGCGATGCGGCCTCGGCGCTGCCAAAACAACGCGCGTTTCCGCCATTGCCTTCCGGTGATGCGCCGACCGTGCCGGTTGTCGAACTCGTGCAGCGGGCGCTGCAGGACACCAATCATTCGCTGGACGGCAGGGAAGTGACCATCAGCGGATTCATTGTTCGGCCAAAGGATCTCGAACGCGACCATCCGGGCACTCCGGATGCCGACCTCGCCAAAGTTGTCATCACCTGCTGTGTCGCCGACGCCCAATACGCGCTTGTGCACCTGGCCGGAATGCCGGAGGTAATCCCGGACGACCAGTGGCTGCTACTGCGCGGCATCGTGCGAACCGACAGCGCCCGGCACGATCCGGAACTCACCCCCACCTTCGACGTCACCGACTACCAACTGATCCCCACCCCGAAGAGCACGTACGAAGCGGCGCGCTGACTTCGAGGTACCAGCCGGGTGAGCTGCTGCCGGTCGGGGGACCGTCACCCATCGCGGCGCGCGCGGCGGGTCGCGACCTGCATGCGCAGCAGATAGGCCGGAGAGGGTGGGGCCCAGCCGAGTTGGGTGGCCTGACCGAGATCGTCCCGGTTCGCCCAGTGCTCGATCAACCGGCCGTCGCTGATCCGGCACCAGTGTGTCTGGGTGGCGGCGAAGGACTTTCCGGTCGACGGGAATGCCTGTGCGGGTCGGCCGTCCGCGTCATAGATCACGAAGGTGCCGACGTGTTTACCGTGCATCGTGGTGTGCAGCACGACGAGATCACCGTCGGAGACCACGTCGTGGATCTCCCAGCTCATCTCGGTATATGCGGCGCGCAGCCACTGCGCGCTGGCGAAGAACGCATCCGGCCCGGCGCCGCGGGCGGCCGGAGGTTCGGCAGCGGACTCGCGATTGACGGCATCGGGGTGCACCAGGGCTTCGAATTCCTCGCGGGTGCCGTCGCCCATTATCTGAACGCAGCGGATCGCGACCTTTTCGGCGGTCGTATGGGTATTCGTCATCGGCATATTCCTTGCTCGGCAACAAGACCCATATCATCGCAGGCGGCCGTTCCAACCGGCTTACAAAGACGGGGGCGGCCGCTCAAGAGTCGGAAGGGACCGACATCGTATCGAGGAGGCCGCGGGCGAAGGCCCGATAGCGTTCCGGGGTGAATCGATCCGGCTGCGAGAGCACCATGCGCCCGGCCTGCTCGCCGATGGCCAGCAGTGAGATCGCGGTCAGTTCCAGGTCCAGTTCGGCCAGACCCGGGCGGCGATCACGACCCCACTCCAGGAGAGCGGTGAGTTGTTCGAGGGCGAACCGCCGTCCGGTGTCGAAGCGTTTGCGGACCTGGGCCGGGGCATCCTCGGCGGGCAGGAAGAGCAAGCGCCACGATTCGGGATTCGCGGCGACGGCCCGCAGCAGATTAGTCATCGCATCCAGCAGAATGTCGTCGAAGTTGCCGGTGTCCTCGAACACCGGCATGGCGTCGGCGAGTGTCATCAGTGCGCGCTGCTCTTCGCGTTCGAGCAGCGCGACCAGCATCGGCTCCAGACCTGGATATGCCGCGTAGACACGAGGTTTCGCGAGATCGACCTCCTTGGAGACGGCCTCCATGGTGAGCGCGCCGTACCCGTGCCTGTTCAGGAGTCGCAGCGCGGCGTCCAAGACCTGTTCGCGGCGCACTTCGAGAAGCATCCGCGGCTGGCGGGGGCGCTTGGTGGGTGAGCTCACCGCACCCACGGTAGTCATGACTAGTAGTAGGCCCGTGCACCCGGGCGGGGCACCGGGACCTGGAGGGGTCCATTGGCCAGCCAGGCTCCCGCGGGCCAGACCATCGGCGCGAGCCGGGACGCCACCTGGCGTTTCACCTTGGTGACCAGGTCGGTCCCGCGCATGATGCGCAGTGCCTTCGAGGAGATATCGCGATTGTGCAGGCCCCAATTGCGGCTGTCCTCGGCGGATTTCTCGATCACTTCGCGTCGGCGCGCCGGATTACGGGTGGCCGATGCTTCCGCAATCGCCTCGGCGGCATCGGTGGCGTCGAAGACTCCGGAGTTGAGCCCGCGCCCACCCCACGGGGCGAACAGGTGCGCGGCCTCACCGACCAGCAGCACCCGGCGCTGGGCGTCGGTGTAGGAGTCGGCGACGACCTGATGGAAGCGGTAGGTGGAGATCCACTGCACGTGCTGCCCGTACCAGGGGTCGACGACCTTCGAAACCCATTCGCGCACACCGTCGGGGCTGGCGAGATAGTCCACGTCGTCGGTGGGCAGGCACTGCAGATCGATCCGCATTCCGGTCGCGAACGGCATATGCATGACATTGCGCCCGCCGAGCTCGGGGTTCTCGTAGTGGAAGTAGCCGGCCATCGGTGTCGAGCCGTCCGGATGCTCGTCCACATCGACGATGATGAACGGCGTCTCGTCGGTGACACCGTCCATCTTCACGCCGATTGCCTTGCGCACCACCGACCGTGCGCCGTCCGCGCCGATCACATACGGCGCCTCGATCCGATCTCCGGACTCCAGTGTCAGCGTGAGGCCGTCCGGGCCGCTGTCGACACCCTTGACCGCGGCATCCCAGCGGAATTCGACTCCGTGCGCGAGACATTCGGCGTAGACGATCTGCTCGGTCGTCCGCTGCGGCAGACTGGCCGCAAGCTTGGTCAGATTCTTATTGTGCTGGCTGAAGATTCGGCGGCCGCCGTAGAACGCGTCGTAGCCCGTCGGTGAAACAGCCGCAGCGGACACCTGCTTACCGAGCCCCGGCAGGACCTGGTCGAGTCGCCGCAGCGTGGGGAACATGAGCGCGATCGCTCGGCTACCGGGCCGAACCCGTTCCTGCGGTTCGGCTTCCAGGACCAGCACCCGAATTCCCTTGCGTGCCAATGCGAGTGCGGCCACCAGGCCGACCGGCCCGGCTCCGACGACTACGCACGGCTCGGCGTCCACGATTGGATCAGGCATTGGCGACCTCCATGTCGAGCAGCGGAAACTATTAAGTACGGAAGTGTAGCTACGGTTCCGTACTTAGAGTAGCGTCAATTCCGGCAACTGCAGCCGTACTGCCCTCGATGTGGAGGAATCGCCATGGCAGACAAGTGGGAATCGGTCGTCGAGGAGATCCGTTAGCGGGTACCACCGCTCACCGCGATCGCCCTGCCGCAGGGGTTGGACGAGCGGTGGCTCGCGCACCGGTGGGCCGTGGGGGAGTTCGCGCCGGTGCCCTCCGATAGTGACCTCGCGCCGATTCTCGGTGATGCCGGCGCACCCGTCATCGGGCATCTGCCCGAGTTGATGCGCTTCGGCCGCGCCGCCGCGCTGCTCCAGTACGCCCGGTACGGCCCGGTGTCATGGACCAGTGCGTTCGGTCGCCGGATCGTCTTCCTGTCCGGCCCGGATGCCACGCAGCTCGCACTGGCCAACAAGGACAAGGCATTCTCGACCTCCGGCTGGAAGTTCTTCATGGAGAAGTTCTTTCAGCGCGGCATCAAGCTCATGGACTTCGACGAATCGGCTGGAGACACTCGATCTGGTGATCAAGGAGGCGTTGCGCCTAGTCGCCCGGATTCCCCTGCTGGCCAGGGAGACAGTCAAGGACACCACGGTGCTTGGTCACCATCTCCCGGCGCGTACAACCGGCGCGATCAATCCTCAGGTCAATCACTTCGACCCGCAGTATTGGACCGCGCCGATGACATTCGACCCGGAGCGATTCAATGCCGAACGGCGGGAGGATAAATCGCACCGTTACGCCTGGATGCCGTTCGGCGGCGGAGCGCACCCCCACGCCCGACGGCCGAGACCTCGCCGATCGAGCGTGGACGCAAAGCCGCTTCGACACGCCCGGAGCGCCTCTACTTCGCGTTCGGTACGCCGATCGAGACCGCCCACTGGGCAGGCCGAACCGACGACGAGGCCTCGGGCGCGGTTCGTGATCAGGTGCGGGACGCGGTCGAGGATCGCATCGACTTCCTGCTCACCGAACAGGCGAACGACCCCGACCGTCACCTCCTCGCCCGCGCCCGCCGTCACCTCCGAAAGCTCGCCGCCTGAGTCGACTAGGCGCGCTGGCGGGCCTCCTGGCCGAAGGAGCCGACCGGGAGGGAGCCGTCGGGGAGGGCGAGGTCACCGCTTTCCAGGCGGATTCTGAGATAGCGGAACAGTTGGGCGGTTTGGGCGAAGAGGTGCTCGCCGGCGCGGAGGGGGGCGCGTTGCGGGCGGTCGGAGGAGGTGAATTGGGGGAGGGGCTGGACGACGGTGTCGTAGTCGACATTGAAGAAGAGGGGGAAGGAGTAGCGCTCCTCCTTCACCTTGCGGACGCGGTGGGTGGTGGCGACGAATTCGCCATTGGTCCACAGTTCCAGCATGTCGCCGATATTGATGACGAAGGTGTCGGGCAGCGGCGGGACATCGATCCAATCGCCCGCGCCATTGAGAACTTCCAGACCGGGGGCGGTCGGCTTGAGCAGCGTGAAGCATTCGAAATCGCTGTGCGCGCCGATGCCGATGGCGTCTTCGTTGGCGGGGTTGAAGGGGTAGTGGATGAGGCGGAGCTGGCTCGGGGTTTTGGTGGCGTAGCGCAGGAAGGTGTCCGGGTCCTCGCCCAGCGTGACGGCGAAGGCCCACAGCAACTGCCTGCCGATATCCAGTACGGCCTGGTAGTAGGCCGTGACGGTATCGGCGAAGCCGGGAAGCGTTGGCCAGACATTGGGGCCGAGCATCGGATTCCCGGCCAGGTGATCGGGGTCGTCGGCAGGCAGATCCAGGGCGGTGTCGAAAGCCTCCTTCAGATCCGGAGTGCCTTCCTCGAAACCCTCTTCGCCGGTGGGCACGTAGCCGCGATGGCATTGGGACAGGCCGATATACGAGCGCATCTTCTCCTGTAGCGGTAAGGCGAAGAACGATTCCGTGGCATCCAGCAGTCCATCGAAGAGTGCGGGATCGACACCGGTTCCGCTGATGTAGAAGAACCCGACTTCGCGTGCGGCCTTGCCGATTTCATTGGCGACCGCCAACCGGTCTGCCGCATTCTCGGATCGCAGCCCGCTGACGTCGATCACCGGGACCGAAGTGAACGAGGTGGCCTTATTCATAGCGTCACGCTTCCTTCCGTATAGCGAACCAGCCACTCCCAGGTCAGGGGAGTGCCATTTGCGTCGATGTCATTGGTGTGCAGAGTGTTTCGATCGTCGGTGGTGGACCAGCGCGGCGCGAGCGCCTGTTGTTCCCGGTACGGCAGGGCGGAATCGTCGATGATCCAGCCGCCGGAGACCGAGCCGAGTGAAAGCTCCACGGCACCTTCGGAATCACGCCGCGCCCAGCCGAAGTGATCCTCGACCCGGAGCAGCAGCGCACGAGCTCCGTCGGTTGACTCCAAATCCATTGCCCAGCAATCCTGGGCCGGTGCGTCGCGGGTCCAGTGTTCGAAATAGTCGGCGTGCACCCCGATTTCGACCAGTACCCCTGCCGCGTAGCTCATCCGTCCTTCGTCGGGATGCGGACCGGGCGGCTGCAATTCGATGTGCCGCTGCCAATGGAAGATATCGTCGTACTGGGTGAGCTCACCCGCGAAGCCGTCCTGCATATGCAGCCAGCCGCGCTGCTGATCCGTCAGATCCGAGGCGCAGCGCACCTCGCTGAAGTCCGGTCTCGGTGTCGGCCTGCGTAAGTCGACGAAGCGGGTCAGGCCCTGCAGCCAGCGCACATCCGTTGTCAGGTCCTGCGAGCCGTCGGTATCGACCAGCAGGGTGCGCTGCCACAGTCCCGCGCACTCCGCCATGCGCACCGGCGTGCCCGCCTTCTGCGCCGTCATCCGGGGAACCGCTCGTGGAAGTGATGCGTCCACTCCGGCCAGGCGTGCGGATCGTGACCGGGAATGAGCGGATAACCCTTCTCGGCCGCCAGCTTCTTGAGCCGGCGGATCGGCTCGATCGTCTCCTCGTGGCTGACCCCGACGTAACCGCCGATGGCCAGTTCGTGCTCGATATTCTCGGTGAGATCGGCTGCGTCGAAGGCGAATACGAAGCCACCGCCGCCGACCGAGGGATCGAGCTCCACCACAAAACTCTGATGCCCGGGCGTGTGGCCGTAGGTCGGAACCGCGGTGATGCCGGGTGCGATTTCGGCCTCACCGTCGGCAAGCTGCCATTCGATGCGCGGATCGTCGAAATCGACCCGCGCCATCGCATGATGCTCCGGCTCAGGATGATTCGACAGCCCGTACTCCAACTCGATGCGCTGTGCGTGCACCGGCACCTTGCCCGCGAACAGCTTCAGGCCGCCGGCGTGGTCGTGGTGCAGATGGCTGACTGCGACGGCGTGGATGTCGTCGATATCGATTCCTATGTCGTGCAACGATTCTTCGATCGGCTCACCCGGACCGGGCAGCACCGGAATGTATTCGACGCTCGGGTAGAACCGCCGATACAGCGCCGGGTCACGGATCAGGGCGGTATTGAATCCGGTATCCAGCAGCACCCAGCCGCCGTCGGTCTGCAGCATGACGCCGGGTGTGGGTTCACGCAGGCGTTCGTGCGCCGGAGCGCCGTGCACCGAAATGGATTTGGGGAGGTCCTCCCATCCGAGGGTCAGCAGGACGATGCGACGTACCAGTCCGGTCATGGTTCAGCCCACCGACAATCCGGCGATCCGCAGCGAGTTCGGCTCGGAGACGACATGCGACTCGGCCACCCCCTTGAGCCACGGCTGCGCGACCATGAAGTCGTTGACGTCGGCGATATTGAGCCAGCAGCCGGTCGCCGAGGCCTGTGCGGCCGCGGTCGAGAAGACGTCCGAGGCACCGGATTCCCGGCCCTTCGCCAGCGAGGACGTGACATCGGGCGACGAGCAGTTCAGGTAGTTCAGACCGCCGTCGGGGTCGAAGTTGATGTGTCCCCAGGTGTACGGCGACGGAGCGTCCGGCCAGCCCGCCAGCAGCAGCATCTCCGGCGCATCGGCGGCAGCGGTGCCCGGCCAGCCGTAGATCTGAGAAGTGGGGTAGCCCTGCACCTTCGCGGTGATTCCGACGGTGGCCAGCTGGGTCTGGATCAGGTTGCCGACGAGTTGGTTGTCGGGGTTGCTGGAGTCGTATCCGACAGTGACCGTCTTCTGATCGGCGGGCAGGGCGTCGACGATCTTCTTGAGAGCGGAAGTATCGTGGGGGACTGTCTGTTTCGCGAAATCGGCGGTCATCATGTTCGGCGGGAAGACCTGATCGGCGACCTTGCCGCGACCGAAATAGGTCTGCTGGACGATCTGCTGGACGTCGATCGCCTGGGTCAGGGCGACACGTGCGGCCTGGTTGGTGAACATCCCCTTGTGCGGGTTCACGTAGAAGTAGTTCGACATCATGGTGGGCAGTGAGTAATTCGCGAACTTGGAGTTGCCGATATACGACGACACCGCCGAGGACGGCAGGTCGTGCAGTACCGCGGCGAGCTGGCCATTGTTGAATTGCAGCTGCTGGGCCGAAGTGTCGGTGACCACAGGCAGATCCACCGTGGTGAAGTACGGCTTCGCGCCCCAATAGTCGCCGAAAGAGGCCATGCCGTAATGCGATCCGACCTGAGCGTCGGTCAGCGTATACGGGCCGGTGCCCAGATCGTGCGTGGTGAGATACGCCTGATCATTGTCCTTCCCGGCATTGGCAGCCAGACCGGTCGGGCTGAGCATGCGCGGCCCGTAGGGCGAGGCGAGGTAGTCCAGGAAGACCGCATTGGGGGCCTTCAGCGTGATGGTGGCGGCGTAATCACCCTGCGTGGTAACCGAATCGATGTCGGACACCATGTAGGCCGGGCCCTGGTTCACCGCGAGCCGGCGATCGAACGATGTCTTGATCGCCGCAGAGGTGAACGGGGTGCCGTCGTGGAATTTCACACCTTGGCGCAGCGTGAAGGTGAAGACCTTGTTGTCCGGCGAGGCGGTCCACGCGGTGGCCAGCAGCGGCTGCAGCTGCGCCTTATCGGTCCCCGGCGCGTATTGCAGCAGACCCTCGTACAGGTTGGTGGTGAGCAGCAGGCCCTGTCCGGCGTAGTAGACGTCCGGGTCCGGCGGCTGGCCCGGGTCCTGCAGGAATGACAGGTGCAGCACCTTGTCGGTGGGTGCGGCATTGGGTGTCTGACTGCCGGACCCGCACGCGGATACTGCGAGCAGTGCCGCGGAGGCGACTGCGGTGGCGGCGAAAAGCCTTCGGGCGGAATGGATCATCTGGCGGTTCCTTCGAGAAGACGGTCTGGCTGAGGAAAGGAAAGTCGGTATCGGGTTCATACGGCGACGATTCGGGGATCGGCCGCGGCTTGCAGCAGATCGACAATGGTGTTGATGACGACGTAGACCGCGCCGAGCAACAGGGTCACGCCCGCGATGGCAGGGAAGTCGGCGACCGGAATGCTCTGGGCGATGTACTGCCCGATGCCGGGCCAGCCGAAGACCTGCTCGACCACGAGTACGCCCGAGAACATCAGTCCCACTTGCAATCCGGTCATGGACAGCGCCGCGCCGACACAATTGCGCAGCACGTGCCGGAGCAGGATTCGCGCCGGGCTGAGGCCCTTCGCCTTGGCGGTGCGGGCGTAATCGCTATCCACATCGGTGATCAGGCTGGACCGCAGCACCCGGCCGATGGCCACCGCCGGGCCGAGGGCGATCACCGTCGCGGGCAGGATCAAGTGACTGATCGCATCACTCACCACATCGAAACGCCCGGCCAGCAGGCCGTCGACGGTGAGTAGACCGGTCGGGCCGGTCGGTGCGCCCGAGATCGAGGTGCGGCCGTTCGCGGGGACCCAGCCCAGCTGCTGGTAGAACACGATCAGGCCGAGAATGCCCAGCAGGAACATCGGTGTCGAGGCGCCGACGAACAGCACCGCCCGGAACACGCCCGAGCCGGGCCAGTGCAGGGTCGTGGCGAATGCCAGCAGGGCTGCCAGCACCAGCGCGATGAGCAGCGCGCACAGCGCCAGCTCCAGCGTGGCGGGTACGAAGTTCACCAGGTCGGTGCTGACCGGACGGCGGGTGCGATAGGACGTGCCGAAGTCGCCGTGCGCCGCCGAGGTCAGATAGTGCCAGAATTGCACGGGCACCGGACGATCCAGGCCGAGCTCGTGCCGCCGCGCTGCGATAGCCCCCTGTGACGCGGAGCCGCCCAACTGGGCATGGACCGGGTCGAGCGGCGAAATGCGTTGCAGCACAAACATTACGGCAGTCAGTGCGATGAGGATGGCCACCATCGCGGCGAGCCTGGAGAGAATGAAATTACGCACGCTACCCCTCCTTCTTCATCAGGTTGCGCAGGCAATCGCCCGCGACGGTGCCGATCAGGGCCAGCACCGCGACGCCCAGACCGGGCATGACCGGAATCCACCACTGCTGCAGGAAATAGCTGAGATTGCGGGCCGCGTCCGCACCGAGTTCCGGTGCGGGAGCGGCCTGTCCGAGACCCAGGAACGACAGTGAGGCCAGGGTGAGGATGAGGGTGCCCAGGTCCAGGCTCGCGGCCACCAGCGCACCGGGTGCGGCGCCCGGCAGTAGATGCCGCACGGCCAGTCGAATCGGCCCGACACCACTGAGTTTCGCGGCTTCGACATGTGGCCGGGCAGCCAGCGCACTGATATCGCCGCGAACCAGCCGCGCGTAGAACGGCCACCAGACGATCGACACCGCGATCAGTGTGTGGGTGAAGCCCGGGCCGAGTGCGGCGACCACCGCGATGGCGAGCACCGGCGCGGGCAGCGCCAGGAACGCGTCGGTAATGCGCATGAGCAGGGAGTCGACCCAGCCGCCGACAGCGCCGGCGATCAGTCCGACCAGGCCGCCCACCAGCAGTCCACTGGCCACCACGGCCAGTGCGGCGAACCAGCTCGCCCGCATACCGTAGAGCACCCGGCTCAGTAGATCGCGGCCGATATTGTCGGTGCCGAGCAGGAATCCGTGCTGACCGGGCGCACTCAATGGCATACCGACCGGCAGCAGTGGATCGTAGGGCGCCAGGATCGGCACCGCGACGGCGACCAGCGTCACCACACCGATCAGCGACACCCCGATCCAGTTCCATCCGCCGGGAAATGCGCGCGGCACCACCGTGATTCGGGCGCCGCGCAATCGCGTGAGCGCGGGCAGGGCGACAGTCATCTCAGCTCACCTTCTGTTCGATACACGCCACCTGATGCGTGCCGCCGGGAATGCCCTCCAGCCGGACATCGAGCCGCTCGTCACTGCATGCGGGAATGGCCAGCGGGCAGCGCGGGTGGAAGGCGCAGCCGGAGGGCGGTGCGAGCGGGCTGGCGGGCTCGCCCACGGGTGCGGCGGGCTCGTGCGCCGGATCGGGGATGGAGGCGATCAGCGCTCGCGTGTAGGGGTGCACCGGATTACCGAGAACCTGTTCGGCCGTGCCGATTTCGACAATGCGGCCGAGATACATGACCGCGATTCGGTCGGCGACCACGCGGGCCACCGCCAGATCGTGCGTGACGAAGACGACCGACATGTTCAGGCTGCGGCGCAAGTCGCCGATGAGGTTGATCACCGCCGCGGCCAGCGAGACGTCGAGCGCGCTGGTGGGCTCGTCGCACAGCAGGAGCGAAGGCGGCACCACGGTGGCTCGGGCCAGCGAAACCCTTTGGCGCTGACCGCCCGAGAGCTGACCGGCGCGAGCCTTGGCGACCTCGGGCATGAGCCCGACTCGGCGCAGTGACTCCTCCACCTTGGCGGCACGTTCGGATCGTGAGAGACCTGAGCGCAGTAACCGTTCGGATATCAACTCGCCCACCGACATCCACGGAGTCAATGACGCACCCGCATCCTGGAACACCATCTGCGGGCGCTGCGTGCCGGAGAGCGTGAGCGCGCCGGTGGTCGGCTGTTCGAGGCCTGCGATCACGCGTAGGAGAGTGGATTTGCCGCATCCGCTCTCGCCTACCAGGGCGACCGACTCGCCAGGTTCCACCGTCAGCGATACGCGGCGGAGTGCGTGCAGTGTCGCACGTCGCCGAATGCCGCCGACCACAAAGGTTTTGGTGATATCGCGCAGGGTGATGGCAGCGGCTGTGTCGAGCTTCGGGGCGGTCGCAGCATCGGGAACAGCCTGGACGATCGCGGTGGCCTCCGGCGCCGGTGCGGGATCGACGGTGCTGATCGGCGGCAGGATGCAGGCTGACACCCGGTCGGGTGCGATCGAGACGGGGTCGGGTGGGGCGGTGGCGCAATCCGGCGTCGTGTGTGCGCAGCGCGGGGCAAAAGCGCAGCCGGAGAGAGGATTTGCCGGACTGGGCACCTCGCCGGGGAGCGAGGGCAGTCGCTGATCGGCCGGGGTGTTCAGCGTCAGGCGCGAGCGCAGCAGGCCCCGGGTGTACGGGTGCGCGGGTGCGGCAAGCACCTCGGCGGTGGGTCCGATCTCGGCAATCCGACCGGCGTACAGCACCGCCAGCCGGTCCGAGATCTGCGCCGCCACCCCGAGGTCGTGGGTGATCATCAGAATGCCGCAGCCGAGCTCGTCGCGAATCGTTTTGAGCAGTGCGAGGACCTGCGCCTGCACCGTGACATCGAGTGCGGTGGTGGGCTCGTCCGCAATGATCAGCTCGGGATTGCCCGCAATGGCCATGGCGATCATGACGCGCTGGCGCAGCCCGCCGGAGAGCTCGTGCGGATAACTGCGCATCCGGCGCGCGGGCTCGGGGATGCCCACCGCCGCGAGCAGGCGCTGCGCCTCCTCGGCGGTGCCGGCGGCCTCGATCACCTGCTTTCCGATCCGCATGGTCGGATTCAGCGAGGTCATCGGATCCTGGAACACCGCACCGAGATCGAGCCGGCGCACCCGGGCCAATGTCTTGGCATTCCCGCCGATCATGTCCGTCCCGGCGACGGTGACCGCGCCGTCCGTGCGTGTTCCCGCCGGCAGCAAACCCAGGAGTGAGAACCCGAGAACGCTCTTGCCGGAACCCGATTCGCCGACGAGTCCGAGGATCTCGCCCCGGCGCACCGTCAGTGACACTCCGCGCAGCGCGTGCACGTCGCGCCCGCTGCGCCGGAACGTCACCCGCAGGTCTTCGACAGCGGCGACATCGCTCAGTGCCGTGTCCATCAATGCAGTGCCCATGAACGCTCCTACCGATCAACCTGTCAACCGATAGTTTTTAGGTGCCACTGCGTCTTTCGATGACGCACACGTATCGCTTGTGCTGCCCCTGGTAACTTCTGGATTGCCGATGGTTTCTATCGAGTGACAGAAAACGCTCGGCAGGGGCTGGGGGATCCCGGTTTTCGGGTCTGATCTGCACGAACACAGTTGCGGCCGCGACGGATGGTCTGCGCACCGCAGCACCCTGTGCGAGATGCTCGCTGTCCCCTGGGAATTCGATCGGGCTGCCTCGCGTTCGGAACTCCGCGCCGGAGCGGCTTGTCGCCCCGCCACCGGTGCGAGCGGCGGCGGGCACTCAGGACTCGATCGGCTGCGCGGTCGGGCTCGCCTCTCTGCGGGGCGAGCCTCGTTGCCCGGCATTCGGCGGGAGTCGGTTGGATCGGGCTAGCCTTCGCGCCGGCGCGGCTTGGCGCTCGGCGGTAGGTAACTGGATCGCCGGGCTGGGGGTGGAGTCGGGTTCGGCGGCGCTGTCGTCAGCTGACAGGAGGGTGTGGTGGCCCGGATAGGCTGTCGCAATGCGTGATCTGGGGAATGGGTTCGGCTACCTGGTGGCGGGGCAGCGGTGGGTCGGCCGGAATCGGCGGTGGTTCGGTTTCGGACTGTTGCCGGGGCTCATCACGCTGGTGCTGTACGTGGCCGCGTTCACCGGATTGGCCTTCGGAGCGGACGATTTCGTTGCGTGGGTGACCCCGTTCGCGGACGATTGGAGCTCACCCTGGCTCGGCCTGTTCCGCGGTTTCCTGGTGGTCGGGGTCTTCGTCCTGGGGCTGCTGCTCGCGGCGGTCGCCTTCACCGCGGTCACCCTGATCATCGGGCAGCCGTTCTACGAGAAGCTGTCCGAACAGGTCGACAAGTCCGCATCCCCGGACGGGACCGCACCGGAATCCGGGTTGTCCATGGCGCGCGAGCTGTGGATCTCGACGCGCGACAGTATTCGACTGCTGGCGCGGGCGGCGGTGTGGGCCGTGCTGCTGTTCGCGCTCGGCTTCATCCCGGTGCTGGGTCAGACCGTCGTGCCGGTGCTCGGCATCGGCGTCACGGGTTTCTTTCTCGCCCAGGAACTTACGTCGGTGGCACTGCTGCGCCGGGGTGTTCAGGTCCGTGAGCAGCTCGCGCTGATGCGGTCGCGGCGCATGCTGGTGTGGGGCTTCGGCGTACCGCTGGCGGTGGCATTTCTGATTCCCGTGGTGGCGGTTTTCCTCATGCCGGGAGCGGTGGCCGGTGCGACCCTGCTGGTGCGGGATCTGGATTCGGCCACCGCTTCCTGAGCTACCCGCCCGTCAGAACGGCTTGGTCGGCAGGTATTTGCCGTCCAGGGTGATGACAGCGCGCTCACCACCGTCGGGGTCGGCGACCTTCTGCACATCCAGCTTGAAATTGATGGCGCTGATAATGCCGTCACCGAACTGTTCGTGGACAAGCGCTTTCAGGGTGGTGCCGTAGACCTGCAGCATTTCGTAGAAGCGGTAGATGGTCGGATCGGTCGGGATACCGCCCGGGATCGAGCCGCGCGTCGGGATGGTCTGCAGCAGCAGCGCGGCATCGTCGTCCAGGCCGAGGATTTCGGCGACCGCGACCGCTGCGGCCTCGGGCAGCGGGTGCTGACCGAGAACGGCGGCGGTGACGAAGGCGACCGACAGCCCGGTGACATCGGCAATCTGCTGCCAGGACAGATCCTTTCGCATCTTGGCGTCGACGGCGACGATGGCCAGGGTCTGGCGGGCGGTGGGATCGAACTGAGAGTGCACCATGAGGGGTTTCCTTTCGAACGGTGAGGGTGAGATCAGGCCGGATGGCCGGCGAGGTCGAGTTCTTCGACAGCGCCCGTGGGGATTTCGTATACCCAACCACGGAGGGTGAGGGTGTTCGCGGCGAGCGCCGCGGCCACCGAGGGGTGTGTCGCGAGGTTCGCCAGCTGCGCGGATACATTCGCGCGCACCAGGTTTGCGACGGACTCGCCGGTACTGGCGGCGCGGGCCAGGGAGGCATCGGCGTGCCGGAGCCAGCCCGCGACCGCCGGTGCGCTCGTGAGGTCGTGGCCTTCGGCCAGCGCGGTCATCGCCCCGCAAGCCGAATGCCCGCAGACGACGATGTCCGTGACCTTCAGTATGGCGACGGCGTACTCGATGCTCGCCGCGACGCCGTCCGCGCCGGGGGAGTAGGCGGGCACGATATTGCCGGCGGTGCGAATGACGAACAGCTCACCGGGCTCGCTCTGGGTGATCAGCTCCGGCACCACCCGCGCATCGGAGCAGCCGATGAACAGGGCCGTCGGTCGGTGCGTGGTCGCCAGTTCGGCGAACAATGGCGTCTTGGCGGGAAAGACGGTGCGCTGGAAGCGCGCGACTCCCGCGGCAAGATCGTGCATGGTCACTCCTTCGGATGGAATCTGCCGGTGAGGCTGACCAGATCCACTCTGGCTGACCAGTGCCTATAGTGTCCAAGACGCAGTTCCCATGGGATCTATTGGTCTCATCTATAGTGCGGAAGTGGCCTTGGAACTCCGGCATCTGCGCTACCTGCTCGCGGTGGCCGAGCGCGGCAATTTCACGCGCGCCGCCGAGGATCTGCATGTTTCGCAGCCCACGCTGTCGCAGCAGGTCAAGCAGCTGGAACGCGCTGTCGGCGCGCAATTGCTGGACCGCAGCGGCCGCAGTGTGCGGCTCACCGACGCCGGGACCGCGTACGTCCACTACGCGCGGCGGGTGCTCGGTGATCTGGCCGCCGCGGACCGTGCCGTCAGCGATGTGGCCGATCTTTCCCGGGGCAGTCTGTGCCTGGCCGTGACTCCGACATTCACCGCCTACCTCGTCGGTCCGCTCGTCGAACAGATGCAGGCCCGCCACCCCGGGATCGACGTCGAGGTGCGAGAGTTACCGCAGCATCGACTCGAAACCGGCTTGCTGGCAGACGAATTCGATCTCGGCATTGCTTTCGACGGCCCGCATCTCCCCGGAATCGACGCTACCCACCTGTTCACCGAGAATCTCAGCCTCGTGGTCGGCGCGGATCACCCGGATGCCGCCCGCGACGCCGCGGTACCGGTCGCGACCCTCGCCGACCACCGGCTCGCATTGCTCAGCGGCGGCTTCTCCACCCGCACGCATATCGATGCCTACCTCACCGCCCACGAGGTCAGCCCGCGAATCTCGGTGCAGGCCGACTCGATTCAGGCCCTCATCGAGATAGTCCAGCGCACATCACTCATCACGGTCCTGCCGGACGCCATCGCGGACAGCCACCCCGGCCTGACCTCCATCCGCCTCGAACCAGCCCTGCCCTCCCGAACCGTCGCCCTCCTCAGCCGGGACGGCGCCTACAGCAGCGCCGCGACCCGTGCGTTCCTGACCCTCACCGGCGAACTCATCGACGTACTGGGTTATCCGACGGGTGGGAGTGGCGGCAGTTCGAGGTTGTCGCGGAAGGTCGCGCCGACGTAGTCGTTGCCGACGATATTGCGGCGGCGAAGTTCCGGGAGGAGGCCGTTCAGCAGGAAGTCCCGGGTGCGGGGGTCGGTCAGGCCGCCGAGGGAGATGACGTCGAGTACGCCTGCGTCATAGCGTTCGGCGATGGTGTCGGCGAGCTGTTCGGGGGTGCCTGCGGCGGCCCAGTGGCCGGTGTCCTTGGCGACGATGATCAACTCGCGCAGGGTTTTTCCGGATCTGGCGAAGGCGCTGAAGATTTCCACGCGGCCGCGTCGTCGCTGCACCGACTGCACATCGGGGAGTAGTCGTTCCGGGATCGGCTGATCCAGTGGGAGGTCGGCGAGATCGATTCCGCCGCCGAGCATATCGGCCAGGGCGAGTCGCCCGGCCTCGAAATCGGTGGCTTCGTCGCGCTCACGCACCCGCCGGCGCACCTCGTCCTCGGAGGCGCCGTAGGTCGCGTGGAAGGAGCTCATGATCAGCGGGAGCTCCTCCGACCGTCCCAATTCGGTTGCCCGCGAACGAATCTTCTTCGTATAGGTCACCGCATCCTCGAGCGTCGGCAGCGAGGTGAAGACGACCTCGGCGAACCGCGCCCCGAGCTCGATACCGGCCTCGGACTGACCGGCCTGGAACTGCACCGGTCGCCGTTGCGGCAGCGGCGGGATATTCAGCGGGCCGCGCACCGTGAAGTTCTTGCCCGCGTGATCAATTGGATGAACCAGGGTCGGATCCAGCACCGCTCCGCCGTGTCCATTCGGCGTCAGCGCACCCGGCCGCCAACTGTCGAACAGGGCATTGACGATCTCGATCGACTCCGTCGCCCGCTCGTACCGCTCCTCCGGGCTCGGCAGATCCTGATCACCGTAGTTCTCCTCGCCGAGCGATGAGGTGACCGCATTCCAGGCGGCGCGTCCATTGCTGACGTGATCGAGCGTCCCGAACAGCCGGGCCAGATTGTAGGGATGGTGGAAGGTTGTCGTCACGGTGGCGATCAACCCGACATGGCTGGTCACCGCGCTCAGCGCGGCCAGGAAAATCAATGGCTCCTGCGCGCCGATCGCCCCTTGCGCCCCGAAACTGAGCAGGTCGGCAGCGAATAGGGCATCGAACCTATTGGCCTCCGCGAGCTTCGCGATCTCGATTGCCGACGCCACCGTCGACCGCCCCGGATCCAGCGCGTCCGCATACACATCCGCCGAACCACTCACTCCCGTAACCGTTTTCAACGGCCGCCGCCGTGCGTCACCCATTCCTTCCACGCTAGGACGCCCGCAGCGGAACGACGATGATTACCTTCGCCGTGAACGAAACCCGCCCTATCGGACGGTTCCTATGCCGGCCAGGATGAGGTCGATGCCGGCCAGGAATTGCTCGCGATCGTCGTGGTCGCGCAGCTGTATCGCCATCTGATTCATGAACGGGTACTTCTCGGGGTCATGGGCCCATCGTGCGGCGACGGCCGCGAGGAAGGCTGATCGATCCGTATCGCGCGCGAGCAGGCGAGCGCCCGCGGCGTACTGTCCGGCGAGGCCGAGGATGTAGTTCACGAGCGCGGACGCGGAGTCGAACTGCGCGCGTTCGGGAACGCCGAGCGCCTGGAGTTGCCCGCCGATGCCTTCGAAGATCTGCAATGTCGCGGATTGCCAAGGCTCACTGGAGAGTTGGGTGCCGACCCAGGGGTGTGCGTCGATCGTGTCGAACACCCCGAGGGCAATGGTCCGGATCGCCTCCCGCGGGTCGGCATCGCTGACCACATCGGTCACGACACGGGCGATGACGTCGTTGGTGGTCGCGGTGAGTAGTTCGTTCTTGTTCGCGACGTGCCAGTAGATCGCCCCGGCTCCCGTTGCCAGGCGCGCGGTGAGGGCGCGGAAGGTCAGCGCGCTCTCACCGTCGGTGTCGAGGATTTCGATCGCGGCCTCGACGATGCGCTCGCGGGAGAGCGGTTCCTCTCGTCGCTCGGTACGACGCGTCCTGGGTGCCATGCGGCCATTGTGACACATATCTGGAACGACGTTCCAGCTTGACAATCTTGGAACGTTGTTCCAGACTGTTGTGGAACAGCATTCCAGGGCCGACCGGGTGACCGGCAGGCCGCGACACGAAAGGAACCACCATGACCACCGAAATCGCAATCATCGGCGCCGGGCTCGGAGGACTCACCCTCGCCCGCGTCCTGCACGTCCACGGCATCCCGTCGACGATCTACGAGGCGGATCCCTCTGCGGCGGCCCGTACCCAGGGCGGCCAGCTCGACATTCATAAGGAAGACGGGCAGTTCGCCCTCGCGGCAGCCGGCCTCACCGACGAATTCCGCGCGATCATCCACGAAGGCGCCGAGGCGGTCCGCGTGCTCGATCCGAATGGCGCGCTGCTGCACGATGACCCCGACGACGGCACGGCAGCCCGTCCCGAGGTGCTCCGCGGCGACCTGCGCCAGATCCTGCTCGACTCCCTGCCCGACGGAACGGTCCAGTGGGGACACAAGGTCACCGCGGTCCAGCCCCTCGGCGATGGTCGGCACGAACTGACCTTCGCCGACGGCTCGACCGCGACCAGCAACCTCCTCGTCGGCGCCGACGGCGCCTGGTCGAAGGTCCGCCCGCTGCTCTCCGACGCCAAGGTCGAGTACATCGGCACGACCTTCATCGAGACCTACCTGTACGACGTCGACGAGCGGCACCCCGCGACGGCCGCAGCGGTTGGCGTCGGCGCAATGTACGCGCTGACCCCCGGAAAGGGGATCACCGTGCATCGCGAGGCAGGGGACATCCTGCACACATACGTCCAGCTGAACCGCTCCGCCGAGTGGATCGCCGGCATCGACTTCACCGACGCCGCAGCCGCCACTGCCCGACTGGCGGCCGAATTCGAAGGCTGGGCACCAGAACTCACCGCACTGATCACCGCCGGCGAAACGGCACCGGTCCCGCGCATGATCCACACCCTCCCCGACGGCCACCACTGGGACCGCGTCCCCGGCGTAACCCTCCTCGGCGACGCCGCACACCTGATGCCGCCATCCGGCGACGGCGCCAACCTGGCCATGCTCGACGGCGCCGAACTGGCAATGGCCATCGCCGCGCACCCCGACAACATCGAAGCCGCCCTCACCACCTACGAAGCCGCCCTCTTCCCCCGCAGCGAGTCCTTCTACGCAGACGCCCACGAAATCCTCGACCTCTGCTTGGGCGCCCGCGCCCCCTTCGGCCTGATCGACCTCTTCACCGGCACCCTCGCCACCGCAAACGAATAACCCGAGTCCAGCGGCCGGAATAGTCTCGGCCACCACAGCCCGCGTGTCATCGCGTGCCGCTGTGGGTTTCGGTGAACGGCAATAGTCGGAGCGATCTCCGGCATGCCGCCGTAAGGTGATCCGCAGTGAACAATGCTGCGGCACACATCAATTGACCGGTCTTCTGACCCCGCCGTATATGCCTCGCCGCACGATGGCTGGTTGCAGCAGTGACCACGCCGGGATTCGGAAGGCTTGACCGCCCGGGGTGAATATCTCCAGGGTGTTGCGCTGGGTGCCCACCACCGAACCCCATCGTCGGGCTGCCGGTTTGAACGGTTTCGGTGTTCCGCCGTTCAGGTCGGCCTGAATGTTGTGTGCCAGAAGGGTATCGGCGCGGCTTCTGGCCGATGTCCGTAGTGGGTCGGTCGCGGCTACGTCTCCGATTGCGTACAGGCCCGGCGCGCCGGGGACACGGAGATACTCGTCGACTACGACGAAACCGTCGTCGTCGAGGAGCTCGTCCGGCAGCCATGTCGTGTTCGGAGTGACCCGGCCGACCGTCCAGAGCACGGCAGCGGCATTGCTCGCTGACTGCCCGGTACTCCACTCGACCTTTCCGCTGGTGATCTCGTCGCAGCCGAATCCGTCCGGGATCTCCGCGCGGTGTTGTGGGTGCAATCCGACACCGAGGCGTTCGAGTCGTGTGCTCAGCATGCTCCAGACCTTGCCATGGTGGTGTGAAAGTGCGCGCTCACCAGGGAAATACAGGTCTACTCGTTTGTCCGGCCAGGTGGTGGCCACATTCAGGGCGCCGCTCACGGCAGCGGCCCCGCCGCCGAGAACGATCACCGAGTCGGCGGCCGCGAGTCGTTCGTGATCCGCGGCGATGGCAGCGGCGACCTGGTCGCGGGTCTGTAGGTCCGGCCGCCGCCAGAAGCCGTTTGTCACGCCCGTCGCGATCACCAGCACGTCGTACGGCTCGGTGGCGGTGGCGCCGTCGGGTCCGGTGAGGTGGACCCGACGTGCCGCGAGGTCCGATCGTGTCAACCTGCCGTGCACGGTTCGCACCGGATCGAGCCGGTGATAGCGATCGAAGGACACCCAGTAGTCGCGGGCCCACTCGCGCGGGCGGGACAGGCGCAAACCCAGTTCTTGACCACTGACCAGGCCCGGCTTGCTCGAAATGCCGACCACATCAGCATGTTTCGAGAGATGAATGGCTGTCAGCAGACCGGTGTCGCCGAGACCCGCGACCAGAATACGAGGGCGGCTCACGCTGCATGCACCCTTTCCTTGCGTGGGGGACGCGGAACGAAGCGCGGTACCCGGTCGATCACATCCTGGTAGTCCGGCCTGCGTTCGAGGCTGCGCTTCTCCATCATCGGGATGCTCGCCCCCTGGAACATCGCGCACAAGGCGATCGCACCGAGGAACACCCACCACCAGTCGTGCGGGGCGGCGGCCAGGCCGAAGAGCCCGAGTGAGAGCCAGAAGGTGAACTCGCCGAAGTAATTCGGGTGCCGCAACCGAAGCATCGGATAGCGCCAGTCCTCGTGGTGCAGACCAGGAAACACGTAGAGCCAATTACCGGTCAGCCGGATTGCCCAGAACATGATCACGCCCAGCACCCCGCCCCGAAGGTGAGGATGTGGGCGATGCCGACACGCGCGATCGACTCGGTCTTGCTCATGCGATGACGGTACCTAGAACATGTTCCAGTTCGCAGGGTTCTGTGGCAGCTCGTGCCGGGGCGATAACGATGCGTCCGATACGGGATGGGGTTCGCGCGGGACGATGCGGCGGGTGTGGGCGTAGACCGCGGCGTGTACGCGGTCGCGGACACCGAGTTTGGCCAGGACGTTCGATACATGGGTTTTGACCGTCTGTTCGCCGACGCCGAGGGTGCGGGCGATTTCGGGATTCGTGTAGGCGTTGGCGATCAGGAGCAGGACCTGATGTTCACGGGCGGTGAGGGTTTCGACTTCCGGGGCGGCGGGGAACGGCTCGATTCCGGCGGTCAGCCGCGCCATCAGGCGGCGGGTCAAGCCCGGATCGATCAGCGCGTCGCCGCGTGCCGCGGTCCGGATGGCGGCGACCAGACCCTCGGACGGCAGCGTCTTGGTGAGGAATCCGCTGGCGCCGAGACACATTGCGCGGTACAGGTTTTCATCGGACTCGCAATTGGTGAAGGTGAGGATCTGGGTCGTATCGCCGAATACCGAGGTCGGTGCGCCGGGAGCCGAGTAGTCGAGACCGGGCATATCGAGGCAGACCAGGGCAACGTCGGGTTGGAGTCGCTGGATTTCGCGTATGGCAGCGGCCCCGTCGCCGACCTCTGCGACGCATTCGATATCCGGCTGGGTGCCGATGACCGCTCGCACGCCTGACCGAAAGACGATGTGGTCGTCCGCGATCAGTACTGAAATCGTCGAGTGCGCGGAGGCCTCGATGGCTGCCGGCTGCCGATCCACGAGGCCGGTGACCTCGACATGAGCAGCGATCGGTTCGTCGCTGATCGTGCCGCCGACCGACAGCGTCGCCGCGGTGATGGCGAGCGCGAGTGAGGACGCGGCCCGAAGCAGCGGGCGGGTCGAGGGAGTCGTGGCCATACCGTCCGACTGTAGTTTCAGCGGAGGAACCCTTCGTAATTCCTGTTCAGCAGTTGGCTCTCGATCTGTTTGACGGTATCGAGGCCGACGCTCACCACGATCAGTACCGAGGTACCGCCGAGCGCCAGGGTCTGGGTCGTGTTGGTACCGCCGAAGTGCAGCAGCAGGTTCGGCAGTACGGCGACGGCACCGAGGTAGATCGAACCGGGCAGGGTGATCCGGCTGAGGACGTAGTTGAGGTAGTCCGCGGTGGGTTTACCGGGGCGATAGGCCGGGATGAAGCCGCCGAACTTCTTCATTTCGTCCGCGCGTTCCTGCGGATTGAAGGTGATCGCGACGTAGAAGTAGGTGAAGAACACGATGAGCGCGAAGTAGATCGCGACGTACACCGGGTTGCTCGGGTTGACCAGGTACTTCTGAATGAGTTGCTGCCACTCGGGCGGATTGCCCGAAGTCTTCTGGGTCAACTGCGTCAGCATATTCGGCAGCGACAACAGCGACGACGCGAAGATCACCGGGATGACACCGGCTTGATTGACCTTCAGCGGCAGATAGGTCGACGAACCGCCGTACATCTTCCGGCCCACCACGCGTTTGGCGTACTGCACCGGAATTCGGCGCTGGCCCTGCTCGATGAAGATCACACCCACGATGGTCAGGAATACCGTGACGCCGATTCCGGCCAGCATCAGCACACCTTTGCTGTCCAGAATCGCCTTGCCCTGGGACGGGATGCGAGCCGCGATTCCGGCAAAGATCAAGAGCGACATGCCATTACCGATGCCGCGCTCGGTGATCAGCTCGCCGAACCACATGACCAGCGCGGCGCCCGCGGTCATGACCAGCACAATGCTGATCATGCTGAAGAGCGAGTTGTCGGCCAGCACATCCTTGGCGCACCCGCGCAGTAGCTGGCCGTGCCCGGCCAGCGCCACCAGGGTCGATGCTTGCAGGACCGCCAGCGCGACGGCCAGGTACCGGGTGTACTGCGTGATCTTGTTCTGACCGACTTGGCCCTCCTTGCGCAGTTCCTCGAACCGCGGGATCACCACGGTCAGCAGTTGGGTGATGATGCTCGCGGTGACGTACGGAATGATGCCGATCGCGAAGATCGAAAGCTGTAGCAGCGCACCGCCGGAGAAGAGATTGATGAGCTGATAGACACCGCCGGAGTCGCTGCCGGACGCGATATCGATGCAGTCTCGCACCGCCTTGTAGTCGACGCCGGGTGACGGAAGTATCGCGCCGAGACGAACCAGCGCGAGCAGTCCGAGCGTGAGGAGAATCTTCCGCCGTAGATCCGGAGTCCGGATAGCCGGTACTAGGGCGGAAAGCACAGATCCTCCTGATGAACGACGCTGTTGGACAGGCGAATCCCATTGCGTGCGATAGGGATGAACCGGCCGGGGCCTTTTGACGGTACGGATTACCCCTGCCCGCCCACGTCGCCCGAGAGTCGGACTTCCGTCTCCCTCGATAGGGGGAACCCATCACTGCCCGCCGCGCTCCGGGTGATGCGTGGCCCGACCCCAACCGCACGTCGAGCGCTGGAAACGCCGACTCCGAAGCGGTGGCCGCGGCTCGATGGCCCGGGTCGGTAGCCTGTTCCGGTGGGGTCAACAGACAACGCACCGAGCACGGCGGCGCGGCCGGGCATTGCACTGGCGGCGGTCACCGCCGTACTTTTCGTAACCTTCCTCGACACAACGGTTGTCAGTGTCGCGCTCGGCGATATCCGGCGTGAACTGGATACCGACGTGATGTTGCTGCAGTGGGTGGTCAATGCCTACACGCTGGTCTTCGCCAGTCTCATGCTGGCGGGCGGATCGCTCGGTGACCGGTGGGGGCGCAAGCGCGTCATGATCGCCGGATTGGCGATCTTCTGTGCCGGATCGGTGATCGCGGCGCTCGCGGCCAGTGTGCCGGTGCTCATCGCCGGTCGCGCGATCATGGGGTTGGGCGCGGCCGCTTCGGAACCGGGCACACTGTCGGTCTTGCGGCACATCTTCCCGGATGATCGGGCGCGTGCCAAGGCGCTCGGTGTGTGGGCGGCAGTATCCGGACTGGCGCTGGCAGCCGGACCTGTGCTGGGCGGAGTGCTCGTCCACGCGTACGGGTGGCGCTCGATCTTCTGGTTCAACCTGGTGATCGGGGCGGTGGCGCTCGCGGCCGCGCTGTGGTCCGTCCCGGAAAGCGCCGATGCCCGCCCGGGTCCTCTCGACCGGGCCGGAATCCTGCTCGGCGCAACCTTTCTCGGATCGGTGATCTATGCCGCAACGACCGGCGAGGATCGGGGTTACGCCGCGCCTTCGGTGATCGCGCTGTTTGTCCTCGGTGCAATAGCTTTGGCGGGTTTCGTCGTCGTCGAAGCGCGGGCCCGCGCCCCCATATTCGACTTTCGATATCTACGCCTGCCGGCGGTGCGCGGTGCGCTGGTGGTCGCCTTCGCCGTCTACTTCGGCATCTTCTCCATCTTTTTCCTCACCGCACTGTATCTGCAAGTGATGCAGTCGTATTCGGGTGCGCGCACGGCCGCGGTCTTCGCGCCGATGGCTGTCGCGATCATCGTCGGATCGCTGGGCGCGGGCTTCTGGGTGGCGCATCGTGGTGCGCGCACTCCCATGATCATCGGTTGTGTACTCGGCGCCGCCGGAATCCTGCTGACCCGCCAAGCCCTCGCCGGTCCACTGCACGATCTGCCGCTGGCAGGTGCGATGGCGGTGGCCGGGTTCGGATTCGGTATCGCCGTAGTGCCTTTGACCTCGGCCGTGATGTCCGGCGTACCGGCGGAGCACTCGGGCATGGCCGCCGCGATGACCAATACGATGCGCCAGGTCGGTTCCGCGGCCGGCGTCGCTGTGCTCGGTGCACTGGTGAATTCGTTCCTCGCCTCGGAAATGAAGGCGCGCATGACCGAATTGGGTTTGCCGGGCCCGCTGCAGCCGGCCGTCGTCGACGCCGTCGAACGCGGACGCATCCCCGAGGGCGCCGACCTCTCCCCGTATCTCAAATATCTGTCGAAGGTCTCCGAGGTGCTCGATACCGGAAAAGCCGCATTCCATCACGGACTCGATGTGGCACTGCTGGTTTCGGCGCTGATGATCCTGGCCGCGGCGGCCTTCGCCGCGCTGGATGCGGCATTCCATCGAGCGTACGCCGAGACCGGACACTGAATCGGGCTGCCGCGCAACGCTTTACGTCGCGCGACAGCCTGCTGCCGGATTCGGAAGAGCTATTTGGCGGGGGCGGAGGAGCCGGCGGCGACACCGATGGTGTTGATGATGGTGGTCCAGAAATTGCCCAGCGGCGTGGTGCCATTGCTGGAGCTCATGGTGGTGAGGCTGGAGGAGCCCGATGTGGGGGTGGTATCGGCGGAGGCGGGTCCGGCGACGGTTACCAGGGCGGCGGCGATGGCGATGGCGGCGAGTCCGGCACGACGAGTGGTGGAGGTCATGGCACGGAACTGTAGTGAAATTGAGACGTTTCAGACTGTAATTGGAGACATTGGCCCCAGGACCGGAACATCTGCACCCCACGCGGCGTAACCCTCGCCAATCTACGGTGCCGAGCGCGCCGGTACCGGCGAAATCTAGGTCGAATGACTGAATCAGCTTGTGCCGGTCCGCATCAGGCTCTTCTGGAGGGCCGCACGAGCCCTCGGATCGAGGGAAGTCATGAGTGCTGGAACAAGAGTGAACGTGGTGCTCGTCCACGGCGGGTTCGTGGATGGTTCGGGCTGGCAAGGGGTTTACGAGATACTGCGCAAGGACGGGTATCGGGTCAGCGTGGTGCAGAACCCGACACTGACCCTCGCGGACGATGCGGCCGTGACACACCGGGCGCTGGACGCGCTGGGTGGTCCGGCTCTGCTCGTCGGGCATTCCTACGGCGGCGCGGTCATCACCGAGGCCGGAACGCACGATGCGGTGGCCGGGCTCGTCTATATCACCGCGTTCGCGCCGGATGCGGGTGAATCGGTACTGACCCTGACCTCCGACCCCGCGCCCGGCGCGCCGGTGCCGCCGATCCTGCCCCCGCAGGACGGATTCCTCTTCCTCGACCGGGAGAAGTTCCACGGTTCGTTCGCCGGTGACCTGTCGGCGGAAGAGGCTGCGTTCCTGGCTGATTCGCAGGTTCCCTGGGGTCTCGGTGCCGCCGGCGGCGAGGTCGGCGTGCCGGCCTGGCGCGTCAAGCCGAGCTGGTATCTGCTCGCGACCGCGGATCGGATGATCCCGCCGCCGGTGCAGCGCACCATGGCCGAGCGGGCGAACGCGACGATCACCGAGGTGGCGGGCAGTCACGCGGTATACGTTTCGCAGCCGGAGGCGGTCGCCGCCCTGATCAAGGAAGCCGCCGACGCGGTGTCCGAGTAGGCGACTGCGCCGGAGAGTACCCGCGGCCGCCCTGCCCTCGATTAGCATCGGTGATCGTGGCGTCGGTGCAATTGGTCGGCCGGGACAGTGAAGTCGCCCAGTTGAATTCGTTCACGAAGGATTCTGCTGTGGACGGCGGCGCAATGCTGGTCGTCGGCGATGCCGGTATCGGGAAGTCGGTCCTGCTCACCGCCGTAGCGGAATCGGCTGCGGCGGCGGGCATCCGGGTCTTGCGTTCCGCCGGAGTGGAATTCGAGGCCGAGGTGGGCTTCGCCGGACTTCATCAGCTGCTCTATCCGCTGCAGGAGGACCTGCGGCAGCTCGATTCCCCACACCGGAGGGCGCTGGGCGTCGGATTGGGGCTGTCGGACGGTCCCGCTCCCGATCAGCTGACCCTGTCGAATGCGGTGCGGGCGTTGCTCGTTCGGGCCGCGGTGGATGCGCCACTCCTTCTTGTCGTCGACGACCTGCACTGGATCGACCGGGCCAGTGCACTGGTCTTGGGCATGGTCGCGCGCCGTCTGCAGGGCACCCGGGTGGGTTTCGTCGCGGCGGTACGTACCGGCGAGGACAGCTTCTTCGAATCCGAAGGACTGCACGAGATCGAGGTCGGTCCGCTCGCCGAAGCGGCCGCCGCGGCATTGTTGATCGAGCACTTCCCGGAGCTGGCGACGCGGACTCGACAGCGCTTTCTCGCTGAGGCGCAAGGAAATCCGCTGGCGCTGCTGGAATTGCCGGGCGCGCGCAGTGCCCACCGGGCGCCGGGGGTCACCCGGGTCGGCCGTCGTCTGCATACCCTCTTCGCCCGGCGGATCGAGAGCCTTCCGGCTCACTCGCGGCAGCAACTGCTGCTGGCAGCGCTGGCCGGTGACGAGCCCGGCGTATCACCGGCGATCCTGGCCGGTGCGCACGGTGCGACCGATCTCGATCCGGCGGAGGAGCTCCGGCTCGTGCACATCGACGCCGACACCCATCGGCTCCGGTTCCGGCATCCATTGATCCGTGCGGCGGTAGTGGATCTGGCCACGCACGACCAGCGGCGCCGGGCTCATCAGGTGCTGGCCCAACGGTTTCCGGAGGATTCGCAACGGCATGCCTGGCACCTGTCCCACGCCACCGCCGACCCTGATGAACACGTTGCCGAACTGCTCGAGCGGGCAGCCACGCGGACACAGCGCCGGGGCGATCCGGTGGGCGCTGTCGGATTGCTGTTGCGCGCCGCGGAACTCAGCCCGCTACCCGACAACCGCAATCGCCGGGTCATGATCGCCGCGTACCTGGGCGTGGACATCAACGGCGATCTGACCGAGGGTCATCGGCTGGTCGAAGGCGCCGAGCGGGGACCGGGCGGCTCGCTGGCCGGGGCGGTCGCCGCCGCGGCATTGATGATCAACGGCGGTGGCGATATCGACACCATCCACCAGCTGCTGGTCAATGCGATCAAGGGCGCCCGTGATCCCTCTGACGCCCACGACCTGGCTCTGGTCGAAGCTCTGTACGTCCTGCAGGCCGCCTGCGTATTCGGTTCCCGGCCGGGCCTGGCAGCCGACTTCCATGCCGCACTCGATCGTCTCGATCCCGAGCCGCCGGAGTTTCTCGTCCTGCTCGGCAGCACATTCATGCTGCCCGCCCGTCTCGCCCTCGCCACGATAGGGCGACTGGACGCGGCGATCGCGGGCATCAGCGATCAGACCGACCACGCGTATGTCGTGCGCATCGGAATCGCCGCCATCTACGTCGACCGGGTGGCGGGCTGCCGCGCGGCGCTGGAACAGGTGGTGGCGCACGGCCGCGCGGGTGGTGCGATCACGTCTGCGATCGAGGCGTTCGTCGTGCTCGGTGACGAGGGTTTGATGACCGGCGAATGGGACCGCGTGCAGCGGATGGCCGGCGACGGGCTCGAGCTCGCCGAACGACACGGATACACCTTGCTCGGTGGGTTTCTGCACTTCCAGCGTGCCTATGTCGCGGCCGCACGCGGTGACGGCGATACCGTGAAAACCCTTGCGGACGAACTGATCCGGTGGGCTGCTCCGAACCGGGTCGGGCTGGTACTGCACTACGCCGCGCATGCGAGGGCGCTCGCCGAACTGGGGCGCGGCGAGTACGAGTCGGCCTATCAGCACGCCGCCGGAATCTGCCATCCGGACACCGTCCCGGCGTACGCGCCGCACACGCTGTGGGTGATTCTCGATCTGGTCGAGGCCGCGGTCCGTGCAGGGAGGACAGTCGAAGCCGCCCAGCATGTGTCCGATATCGTCGATGGCGGCATCTCGGCGATCTCGCCGAGGCTCGCGCTGGTGGTGGCCGGAGCCCAGGCGGTGGTCGCCGCACCGGACAGCTATCGCGACCGATTCGAGGCGGCGCTCGCGACACCCGGCGCCGATCGATGGCCGTTCCATCAGGCGCGAATCCAGCTCGCCTTCGGTGAGCGCCTGCGCCGCGCGAAGATCAAGGCCGAGGCCCGTCGTCACCTGTCCGCCGCTCTCGAAACCTTCGACCGTCTCGGGGCCCGGCCGTGGGTGGATCGTGCCCGTAATGAACTGCGCGCCACCGGCCTCGGCGCTGCGCCGGCCACGCCCGTACCGATCGACGCCCTCACCTCACAGCAACGAGAGATCGCCCTCCTCGCCGCGTCCGGCCTGACCAACAAGCAGATCGGCGAACGACTGTTCCTCTCACCGCGAACCGTGAGTGCTCACCTCTATCAACTGTTCCCGAAACTCGGAGTGACCTCCCGCGCTGCACTCCGTGACGCCCTGAATCCACCGGCCAGGGAGTAGCCGCGGCGTAAGTTACTGCGGGCAGGTCGATTTGATGGGTGTACCGGCGAACAGGTCGCCGATCCACGGCAGCCACTGAGCGACCACAGTGCTCGGGGCATCGTGGCCGCCTGGGACGACCAGGTCGTGGACCGGGGTGCCCAGGGTGCACATCTTGGCGATTGCCGCGGTGGACCATGTGGTGCTCACCAGGAGATCGGCGTCGCCGCGGACGATGTAGGTGGGCAGGGTGGTCGCCGATTTCGGCAGGTTGGTGCGTGATTCGAGGCCGGAGACCGTCTGTGCGGCCGCATCATCGGCGAAGCGGGCCTCGTCGGGGGTGGCCGCCGTGCCGAGGGCGATGTCCGCGGCGGTCATATCGCCGGTGCACAGCGACTCCAGATGCGGTGCGGCAGTGAGCAGGTCACCGTGCAGGACCCGGTCGTAGCCGAAGTCGGGGTTGCTGTAGCGCACCGCCTCCACCAGATACGGCAGGACCAGGTATTGGTCGGGGGCGTTGAGCGTTCCGGCGCGGACAGCATCGACGAAGTTGACTTCCAGCGCCGGGGACAACAGCACGACTCCACGGATATTCAGTTCCGGCGCATAGGATTTCGCGGATTCGGCGGCCGATTCCGCGGCCCGCCCGCCCTGGGAGGCGCCGGCGAGCACCGTATCCGAGGCCAGCGGCAGCCCGGTGGCTCGCGCGGCGCGCACCGAGTTCAGCACGTCGTAGCCGGAGGACGGGGTGTCCACATACGGTGCGTTGCCCGGGCCGTCGAGTCCCTGATAGTTGGTCATCACCACGGCTCGATTTCCGGCCAGCAACTGTTCGACCGTGGGAGCGGAGCCGAACAGTGTGGGCGAATTGGTGGGCGCGCACGCGCTGACGACGCCGGAGGTGCCGTGCGCGAACGCGATTACCGGCCAGCCCCCGGCGGGCGCATCACCCTTCGGCAGGAACACCGCACCCGACACCTCGATCGGCTGTCCGGCCGGGGAGGTCGACTGGTAGCGGATGTAGGTGGCCGAGGACAGGGCCGACGATAAGGCGGGGTCGAGGTTGCCCAAAGGTCGCTTGGATATCAGCATTCCCGGTGATGCCGCCGTCGGCGTGGCCGTATCTGTGGACGTGCCGCACGCCGCGACGACCATCGCCACCAGTATCGGGAAGAGAATTCGCGCTCGCATACCGCTCCTTGGGGTCGGATCCGATACTGGCCACCGTGATTCGCCAAAATATAGCCGATACCGGCGAGGTAGCCTCGGGCGATGAGTTCCCAGGGGGAGATTCACCGCTCGGTGTCGACCTGGCAGCAACCCGTCCCGCCGCCCGCGTCCCCCGAGCGCACCGCATTGGTCGCTCAGGTAGCCGACCGAATCCTGGCGCTGGGCCCCGGGCGGCTGCGCGTCGGCATCGACGGGCTGACGGCTGCGGGCAAGACGAGCTTCGGTCATGAGCTTGCCGACCGGATCAGCCGAGCCGGTCGGCCGGTACTGCGGGCAAGCCTGGATGACTTCAAGAGGCCCTGGAGCGAGGCACACCTCTATGATCGCCTATCCGGGGAGGGCTACTACCGCAATGCCTTCGACTACCTTGCGATTCGGACCCTGCTCCTGGAACCCTCCGGTCCGCGCGGTTCCGGCGTCTGCGCGCTGTGCGCGATCGACCCGCTGACTCAGGTGGACCATTCGTCGGTGTCGACCGCAGTCGCCGACAACGCGGTGCTGATCGTGGACGGGGTTTTCGCATTCCGCCCGGAGATCAACGCGTACTGGGACTTCCGCATCTGGCTGGAAGTCTCACCGGAGGTCTCGGTGCGACGCGGCGCGGCACGAGACAATGACGAGGCGGTTCACCGCGACCGGTACCTCCCGGCCGAACGGATCTACCTCGCCGAGGTCGATCCGATGCGGTTCATGGACATCGTCATCGACAACTCGACATTCGAACGGCCGCAATTGAAATAGCGTGCGGGGCGTTGCGACTCAAGCCGGTACCGGCTTGCGTTTTGCGGCCTTTTTAGAGCGGGCGAAGCGGCGCATGATCGGGGTGTCCACCCAGTGGTACAGGCCCGCGGCGATGATGGTCGCGACCACCAGGCACAGGAGGGTGAAGCCGGCCCAGCCGACAATGCCGAATTCCTTTCCGCCGATGAGGTATCGGGTGACCACGACCATTACCGGGAATTGGATTAGGTAGAAGGCGAAGGAGACATTGCCCAGCCAGACCATGCGGGGATGGGAATTGAGGCTGCGGATTCCGTGCAGATCCCGGACGGCCATGGTGGCGATGACCGCGGTCATCGGGGGCAGTAGCAGGACCGACATCTTGTAGTTCACCGGGACCACCCAGGTGGCCGCGTAGGCGGCGACCAGCGTCACGAGCGGAAGCGTGAGACTGGTGTTGCGCCAACGGCCTTCGAGGACCAGGCGGGCTGCCAGGACGCCGAGGAAGAACTCCGGCAGTCGCGACGGCGGGAAGTTGTAGCTGAGCCAGTAGGACGGGGAGACCGGGATATCCGGCTGCAGGAACCAGGCGGGGGAGGCGTGCAGCTCGAAATACGGTGAGGTATTTCCTGGAACCAGCCGTGGCGCAAAGGCATTCGCAATGCCCTTCGGTCCGTCCGTCCACAGGAAGTACGACGTGTGCAGTGCGACGATCGCGAGCATCAGCAGCCCGAGGGCCAGCCACAGTCGCCGGGTCGGGATCCGCCGGATCAATGGCAGCACGATCGGAAAGCTCAGGTAGAAAAGAACTTCCGACGCCAACGACCACGACGGCACGTTCAGCCCGCCCACCGTGGTCCATTTCGGGACCCAGGTGTGCACCAGCAGCAGGTTCGGCACCCAGACGATCAGGCGCGAGAGCGGCACGCTCGCAACGACGATGAACGTCGCGGCCGCCAGCAGGTGCATCGGATAGATCTTCAGTACCCGCCGGCGATAGAACGCGCGCGCCGACATGCCCGGCCGGAACGACCAGTAGATGATGAAGCCGGACAGCACGAAGAAGAACGTGACTCCCGCGGCGCCCAACTGCATCGGCACCCA
>NZ_JAODNK010000179.1 GCF_025465275.1 Nocardia sp. | reverse complement strand
CGTCGGGCATGTACACAGGGCCTTGCACGAGACCCTGATTCGGGTCCAGACCAGCGTTCTTTGTCGCCTGCACTCGAACGTCTTGGATCTCGTTCGTGGTGTAGGTGGTGATCTTGCGGCCGTTGTTTTGCGCGATGAAGGCGTCGATCACCTTCTGTGCGTCAGCGGTTTGCGCGGTGACCTTCGACGTGCCGTCAGGCAGGGATTCGACCTTGAATCCGAACGCTTCGAGATTGCGCTTCGCCTCGTCGGTCAGTGCCCGCACGGTGACGGTGCGGTCGTCTGGGATTTCGGAGATCGCGCCGCCGAGCATTCGCGTCATCTCCGCTGCGCCCGCCGCCTGTTGGCCTGCGCTGCGGACGGAATCCCTGATGTCGTCGATCTTCGGCTTAGCGTTGTCGAGCACGTCGGCCAGCGCGCGGGCCTTATCGGCTGCGCCGTCAACGAATTCGCCGTACAGCTTGGTCGCCGAACCAGCGCCCTCGATCGCCTTGCCCGCATCCTCCATGCCGGGGATGTGCTTGATGATGCCGCCCAGCTTCTCGCTGAAGCCACCGAGGCCCTTCAGAACCGTCCCGAGGGCGTCGCCGATCCCCTCCTGCATGGACGCGAACGCCCGCAGTGCACCGGAAGCGAAGGTGATCAGCCCGTCCAGGCAGGCAAGCCCGGCATCCGCGAGGTTGGTGAAGAACGCGATGATCTCCGGCTTGTGAGCCGAGACCCAGTCCGCCGCCTGCTGCAATGTCGTGCCGAACGCCTCAGCGATCGAGAACTTGACGCCATCCATCGCCGCGGTGATCGAGTTCTTCGCGGCCTCGAACTTGTGCGCCGTGGTGTCACTGATCGTCTGGCCCGCTTTGTCAGCGGCGCCAGCGACGTCACCGAATTCCTGGACGGCGGTGTCGAGGTTCAGCTTGTAGACCGCGCCCTGGATGTCCTCGAACTTCGTGCCGAACAGCGCGAGGGCGGCGTTGTAGCGGTCCTGCGGGTCTTTGACGCTTTGGAGCCCGCGCAGCAGCTTGGCTGTCATGTCGCGGGCTGATTCGCCGCCAGCGGCCATGGCCGTCTGTGCTTCTTCAGCCGAGACGCCGAGCTTGTCGAATCCTGCTGCGCCTTCGGCGGTTCCGTCGGTGACGCGGAGCTTGAACTCCTTGAGGGAGTCGATCATGACGTCGGTGTCGCGGGCACCGGCCTTTACGCCCTGTGCGACGAGCGCCCAGCCGTCGGCCCCTTCGAGGCCCAATGCGCGCAACTGGGTGGAATACTCGTCGAACGAGTCGAGCAGGTCTTCCGAGACGTTCAGCCCATTCTGCTGGGCCTTGATGAGCAGGTCGAACGCCTCTGCACCGTCCTTGGCGATGCCGTTCTTGACCGCCTGTCCGGCTGACCGCGCGACCGCTGGAATGTCCTCGCCCATAACGTCAGCGACGACGTTGAGCTTTTCGATCAGAGGTTGCATCTGGTCGGCGGTTTCTTCGCCGTTGAGCAGACCCGATTCGATCGCGGCCTGGACGCCTTGCATGTTGGAGTGGACCGAGTCGCCCCAGCCGTTCGTGAAGGCCAGCCCGGCAGCTTGGCCGATGACCTTCATCGTTTCGTCGTTGACGCCTAGACGGGCCTGGATAAGGGCGGAGTCCTCCTCCATCTGCATTCCGTCGCTGATCGCACCTGCCAGCACGGCACCGGCAGCGAGGCCGATACTGGCGACGCCGACCAGCGCCATCGCGATAGGTCCGCCCTTGCCGCCGATGCCCTGGAGCTTGCCTGCGAAGCCGCCGACGAACGAGTCCCCGAAGGACGAGCCGGTCGAGGCCGCGCCCGTGGCGCGTTCCCCGATCCGGCCGAGCGCTTCGGAGGCACGCGACGCCGATTGCGCCAGGCCGGCGGGCAGGTCGATTCGCCGAGTTGCGCTGGCGGCCTGCCCTGCTGACCGTTCGATGCGGTCGACGTCGCGCGCTGCGCCTTGTGCGGCATCTCCGACTCGTCCGATGTCGCGGGCGGCGTTGCGTGCGCCGAGCCCACCACGTTCGATGCTGGAGCCGGTGTTGCGGAAGCTGCGATCAATCTGACCGGCGGCCCGCTCGGCAGCACCGCGCAGGCCGGTGAAGCTCACTTCAGCACTGGCCATTCGACGTTGGAAGCGGGAGTCGTCAAGGGTGAGTTCGGCATAGATTTCGCCGACCCGTGTTGACATATTCGGCTCCGTTCAAAGTTAGTCGGCGCGACTGGCTTCCGCCTCGTCGTCGGCCTTGGAGGAGTCGAGAAGTGCCTGGATGTCGACAAAGTCGGCGAGCTGGGCGAACTGCCAGTTGGCGCGGCCCATGCTGGGGCTTCCGCCGAAGTGCAGTAGCGCGGTGCGGCCCGCGTGCATCGCCATCGTGTCCGCGACGCCGTTGCGTGCCATCTGCTCGCGGGCGGGGCCGAGGATCTTGATGATTTCCTCGTACTCGTCTGCGGCGGAAAGGGTTTCGTCGATGATCAGCAGTCGGAGCCGGTCCGCTTCTGTGATGCCGGGGCTCTTGACCATGTAGATGACGCCGCCGATGGGCAGCGAGAGGTCCGGGTCGTAGAACTCGGATAGGTCGCGCAGCGCGGCCATAGGTGTAGTCCTCACACGATTGGGGGAAGGATTGCGCGGTGTAGCCGCGTGCCGGGCGAGCTGGCGAGGTCGCGGATGCGTACCTCGAGCCAGCGCCACGGGCGCTCATGCAGCACACCAGAATTGACGTCCACTCCGTATGCGGAGTGCATGTCAAGTTCGATATCGCGCCAGCACGCCAGCACTTCTCGCCACGAAAGAGTGGGCGAGATCGCGTTGACCGGGGCCATCTCCGGCGGGTTGAACCAGGCGCGCAGTCCGCTCGCCGGGTCGACGGGGCCGCCGCCGGGGTCGTCCGGGCCGAGGTATCCGGGTGCTGAAGTGTCCACGGCGACAACAGGTTCGCCGTCGCCGTCGGGGTCGATCTCGCCGTTCCAGAACGCCGCCGCCGCGTCGGGGCTCTTGCCGAAGTGCAGCAGGGCTGTGCGCCCGGCCAGGGCGATGATGGTGGAGTCCGCGCCTAGCCGGTCGAGCTGGTCCCATGCTGCGCCTAGGAGCCGCCGAACCTCGACGCGCTCCACCTCGGGGGTGAGCGCGTCGAGGTCGGCGAGGAGCCTGCGCATTCGCAGCCCGTCCCAGGCGGACGGGGATGTGATGCGCACCTGATGGCCGCGCACCGGCAGATACAGGTCCGGGTCTAGGAACTCGTCGAATTCCTGCACGATGCGTGCCTTTCCGGGGTCAGGCGACGGCGACGGTGCCCGACGGGGTCAGGCTGGTGCCCGATGCGGTCACGGTCGAGACGGTGCCGGGCAGGTTCACGGTGTAGGGGCCGCCCGTGCTGCCGGTCACTTCGGCCTTGCCAGCGCCGATGGTCGTCATAGCTTCCAGTGCGGTCTTCACCGCAGCCGCGGTCGCGTTGTAGGCGATACCGGGAGTGCTCTGGCCGTCCACGGTGACGGTGAAGGTGCCGCCGGTCGAACCGCTCGGCAGGGTGATGGTCTTCGCGGTCGGGGCGGTCGGCTTCGCGATCTTCTTGTGCTGACCCTTGCCGGTCAGGGTGCACGTGAAGCCGTACAGGCCCTCCTTATCGTCGGCAGCCGACACCCAGGACGCGGCGAAGTAGCCTTCCTTGGCCTCGTCGATGCCGTCGGTGCGCCAGTAGCGGACGTGCGCGGTGTTCGCGGCACCGATGTCCTCGCCGTGGCTGCGCAGCTTCTCCTGACCGGGGTCAGCAACGAATCCCGCCGAGAGGTTGCCCTTACGCAGGCCGGCGATTTCCAGGTTCTCGCCGATGGCGGTCGCGATCTGCGACTTGCGGCCGTTGGAGTGGATGTCGCCGTCGTCCTGGAGGGTGATGTCGTTGGACGGCGAGACCTTGTTCAGGCCCATGACGAACACCCACTCGGGGGTGCCGGACTGGGCGGTGCCGTAGTTGATGTCTACCTGGACGGCGTAGTCGCGGGCGAGCGCGGTCGCCATACCGGCCGAGTTGGGAGCCTGGAGAGTGGTCACGGTGTCGTGCCTCCTGGGTTGAGGGTGAAAACGTAGGAGTCGGCGCGCTCATAGCGGCCGTTGGAATCCGGGGTGGTGATGCCGCGAACCTTCCTGCGGCACAGCAGCACTCGCACTCCGCCGGGGAAGGTCAGATGTGTTTGGTCGTGCAGGATGCGACTGGCGGCGTCTGCGGCGGAGTCGACGGCGCGCGGGTCCTTGCCTGCGGTGCGCCAGCGCAGCTGTACGTACAGGTCCGGGTTGTGGTCGTCGCGGTCGAACAGCTCGTCGTAAACGGTGATCGCCAGTGCCGCTTCTGGGTTCGCGGGCAGTAGGTTGAAGAACACCGCCGGGATATCGCCGTCGGGATATGCGCCGACCGACTGGTAGCGGGCCATACCTGCGCTGTGGAGGTAGCGGGCCAGCGCGTCGACGAACTGGCCGGTGTCGGCGCTCATGACCCGAGCCGCCTCGTAATGGCAGCTCCAGCAATGGCTTCCAGCTCCGGACCGAACTGGTTGAGCGGCTTCTCCAAGTACTTCGCGGTGCGGCCGTTCGCGTGATGAAGGCTCAGGTCCTCGTGCTGGCGCAGCGCGTACGGCGTGTTGAATCCGACGCGGGCCTTACCGTCGCGCACCTCGGCAGTGCCGGAGTTCTGGAGGGTGCCCTCTTCGATCGGCACGAGCGCATTCGCTTGCGCGAGCAGCACTTCCGCCGCCTCGAACAGTCCCTTTTCCAGACCCTCGCGGGCTGCGGCCGAGACCTGCTCGCCGTCCCATCGCATCGACAGCGCCATCGCGCGGCCTCCTTCTATTCGAGGTAGACGACTTGGGTGTCCGGGAATGGCGGGCCAGCGTGGGATACGGAGACGGACACGACATCAGCAGTGCCTCCGCCGAATTCAGCGGGCAGTGTCACCTCTGAGCCGGGCGGTATCGGGGCGACCGTAGGAGGGAACACAACCGAGGTCGACGAGGTGACCTCGTCTCCGCTGCCATCGCGCACAACCTGCCGCTTGGAGGCGACGTTGCAGCGCTCGCCGGTCGGCGTTTCGTATTCCGGTCCGGCCGCGCCGTTGCCGACGTAGCGGCGCACCAGAACCCAGTGACGCCAGAACATCGCGAGCGGGTCATTCATCGCCGGGCCACCTTCGAGGAGGCGAGCCCAACATTGCGCAGCTCGATTCGGGCGGCGTCGGCCAGTTCCGTGAGCAGCTGGGCGCGGGCGGCGGCCTGGTCAGTGTTGTTGTAGCTGACCGAAGAGCCGTTGGTAGATGCGGAGGCGACCGTCGGGGCGAGACCGGCCACGCCTGTGAGCGGGTTGATGTCGTTGCAGATCCACTCGCGCACCTGCACACAGGTGGCGACGGCCAGTGCGCCTGCGAGGACTGGATCTGTCGGCATACCAGCGGGGGTGACGTCGTACAGGTCGTTCTTCGTCGCAGTCCGCACGATTTGTGTGGCCGACTGGATGTAGCGGGCGGCGTCGCCGACCGCGAGCTTGTCGAGCTGGGCTGCCGTCACGTGCTCGGCGAGCTGGTCGACAGTGGCGTAGGTGAGCACTGAAGCCTCTCAGCAAGATTAAAGGGTCTACTAGCGGATAGCCTGTGCTGCATGGCATTCGAGCTTGCTACTGCTTTGTTCGGCCTCGGAGGCACGATCGTCGGTGGTGGAATCACCTTCGCGGCCAACTGGTTGACCGCCCGCAATCAGCGGGTACTGGCTGATAACACCCGAATCCAAGCTGTCTACGATCGACGGGTTGAGACTCACCGCGACCTGCTTGTTCGAACAGATCAGTTCATGGAATCGGCGCGAGTGTTCCGAGCCATCCTGATCGACATGGGAGAATCCGAATCTATAACGCGGCTGCACGCCGCCCACTTGGAGAAGTGGACGGCGCTGTTCGATGTGAAAGCACCAGCAACGATGGCTGGGCCCCCATCGCTTGACGCGTACATAGCAAGCCTGTTCGAAGCCCTGGAAGGCTATTCAGCGCAGCTTGAGTTTTGGCGCGATCAGGGACAAACGAGAAACGCCAACGCTATCGACGAAGAGGCTGGTCGTCGGATGACGGTGGTCCACCGGGTGTATGCCGAATATGTGGATGCAGTACGCACTGCCACTACTCCCCCAGAGAGAACTCGGCGTCAGCTCTTAAGACACAGCTCCCGGACTCGTTGACATTGCACGAAAACCGGGCGGGACACCGACGCAGTGTCCCGCCCGTAATAGCCGACTATGCGGCGGTCGGCGGGGCCAGCAGCACGGACGCCGAGGCCAGGCCCTCAGGGCGGAAGACCTTGCCGCCGTAGATGTTCACGCCACGCACGATGTCGGCGAACCGGTTCGGGTCGCGGATCGTCTCGACGTTGGACAGCTGGTTGGCGAACGACAGGGCCTCGGAGACGCCCGCGACGATCACGTAGTCGTCCTTGGCCGCGCCCGCGCCACCGACCTTGTTGATGTTGTTCGACTCCAGGATGTCGAAACCGGCCATGCGGCCGACGGTGCCGTTGAGCAGCGGGCCGACGCTGCCGAGCTTGTCAGCGCTGATGAAACGCTCATCGAGCAGCAGCGGAGACAGCAGCTCCGGCGGGATCGCCAGGTAGCGGCCGTTCTTGGTGACCGAGGCGCGGTCGAGCTTCTCGCGCAGCTTCACCGCGACGCGGTACACGCTGAGCTGACCGGCGGTCGCCTTCTCCGGCTCGCCTTCGGTCACAGTGATGCGGCCCAGCTGGTTGCCCGCCAGCACACCGGCGGTGAGCTGCTTGTACAGGAACAGGTCGACCTGGTTCTGAAGCTTGTAACCGGCGCGGGCGGTGGCCGGGTCTTCGAAGTTCACAGCCGACTGCAGCTCGTCGACGTCGTTGACGCGGAAGGCGAAGTAGTCGCCCTGGTCGATGATCATCGCGGTCTCTGCGTCCGACAGATCCTCGACGTCGAGGTTGGTGTTCTTGTCGTACTTCTTGACGGTCGGGTCGCCGATGGACGAGACGTGGACGGTGTCGCCCTTCTGGCGAATAGTGCCCTCGTACTTGCGGTTCGCCACCTTGGGCTGACCGAAGACCAGGTCAGCCTCGAACGGGACGAGGACCTGATCGGACCAGAACTCGGGAATGAAGTTGATAGCCATGTGGCCACTCCTTGAAGAGGGTGCGGGTTACTTGCGGCCGAGGATCTGGTTGGCTCGGCCTTCCTTGACCGCCTTCACGCGGTCGGCCGGGGAAAGGGCCTGGTACTGCGCGTAGGTGAGCTGCCCGGAGTTCTCGCCCTTGCCGTTGCCGGTGTCGGAGCCGGACCGCTTGGGCGGCTTGGGCGGCTCGGCGACGGCGGTCAGACGGAACTTCGTCGGGTTCTTCTCGACGACCTTGGTGATCTCGGCGGCCACCTGGGCGGCGAAGTCATCGGCGGTGTGGTCGAGCTTGGAAACGACCGAAGCGAATGTGCGGGAATCGAGCAGCGCTTCGGCGTCGATGTCCTTACCGGCAGCGCGGTAGACGGCCAGTTCGACGCGAGCTTCGTTGGCGTCCTTGACCGTTGCCTCGAGCTGGGCAGTCAGCTTCTTCGGGTCGTTGGCGTCGTCGTCGGAGACGAAACCGAACAGCTTGCCGACCTGCTCTTTGAAGGCGTCGAGATCGGTTTCGGCCTTGCTGGCGCGAGTGCGGTACTTCGCGGCATCGTTCCGCGCTGACCGCAGCCGCGGATCGTCGGCCGTGCTGCCCGTCGGCTCATCGGCCGTGCCTTTATCGCCTTCCGAGGCATCGACCTTGCCTGCGCCCTGTTCGTCGCCCTGCGGCGCTTCTGGGGTGTCGGGGGCGGTGTCGACGTCGTCGGCCTCGGGTGCGGTGGTCACGTCGGTGGCTGGCTGGGCAGTGGACATGGCGAACCCTCCTGGGGTGCTGGGTGATTGGTGCACCCACTCCAGGTGGGCGCACAAAAGACGCCCCGCCAGCGAGGGCGGGGCGTGGGTATTGGGGCTGGCTAGTCGGCGGCGGGCACGTCGAGTGCGTGCTTCAGCCTGCCGCGCAGCCACATTCGGGCGAGCAGTTCTCGGGGGCTTCCGGCGGGGGCCGGGCTGTAGGGGTTGACGGCGTCCGCTTGTCCGGCGGCGGTCAGGCCCTCCTGATAGGCGCGGTAGAGGTCACTTCCGCTCATCGCAGGAAATCCCCTCTCGCGCTTCGTATCCGGTCCGCCTCCTGCGGATCGAGCAGGTCAGCTTTGAACTCGTCGAGCGTTGGGCGGCCGTGCTGGTCCCAGTAGCCGCGCAGCTCCTCCGAAGCGTACTTCTCGGCCGCACTGGCATTGCCGAACCACAGCGAGCGCGGGTCGATACCGGCAGCCTGCCCGGCCTTGGACAGCATGTAGCCGTTCGTAGCTTCCTCGGCGGCAAGCCAGTTCGTGTACGCCTGGTCTTTGAACGCATGGCGGGCCAGGTCGTTGAACGACTTCCCCTCGTACCCCTGCCCGCGCAGCATGGAGATAGCAGCTTGTGAGCGTTGGGTTTTCACCGAGATGCCGTACGCCTTCTCGACTGCGGATTCGTGGTCCCAGCCGTCGGCCACGAGCTCGTCGTACTTGCGCTCGTATCCGGCCCACCGTTCGGCCCGCTTGGCGGCGACCTTGCTGCGGTGCTGGTCCTCGACCTCGATGCGGTCGAGTAGGTCCATATCGAGGTCGGTAACGGCCTTCTCGGCGAGGTCGGCAAGTTCCTTGTCGTCCAGGTGCTCCAGCTCGCGCTTGCGCCGGGTCAGCTTCGCCTCCACTGTTGTCACCGACGGTGTGGCCGGGAGTGCGGGCGGGTTCGGGTTGCGGGTCAGCGTGTTCGCGTTGCTCGCGTCGCCGTCGCGCAGCTGCTCGCGGTTCAGGCGGCGAGTGACGCCGGTCTGATCGACGTGAGCGCGGATGGCGGTCTGGCGCGCACGGACCTTCGCCGTGGCGGCCTTCTTCGCATCCGGGGTGATAGCGGCGGCCTGCTGCCGTTTCGCCTCACGCACTTGGCGTTCCATGCGGCGAAGCTGCTGCTCGTCGGCGTAACCCTGCTCGTCGTACGGTTCGACCTTCGGGCGAGGTGCGCCCGGAACCCACAGGGTGTGAGTGTGTTTGCAGTTCGGGTGATGCAGGCCGGCGCTCTCCGCTTCCCGCATGGACGCGACCACCGTTTCGGTGACAGCGGCGCCAGTGAGCGGAGAGGTCGCGTCGACCTTGCCGTTGGGGGTGCGGCCGGTCAACGACACGATGCGGCCCTCGAACCGTCTGCACTGCGGGGCGGGGCGCGGGTGCGAGGAGATGACGACCAGGTCATAGCCGCGCTGCAACAACCGGTCCGTATGGCCCTGTTTCAGGGCGCGCAGAGCCGCTGTGCGGACAGCCATTTCGGCGTAGGTGTCGATGCGCCAGTTCCGTCCGGCCTTGTCGCGGAAGCTGCTGATCCCGCGAGCCGCGAACTGGTCGAGGGCGGCCTGGGTCGCTTCGCGCCGGGTGCCGACGCCTGTCACGACGCGGCCCGCCACATCGGCAACGACCTGCCGGTAGCTGTCCACTGTCGATCGCAAGATCTGCGAATGCGTCGATACGACAGCCGCGGTGGCTTCCGCCGCGAGGGCCGCGACCGCCTCTTGCGAGATAACTGGAGCGGGGCCGCTGGAGGGCGGACCCGGAATGTCGCTGTCGGCGGCGGCTACTCCCGTTGCGTGCGCAGCGAGTAGCGCGGCCTCGATCTGCTGTGCGACAAGCGGATCGAGGGACAACAGGAATCCGCGCGACTCCTTCGACAGGCGGGCCATCTCGCCGAGCTGCACGCTCACCCACTGCGGGGTGTCGATGCCCTTCTCGATCGCCTTGGCGACGCGGGCGAGCAGCTGCACTTCGGCATCGGCGTAGATCTGGGCGACTCCGTCTTGCAGTCCTGCAACGGCGGCGGGCTCGAATGCCATGCGCTGGCCCGCCTTCCGTTATGCAGCGGACGGCAGCTCGTCGCCGTCGTCTCCGATGTCGTCTGCCTGGTCCTCGGTATTGGGGTCAGGGTCCGGGAACGGCTGGTCCGCGCCCAGCGTCAATGGGTCGGCGACCGCGCCTTCGTCGAGGATGCGAGCAACCTCTTCGGCGACCTGGATGTCGTCGTACTCCGGATTCAGGTACCGGACCTTCCACTCGGTCGATGCCGCCTTCGCGGATTCGAGCGCTTGGAGGGTCTGGCCCTTGGACTGGACCGACTCGCGGGCGGAGGGCGGCCAGTGCACTTCGAGTTCCTGGCTCAGGACCGCGCCGGTCTCGAACACAGCGGCGTCCACCTCGATCAGCGTGCGGGCGGCCCGCGCGAGAACTGACTTCCAGATACCGGAGCGCGCTTTGAACGTCGCTGTGCTGGCGTCCTTCTTCGCGTCGACTTCGGTCGCGGTCATGGCAGCGGCTGAATCGTCGGCGAGCCCGAACGTGTACGGGGAGAACCCGACTCGACGCAGGATCGCGCGCAGGAATCCTTCACCGGTACGGAGGTGGTCGTCGACTCGAATCGCGAACTGGTGCGCCTCGATGACGGGGGTGCCGTTGGGGACGCCGCCGACCTTCTCGTACACCTCCTGCTCGACGTTGAAAGTCGAACCCTTGCCCGGCCCCTTCACCTCTAGCAGGTGCTCGGAGACCATGAGCCGGGCCTTGGCCAGGCGCACGTCCCGCGCCAGCGACGAATAGGTTTCGTCGATCTGGTCCATGAGTCCGATGACGGCAGGGTCGCCGATATCGGAGCGGCCGAAGTGCTGGAGGGTGCCCTTCCCTCGAAACATCGGGTTAGGCAGTGCGTTCGGGAAGTAGAAGGCGGTCAGGTCGGCGCTGCCGGTGTCGACGAAGCCCTCTTCGTTGACCGGAATGCCCTTGGTCTCAGGGTGTTCGGTCAAGTCGATCTGGCGGCCGAGCGTAATGGCGGTGCCTTCGTAGAGGCCGTGATAGATGCGGCCGTACACCTGCGTCTGGGTGCCGTCGGAGTAGAACTCGACGTATGCAGGCTCGTGCCGTTCCAGGTGGCGAAGCACGCGGTCTTCGGCTTCGTTCTGGTCGACGACCTCCCAGAAGGTCACTGCGGATAGTTCGCCGTAAATGAACTCGGGCACAGCCTGATCTGCGTCGACGAAATCGAGCCAGGCGTGATCCTTGAAAGACGCGTTCCAGACGATTCGCGCATAGACGCCACCGAGAGCCGAGCCGGCCTCGGCTCCCTGCAGCATCGCTGAATGCATCTGCGGCGAGTTGAGGATCTTGTCGACCCGTTCGCGGGCCTCGTCGTTGGCGTGTTCGTCGTCGGAGGCGATGCGGAAAGCGACCGGGTCGGGCAGCAGCAGCGACGCAGCGGTCTGCACGATGTCGGCGGCAACCGGGATATGGATCTGCCGAATTTGGTTCGACACATCGGGTTTGGTGCCCCAGAACAGGCGCTTGATCCGATCACGGAGGGTGCTGCTCAATCCCGTGCGGGCGGGCTCGCCATGGCTGGCGGACAGCTTCTCGGCGTCGCCCTCCCACCACACCTGACAGGTGGCGAACATCTGGAATGCGGGCGCGAGGTGGCGGGGCGGCCACGGTGTGTTGGCGTTAGGCAACGGCATGTCTACGCTGCCTCCTTGGCTGCGGGGATCGAGGTCCGTAGTTGTGAGAACCAGGCGAATTGCGAGGACGCGACCGAGTAGCGCAGCGCGTCGCAGAAGTGGTCGTCGAGCTTGACCGGCTTGTCGAGGCCCTTCTCCGATTGCCTGGAATCCCAGACGTAGCCGTGGATTTCGGTCAGCAACCGTTCGCAGCGCTCGGAGATGAGCAGCTGCCCGGTGGAGAACAGGGCGGCGACGGTGCGGATACCGTCGAGCACTTCGTTGGTGGCATCGGCGACGCGGGCTGTGTCGTCGCGGTACAGCTGGAGTTTGAAGCTCGCGGCTGCCGGGTCGACGAACACCCACTCGGGGTCGTGTTTGGTGTCGCGCAGCCATTCCGCCAGCGCCGCAGACAGTTCCGCGTCGGTGCCGCGCGGCGGTACCCATTCGTCGATGGCATAAAGCCGACCGTCCACACCGAGCCCGAGCAGGATTCCGGCGGTCGGGTTCGTCGTGCCGTAGTCGACGCCCATCGCCAGCACCCGCGACATCGGCGGAAGTTCCTTGTGCGGTAGGCGGTGCTTCGCTTCGTCGAACGCGGAGTAGATCGCGCCGTCGGCAACGACCCACTTGCCCAACACGAATCGGAGGTACCAGACGCCGGTGTAGCTGGACTTCAGGGATGCGACGAAGTCGGGGTCGAGGTTCGGGTTGTCGTCCAGGATGAACGTGAACCGGTGCAAGTCCAGCGGCCGGTCCGGGTCGCCGGGCTGGAGTCGCGCGTAGGCATCGCGCCGGTCGATGATGCTGCCGTTGTCCTGAATCCAGAACTTCGCGCGGTCGAGCCATTGGGTCTTGAACCAGTGGCGCGGGGACTCCGGGTTGCCGGTCGCGAACATTTGCGCGCCCGGTACCGATAGCCGCGAGAACAGCATGTTCCAGTACGACTCCGGCAAGGTCGGAGCCTCATCGACGTATGCCCCGGCCAGAGTGAGGCCCTGGATCTTCGTGCGGGCGGCTTCGTTGTTCGCGCCGACGAGAATCACGTTGCGACCGCAGATGTTGACCGTGCCGTTGCCTCGGTTGATCGAGACGCGGCCCGGTCCGAGCATGTCCTGAATAGGCAGGATCAGGTTGTTGATGATCGTGCGCTCGGTGCGCCCGGTCATGAGCAGCGTGCCCGGCGGGCCCTTGCGGCAGTAGCGGATCCAGTCGAGTAGCGAGCAGATCGTTTTCGACGAACGGACGCTGCCCTCGTACACATTCAGGCGGGCGGTCGAGTTCGCCACGGCGAGGCGCTGTTTGCCGACGAGCGGCCGGATCGCGCTCACGCCGCCTGCCCCAGCTCGTCGAGGTCGCTGGCGCCGCTGTCGAGCATCGCATCGAGCCAGGCGTCCACGGCGGGCAGATCCTTGCCGTCCTGCGCCATCTTCAGCGCGGCTAGTTGGTCGAGGCCGGTGTACTTGGTGCGCCGCTCCATGATCTTCAGCGCGCGGTCGATGGATTGCAGGTCGCCGCGTGATGCCTTCTTCCAGATGCCGAGCAGCATGGCGTCCAGGCGGGTCAGTTCCAGGGTGAGCAGGGACTCCGCGGGCTCGCGTGTGAGTTCCTTTATCGCCTCATCGACGTAGGCGTGGGCGGTAGATGTCGAGATGTCGAGCGCTTGGGCGATCTGCCGGTAATTGGCTCCGGTCTCGCGGAGCTGGAGTGCTTGTGCCATGCGCCTGCGCTTGTCGATGGATCCGGGGCTGGTTCGGTTGGCTGGCACCTGGGTGCCTCCTTGCGGTGCGCCGGGCGCACCTGGCGGCCGGATGGGGGAGGCCGGCCGTCTGGGCGGACCGTCCTCGCCCCTCCCACGGGAGGCCGGACCTCATCCGCGAATGAGCGCTGTGATGTGCGCGGGGGTGGGCTTGCCGGGGGAGAGGCGAGGAAAGCGAGACGCCCCCGCTGCGACCAGCGTGGGGCTGGGAGCGGGGGCGTCTGCGGAGGGCGCGCGGCTCGAACTGGCCGGACGGACGCCCTCGGATCTATCGGGCGTTTCGTGGAAAGGAATGCACTCGACGCCGACGGCTGGAGCTTATCGGAGGCGCTGCGACACTGCGGATTTGGAGTCGAATGGGCGCTCTCTAGCCCCTAGGGAATCTCGATCAACATGTTAAAGTTCGGGAAGTTTGTACCGCGCACTAACCAGGGGGTCCGGTGGCCGACATACTCGACGTTGACCTAGCAACGCTGCACAGTCTCGCGACTGAGCTGACCGGGCAGGCGGATGCTATCGGCAAAATCGCCCCCACCAAGGCCGTGTATATGCCGGGGTCACCGGTTGCAACGGTGTCTACACAGGTCAGTGACGCGGTGGTGAAGGCGTATGGCGTGATCGGCGGTCAGATTCAAACCCTGGGAGACCGCGCTAAATCCGCAGGTGGAACCTACGAAGGTGTAGACAAGGCCAACGCCGACCAACTCGACAAGTACGGGCGCGGTGAGGGTGTCAATTGACGACGATCAGTCACGTGCGAGGATGCGATCCGCAATCGATGATCGATTACGCCGCAGACCTGGTGATTCAGAACGATAAGTTCGTCACGCAGGTCGACGCTATGGAGCGGTCCGTCGATAACGCCATGACCAAATGGAAGGGCGAAGGAGCGGCGGCGGCCTCCGAGCGCGCCCTGGCACACAAACTGCAGGGCAACCACCTCGGGACTACCGTCGTCGGGATCGCCGACCACTACAACACCTATGGCGTTCAACTCGGCGATACGCGCACCGCACTGCTGAAGATTGTGAATCAGGAGGTCCCGGGCGCGGGGATGACCGTCGATGACGATGGCAACGTCACCGCCCCAAAAGTACCGTCTGGCACCGATCGGTCGAACTCCGCATCCGCTGCTTTGGCCCAGCAGGTGCTCGACGGTCAGGCGTCGGGATTGCAGACTCGGATCAAGGCCCTGCTGTTCCAGTTCGGCCTGTCGGAAGTCTCAGCATCCACAGCGCTCACCACCGATCTGCAGGAACTCGGCCTCTACGAGAAGAAGCCTGACGGCGCTCCTGTCAGCTCAGGGGTGCAAGCCATTCTGGACGGCAAATCGCAGTTGCCGACCGACCCGAAGCAGCTACACGACTATTGGGAGTCATTAACCCCAGCCGAGAAGGACGCGCTCTACGACCACGACAATTACATCGGCAACCGTGACGGTCTTCCAAGTGTCGATCGCGATCACTACAACCGGGAGAAGCTCGATGACGAGCTGACCCGCGCCCAGAACGGCGACAAAGCGGTAGCCGAGAAGCTGGGCGATCTGCAGGCTGTCCAGAAAACGCTAGGCGATCACCCGGATGCGATGCTCTTGCTGATGGACACCCAATCTGGGAAACAGGCTCACGCCGCTGTCTCACTCGGCAATCCCGATACTGCCTACAATGTGTCGGTGTCGGCAGCGGGGTTGAACGGCAACGTCCATGGCTCGCTCTCGGGCATGGTCAACGAAGGGAAGAACGTAAAGGACACGGCTCAAAGTCGATTGGGCGTTCTACCGGATGGTGATCCTCGCAAGAATCAGTCCGTGGTGCCGATTGCGTGGATTGGTTCGGATTTGCCACAAGCTGACTACAAGGACGTTCCTGCTGACCTGGACGGCAGGACCTGGGCTGGTTACAAGGAGGTCGTCTCCGACACCTTGGCGAAAGATGGTGCGCCGAAATTGGCATCGTTCTACGACGGTGTGCGAGCGTCTCACGACAGCGGATCTATGCATCTAACGGCGGTCGGGCACTCCTACGGATCGCTCATGACCGGACTTGCACTCCAGGAGCCCGGACACAAACCTGTCGACGATGTCCTCGTATACGGTTCCCCCGGACTGGATTTGCCCCAGAAACATTGGTGGCTGCCGGAGAAGGCGAACGATGTGGACGTGTCGAAGCTGAATGTTCCGGACGACCATCGGTACGAGATGACGGGCGGCAAGGATACGATCGCGAAACTTCCTGGGTACGGGCCTAATCCACAAGCGTTGCCCGGATTCACACATCTGGAGACCGGCCCTACCACCACCCAAGATGGGGTGAGTCGCGATGGGGCGTACTCGCACGCTGACTATCCACGCAACGGCAGCAACAACGAGTTGCGCACGTCCGGATGGAATATCGCCATGATCGTCGCAGGCCTCCCAGAAGAAGCGGTGGGTAAGCACTGATGACACTCGGCATATATCGGATGGGTATCGCAGCAGCTTTGGCCGCGGCTGTGATCGCGACAACAACAGGATGTGACGTCATGGACTCCGAGCCCCAGAATACCGGCCCTGCCGAAACATCCCAATTCGCAAAGGAACTCCAGACCCGACCCAGTCTCGAAGACACGCAAGCGCGCCTCAAACAGGCGTTTGAGGACCTTGCTGCTTACGCGAGCTCGCTGGTGCCTGGCATGACCTGGAAATGGGTCCATACCGATCAGTACCCTTCCGGCTGTGATGCTCCCTTCGATCAGACAACGGGACGGCGATACCACATGCCGGACTACACCACGCAAGGTGGCGATACGGCACATGGTGGCGGCATCCCTGATGACGTATGGCCCGCAGTCCGCGAAAAAGCCCGACAGCTCGCAGCCGGCTTGGGAGCCACCGAGAACGACCCGTTCCCGTTCAATGAAAAAGTCGGCGATCGACAGGCCCGCTTCTACGGATCGAACGGCACCGTGCTTTGGATAGCAACCCGAGGCATCAGCGGCGATACCGGTTGCCGACTGCCTGCCACTGAAAAAGAATCGGCGAATTCTGCCACATCGACAACTGCAACACCGAAATGACATTGGCATCTGATCCGTGTGCGCCTGACAGCCTCTACATGGACCAGGTCGACCATGGCTGGTCGCGGTGAGGGCGTGAATTGACCACGATCAGTCATGTGCGCGGGTGCAACCCGCAGTCCATGCTCGATTTCGCCGCCGACCTGGTGAAGCAGAACGACAGCTTCGTCACGCAGGTCGACGCGATGGAGGCATCGGTCGACAAGGCCATGAACAACTGGAAGGGCGACGCCGCAGCCGCAGCCTCCGAAAAGGCGATGGCACACAAGCTGCACGGCAATCACCTCGCGACCACCATCGTCGGCATCGCCGACCAGTACAACACCTATGGCGCTCAACTCGCCGACACTCAAACCGCGTTGTTGAAGATCGTCGACATGGACGTCCCTGGCGCGGGGATGACCGTGGACGACGACGGCAATGTGACTGCGCCGAAGGTTCCTTCCGGCCCCGATCGACCCTTGTCGGGGACAGCCGCGCTGGTTCAGCAGATGATCGATGGGCAGGCGTCAGGCTTCCAGACACGGATCAAGGCACTGCTGTTCCAGTTCGGTATGTCGGAAATATCGGCGGCACAAGCGATCACCGCTGACCTACAACTACTCACCGGCTACGAGAAGACGCCCGATAATGCGCCGATCCGTCCCAGTGTGCAGATAATTCTGGACGGTGATTCTGAGTTGCCTACGGATCCCAAGAAACTGCATGACTTCTGGGAGAGCCTGACACCGGCGGAGAAGGATGCGCTGTACGAAAAGGACAACTACATCGGTAACCGCGATGGTCTGCCCATCGTGGACCGCGACCACTACAACCGCGAGAAACTCGACGACGAACTGACCCGCGCCCAGAACGGCGACCCGGCAGTCAAAGACAAACTCGCTGATTTGCAGGGCATAGCCGCATCGCTCGACGGGTCTGACCGGTACTTGATGCTGATGGATACCCAATCCGGCAGCATTCCTCACGCCGCGGTCGCAGCCGGCAATCCAGACACAGCAGACCATGTGTGCACCTACGTACCGGGGACTACCTCGCGCCCGTCGATTATGAACGGTGATGGGACGAAGAGCGGCGATCCGACGGAGAACGACGATATGGCACGCGTCGACGCAATGCGACAGCAAGCCCAAAAGGATGGAGCCCCGAACACATCGGTGATCGCATGGTTCGGCTATGACGCACCGCAGGAACTGATCAATGCCACGCACGTCTCCTACGCAGACAAGGGAGCAGCCGCGCTGGACCGGTTCCAAGACGGTATCCGCGCCTCCCACGACGGCCAACCGTCATACAACACGGTGCTCGGCCACAGTTACGGCACCACCCTGGTCGGCGACGCCGCCAGCCATGGCCGCACTCTCAATGCCGACAGCCTCGTACTGGTGGCCAGCCCAGGCACCACGGTTGAGCATGCCAGCGACCTCAGTCTGACCGGCGTGTCAAACGCTGATACACCCAACCACGTCTATGTCACCAAGGCCGACAACGATCCAGTGGCGCTGTACGGCCAGAACAAATACGACCCGGTTCTCCGATGGTTCAAGCATCATGGTTTAGACGACCTCGGCGGCGACCCCACGTGGCGTTCCTACGGCGCTCAGAATTTTCCCTCAGACCATCAGGGCGCGTGGGGATACGACGGAAACACCCACAGCCAATACTGGTTGCCGAACTCGAAATCGATGCAAGGCATGGGCGAGATCATCGCAGGCGATGGAAATGAGGCGGTGAAAACCAAGTGATATTCAAGCGGCACAGTGCTGTTCCGGTGCTCGGTATCGCACTGCTCACCGCAGTAGCGCTGGTGAGCGGATGCGGGAACGACCATGGAAACACCCATGACTCACCACGCATCATCGACACGGGAAACAGCGGAGGAACCAAAGTGGATCCATCTCTCACCGAGTCGACAGCCCGCGACAGGCTCAACACCTATCTGCTCGACTCTCTCCAGGGACTTTCGCCGGGCTTGAGCTATTCGATTACGTCGGACAATCACTACCTCGGAGTCATGCATACACCGAGCCTCAGGGTGCCCTGCGATGACGACGGTCAGCATGGCAGCGGTTCGGTGCTGCAGGTCAGCTACTGGTTCGTCGGCGTTCCGAAAGGGCAGAACGCCCAATACTTCGAGCAGATCCGCAGTGCCTGGACTGCACGGGGCTGGACCCTCCAGAAAGACGCCGATGAACGCTGGGCACCGGTGCACACCCCCGACGGCTACGTACTCGTCCTCCAGTACGCACCATCGCAGGACCAATCCCTGAGCGTCACCGCCGGGTCTCCATGCTTTCCCAAGGCAGTCGGAGATACGACCGCTCCTCAACCGACAGAGATCAAGCGCCCGTAAGGATTCGTGAATGTTCCCTCCGCGCAATGATTCCGATGAACTCGGCCTCAAGGTGCAGCGTGCTCAACACGCTCTCGAACAGATCCGTGGCGTGGGTGTCGCGCAAGGCGTCCGCGTGATCGTCGACGCCGAAGATCGCCTGCTGTCAGTGACGGTGAACGAGGAAGCCGTCATCATGGCCGCGTACCACGCGGCGGTGGAAGACAAGCGCCCCAAGGTCGATGAGGCCCTGCGAGAGCTGCGAGCCGATACAACCTTCGAAGCGATATCGACGTACACGAACGGGAACTCAGCCCACCTGGAAGCCGAGCGTGTAGAACGACAGCGCAAGGTGGACGAAGAGTTCGACGACGACTATTACGAGCGCGGCTCGATCAAGGCCCCTGATTGGTAGCCATCGATGCAATCCAGCGTCGATGATTCAGGCCGGTAGTCTCAAGGCCGCGATGGCTTGAACCTCGTCGAGTAGTTCTACGGATTCGCCGGAGCTGTGAGGCAGCGAAGCTGGCATGCATGACGACGACGTGCGCCCTGGAACCGAGCTCACAGACCAGCCGTCGGCGAATTCCCGTGTGGGACAGGGTGATCACCGGCGTGTGTCTTGTTCTGGCCTTCGTGACCGCGATCTGGTTGACAATGCTCACCGGAATGCTTGCGATGGCAGGCGATCCATGTGCGCCTGACAGCCCCTGCACGGATCAGGTCGGCCATGGCATCACTGTCTCTCTGCTGGGGATGCTCGCAGTCCTCGTGATCGGACTGGGCTGCGTGATCATCGCCGCGATCACCCGCACCCGGCTGTTCATCTGGGCTCTGGCGACCCTGCTACTGCTACCGGTCCCCGTTGTCATCGGCAGCAATATCGCCGACCATGCCTCGCAGCTCAGCACGGTTGGACCTTCGCACCCCTGAACCCGGACGACCGAGCGAGCACGCCCGCGATCCGACCACCGGGTACGCCTGGGCTGCAACCAGAATGGCACGGTGGTGGTGCCGCAATTCGCGACCCAAGTGGCGCCCGAATTCGCGATCAAAGCCAATTGACGCGCCACAACGGGCCGTACACACCACACACACCGGTGTTACCTTGGTACCATGGTCCCGCGCAGTGACTGCGCAGTGGCTTTACACCACACTGACAGGCGGAGGTTGACCGCACGGCCAACCCCCGCCCCCGATTAGCGATGCAGCAGATCAATCAGCAACTGCGTCAACAATCGAATGCCGGAAGCAAAGAGAGCCTCGGGTACAGCTGGCAGGCCACCCGAGGTTCTCGCTTTCTTGCGACGCGGCTTTTTCCGCGCTTGCGGCATCATTCACCCCCTCTCCCAGAACACGACTTCAGATCGCGCATATGCGAGCTGAATTGACCGTGTCCCCGGCTAGGTAGTGAAGCTCAGCGCCCTCCTGCTAGCGGAAGGTTCTGAGCCGCAGATAGATTAACCGCCCACGAGGCAAGACGGGTAGCTGCCACACCCATTCTTCAGCGCCACTGGTGAGCAATTTACACTGCTACCAGTGGCTTTACGTCCCTGACGGCTCTGGCATGTTTGCCCCCAGGTGGACCGCTGGCCGAAGGTCGTAGCTGCGGCACTTGGTGGAGGCCAAGCACGTCGCCGAGCCTGAAGACGGTGCCGCGCTCTTCTACGCAGCCGATAAGTCTGCCGCGCTCATGCCATTTTCGGATGGTCGCAGCCTTGACTGGCGAGCCGTCGAAATGCGGTAGCAGCTGCGCCAACTCGGAGGCCGTGCCTGAAACCTGCTGCGACTCCTGCCACATCCAGGCGCGATGCTCGGCCGCTTGATGTTCGCCGCCGCACTTCCGGCACGACACCGCCCGCAGGTGCCCCGGTGCGGACACAGGAGCGCCGCAATCGAGGCAGTAGCCCGAGAACCGGAGGCCGGCGGGAGTATCCACCACGCCCCAGGCTTTCGTGATCTCGCGCAGGACCGAGCGAATCCAGAAATCGGCACCGGGTCCGCGGCTGGTGCGTGGCAGCTGTTCGAGGATGGCGAGTGCGGCAGCGCCGGGCTTGAGCGGGCGCGGCGCGTACGGCACCGGCGCGGCGGCGTAGCGCAGCGTCCGCAGCAGGGTCCGGCTCTGTTCGCTGGCGCGGTCGTTGAGGATCAGCGGCCGGTCGTGTCCGCTGCCCGGCGAGCCCTCACCGCGCGGGCGCGTGACGTCGGTCTTGGTGATCGTCACGTCGAGCTGCGCGAACAGCTCGGGGATGCGCCGCAGGTCCCTCACGAAAGTGGAGAGCATGGTATCAGACACGGCAGACAGCGGTATCACCTCTCAGAACAGTTGGTCGACTGGCGCATTCGGGTGGGCGAAGCGGATGGGAGCGAGTGCGTCGAGGTACGTGGCGCGGCGCGGCGGGTTGGCCTTGTAGCCGGGCCAGCGGTCGGAGCGGCCCGCGAGGTAGCCCTTCTTGATGGCGTAGAAGCCGCCGCGCTGGGTTTGCGGGTCGGGTCGGTGCCCGGCGCGAATCCAGGCGGTGAACTCCTCCCACAGGTCCGGCTGCCGGAACCGCATATGCAGGATCAGGTGACAGGTGATGCATAGCGGCACATAGGTTTCAGGCCGGGAGTAGTCCTCCAAGTGGCCGTGAATTGCGCCGTCGTCCTGCGCACAAACTGCGCACTCCGACGGCGGCTCCCACAGTCCGGATGTCCACATAGCGTTCAGTTCGTCCTGCACGCGTTGGCGGTATGCGCCGTCGAACCCGTTGTACGTGGACATTGCCATGGTGGCTACTCCTTCAGCGTCAGGTATGTGCGTTGCTTGCCATCGAAAGTGACTGCCTTCCAATGTGTTTCAAGTCCCGCAACTTCATCGCTAACTGAGCGTAGCCTGTGTTTCGCGTCCTGCCGAGGGGCGCGGCCCTCCAAAAACAGATGTCGCACACCAGCTTTCGCGAGCGTCTCCCCCAGTATCTCGGGTGTCACTCCGGCATTGTCCAGCTCTGGCAACACGCGGCGGGCCGCGACGATGGTCACGCCCGCCTCCCGCAGGAACTCCCCGAACTCCGGCATCTGGCCCGGAGTCAGCATCCAATGCCGCACCGGCACACTCGGGCCGTACGTGCCCGCTGTGCGCCCGGCGTCGATCGAGTTGGCGTCGGCCTCGACTGCGTGCACGGCGAACCGGGCGTGCTGGAGCCGCCGCGCCAGCAGGCCTGTCGAGGCACCGAGGTCCAGCACCGCGCCGTCCGAGGGCGACACCTCCGACCTGATCAGGTTGTAGATGTCGTCATGGATGCGCGGGAACCGGCCGGAGCGCTGCCAGTCATAGAGGTGCTCGGCGGCATCGAAACGGCTCATGCCGCAGCGTCCTTCGGGTACCAGGCGGGCGTGTACGCCCACTCGCTGATCTTGCGGGCGGAGAACACGCCGTCCTGGGCGAGTAGGTCCACCTCGGCGCGGGTGCCGCCGATCTCGGCCGCGATCTGGTCCGGGTCGAGGTGGTGGATGGTCAGCAGCTCGCGCACGATGGCCGACATCTCGACGGCGGCGTGAGAGCCCTTGGCGCGGTTGATGCGGATCGTCATCAGCATGGCCGTCGGCTTATCCACATCGAGCACTGCGACCGGCACACGGCCCTTCCACCGCTGCCGCACAGCCTTCGAGTCCTGCGAGAGCCGCCAACGGTGAAAGCCGTCGATGATGATGCGGTCCGGGTTCACCATGAGCGGCTGAATCCAGCCTGTGTGCAGTAGCGACCGCTCCAGCAGACGCAGCTCCGGCTTGTGGACCCTGTTGGGGTTCCAGACGTTCGGGTCCAGGGTGTCGGCCGGAATCCACTGGATATGGTCGATCGGGTTCGCGTCCGCCGGGGTCGGTGCCAGGCGCGGAAGCCCTTCAGTGTTGCTCACTTGGCGGCTCGTTTCTTCTGATCGGCCTTGGTCATCGGGGTGATGGTGCGCTTGTAGGCACCGGCCATGAATTGCTTGAGGATGTGGTCGGGCGGGTAGGCGGCCGGGTTGCGGGCAGCGGTGACGCGCATCCGCCGGAGCACGGTGAGCGCCTTCTTCTGCTGCGCCTCGTCGGTGATCGTCTCCTCGACGTACGCCTGCACGCCGTCGAGTGACTGCCCGTACCGCTGCATGAGCGCGTCGCGGTCCAGCTCTGCGTAATAGCGTTCCTGCACAGCCATTTCCGGTACGAGCGAGATCACCTGCTCGTAGAAGGTCGGCGCGTAGGCCCGCAGCCGGCCGAATGTCTTCGCCGATTCCGCGTGCAGCGGCGTCGAAACCCGTAGCGGCGTACCGGAAAGGACCTGCGAGTCGTAGATCGGGCAGTACAGGATGCTCTTGTCGTAGAAGTACCGGAAGATGTCGTTCTCTTGCCAGTCGAACAACGGCTTCACGGTCATCACGCGCGGGTCTTTGCTGGCGTTGATGTAGTTGTCGTGCAGCTTCGCTTTGAGCGCGTTGAAACGCATGATGGACTCCGCGGCTCGCACCCCGGTCACGATGGCGACCTTGCCTCGTTCCCCGCGTGAGACGACGGTGTCGGCGGTGTACTGGTCCAGCACCAGATCAGCGGGCAGGCCGAGCTTCTCGGGTGTGAGCGCCCACTCCGGGATTGGTCGCATGTGCTCGCGGGCGGGGTCCCATTGGATGTAGCGGGTGGACTGGCCGAGGATGTACTTCGTCGACTCCAGCGGCACGCAGTACCAGCGCAGGTCGATCCAATCGAGCTGCCGGTACTTGTTGACGAAGTCGACGACCTGATCGGGGATCAGTTCCTCGTCGCGGAACACGACTTTGATGGGCCGGGTGTCGCCGCGCTCCAGGGCTACTTCGCGCACCAGGTGCAGGGCGGCGAGGGAGTCCTTACCGCCGGAGAACGCGACCATGACCGTGTCGAACAGGTCGTAGACGCGGTGCATCCGTGTCTTGGCTTCCTCGTACACGTTGGCGTCGATGAAGCCTTTGACCCGCGCCATCAGGCGGCCCTGTCCCCGGCCGTGGCTGCCAGGTACTCGGTCAGCCGCTCGGCGACGGTGTCCTTGTCGCTGTAGGTGCGCTTGAGCCACTTCGTGAACCCGAACCAGACGTCTTGCTGCTGCTCGTCGTCGAAGATCAGGTTGTAGGAGATCACCGATTCGCCGAGGCTGGGCTTGTCGTCCGGGAGGTCGACGTCCTCCGGCTCGATATCGTCGAGCAGGGCGTTCAGCTCGTCATCGGTGTAGCCGGTGCCGTCGAGGTCGCTGACATCCTGCAGCAGGTTCGTCAGGTCGTCGACGTCATAGTGACCTTTGTCGGCGAGGCGGTTGTCTGCCAGCACGATCTTCTTCGCGCTGTCGTCGTCACAGATGACCCAGTGCACGTCGATCTTGTCCCAGCCCAACGAGATTGCCGCCTGCATGGTGTGGTTGCCCGCGAGCACGTGGCCGGTGGACTTCTGCACGACGATCGGACGGAACTGTCCGTTGGCCTTGAGGCTCGCGGCGATGCCCTCGACGTCGCCCCGGCGCGGGTTGCCGGGGAACGGGGTCAGCTTGGAGATGGCGACGAGGGTCATTCGGAGATCCGTTCGGCCAGAGCGGCATAGCCGCAGATGTCGGTGTAATCGTCGCGATGGAAGGCGCGCTTGGAGCGCGAGACCTTCAGCAGCACCATGAGATTGGCGACGTCGCGGGCGTAGACGGGGTGGCCCAGGTATGCGGACCACAGGCCGGCGATCCGCTCGAACGATTCGGCGGGGTTGCCGTAGGTGTCCATGCGGTCGCCGTCGATGATGGCGGCGGCCTCGTGCAGGACAGTCGGCGCGGTCGCGGTCGGGGCCGGAGTTGGAGCGGGGGCGGCGGGGGTCGAGAACTTCGCGCGGGCCGCCCAATCGGAGGCGTACTCGTCCAGTTCCTCGAAGTCGTCCTGCTCGGGCTCGGCGACAGCGGCGCCAGGAATCGGTCCGCTGGTGGCGAATTCGACCGGCTTGCCATTGGCGGCGGCGGTGCGCTCAGCCTCGGTCGGCATGAGCGGGTTCGCGCCAGCAGCAGCGGCGCTCGGGTCGATCGGCAACTCCTCGCCGTCGAAGCGGGTGAGCGCTTCCTCCAGCTTGGCGCGCAGCATCTCCTTGGTCACTCCGACCATCTGCGGGGGCACGGCGGATCTCCTTCGGTGTCAGGGGGTTACGGGCAGTCGCCGTCGCCGTCGCCGTCGGCGTCGGGAGCTTCTTCGTCGTCGTATGGCGGCTCGCGCCAGGCGTCGGACCATGCGGCGACGACGATGTCGGCGGGGTCGAAGCCGCGGTGGACTTGCAGGTGCAGGGCGATGCCGAACGGCAGGTGCAGGGCGATGCGAATCACGAGACACCCGCCAGTTCGGCCGGGTAGCGCCAGCTCAGTTCGAGCCACAGCGCGCCGGGCTCGCCCTTCACGGCTTCGTGGATGATCGGCTCCGGCTTGGCCATCCAGCGCGGCGAATCGTCCTGCACCATGCCGTATCCGATCTGGGCGGGTACGGGCCGTTTGGTGCGGCGCGAGATGCTGGCGGGCTTACCGACGGTGAGGGCGTCGCAGGCGGGTTTGAGTGTGGCCCACAGGTTGTCGGTGTCGCGGACCCTGTTGTCTCGGGGCCGGTAGTGCAGCTGCACGGTGACGTGGTCGACGCCCCTGGGCAGCCACGCGATAGTGGCGAGACGGCAGATGTCTTCGCGGATCTGTTTGCGGGCACGGGCTTTCGCGAACGCTGCTCCGCGTGATGCGCCGGAGTCGTTCATCGACAGCGGCGGCCGGGTGTAGGGCAGCGGCAAGAGGGCGGTGTTATTCATCGGGTGGTTCCTCGCGGGTGTCGATGGCGGTCGACGGGCAGTCAGAGTTCGACGGTCACTTCTGTGTCCGGCGGCAGAGTGAGCGGGCGTTCGCCGGAGTAGCCGGTCGTGACGTAGGCGACGACGTAGCTCGACTTGCGTTCGACGCCAGCGATTCTCACGCGGTAGGTGCGGCCCCGGTCGCGGTAGACGAGGGCCTTGCCGACGTCGTAGCTGTTGAGCGCACCGAATCGTTTGGTCATGCTGCCTTCCTGGTTGCGCGGCGATGCTTGGATTGGCAGCCGAGGCACCGGCCGTCGGAGTGGTAGCGGGCGTGGCCTTCTGGGATCGGGTCGCCTCGACCGACGAGGGGTCGGGTGCAGTCGGCGCAGTGGGACGGGCGCAGCTGGTAGACCTTGGCGAGTTGTCCGGATCGGCCGGTGGCGGAGTAGCAGCCTTTGCACAAGCCTCGGGCGGCGAGGCGGGCTTCGTTGACTCCCAACGGTTGCCCGGCGGGGATGAGGCGGCGTTCGCATCCGGGACAGACAGGAATGCGGTCTTCGGGGCGGCCGTACCGGTTGATCACTTCGCGCAGTGCGAGGGCGGTGTTGTTGTCGCCTCGGCACACGATTCCGGCAGCGATGACACCGTCTGCGGGGAGGGTGATATCGGGTTCGGTGGCAAGCTGTCCGGCCCCGAGTGCGTTACGTGCACATCCAACGAACCTGCTTATGGGACATGATGTCTCACACGTTGCGACAGCCTCGACGGTCTCGGGATACAGGTGCCAGTCGAGGTCGTCGCCAGGCTGGAGAAATCGAGGGTCGAGGTGGCATGGTGCCTGCTGTCCCCTCGCGCCCGTCATGCCCCGATCTTCAACTACTGCGCACACACTACGCAATCTCACTGCGCACGCGAATGTGTTGCGGCACCTCCAGGCCCGCGAGCTACGTCGACGTCAGGCGAGGTTCTTTGACCCGCGCGCAACACGCGCACGGCACGGAGGTCGAAGCCCACCCCTCCGAGCGGCAGAGGGGCCGATTCGGGCCATCGGGCCGCCTACTGGGCGGTACCGAAGTTCAACCCAGCGGGCCAGCGCGCAGCCTTGAGCATAGTCGCGGCGGCCATCGGCTCCAGTGCGCGCAGAATTATCCGACTACAGGCAACAATCGTAAGACGAAGATTTTGGTCTGCAGCCTCCTTAATTTCGAGGATAAGGTCGTTTGCGCTTCGTCCAACTGGGTCATAGTGCACCCCACCTTCACAGTTCGCGTAGTGCTTTATGAGGTCCAAAACAGATGCAGATTCTTGAGGAATACTAGGATCACCGCCGCTCATGCGGATTAGAACTTTATGAGAAAGAAACCTCTGAATGTTTCCCTCTACATGCTGAAACCCCATAAATTTGGTCATGAAGTCCCGCTTGTCCGGGCTGTAATTTACTGCGATCATCGCCTCCGCGATCACCGGATCGAGCATTAGCCCAGCGACGGCTACTTGGGACTCAACCGTCTCTTCGGTTAGGAAGCACATCCCAATCCAATGCAGTACTGGCTTGGTCTTAAAGGTTCGATTTACTTCAGTCCATAGCTGAGGCTGATCAATTAGTAGTCGGCGAATCAACCCGGAAGCCTGAACCATGTCGTATTCAGATGCACGGAGGTCGCTACGCCTCCGGAGATCTTCGATGGTCTCGATAAAGATCGAGTCAATGTGCATAAGTCCATCTTGGCTCATGGGCAGCATCGAGGCGAGGAACGCCCGCGCGCAGCGACTACGATTTCTGAGGCTGAGCTTCCTGAGATTGCTCTCGCCCAGCCAGCCGACGGGAAAGCGTCACCGACTCCTGCGCCAGATCTATGGCCTCGTCAACTCGTCCGATCTCACCCAGGGCAACAGCAAGGTTCCCAATGCTCCTGGCCAGTTCCGCACGGAATCCAGCTGGTTCGACGGCCGTGATCCGACGATAGATTCCCACTGCCTCCTCGGCGGCGGCATGCGCATCATGCCAATGCCCAGCCTTTCCGAGAAATCCGGCCAGGAGATCTAGTGACGCTGCAAGTTGCGGTAAGGCATCGGCAGCCTCCGAAATATTCCTACCGTCTAGGGTCGATACAGCTGCCTGCTCAGTCAATTCAGACCCAAAGTCAACTGCTGCAACAGAGTTAGCCTCCATGGGGGCATCCGGGTTGGTGATCACGGAAATAGGTTGACCTGTGGCCGACGTGACGAGGACCGTTTTGCCCTCAGCAATAGCTTCGTTGACCAGCCGAGTAATTAACGGGGACTTGCCTCTCCCGGGTGGCCCCCAAAAAACTATCTGTCCTTCGGTGCCGTCCGGAAGCCTTAATGTCAGGCGGTATTCGTCTGACGCCCCAGACTGGAAAGCGCGAGAGCTTCCGGCAAGCGCAGAGAGTAGGCGTCTCCCAGTACCCTCGTATTCCTTCGCTGACGCGATAGTGAACGAAGGCGTGGATCCGGCCAAAGCCGACAGCAAATTGCGATGGAAAGTGTTTGAGCGCATTACTTTCCCTTCGTGCTCACATTGTCTTCACCGGGCAGAAGAGACTCGGCGTATTGGGCGAGCTTCTTCACGATGACTGGCGCACCCGCGCCGACGCCAAAGGCGATGAGCGCGTTCGAGACAATCAGGGTCGTGGCCAGGGCCGCGGTGGTCGCTGTGGCCACTCCGAGGTGAATAAGAATCGACACCGCGTAGACGCCCCCGCCTGGTCCCCGAGGTCGTTGCCATGGCCACCCCTTGGCTCGACGGCTAGCCTCCAGGAAGATGACTCCGCAGTTTGAACCAGCCCCTGTCAGCCCCCAAAGGGCGTACTGCCATGACATTGCATGAACGATACGGTCACTTGATGTTCCTGGCCACCACAGATTCTGGGCGCACTGCTTGATGATTCCATGGCTTACCAACCACTCTCACACAAGCGAGAGATCGGTCACGTCGCCCGCTCGTGTGAGGTAGACGAGTGCGCCTCGTCGGGCTTCCGCGCCGTGCATCTCGCGGTAGTAGTTCGAGCCACCGTCCAGCGTTGAGGACTGGATGCGCGCCCGTTTGTCGGTCGTCTCCAGCTCCCACGTGTGGTAATGCCCGTGCACGAGAACGTCAGCGGCGCCAGGGTTTTGACCGTGGAACGTCTGGGCGGCCCACCAATCCATGGCCTTGCCGCGCCGCCATTGGTGCCCGTGCGCGATCGTGAAGACGGTGTCACCCGCTTCGACGGTCATGTACCCGCGCTCCGGGTCGGGGGTTCGAATCTGGATGTGCCCGAATGCATCCGGGTTCCGGGCCAGACCCTTGCTCACACTGTTCGCGGCATGGGTGGCCCATCCGTCGCCGGGGCGCGTGGTCTGGAATCTCTGCGCCTCGTCATGATTCCCGTTCACCACATCCACGAGCACCTGTTCGGTGTCATCGGAGAACGCCTCGATCGTGGTGTACAGCAGCTGCTCGAACACGGCGATCTGATCCGTCAGCGTGAGATCGGTACGCCACCAGTTCCGGCCGTTCTGCGACTGGTTGCCCTCGACGCAGTCGCCCGGAAACATCAGGTGCACAGGGCCAACAGTGTTGAAGCGGCGCAGCACCCGGTACTTCTCAACCGCCCGTTCCAGCGACCCGAGATAGCGGGTGACGATGCCGTCGGTTCCACCGTTGTCCGACTTGCCGATCTGCAAATCAGAGGCTTGGAAGTTGAACACCGCAGGGCCAGCGAGGGCAGGCCGGCGGGCTGGTGGATGGTCGATCATCTGCGCAATCAGCCGATCCGCGGTGACTCCGCCCGGCCGCTCGGCCACGACGTAGAAGCGATCGGCCTGGAGCCATTCGCCCGCGAAGTTCTGCCAGCGTGAGATCCGTACGGGCCGATCGGGATCGAGTCGCACACCTTGTCCGGCCAGGCCGTGCTTCTCCAGCAGTTCATCGAACGCGACCGTCTCCGCTGCGGAGTGCAGGTCGGAGTCGATGAAGCCGGTGCGGCCGTCGAACTCGATGCGCGGCTTGTACTGCTGCTCTTTGGCGGAGGGCTGGGCAGCGAGTTCGGCGGCGATTCCCATGCGGCTCAGTCCTTTCGGGGGCAAGGGCAGTTGCCGAGGGTGTGGGAGTAGAACATCGAGGGGCTGCCGGTGTAGCCGTGGTTCCGGGCGACGCGCAGCAGCGCGGACTTGGGACGGCCCTCTGCCAGCCACGTGAGCGCGTCGGCGCGGTCGGCGGCGGGCAGGGAGTCGAACCAGCGGCCAGAGACACACGAACCCTTGGCGGTGTCGACGTCGGCGGCCAGCTCAGCAAGGAGGCTCATGTCCGGCCTACTTGGGTTCGGCCAGAACGGCGAACGGACCCTGTGCCGCGAGATCGAGACTGTCGAGCGCGACCTCCGATCCGGTGGTGTACCACCAGTCGTCGACCTTGTGCCAGATCGTGTCGAACGGTTCGGACTTCAGCACGGTGTTGTTGCGGCGCGCGTCGAGCCATGAGGCAGGGAACGCAGGGTGCGCGGCAATGACGGCCGAACGGTCCTGAGCGGCGAGACTGAATCCGGCACTGAATCCAGTTTTCGGCTCGTCGAAGAACTCGATTTCCTTGGCGCAGTTGGTAAGTGCGTCGAGGGCGCGAGACAGCGCCAGCAGGCGGCCTTGCCCATACGGGCTGAGGTCGGCGACCACTTCGGCGATTGCTTCCAGGACGTTTTCGATGGTGTCGTCGACAAGGTCGGACACGGGCAGACGTCTCCTCGGGTTGGTGGTTCTTTCGGGTGCGGTCTGGCGGGACCTCAGTTAGTCGGCGATGACGTCGTACGTGGCGGCGACGGCGTCTGCCGGGGCGGGCGAGAACTCACCCGATGTTCCTTGGAGCACCCAGTCTCCGACCTTGAGCGGAAGCCACTGTGCGTGAACGGAATTCCACACTTCGGCAGTCACACTCGAGTCGTGGTAGATGGCGGGGTACGCCTGATCGCCTGGGTAGGCGCGAGTGCACGCAGTGTTGCCGTATGCCCTGCGGCCCAGCATTTCTGCGTTGATGTCGTGAAGGTTATCCCCGGTGTACTGGACGGCCTTGATGCGGACCGGTTTGGTCTTGAGCGTTACGGCGGGCATCAGGCGGTCACCTCGATGAGTCGGGCGTCGGCGGGGGCTTCGACGGTCAGAGTGGCGGAGAGCTCCCCGTTCGCTGCACCGAGTGTGATCGGCCAGGCGGGTACTGGGTTGGCTCCGTTGACGGGGCCGAGTGCGATGTTCCAGCAGCCGGTGTCGTCGTCGTCTCCGATGCAGATGCGGAGTTGTCCAGCGGTGGAGACGATGTGGAACTGTGCGCCGTTGTAGGCGTCGTAAGTCTCTGTGAGGCAGTTGAAGTCGTCTGTGGTTTCGACGAATGCGATGTCGTCGTCTTGTCCGTAGAAGGTGAACCGGGGCACGGCGTAGACGCTATGGGCGTGCGGGGCCGGTTGCAGAGTTGGAGTCGGAGCCGCAAGCGCCCGGTGCATCTTCGATTGTTTGCGTCGTTGTTGCTGCGGCTCATGCCCGCAGCATACAACGAACTCGAACACCTGTGCGAAAAAGTTGGGCCTGTGTTCGACTACGGGCAGTGCGCACCGGCAAGAACACCCGCGAACTTCCCGAGGCCACCGATCTGCGCCTTGCCCAGCTGGCCGACAGCGAGCGTGCCGTTGGCAAGCCGGTTGTCCGCCTTTCCTGTCCCGCCGCTCGTGCAGTTGATCCGCACCCAGTAGCCGCCCTCGCTCAGCGACGACTGCAATGTGCGAGCCACCTTGTTGTAGGTGTTGACCAGGTCCGTCGGATCAGCGCTACCCGTCGCGACGCGAATCTCCTTGCCCTGGACCTCATACGTGAACGGCGGGGGCTCCGGAAAACCGGTCGCAGTCGCCGCGGCCTTCGTGGTGCCCGCCGGCCTAGACGCTGGCGTGCCTTTGCTGTCGTCGTCAGACGAGCACCCGGCGAGGGCGGCAGTTGCGGCAGCGGCAGCAGTGGCAGCCAATACGACAATTTGGGCGCGGCGTTTCATGTCCCGCATCCTGCCAGCCACCCCCGGCAGCGGCAGAACCCCGCCACCGGGACGGGGTCTGATCGGGCAGGCTACTGCTCCCAACCAACCTCTCGACGGAACGCCTCACGCCGCTGATCCTGCAACTCCTGGAGCTTCAGCAAACCCCGCCGGTGCTCTTCGAGCCGGATCGACGATCCGCCCATCGACAGCTTCTCGGTGAGGGTCCGAATCTGCTGATCGAGGGACACCCTCTCGGCGTGCGCGGCCTCGTCCACCACCGGCGGCTGATCAATCATCGGGTTGCTCACTTCGGGACTCCTTCGATGGTAAGGGTTGCGACGGTGAGCTTTTCGGCGGCGACGCGGGCGATGGTCGAGCACTGCCGGGCCTGCGCGCCGGAGTGCGCAGTCGGGTGGTCGAGGGTCGACCGAATCCGATGGAACGACTCGACGGCGTCGGTAGCGGCAGCCTGCAGCTGGTTCGCTCGGTGATCGGTCACGCGGTGCACGTGGTTGAGGTCGCGGTACCGGCGGTGCACGGTCGCGATGTGGTTGAGCAGGTCGGCTACCTCGCCTGTGGTCAGGGTGAGGGTCGGGTGCTTCTCGCCGCTGAGGATCGCGTCTCCGGCGACCTCTGCGCAGCGGGCGTGCAGGACGTCGAGAATATCGAGCATTCAGATCACTTCCCAGATGGCGGAGGAACGGGTACCGGACTTCTTCGGCGGCTCTGCCATTCGGATGCGGCCGAGGCGGTGGGCCGCCTGGATGACCAGGGACACCGTGCTGGTGAGGGCATCGGGCATATCGACGGCGAGCGTGGAGAACTGGAAGCCGGGACCGTTGGCGATCAGGACATCTATGCGCTGCTCGACCGCGACCCGCTCGGGGGTGCGGTAGAGGAATCCGGCGCGGCGGAGCGCGGCCTCCAGGCTGTCGGCGGTGTGGCCGAGGCGTTTGGCGATGGTGTCGAACGAGAGGCCGTCGTCGGCCAACCAGCAGAAGTCGCCGACGAGGTTGACGTTGGAGATCTCGGTCTCGATCGTGGTGGCCTTCGTGCCGACGGGGCGGCGGCGGGCCATGATCTCGCGGTGGGACAGGTCTTCTTCTACCTCGAACATGGTGGCAGGCATGAGGTTCGGTCCTTTCGGGGCGCTGGCGGGCGCGACGGTGGGATGATCAGGGGCACTGGGCGGACCGACTTCAGGTCGGCCCGCCCAGACCATTCACGCTGTTAGAACGGTGCTTCCTCGTCGCGGGGCTTCGAGCCCCACGGGTCGTCACCCCCACGCTGCTGCGGTCGGCTGGCGCCGTTGCCGCGTGTGGTCTTGTTGACCTTCGCTGTCGCCGACTTCAGCGACGGGCCGACCTCCTCCACCTCAAGCTCGACGACCGTGCGCTTTTCGCCTTCCTTGGTCTCGTAGCTGCGCTGCTTCAGACGACCCTCCACGATGACGCGCGTTCCTCTGGTCAGCGACTCGGCAACGTTTTCGGCGGCTTCGCGCCAGATGTTGCATCGCAGGAACAGGGTCTCGTCGTCTTCCCACTCCTGCGTGGTCTTGTTGAACTTGCGCGGCGTGCTCGCAACGGTGAAGTTGGCGACGGCCGCGCCTGCGGGCGTGAATCGGAGTTCGGGGTCGGCGGTCAAGTTGCCGATGACGGTGATCACGGTGTCGTTAGACATGGGTGGTTCCTTTCGGGTTGGCGAAGAAGGGGTTACAGGTCGAGGGCTCATGTCACGGCTAGTTCCTCCCTCGGTAGATGGCGTGGTCGGTGTTCTGGGCTCGCGAGCACGCGGTGCATCGGCAGCCCCAGTTCTGGTACGTGTACGGCGTGCCGTGAGTGAGCGGATCGCCGTTTGTATCGACAGCGGCGAAAGGGCGGCCATTGACCGTCAGCCGCTGTGCGCGGCGGCGGGCTCGTACTTGGGCGGTGTAGACGCGCACCGCTTCTCGGCACTCATCGCATCGGCAGCCTTCGACGGTGTAGCTGGCGACCTTGCCGTGAGTGAGGTCCGAACGGACCTCGAACATGACGGTCACCGGTCGCCCTCGATGTCGAATAGGTGCACTTCGTCGACAACAACGGCTTGCGCGGCAATGCCCTTCGCGGCGGGCCGGAAGTCGCTGGTGCCGAATCGGTCTGCGGCCATATCCGTCAGGCGCATCGGCTCGGTAACCTCGCCGTCGTACTCCTGGCGGATCACCGTGCAGAACGCGCGGACCGTGCCGTAGTCCTCCATCTGGAGGCGGTCGATGCGCAGGGTGCGGATGTTGGACTCGCGGGTGTCGCGGAACTCGTCGCCGACACGGATGACCAGGCCCTTGCGGGTCTTGTACTCGTTCACAGCAGGTCCCATTCGTAGTCGCGGTCGGCGTCGGTGAAGTGGTCGCTGGTGTCCACGCCGTAGCTGACTTCGAGGGCGGCGATCCACTCGGCGGATGGCTCGGCGTCGATGCAGTCGGAGCATTCGCAAGCCGCGGGCTCGTTGTCCGGATTCGTGCACCATGCGCAGTCGCATCCGGGACCGCCGGTGAGCTGGTTGGGGTGGCATGTGGGGCAATCGCCGGTGTCGTCGCAGAAGTGATGCGCGTCGATATCGGTTGCGGGGTCGACGAATTCGACTCGCATTGGTGGTTCCTTTCGGCGGGCCGGGGCGCGGGCTGGCGGACCTGTGCGCCCCGGTGCGGTGTGACTTAGGCCGGGTTGTCCATGTGGAAGGAGAGGCGGCGGGCTGCGGAGTCGATCAGGGCGTCGTTCTCGGTGAGGAACTTGGTGCGCGCATCCTGAAGTTCGATGATCTGGTCTTGGGCACGCTGAATCTTGGCTTCCCACAACGCATGCGGTATGTGGAGCACGGCGTATACGTCGGCGAAGAGGGCCTCGAGCTTTTCACGGGCTGAGGGGGTGGCGTAGTCGTCCCACTTGCCGTCGGCCTTCCGCACCCACCAGGCCGCCTCGCTGCCGGGCTCCTTTGTGCAGTCGATTGCGGGCTCGACCATGAGATCGACGTTGACGTGGTAGTCGACACGGTTGGCGCTCAACCTGGGGCCACTGATCCGGAGGACCCACCCGGCGGCGCTGCTGTTGTGCTGCTTCTTGCGCCATGCGTAGGAGACCTCGAATCGGCCGGACACCGGTCCGTCGGCGAGGTAGATGGCGTGTCCCTCGGAGGTGGTTTCGCCTGTGTGAGTGAATGTCTGGGTGGTCATGACTTGGTTCCTTTCGCGCCCGGTGGCGGCCGGGCGGGTGGGTGGGTGACCGTGGCGGCGGTCAGATCTGTGCGGCGCTGCTCCGCGCAATCCGGGCAGCCTCGCCCGTGCTTACGAAACGTTGACCGGTGACGGCGGCTACTGACTGGGCGGAGAGTTCTTCCTGCATCAAACGCACTGCCTCCGCAATTCGCCATGGAAGTCTTGACAGAACCTGTCCCGAAAACCTGTCCATTGATGCCCGGGACGTGATGGTTTGGCCGGGCAGGTATTCGACCATGCAATCCGGGAAACTGGGGTACAGCAACAACATTGGTGAAATGTTGAGCGCATGGGCGAGGACTACAAGTTCGGTCACCTCGATTCGCGTTCGACGTCCGACCTCCAGATCCGCGATGGTCGACCGCGTAACTCGATGTCCAAGATCGGCAGTCTGATCCGAGAGCCATTGCGCAGACCGCCTACCGCGACGGCGGCGAATCTCCTCGGCTATCCGCTGGGTGGTTGCATGCTGCCATATTTGTGGTTGCGTCATCTGATTGAAAGCCTCTGTCAATTGGCCGTGGCGGCGGTCAGGCTGCTTCGTCGGCCAGGTCGAGTAGGTCGTGCTCGTACTCGTGGCCTTCGTCGTCGATGTTGAACAGGAGTCCGAGGGGCTGCTGTGACTGGTCGGTGGGGCGGAGCGCCGCCTTGGTTCGGCGGCTCTTCCGGTCGTCGAGGGTCACAGGCCGGCAGGCTGCCAGAGGTTGTGGTCGTAGAGGGCGTTCAGATCCCACGCCCAGTCCTCGTTCATGTATCGGGCGAAGGATTCGCGCACCTCGGCGAACTGCTGCCCGTACAGGTGGCGGTCGGTGACCTTGATTGTGTGGAAGTCGCCGTCGTTGTCGGTGGCAGCGACGGGCAATGCGCCTTCGAGCCATCCGGCGACTCGTTCGGACGGGACGAACAGGAGGTCGCCGTCGTTAATGTCGTCCCGGACCTGGCTCTGGTCGTATGCCTCGCCGCTGGAGGCGAATACGTGAATGGGCATGGCGTTTCTCCTGGTGGGTCGTTGAAACCTTCCCCGGCCGATGGCAATCGACCGGGGAAGACGGTTCCTTTCGGGTATCCCGTTGGCGGACGGGACGTGTTGCACCACTTGCACTTTCAATTTCGTGGTGCTCGGCGCAACGGGGATGACATTAACCTGGCTGTCGCGCAGCTGTCAATTCACTGCGCACTCACCTGCGCAAACCTGGAGGTTGTGCACAAACAAGCGAACATGGCACCTAACTAGGCGTTTTGTTTGACATTGGGCTAGTTCTGGCACTCTGACCCATCGCATCCCGATCCCATAAACTACGCATCCACTACGCATTCCGATCCCATCTCGATCCCATCCAGATCGCATCCACTGTGTGCGCCGGACGACGTGTTGATGGCGACGTCTGCTGGTTCGCCTCGGGGCCCGGCGGAGGTCGGGAGTTATTGCACCACTGGATATTTGGGGTTTACTCCCTACTTCGGCGCAACGGGGGATGACATTAACCTGCCGATTGCGCGTATGTCAACTTACTGCGCATTTACTGCGCACCACCTGCGCCGATGGCTTCTAGGTCATATATTACCCGGTTAGCGCGTTGACATAGGGGCCATAGTGCCCATATGGAACCCGATTGTGCGCAATCACTGCGCAATCGCTGCGCGCGAACGAACGAACGTTCGGGCGAACGTTCGGGCGAACGAACGCCCGCTCATGCACGCGCCCGCACGAGGCGGCGGTCACTCCGCGGAGAGGGTTTGCTTACGCGCCGAGCGACTGATCGCCCTTGCCGCTTCGGCGATTTGCTGCATAACTCCGAAGGTCGCGAGTCCGACGATTAGCCCAGCAGAGATCCACAGCATTGGAGACGAGGAGAGGAATGCGGGCATGGCCCCCGCCAAAACCACTCCGAGAAAGCCAGCCGACTTCCAGAATTCAGCCTGGGCGCGCTCAAGTTCACGCTGCGCGACGAGGTCGTCGATCTCCTGCTCCGCCTTCGAAACTGCAGCACTTCGCGGATCAGCGGGGCTCGTACTGGGTACTTCGTCCAACTTGTCCGCGCGTCGAATCTCGCCAAGTGTCAGCTCAATCGACCGAGTTACGCTGTCGCGTCCGGGCACGTCGTCCGGCCAGTCTTTGAGCACTCCGACGAGTTGTTCGAGCTTGTCATGCGGTGTTTTGCGGTTTGTCCAGAAGGAGACCAATCCGGCGATGGTCGCGCCGATGATGACGCCAGTCGGAACGGCGAATGCTAGCCACCACCGATCGGTATTCCCCTGAGCTGCTTGCTGAGCGAGCAATTCGATCACATGTGAATCGTGCTGGAGTCGCTTCCTATTCGCCACCGTTCGATCGCGACCAGCCCAACAACCCACCCAAATTGCTTGAGAACGCACGAACAGGGTCCGGCCCGGACTCGGGCCCATCCGACCCGTCCGAAACCCGCCTGCGGCGAGGCAGAGGCTTCCGGGGCTCGTGTGTTCGGGTAGCCGACTCGAACAACGCCCGCGCAGCAGCCCGCCCCTCCTCCGACGCGGGCGGTGCCGCAGGGAGTTCCGGCCGATATTCTGGTGCGTATCCCGGCCCCTTGGTCGCGGCTTTGACGCGGGCGGTGATGTGGCCCGGCATGATCCGGTCCGTCGACTCGGCGTAGTGCGAGCGGATGGCATCGGCGGAGGTCTCGGCTGTCCAGTGTGCGCGGCGGGCGGAGTCCAGCCACGCGTCCACCATGAGTCCGTCGATGTTGCGGGAGTCGTACGCCTGGGCCAGCTGGAGCAGGGCGATGACGGTGTCTCGCGGGTCTTGAGTCATCTCGGTCCCTTCTCGATTACGCGGTGATGGCGCGCGTCGCCGCGCTCAGACTCGTTGGTAGGTGCGACATTTCGCCGGGAATAGGCAATCCTGCGGCCCGCAGGATGTCAGGGTTGGGGTTGGACTTGAGGGCCTCTGCCTGCGCGAACTTGATTTGCGCCGGGGTGAGCTGGCGGCCGTCTGGCAACGAGGGGCGGCCCGGCTGGATGCGGGACGGCAGCGCCTCATCGGTCCAGCGCTCGCCGTTGAGCCACGTCGCCGGGTGCGGGACGAACTGCGGTTCGGGCAGGTTCGGGTCTGCGGCGAATCGGTGGGCACCGGCCAGGACATCGTCTGGCGCCGCTCTGGTGATCGCTTTGGCGTAGGCCCGTCGTGCTCCGCCCTTGTCGGTGCGGCGCGGGTAGGCCGCCCAGAACTCGGCGAACCCTGGGGCCTCGGTCGGCGTCGGACGCGGAGCGGTCGATGGAGTCTTTTCAGTAACTACGTAAGTAGTTACTTCTTCTTCTACTTCTTTAGATGCCACGTTTTTGCTAGGCGTTGGGTAGGCATTTGCTGTAGCACTTGCTAGGAACGTGCTAGCCGGTTTGGTAGCGTTCCGAGCCTTCGCCTGACCACCCTTTCGACCTGCTGACCTGCGCTTTTCACGATTTTCCTCGACTTCGGCGCGGCTCGTCTGGTGGTCCAAGTAGTCCAAAAACAGCACGCAATCTGTCGGCAAGGTTCTGCCCGAGGTGAGTTCAAATTCTGCGTGAATCTCGTCGCAATCCGGACGGAATCCGGATGAAATTTGGACGATTTCGCCCTTCCGGAACTCCACGGCGATGCCCGTGGACATGACCGCCTCACGGTCGCGCTTGGTCGCCAGACCGCGCCACGTAGCGAGGTCGACAACGCCATCGGTGAGGTATTCGCCGCAGTGGCACCACGCTTCGACCACAAGGAACTTCTGGCCCTTGGTGAGCCCTGCGAACTTCGGGTTCCTGGGCATATCCACAGTGATGGTGATGAACGGGCGGGAGTCCTTACGCATTGGTCATCACGACCTTGCCGCGTAGGTCTTCCACGTCGACGCCGAATTCTGCCGCGACGTTCGCGACGATCGTTGCAGCGTCGAAACCGGCCAGGGCCCACGCCGATTCGGGGGTTCCGGTCAGGTCGTCCAAGACCCCCGCGAAGCCTCGCCAGAACGCGGTCCGGCACGGATCGATCAGCCCGTGGATATGGCTGCGCGACATGGCCGCGCTATACAGATCGGCGACAACGGCTTCCGTGGCGTTGGTGAGGCGCGCACCGTAGAAGGCGTCGAAGCGGGCAAGCTCAGTCATCAGGCGGCTTCACTCTCGGTGCGGATGTTCGCGGGCAGCATCAGGGCATCGCGGATGCGGGCGGTGGTGTAGAGCGTCCAGCCGGTCCGGGCGGCAATTTCGCGGTCGGTGTGCCCATCGGCGACTAGCTGGCGGACCAGTAGGCGACGGTCACGTGGCGTAAGGACTTCGGCGGGCAGCTCGCCGGCCTCGACTCTGGCGTAGGTGAACTGCTGCTCTGCTTTGTAACGGGCTGGCATGGTCATGTTGTGTGCCTGAAGGGTTTTCGGCGCTCTGCGGCGCGTGTGGCGGACCGTATGCCGCCCCGGTGACATGGCCGGGGCGGCATACGGGTGGTTATGCCGCTGAGCTGTAGTGCTCGTGGCGGGTGACATCACCGGCGCGAACCACCTGGGGCAGATGCCCGACGTGGAACATGCCGTCGACCCGTGTGCACGGGTATGCGTTCATGCGGCGGCCGGGGACCTGCCCGCACACCTTCCGCGCAGCCTTGCGGCTGGGGTATCCCCGCTTCTCGCAGTTGGGGCACCACGTCCATGCGCGATAGTCGTTGCCGCTCATGACACGAACTTCTCGGCGATCCGTCGGTCGAACCGTTCGACCAGCCGGTCGATGGCTTCGCGGCCCAGGGCTGCCTCTACCTCGACCTGCCGGTCCGGGGTGGTGTCGAGGTACATGCCGGTGAATAGGTGGGCGTCGACCACGACGACCTTGCCGCGCCCGAACAACGGCGGCTGGTTCTGGCGCCGCTTTCGCGCGGACGCGCTGTGGGCCTCGCGGCACCATTCGCACGGCCGTTCTTCGCGGCGGTAGTGCCGGTGGTATCCGGCGTCGGTGCCGCAATTCATGTGCACGGTGGGCGTTTTCATGCCGCTACCCCGAGGGTTGCCACTCTCGCCTGAGCGCTCGCGCGGATCTCGTCGCACAGGATCTTGGGCAGGTCTCCGGCAGACTTCCACACCGCTTGCAGGTCTTCGCGGCTCACGGACTCAGCCTCGATGGTCGCGCGCATGGTGGCGGCGCGCTGCCCGTCTTCCTCGGTGACCGGGCGGACCGCTTTGCGGTTCACGGCGGCCCGTGCCCGGTCTGCCACCGACGGCGGGGCAGCCGCGGAAGTCTGCGGGACGGAATTGGTCTCGACCGGGTCGGGGGTGAGCTGCACGTAGTCGCGGGCCTGGGCGGTGGCCGGGTTGCACTTCAGTACTTCGAAGATCAACCATTCGAGGGTGAATGACGGTGCAGGGACGGGCTTGTCGACGCCGGGCCGGACACCGGCGTGCACCGACCGGACACCGATCACGCGGGGTGCGGTATCGCGGGACAGGCGCACCCACGCCGAGGCGTCGAACGCGAGATTCTTATGTCCCTCGACCTTGTACTCCTTCGTGTTCGGGATCGGCTTGCCCTGGTTATCCAGCGCCGCAACCTCTTTGCCGCGTGCGGTCGCGACGACGACGCCGGGGAACGTCATGAGCAACCGCATCAGGCGACCGTGCCGTTCGGCTGCGTCGTTCCACAGGTTCATTGCCGGTTTGATCTCCGCGTCCGGGTCATCCTTGAGGAGCTTCTGTGCGTACTTGGAGCGGCGGGCACGGTCGGAAACCATGTCCTTCAACAGCTCCCACTCGGCGGTCATGGAATCGATGAGCAGGGCTACCGGGAGCTCGCCGGCCTGGGCTGCCTTGGCGGCGACGGCGTGTACTTCGGTGAGCTGGTCGTAGATGTCGCGGAAGGTGCCGTTGTGCTCGATCACCTCGTAGTCCGCTCCGGGGATGGCGGCGTACTCGTCTGCCGCACCTTCGGCGAGGTCGAGCCAGAATGCTCGTCCGATGCGTTCGCTGGCGGTGAGTTCGGCCATGGCCCAGGACTTTCCGGTCTTCTCGCCACCCTCCATGAGGATGAACGGCCATGGGGTCTTGCCGGTGGGCTTACGGGTCTTGAGGGTCATTACTTGGTTCCTTTCGAGGTGGGCGGCAACGTGGCGGCGTGCCAATCGATGGGTTTGCGGAACTTGTAAAGGGCCACACCGGTTTTCGTGGTCTGGCGGGTGGCGATGGTCTGGGCGTTCTTGCCGTGACCGACTACGGCGCGACGGGCGTTGCCCATGACGCGCAGCAGCCTGGATCGGGCCAGGTTCAGGGCTTCGTCGGCGGCGTCCGCTCCGTGAACGGCGGCCTCGAATTCGCGGGCCAGCTCGACCGATACCTCCCAATCCGAGGCGCGCTCGATGTCGCGGTGAGCGCGCCGGATGGCGTTGTAGGTTTCGCCGTGCCCGTCGACCTCGGGCGGTTGCCCGTTCGGATCCATTGCTGCGCGGTAGAACTCGGCGCACTGAGCCTCGATCGCTGCCGCGAGATTAGGGTCGTAGGTGATGAGGTATTCGGTCTCGTCGTAGAACGGGCCGAGGCACACCACGTAGGTTCTCCGCAGGCCTGACATGTGCATCTGCCACTGGACTTGCAGGAAGTACCCGAGGGGGATTTCTGCGGACCCTGCAGGCCCCCACTGGTAGTCGCCGCGCCCGTCGGTCTTGGCCTCGACGCCGAACGTCTCGCCGGTGCGGTCGTTGGCGGCGATGTCGTCGGGGTTGGCGGCGGCCCACTCTTCAAGACCGGCGCGAGTGAATGTTTTTGTCCCGCAACGTCGCAGCTCGGGGTGGCGGCGGAAGAACCGGAGGAGAATGACCTCCTCGAAGTCCTGGCCACGCTCGGTCGCGTCGTTCGCACCGTCCGGTTCGATCTCGGCGCGGAGTAGGTGAAACTCCTTGGTAGGGGAGCTGAACTTGCTGGCGTTGAAGATGCCGGGGATCTTGGAGGCGGTGATCTTGCGCGACCACCTGGCGCTACCGGGCTCCAGTGCCGCGACCTCGAGGCCGGTCATCCGAGCAGTCCCACGCGGGCCAGCCACACCATGCCGATGCATGTCACGGCCAGCGCGGTGATGAGCGCGACAACGATCAGGTGGGCAATGCTGGCGGACAACGCTTCCCGGCTGCGGTCGCTCATGCGGCGACCATCAGCAGCGTCTTCATTGCGGCGAGCTGATCGAGTGCCTTGTTGATGACGTCGACCGCTTCGCGGGCTTCGAGGATCATCCAGGTGACGTCACCTGCGGTGGATGTTCCGGGGAGTCCGACGTACTCATCCGGGAGGTGGACGGTGACCTCGAATCCGAAGGATCTGCTGGTGAGGCACCACAACGGAATACTGCCGATGACATGCGGTGCTCGGTCGTTCAGCTCGGCGATGGCGTCGGTGAGGATGATATGGTTGGTACGCATCTGGTGGGTGGTTCCTTTCGGGTGCATAGGCCGACGCGTTTTTCTCTCTGGCGGGAGAGCGTCGGCCGCTCCCATATCTGGAGCGTTTTGAAGTGGGCGCTGGTCAGGCGCTCAGCGGTTCCCATGGGCTCGCCTGGAGCCATGAATCGACATCTGCGACACGGATCCGCTTGGAGCGGCCGTCGCCACCGGGCGCGCACGCGGCGAGGTTGCCTGCGGCGATCTGCCGGTCGATGAACGGGTAACTGAATCCGGTGATGTCTGCGACTTCCTGGACGGTCAGAGCCAGGCGCTGATTCAGCGGGATGATGTCGCGTTCAGCCTTCTTGGACACGGGTGGTTCCCTTTCGGTCGTGCGTGGCGGCGCACGGTGTGGCGTATTCGTCATCTCGAATGTTTCGACGACATGAAGATCATATGCGCAGTGACTGCGCAGAGCAAGCCCGTAGAATCAGGGAGGATGGGAATAATGGCCGCTCAGTGCCCTGTAATGGCTCGGACCTGGCGCGTACTGCGCGCGCAGTAAGGGCAGATTTACTGATTTCTGCCTTTACTTCGCACCACTACGCAGGCCAGACTGTAGAAACTATGAAGCAATGGGAGTTCGGCCGACGCGTAGAGGCGGCGCGAGAAACCGCCGGCCTGTCCAAGCGTGAAGCGGCCAAACGGGCGGGCATCAGCGAAAGCAGGTGGCGGCAGCTCGAGGCTGGGCACGAGACGGTCCGTGGGCAGACCTACCCCGTGAAGACCACACCCGAGACAGTCGCCCACATCGCGGACGCTGTCGGCGCATCCAGGGAAGAACTGCTGGAGGCGGCCGGATTCGACCCGGCCATGGCCGATATCCCCGACGCCATTACACCTCAAACCGTAAAGGTCGACGGCCTGCCCGCCGAAGATATCGACAAGGTCCGCGAGTTCATTGCGTTCCTCAAGTTCCAGCGCGCAGCCGAGGCGGAGGCGTAAGCCGCGGAACCCGACGCCCCTCCAAGCGCCGGGTTCCACCGAAGTGCGGTACCGGTCAGGCTGCAGCCGACCCCTGATCGACGTCAGGGACCAGGGTGTAGATCATCCAGTCGCGACGCCCTGGGTAGGAATGCTGTCCAACTTGGATCGAGTAGGCGAGTATGCCGCCGCCGATGAGGGGCCGCACCCGCAGTTGCGAGATCGGCTTCCCCGGCTTGGAGACATTCGTCGACCACATCTTGTCGAAGTATGGGTTCGCTGCCGAGCACTTCGCACGTAGCTCCTCGATCCGCGACGCCGAGATCGCACTGGGGGCCAGCCAGCGCAGCGCGAACGCGAAGGCGTGCGCGATATCTTCCCAGTCCACGAGCGCTCTTTGCGATATCGGGTTGATGAACAGCCACTCAATGAGGTTCGTGCCGGGTCCTGCTCCGGGGAGGATGCGTGCCCACTGTTCGGTCGTGCCGACGACGTCGCCGGAGGGGAAGTACATATACGCCGCAGGGGCGTTGATCGCCCTCAGGTACTCCCGGTCCAGGCCGGTAAGGGGGCGTTTCGACGGCCCGTAGAGACGGCCTAATAGTCCTGGGTAAAGCCCGTTGATCAGCAGTTCGCGGTAGCTGTGCGCGACGCCGAGGGAGTCGAGAAGCTCTGTGAGGTAGTCGAGGCCCGGAGCTCTGGTGCCGTTCTCGACCTTCTCCAGTGCTGACACTGTCTTGGTGGTCCGCTCGGCGAGGTCGGGGCGGCTCAGGCCTCGGTTCTCTCTGGCGCTTCTGATGTACTGCCCCAATCTGGCAGCACTGCTCTGTTCAGGTTTCATTCGTTTCCATCCCGGGTATTCCAAGCCCCGCACATTTGGTGCGGGGTTGATTGACGAATGCCCTGGCCTGCCGGAACCTATGACATACGGCTTTTGCGCGTGGAGCTACGGCAGAGCAACACGCAGGAGCCGCAGATCATGCGAACTCGGTAGACCCCGTCGGGGAGGTCCACCAGGGCGCGACACGGGCCTATGGCTCGCGTGGTCGAAACATGTCGCATCCGAATCGACGCCATAGCGCTTGGTCGCATGACCAGTGTGAAGCAATGGAGGATTTCCCCGTGCATATGGGGGCTTTACTTGCGGATTACCATCACCTTGTTCGCCTATATCTACCTGGACTGATAGTGGCTAAACATGACCTTCCGGTCGGGCGATCCTGGTACATCAAGGAAGACCACACGGTCCTCATCGACTCCAAATTGCCGCCCCAACAACAGGAGTTTCAGGCCGTACACATGCTCGCGCACCTCCACCTCGGGCACGGCGCGACGGGCGGAGACGCGGAGCGCGCGGCGCAGCAAGAGGCCGAAGCCACACAGTTGTGGACGGAGTGGATCATCCCACCCCGGAAACTCGCTCGCCTGCTAAACACGGTCTCAACCAATGCATCGCAAATCGCAAGCTACCTCGGATTCAATGTCTGGTTTCTGGCCGCCGCACTGTCCTCGGTCCCGCGCGAATACTGGCAACAGGTGCGATCCCTGACCGGCCGCCAACTCGATTGGCCGCAACTCTCGCCCCTCGCAGTCCCGCAATGCGTGCTGCTCGACGCCTTGCCCAGCGGAGTCCCCACGCTCGCGGATCCGCTGGAACCCTCCACAGGTTCCAGTCCGCCGCCGAGGCCGGGCCAGCTCACGAGAACGCTCGCGAGCGGCCCAACCTCGATGGCGATCAGGCGGACTGGAACACGGCGTACCGCCAGTCATCCGGAGCAGGGTCCGGCCGCACCTGCATTGGCGTGACGTCCGTCTCCTCGTCGAATTCGGCATCGACGATGTCGCCCCCGCCGGCCTCCAGGGCCAGCAGCGGCGGCTCGTCGGGTTCGACGACGAACTCCGCGTCGATCAGGTCGTCGAGCGCGGCCAGGCCTGCGCGCTTCACGCCGAGGTCGGCGTGCGCGTACATCCGCTGAACTGCGGCGGAGCTGTGGCCCATGATCGCCATGCGCACATCTTCGGGCACCTTCGCTTCTAGCAGCAGAGTCGCCGTGGTGTGCCGGGCGGCGTGGAGAACGACGTCCGGTGCGTCCGCACGCTTCAGTGCCTCCGCCCACAACTGTTCGTCGAGCTTCGGGCGCATCGGCGTACCCGGCTTCACCTTCTTCTGTCCGGGAGGTGCGACGAACAGCAACCCCCAGGGGTTCGGCGTCATGGCCTTGACGTGAGCGCGGATCAGCACCAGCAGCGGCCCGGGGATCGGGGTCATGCGGACGGACTTGTTCGTCTTCGGCCGCATCAGGCACATCGCCTTGTAAAGGGGCTGGATCTCGAATCCCTCCTCCACGTCGTATGCCTCCAGCGGGTAGACGTCGCCCGTCCAGCGCTTTCCGTCCTCCTTGCGCCTGAGCGGCACCGTGTGCAGTGCCCATGACAGGTCGAAGGTGCCTTCGTCGAGGTCGATTGCGTCCAGGGTGAGCCCGAGGCATTCGCCCTGGCGGACGCCGGTCAAAAGTGCCATGGCCCACCGCACTGCCAGCATGTCGTTCGCCTCTATCGAGGTGCGTATCACTGCGCGCGCAGTGGGGGAGGTGAGGGCCTTTCGGGACCTTTGCTGGCGGCCCAATCCCGAGGGCAGTGACTTCTGCGTGCCCGCATCCTGACTATTCGATTTTGGCCGGGGCTTGGGGACCAGCTCGACGACGTTATGCCGTAGGCCGAGGTTCGGTTCCTTCTTGGCGTCCTTCAGAGCGATGTGCAGCACGTTGTAGGCAATCTCGGCGGTACGCAGCGATTTTCCGGTATTCAGGATCTCTTTGATCATGAAGCGGATGTGCTGCGGCTCCAGCTCTTGCAGCTTGCGCTGACCGATGTACGGCACGATGTTGCACTTGATGGCCGACTGGTAGCCGCGCCAGACGCGCGGGCGTAGTCGAGGCTTGGCGATCTCGAACAGCCAGTATTCGAGCCAGGCTTGAACGGTCGTCGTGTCCTTGCGCAGCGGCTCACCCTGCGCCAGCTTGACCAGGATGTCGCGTCGAGCCGTGATGACGTCATTGCGATTCTTGCGGCGGATGGCAATCCGGTCGGGCTTACCGTCTGGCTTGGTCCCGATCTCCATGTACCACGCCCAGAGGACGTACGGCTTCCCGTTGCGCATGGTGGTCTCTTTGAGGATCTTGCCCTCGCCACGTTGGCTCGGCATGTGGGTGGCTCCTAGGTGTTCCCAGCCCGTGAGGTGGCGGCCTCAGTGGACTGGTTTTGGTGTGATGGTTGGTGTGAGGGTTGCGGGATAACCCCAAATAACGAGGTACGACGAGGAACGTGTCTACCTCGGGTTTTCCAACAAAACCGCAGGTCCGACCTTACGCACCATCAGCCTTCCAAGCTGATAGCGCGGGTTCGATTCCCGTCACCCGCTCTTCTCCCTGCTGGGAGCCTCGGCCTCGGCCGAACAGGTCACGGGGTGTAGCGCAGCTTGGTAGCGCATCCGCTTTGGGAGCGGAGGGTCGCAGGTTCAAATCCTGTCACCCCGACCACATTTCATCATCTACCAGCCTTTACAGGCACGCCGTGACCTTAGTGTCGAAGCCTCGGTCCCACGGTCAGAATCCCTCTCGGAAACCCTGTGTCAAACAGGGTCTCAGTGGCGCTCACACCCCGTTCCGCCAAACCTTGGTGTGATGCCAGGTGTGATGGTTGGGCACCCTCCCAAATTCGGTGTGATGGAGCGCCTTCCGCCCCGCCCTAAACGTACCCAGTTGCGGCACAGGGGCGGAGCGGACGGCGTTGGCGGTCAGCTGTCGCTGTCGAGGTCGCCGAGCGCCTCCGAGAACGACACGGTGTCGTCCTCGCGCTCGACGATCGAGAGACGGTCCTCCAGATCCTCGATGTGATCCAGCAGAGCCTCGTACCGCTCGTAGGAGATGAGCACTGCGGCGGGCTGCGAGTTGCGCAGGATGATCACATCCCTTTCGCTCGACACCTCGATCTGCTGGGTCAGGGACGACCGCGCCTCGCCGAACGGAACCATGGAGGGCCGCGCGTGCGCACGCACCCGGCGGGCCTTGGTCGCTGCCAGCGGCTCGCGCTTCTTCTTGACGCTCATGACTTTTCCCTTCCCCCCGCCGGCCTGGACGGCGGGGGCTGTTTCGGCGGCCGGGGCCGTCACTTCTTGTAGACGGCCCCTCGGGTGCCGACCTTGGTCACGGTGACGATGCGGACACCATCGTCGATCAGGTAAACCACGCGGTAGCCCCCGACTCGGATGCGGTATCCGGACACGCCGCTGAGCTTGGTGCAACCGCTCGGCCGGGGGTCGAATCCGAGGTCCATGATCGCCACCGAGAGGGCCGCCCGCTGCGGGCGGGGCTCGACTGCGGCGAGTTCCTTGAGGGCCTGGCGCTCGATGGTCACTTCATACTCGGGCTGCTGCGGCTGGGTCATGGGTGGTTCCTTTCGTGGTGGGGTGGCGGCCCCGGTGATCCGTACACCAGTGAATGTACCCTGTGATGTACTGAATTACGTACCAAATTATGTACAGTCCTATGTTATCGTCACCACGTCAACAACTAGAGCTGGCCGCCACCAGTGCCCCGGAAGGAACCACCCGATGCTTTCCCCTGCCCGCACCGCAGCCGCAGGAACGATCCTGATCGCAGCCCTGTCCTCGGTCCTGTCGTTCGCCGCACTCAGCGACGTAGCCCGCCGATCCGGCGTCGCGATCCCAGTCCTCTGGCCGCTGATCGTCGACGGCCTGATCCTCGTTGCCACCTTCGCCGTCGTCGCCGTCCAAGGCTCGCGGTACGCGTGGACAATGCTCGGTTCGGGCGCGGCCGTCTCGATCGCTGGCAACATCCTCGACGCGGTCATGGCTGAAGGCCCGATGCCCGGCCAGATCGCCGCTGCCGTCGCAGCCGTCCCACCGGTCGCCCTGGTCGCCGTGACGCACCTGACCGTCCACCTTGCGCGTCATGCGTCAGCGACGCGTCATGCCACGACACCGACCGAGAGTGCCACGCAATGGGAGCCTGTCGAACCGCTGACGCAGTTGGATTTCGAGCCCGCGGAGCCGAGGCCGGCGGAACCCTGGAGCGTGCCGAGCGACGCACATGACGCATGGAGTGACGCACCCGTGTACGCGGATGACGCCGACGAATTCGAGGGTGACGCATGGCAGTACGAGTACGACGCGACAGACGACGAGGATGCGTCACCGGCTGTGAAGCCTGCTGCGCCGCCGGTTGCCGAGGATGCTCAGCGCGACATCGCCGATCAGTTGATGCGCGACACCGAACTGTCCAACTACGCCATTGCGGAACGCGTCGGCAAGTCGGAGGCGACTATTCGCCGGTGGCGCAAGGCCATCGACGCCATGCAGGGCGAACAACGCACGGCCTGAGGGGAATCGATTCCGGTGTGGGCAGCTAGGGCTGCTCTGCCCAACATCCCGGCCGCATGGCGCGAGGCCAGCGATCTGCTGGTGAGCAAATCTACGCCTTGATTTGAGACCTCTCACAAAGCGGATTCCAGAAATCGATCTGGAGGTCACCTGATCACCTGTTCCGTTGCGGTGGCGACACTCAACCGTGAAAATGATCAAATGGTGACACGGATTGCCGAAATGTTGGACTGGTTGCGGGAGCCTCTGGAACGAAAGCAGGTCCTCCGTAGGGTAGTCGACAAGATCCTCTCGTTCGTCAGATTCACTATTCGATCAGTGGTGTGGTTTGCTCTCGCTCTGCTTGCGGTCGCATTCGAGTTACTATTAGCGAAGTATACCCATAGGGGTGCGAGCTTCCTATTTGCGCTCTTCATTTATGTTGGAATAATCGTTCTCAGATTGCGCTGGCCGCGAGTAATAATATTCATACAAAACCGCCTCCGTAGCATGACGCTTCTCCCGGCCGTGCTTATAGCGGCAGCGAGTGGAAGTGCCATCGCCTGGTTCTCCTGGTGGGGCCTTGTGAAAGCCTTGCATCCCACAGCGAAATCGCCGGATCCGATCGACATAACTAAACTTGCATTCACTCTCGCTGGCGGCATTGGTGCAGTGGTTGCCCTGGTGGTGGCTTACCGAAGGCAGCGAGACGTTGAGCAAGGGCGATTTGTGGAGCGATTTGGAGCTGCGGCGGCGCAGCTCGGCGCGAGCCAGATCGCTGTAAGAATAGCCGGTGTGTATGCAATGGCGGGAGTTGCAAATGAATCAAAAGGGCCACAACGCCAACAGTGCATCGATGTCCTTTGCGGCTACCTGCGACTGCCATATTCCCCTGAACGCGGCTCCAACTACCAGACCAAGCACATAGAGAAACGAAAAAGCTCGGGAAATGAGGACCTAGAAGTCGAGAATCATTTTGAGTACCTGCAAAATGACCGTGAAGTGAGACAGACCATCCTGCGTGTGATCGCCGACCATCTCCGGAGCCGTCAGTTCAATTGGTCTTCTGCCAGCTTCGACTTTCGAGACGCATACCTCGAAAATGTCAACTTCTCATCAACCTCATTCAAAGGGGAAGCGCGCTTCGAGGGTTCAACCTTAGTCGGTGCCGCGAATTTTGACTATTCCGAACTCATGGGATGGGTCCAATTCGATAATTGCACTTTTTCGAATGACGCTTCTTTTAACTACGTCAAGTTCGGCGATGTAAACTTCGAGGGCGTCACCTTTGGTGGGAAGGCTGAGTTCTGGGACGTGGAGTTCAGTTCCTCAATAGACTTCTCAAAAGCATCCTTTCGCCAGGTCGAATTTATGGATGCTGCGTTTCTGGGGGTCAGAAGCGACTTCCGAGATGCGGTCTTCGAGGGAAGTGTGACGTTCGCCGGTTCAACTTTCTCCGGCCGCTGCGACTTCGGCAAGGCGAAGTTTAAGGACGAGGCTAGGTTCAGTGCCTCATTTCGAGGCGGCGCCACGTTCGATGAGACTGATTTCGGTTTACAGCTGATCGACTTCCAGCACGTTCGGCGATGGGGAAGTTCTCCCGGATGGAGCCACGGATGGAGGCAGTCAAAATTCGACTGGAGTGAAGACAGATCCCTCAAGCCCCCGAACGTTCAGCCGACCATCTGGCCACCCGAATTCCCGTAGACCAATTATCTATTACAGCGGCGATACGACGAACACCCCAGCCCGAGGAACCGGACTGGGGTGTTTGTTTCCTATCGAGTCTTTGCGTGGTCCGCCGCTCTAGGTCTTATCGCGAAGAGCGTTGAGTGTGCGCATTGTTAGCTCCCAGGGAAACTCGACGTCGAGCGTCGATGCTGACCGTGGTTCAAGGTTGGTTATCTTGTTGAGGATTAGATGGACGCCGCCGTCTGCGAGATAACCAAGGCTGCGTCGGAAAGCTCCGTGATTTGCAAGAGCTTCGTTAACCGAAGGTACTACCAGGACAGGGACTCCGAGACCTATGTATTCGCAGATCAAGCCCGTTGCGAGGGTGTCGGTGATCCCATTTGCAATTTTATTCACGGTGTTGAATGTTGCGGGCGCGACCACAACGGCATTCGCGAGAGGGAGAACATCAGGGTCATCAGGGTTCTTGTAAACGCTGCGAACGGGATATCCGGTCAGTTGCTCGAGTTCCTCTAAGTCGAAAAAACGCGATCCCATAGGTGTGGTGACCACGCACGGTCGCCACCCATCACGTTTCGTTTGCCTAACAAATTCTGGCAAACCATCTGCTGCCGGACTTCCGCAAGAGACAACATAAAGCACCGGATCGTCCATTTTCTCACTTCCCTCCATCAACACAGTCTATGGTGTCCGCATCGGGGGGCACCCCTGATTGCTCGATCACTGGGGGTGGGCCGTGCATGGTCCAGGTATCGGAAGCACGATCAGACGCCAGCGTCGTCTGCGGGGGTTGAGCCTTGAGGCTACAGCTGGACTGGCTGGCATCAGCAAGTCATACCTGTCTCGCCTTGAACGTGGAGAAAGGGAGCTTGACTCCTTGCAGTTGCTCACGCAACTGGCAGGTGCCCTCGGTGCATCGATCACCGATCTTATTGGGAAACCCTATGCGCCGCACGACTGGGAACATGCCGAGGCGCAGCGTGCAGTCATGGCTGTGCGGCTCGCGCTCCTAGCTCCCGATGGCCCAGACCCGACTTGGTGCAATGCTGAAGATTCGCTCGAAGAGCAAGTAACTGCATCGTGGCTCTTCTCGCGAAACTGCGACATGGTCGGACAGGCGCGATTGATTCCTTACCTTCTACGCGGCCTTCACCAGAAAGTAACTACCGACCCCACCCCTATCGTTCAGAAGGCATTCTCGTTAATTGCCTACGATGCAGCGTTTCTGATGCGCAACCTAGGAGAAATGGATCTCGCCTGGATTGCTGCCACGCGCATGGAGCAGGTGAGCGCAGAGCTCGATGACCCACGATGGCGTGCGATGGCCGCGTACACACAGGCCCATTCCCTCTACCCGGTCGGGGCATGGGCGAAGGCTCACGAAATCGCCGCATCGGCCGCAGAAACAACTCCAGTCAAACTAGGCCAGATCGAATCGGCTGCTGCGCGCGGATCGTGCCTGCTGGTCGGATCCTTTGCCGCAGCCTGCGCTGGCGACCTGACTTCGGCTCAGGCTCAGCTGCATGATGCCGAGGAGATGGCCACGTTCATGACCGACCGGAGCGCGGTCGCGGATCGGACCTCCTTCAGCGACTGGAACGTCCTCATGCACAGAGTTGCCGTTGAAGTCGAAGCTGGCGACCCGGCCGCCGCGCTGGCCGCAGCTGACCGAATCAATCCAGCCCAGGTCCCGAATCGGGAGCGGTTGTCGTATCTCTGGGTAGATGTAGCTCGAGCGTTCACGCGACTGGATCGGGATCGAGATGCTATCGGCGCTTTCCAGAAGGCCGAGCGTGCCGCCCCATTGCGTGTGCACTTGAGCCCCGTTGTGCGCGAGAGCGTGCGCCAGTTGCTGGACGATACCCACAGCCGGGCTACAGAAGTCGCGCTTAGAGGTCTGGCTGAGCGATGCGATGTGTTGTCCGCCTAAGCACGTTACGTGGGCATGGGAGTGACCGGGGAGCAAGTCGTCGGCCGCTGCGATGAGAGGACCGTTCGCCAGACCCAGACCGCAAATCCCGATGAGCCAACCAGCAAAGAACTCGTGGCGGTGGCCACCGTGGCGTCGGAAAAGTTGTTGTGATGAAAGACAATCCAGACGCACGTCACGTTCATCGTAGGCAACCAAACGAGCGCGATGCATGCCATGGCCAGCCTCACGCGGTTCCAACACCGGTCCATGAGCCTGTTGTACTCGAACGTTTCGCGTTGCTGTCGCAGGGCCTCGTCGGCCTGAGCAAGACGTGTTGCGTGTGTCGCCTGCATGACTTTTACGGTAAGAAGCCGCAAGCTCCGCGAGTTGCCTGCGTGGCAACAACGTCTGAACCGAGACCTCGATCGGCAGCGAAACTGGCCTTGAAACGACGAATCACCCCCAGCCCGAGGTGAACCGGGCTGAGGGTGTGTTCGTGTCAGGTCTTCTTCTGCTCCTTGCCAGGGGACGCGTCCGGCAGCCGGGCCTCGAATCGGTCGAGGGCCGGAGAGTTGTACTGCTGCTGGAACAACGGGAAGTTGCCAGTCAGCGCGATCTTGAACGCGCGGTGCGAGGCGTCCATCTTGGATTCGTTGCCCGAGTCCAGCCACGAGGTGAGAACCGCTTGGGTATCAACACGAACGATCGAGAACGAGCGGCCCACTGCCCGGAATTCAAGGTCGACATCGACCGGGTACACCGCGTCGGGACTGCGTACGGCCTGCGTCCCGCCGATGATGCTCATGATCCGGACCTTGCCTCCCATGAAGACCGCCCACACGGCGTCGTTGGTCGCGGCGTCATCCGTGCAGTGCAACGCAACGATCGTTTCATTGTCGTTGGCCAGAAGGTACGGAGTGGGCGCAGTGATCCGGAGCCGGACTGCAACGTCGTCCTGCGGAACGACAACGCCTGTCGGGCGGTACCAGTACGAAACCTTGCCCGTCGTTCCCATCCCGGCAAGTACCGCATGGCCGTTGACCACTCGGCCCTTCACGCCGGAGAGGTACGTCCAGGCCGGGCCGAGCGAATCCGGATATGCGGTGTTGAACTCGTCGACGAACCCGAAGGGCGGGACGGTGCTGAAGACCTTCTTCCAGGCCGTGCCGTTCCATTGCCACCCTTCCTTCACCTTCTGCCCGCCGGGGCTCAGCGTCTTGATCTTTTGCGAGCCGACATAGAGGGGCATGGGCTACTCCGGGATGCAGTACAGGACACCGGCAATCGGTGTGCTGGGAAGTGACGCGACAACCTGGATGGCGTCGCCGCGTAGCGCCGTCGTGGACGTCGTGCCGATCGTCAGCAAGGCCGCTTGTAGACCGGTCACGTCGGAGATGGTGTGCGCGTGTGCCTTCGGTGCGCGGGCATCCGACAGGCGCGGATCGTTGCCCTGCGTCACCGAACCGGCGGTCGAACCGAACAGTGACGCGACGGCCGACGCGACGCGTGCGTCAGTGAAGTAGCGGTTCGTCGAGCCCTCGGGCACTGCGTCAGTGGATCCGGGAGACGGCGAGATCTCGGTGTAGGACGAGCCGCCCCACCGGTACACCTTGTTCGAGTCGATGGCGATGTAGATCTTGCCGGGCTCGCCCGTGCCGGGGAATGCTGCCGTGCTGGCGAATTCGAGTACGTCATCGACGTACGACGGCAGCTGCGTCGCGGGGACCTTGCCGGTTGGGTCGAGCGAGGCGTACCCGTTCGCGGCACCCTTCTTCACGGTCAGCTCGCGAGCGTTGATCGCATCGCTGATCGCGCCCGATGCCGCAAACTTGGCCTGCGACAGTGCGCCATCGGCGATGTGGGAGTTGGTGACGCCGTTCGCTGCGATGGACACGGTGCGGTCGACACTGAGGTCACCCCCGCCGGTCAATCCGCCGGCTGCGGTCACGGTGCGGCTGGAAGGCACGCCGCCAGCGTTCGCCGCGTCCTGCGCCGACTTCGCTGCGTCGACCGCAGACTTCGCCGCGTCGTTCGCCTTCGCCGACGCGACATCGCGCGCGTTCACTGCGACATCACGCGCGGCCACAGCATCGGTCTTGGCGGTTTCCGCGGCTGCCCGATCGCCAGCGGCGCCAGCGGCATTCGTCGCTGCCGCACCTGCCTTCTGCGTCGCGGTGTCGCGTGACGCGTCAGCTGCGACGCGTGCCGCGACCGCAGCGTCACGCGCCGTGACAGTCACATCACGCGCTGCGACAGTGGTCGCCTTGTCTGCGGCGACTTGGGCGGCGTCCTTGGAGATGTCGCGCACGCCATCGGCCGCGAGCACTGCCTCATCACGGGCGACGCGGGCAGCGGTCGCGGCGCGCCACGCCTCGGACACGACGGCGGGCGGCTGCTCCTCGAACTGACCGAACAGCGGCGACAGACGGACCGGAGTCGCCGACGGCGGAATGATGATGTCCTGCGGGCGAGTCCAGCCACCGAGCCGCAGCATCACCTTGGCAGGGCCAGGGTCGAGGTCGGGGGTGGTGAGGCTTCCGGCAACGATGGCGACGCTGACTCGGTTCGGTGTGGTTACGCCTTCCTGGTCTACGTCCTGGCTCAGGGCGGGCCGCCATATCTCGCAGATGCCTTCGACAGGCCCGTCCCCCAGGTCACTGAAATGGTCGAACAGGACGGTCACCGGGACCTCCTTCTTGCTTCGGGGGTGAACGTGGAATGCACTTGAGGCGCTACCCGAGGACGAACCACGGAATCCATATGCCCTGTTGGATATCGGAGGCTCTGATGAAGTCCGGGATGGTGTCCAGGTCCTTGACGTAGCCGTAGATGTTGCGGGGGAACACGCCCGCTGGCTGGGCTGGCTGACTCTGGTGCACGCAGGCGAGCGGACGATTCGACGTGCCGGGCATCGGCGAGATCTGGAGCACGCCGACAACGAAGACGTCGCCTTGCTTCGCCTTGATCGTTGGCATCGTCAGCCGGAATTGCGTTCCCGAGGTGGTGATTTGGCTCTTGACGTCACCGCTGTCCCAGATCTTCGACAGGTTCCCGTTTCCCGGGTCCATCTTGAACACGGCGACAGTGAACGACTGCGGGTCGAATCCCCAGCCGCCACGGCCCGTGATCATGCCGACCGTGCTGTAGCTGCGGTCTCGGGTAGCTCGGATGAATCCCAGTTCCAGGAATCGGGTCCGGGGTGTGTAGTCCGGTTCCCTGGCCTCGTCGCCGGTGGCGGGCGCGTTGTAGCCTCCTGACACCGAGGTCCACATCACCAGCTGCGACATGGGGAAGGTGGGGTCATCGACCGCGTTAATGTTTTGCCACAGCGGGATATTGGTAGGGATGTCGCTGAAGTTCGGTTTGCCGTTCGCGGTCGTCTGCGCGTATGTCGCGACGGTCTGGGCGCTGCGAGCAGTCACCTGCGCCTCGCTGGCGGCGGCCTGGGCGGTGGACAGATGGCCCATGCCCGAGCGGGCTACGAAGCTGGCCAGGCCCCATGAGTAGTTGGGGATGATGCCCTGGAAACGGGTCTCCGAGGAGAAGCCGACGGTGCGGTGTGTGGCATCGATCGGGTAGCCGGTGGTGTCGGTGTGCTCAATCACGCTGGTGCGGTTGACGATCACCCGATAGGTCGTGCCTTCGGCGACCAGCTCGACTGTGTCGGATTCCTGCACACCCTTGGCGTAGGTCTTCCAGTCGTTGAACTTCCAGGTGTCGCCACTGCGTGTACCGCGCCCGAGCTGGATCGAACGCTTCCAGATATTGACGTACACGAACTCGGTGAGATCGGCGTTGGCGCGCACGAAAAGCGCTGTGGGGCACCCGTCCATCACTCCGGCGGGATTGACGATCGAGGCAACTGAGTGGTTGTCCTCGCTCATCAGCTGCGGGCAGATGGCGTAGCGGATACCGGGCGAGATGCCGTGGTTGTCGAGGCGAGCGGCGAAGTCGATGACGCCGAGGCCCTGGCCGCTGCCGCCCTGAATCCAGCCGTTGCCCAGCATGTTCGACTCTTTGCGGTTGAAGTTGTCCACGTAGGACGCACCGGTGGCGAGGCGAGATTCGAGCTGGGCGATGGCTGAGCCGTGCGCGGAGGTGATGCCGAACAGGCTCTTGAGGAACGTGTCGACGAAGCCACCAAAGATCGGCATGACCTCGGGCGGCGGGATGAGTCGCTTCATTGGCTACACCTCGTCGGCGATGAGCTGCGGTGGGATGGGTGCTGTTTCGGCGGCGGGCTGGCGGCGTGCCCAAGAGAGGAGCTCGCGGACGTAGTCGACGGCCAGGCGGTAGCGGGCGCGCAGTGCGTCGATGACGTCGTGCAGCTCACGCACTTCCCGGCGCAGGCTGTCGACGTCGTCGCGGAGCGGCTTGACGATGGATTCGAAGTCGGCGCGCTGCGCGTCGAGCAGCATCTTCAGCCGTTCGCCGTCGAGTCGTTCACGCTCGATGTCGTCGTCGGCCTTCGCATTTCGGGCCTCGACCCTGGTCTTATGCCGCGTGGCGTGCCATAGGCCGAATGCGCCCGCCAGCACGCCGAGGAGGGTCAGCATGTCGTTGATGTAGGGGGTGAGGGACACCGTTGACTCCGTGGAGGGGCGAACACGGCGGAGGCCGCCTCCCGAAAAATCAGGGGGCGGCCTCCGCGGCTGGGTCGGTTGTGGATCAGGCCGGCGGCTCTGCGAGCAGCCACGGAGCGAAGCGGGCCAGCAGCTCGTTAACAGCGGGGAGCGCCATTACGCGGGTGATGCCCGCGCACGCGGCCAAGACGACCGCTATCGCGCCGGTGGCGGGGATACCGCCGGTGAGCACGACGATGGGGAGCAGCGTGGCCAGGGCGAGAACGACCTGGAATACGGTGCGCACGGTGGCGCGCCACGGGTACGCGGTCTGTGACGGTGCGGGCAGGGAGTGGTCACCCATGTGGGGCCTCCTTCGTGGATGGGTAGATCAGGCGGCGAGCTTGGCGAGAATGGCGTCGAGCTTGGCGTCGAGGGCCTTGTCTCGTTCGTCCTTCTCGCGCCGCCAGCGGTCGAAAGACTCGACCTTCCTGTCGGTTTCGAGGACAAAGCCGACCAGCGAATCGCGGTAGTCGGACTGGCGGCCCAGCTCGTCCTTGTAGCGGGACTGGAAGCGGTAGCCCAGTTCCTTGGTGACGAGGTTGTACAGCTGGTTTTGCTTCTCCTCGGACAGTGCCATGAGGAAGCCTCCCTTTCGGTTCTCGATTTGCGCCTGGACGTCGGCGCGGAAGCGGTCCATATCCATGCGGCCGGGGTCCGGCTTGCCCTGCTTGTTGATGCCAAGCGGGTTCTCGATGCCAGCCCATTCCTTGTGCGCGATAACATGATTCGCGCCGTAGCCGAGCTTTCGGCAGATCGCGGCACACACCTTCACGTAAGCCCAGTACTGGGCGTCACCCCAGCCCTCTTGCCCGCTGTTGGCGGCCTCGATGCCGATCGTGTACCAATTCGCGTTGTCCTCCGGCAGACCCGGATACACGCCATAACCGGCGTGCCAGGCGACGCCGACCGCACACACAGTCGCGGTACCGTCCTGCGCCAGATGGATTTGCGACAGCGGACCTTCCAGAGCCGCTGTCCCGTACATGATTTCGCTCGCTGGGGTGCGGGAGCCGCCGGTGTGATGGCAGACGATTCCCCAGATTTCCCGGAAGTCGCCGTGTCCCCTGTCTCGCCACCCCGGCGCTTCAACAACATTCAGACCCTCGTCCCGCAGAACGTCTGCGAGCCAGACAGGGTCGCCCTTCCAGCCCATATCGGGCCTCCCTTGGTTGGTAGTCGGAATTAGCCCGTGCCGTTGGCGATGGCGCGCGAGAGACCGGCGAAGCCCTTCATGCGGTCGATGAGCTTTTCCCAGGCGTCTTTGACTTCGCCGTCGTCGCCGATGGTGATGAACTCGGTGCACTTGTCGTCTCGGGAGTCCTCGACCTCGACAGCGGAGATGTAGTCCTCGATGACCGTGCCCCGGTCGTAGAAGGTCATGATGTCGCCGACCTTGAAGCGGCGGCCGGAGCCGTCGTCCTCGCCGAATGAGAAGCTGCGCCCGTCGATTCCGCCGGCCTGGACTTCCAGCTTCAGCGACTCGCCGCCGCCTGCCGCCTTCAGTCCGGCCATGCCGACAGCGAGGCCGTCGAGCGAGTAGGCGGAGGTGTTGTCCACGAAGATCTCACCGAAAGCGTGCGGGCCGAGATCGGCCTTCAGCTGGTGGTCATCGAACTTTTGGTAGGCAAAGAAGATGTCGTCGAAGAGGTCTCCGACGAGGATGTCTCCGAGCGATGCGCCGGGCAGCAGCCAGTTCAGCAGTGCCTTGATCGCCGCGTTGGCGGCCCACTCGACCACCTGGTTCACGAACTCCGGTGCCTTGCCACCGACGATCGCGGAGTGCGCCTTGGGGTGGCTGACACCGCGCGTGTAGTTGGTGATGTGGCCGGAGTCGGTGCGCCACTGCATCCAGCGGCGGTCACGCTTCTTGTGGGTATCGAAGACGTATCCGGCCTTCTGCGCCTTGCCCCACTGGTCCGGGTCCGCCAGACCGAGGATGTTGCCGGGGTTCAAGAACCAGAAGAAGTTGTCGCCGGACAGGTCCAAGACGTTCTGCAGCCGGGCCAGGGTGTCGGTGTTGAACACCCACGGCGAGGGGCCGTCCTTCGGCGTCCACAGGGTGCACGACAGACCCAGATCCGCGGAATCGACTGTGGTCTTGTACAGCTCGTCGAGCTGGGTAAACCGGGCCGAGATGATGACCAGTTCGGCGGTCAGGTCGTCGATTGCCTTAAGGATGTCATCGAGGGACTTGAGGTCTTTGAGCTGCGGCAACTCGGGGATGTCATACCGGATCGGCAGCTTCATGTAGACCGGCTTCTGCAACCGGATGACGTTCTTCGCGAGGAAGTACTTGAACACGAAGTCGGCCGGGCCGAACATGATGTCCTGCTTGCCGGTCAAACCGACCTGGACCTCTGGCGGGAACAGGGGATTAACCCACGCGAGGATCGTGAGCAGCCAGTACAGGTTGGAAACGCAAGTTGCAGTGACGATCTCTTCGCCAGGCTTGCCCGCGATGGTCGCGGACATCACGCGGCCGTCCCAGGGGATCCCGTTGTAGTAGGTGCGGATCGGCACGACGTCGCGCTTGCACTGCATCAGCCGGGCCGCGAGCGGGTGATCCGCGCGGACCTGAATTGTGCCGGTGCCAGGCACATTCCAGAACCAGCCGAACCGGGCCTTGACGTACGGGCCGAGCGGGCGGGACTGGGTGTAGTCCTGATTGAAGACGGTGATGTCGAATGCGGGTGGCGTCTTGGTGTTGGGCCGCCAGAGCGGATTGGGCGGGGCGTAGGTCGGGGCGTACGCGGGGGCGCTCATGCGGCGGCCCGCTGATACTTCTGCGGAAGCCACACCTCTACGCGGCTATCGGCCGTGGTGGCGATGCCCTCGATGTTCAGTGGCACAGTCGTTTTCGGTGATGCGCTGTGGTACCAGGCGACGTTGCCTGCCTTGCTCCACACGTCCTTGCCGGTCCAGTCTTTGATGTGCGGGAACTCCGGATTGGTCTCGACCGTCCACACCTCGTTGGGCTGAAGCTTGGGCAGCAGAACCTTTTCGGTGCCGAGGCCGATCGAGAACGCGCCGGGGCCGGTGAGCCGCCAGAACGGCCACGTGGGAACGTCGCCGTCGTTGCGGATACTGCGACCTGCGAATTGGTCGGGAGCGAAGGCCGGTGGGTTGACTGGCGCTGCGTTCCACCAGGATTCGTCGGAGACCAGGACTGCGTCCTCGGTGCACCAGCCGACGGTGTCGAGCAATTCGTACGGCGGATCGGACATGGCCGTCTCCAGCCGCACGTACTGCCAGCGGAGTCCGCCGCCGGGTGTGATCACGTGCCATTCGGCGAGATTGGTTCCGTCGCCCAGGCTTTCGCGCCATGTGCTCCACAGGTCGAACGCTTCTTCGCCGGGCTTCACAGGGCCGACGCGAACGGTGATGCTGATCGGGTTGATTTCTCGGTTGGTGCCTCGGTAGGTGGCACCGGCTTGGCGGGCGTTGGCCTGCCGGACATGAGCCATCGGCGCTCCGCCCACGCCCAGGGGAGCCTGGGCGAGGCGGAGCGGGCATTCGGGGTCGCCGAATCGCCAGATGGTTCGGGGATGTCCGGGATACTCGACGCCGCGCAGCTCGTAGCGAACTGCCATTGCAGCTTCCCGTCTAACGAAGAAGCTGGAGCCCTAGAGCCCCAGCTTGGTGATGTTGATGTTCGCGGTACGCGCCCCGGAGTCGATATCGACCGAAACCTCTACGGGGGTGGGCTTTTGGGCCGCTGCGACGATCTCGTCAAGCTTCGAGCCCAGCTCTTCCAGCTGGCCATCCAATCCGGGGATGGACGTGTTGCTGGTGTCGAAGCCCTGGAACTTGCCGTCTTCATCCCAGCCGGACCGCAGCGCGAGCGCGCCACCGACCAGGACGCTGATCGCCCGATACGCGTCCTGGGCAGTGCCGTTGAGGCCGCCGGACTTGCCGGGCGTCGACAGCGGGATATCGCCCTGATCGCCCTGCGTGATGACGCTCCACGAGCCGGTGTGCACGCCCCCGTCTCCTGAGCTACCCACGCCACCGAATCCGCCGTTCGCGTACGGGCTCAGGGACAACCCGAACCGGTCGGCGACCTTGCGCAGGATGTCGGTGGAGCGTGCCCGCTTGGCGGCCGACAGCGGGATGTATGCCTCGCCGCCGGTCTCGGGTTCGGCCCAAACCCGCATGTCGCCGCCCTTGGCGATCTGCGCGACATGGTTTTCCGAGCCGTCGGCGAAGAACCGCGCGGAGAGACTGGCCAGCGGTGTCCGCTCGACTGTCTTGCCGCCCAACGAATCCGGCCAGTTGGTGACGTACACGCGGGTGCCGTCGGTAGCAGTCGTGCCGCTGTCGGTCGGGCTGGAGGAGGGCGATGTACTGCCGTCCTTGCCGGTCAGCTTCGACGGAGTGCCCTGCGCGGTGCCCGCATCGCCGCCCAGCGCGAAGAACGCATGGTCAGTGAACATTGGGTCGTCCGCGCCGACCTTGCCGCCGATAACGACGCCGTCAGTGCCGTTGGACTCGAAATTCGTTCCGTCGGGGAAGGTTCCGGCCGTATGGCCGCCAGCGGGCCCCTTGTTGGTCCAGCCGAGCCGCAGCGTTCCAGCTGCGCCCTTGCCGAGCTGTGCACCCAGGCCGGCGAGCCATTCGCCCTCGTTCGCCGTCGACATCCGCGAGTTGTAGGCGTCCAAGCCCATGGCCTTGTTGACGACAGCCGAGGCGAAGGCCGAGCAATCGATCCCCTTCGGGCTGAAACCCCCTAGCTCGTAGGGTGTTCCGCTCATGCCCTTGGCGTACTTGGTTGCCTCGTCCAGCCCGTCCTTACCGATCGCACCGACGGTCATGCCGCCATCTGCGAAGCGGAACAGGTCGTAGCCGAATCGCTTCGCCACGTCGGACAGGATCGCGGTCGAGCGGGACCGCTTCGATTGCGACAGCGGGATGAACGCCTCGCCGCCGGTCTCCGGCTCCGCCCACTGCACCAAACGCTCAGTGGCGGGCTTGATTTCAGCGGTATCGGGCAGCTTGCCGTCGGCGTACCGATCCAGGTCGAGCCCGCCGCCCGCACGTGCTGTGCCGTCGGGCATGTACACAGGGCCTTGCACGAGACCCTGATTCGGGTCCAGACCAGCGTTCTTTGTCGCCTGCACTCGAACGTCTTGGATCTCGTTCGTGGTGTAGGTGGTGATCTTGCGGCCGTTGTT
>NZ_JAODNK010000147.1 GCF_025465275.1 Nocardia sp. | reverse complement strand
AACCATATTCGTAACGGGTTCTTCATCTTTCGCCCTGGTGAGGGGTACGAGTACGTGCTGATGATCATTGTGGTCGCGGCGGCGATCGGCGCGTCCGGCGGTGGTTCATGGTCGCTGGACAACCTGTTCGACATCAGTATCGCCGGGTGGCCCGGCCTGGCAATAGCGGCGGTACTCGGCGGCCTCGCCGGGGCGCTCGCGCTCGGAACCAGTTGGCGCAGACCAAAATCGGAAATATCGGCTTGATCTCAAAGGAGTACACAGCATGGCCATTCGTGATGCGGTGATCGTCGACGCGGTGCGAACCCCGATCGGCAAACGAGGCGGCGCCCTCGCGCACTACCATTCGGCGGACCTGTCGGCCCACGTGTTGAATGCGCTGGCCGAACGCAATGGGCTCGACCCCGCCGTCGTCGATGACGTGGTGTGGGGCTGTGTGAACCAAACCGGGCAGCAGGCCGGCAATGTGGGCCGCATGGGCGTTCTCGGCGCCGGTTGGCCGGAGTCCGTACCGGCCTCCACGATCGACCGGCAGTGCGGATCTTCGCAGCAGTCGGTCCATTTCGCTGCGGCCGGGCTGATCTCCGGGCAATACGACGTCGCCGTCGCGGGTGGTGTCGAGATTATGTCGGCCGTTCCGATCGGAGCCACCTGGGCGACAGATCAGTTCGGTCTGCCCGGCGGACCACTGGTGGCCGAACGCTACGGCACCGGCTTCAATCAGGGTCTCGGCGCCGAAATGATCGCCGAGAAGTGGGGATTGGATCGCGAACGAGTCGATGTATTCTCGGCGCAATCGCACGAAAAGCTCGCGGCCGCCATCGATTCCGGCGTCTTCGACGCGCAGATCACCACGGTGCCGACCGCCGATGGCGGCTCCTTGTCGGTGGATCAGGGCCTGCGACGGGGAACGTCGGTGGAGACCCTGGCTGCGCTGAAACCCGTCTTCAAAGCGGACGGTGTTATCCACGCGGGCAATTCGTCTCAGGTCAGCGATGGCGCGGCCGCACTGCTCATGATGACCTCCGATCGCGCGCGGGAACTGGGCCTGCGGCCGATCTGCCGGGTGCACACCGCTGTGGTCACCGGCGACGACCCGGTGATCATGCTGACCGCCCCGATCCCGGCAACGGCGAAGGCGCTCAACCGATCCGGGCTCTCGATGTCCGACATCGGTGTATACGAAGTCAACGAGGCGTTCGCCCCGGTTCCGCTGGCGTGGCTGCACGAGACCGGAGCGGACGAATCGCGATTGAACCCGAACGGCGGCGCTATCGCGATGGGCCACCCGCTGGGGGCCTCGGGCGCTCGAATCATGACGACGATGATCAATCACATGCGGGACAACGGCATTCGATACGGCCTGCAGACGATGTGTGAGGGCGGCGGCATGGCCAACTGCACGATCGTCGAACTGCTGCGCTGAGACGGACGCTGAGCGGGTTGCCAAGGGCGGCTCGCTCTTGCCACAGAAATTCGAAAATAGTAACGTTCGCTCTGTATAGTAGTTACTATGTAAACAACAGACGAAGAGGTGGACGCCCGTGCTGCGAGTTATCCCCCCGGTTCCGAATCGGGATGATCAGTTCTTCTGGGATGGCGTCGAAGAGGGGCGGTTGCTGATTCGGCAATGTTCGAATTGTGCGCGACTTCAACACCCGCCCAGCCCCATGTGTCCCCAGTGTGGATCCCTCGCGTGGACCCCCCTCGAGGTGGCGGGCACGGGCACCGTATCCAGCTGGATCGTGTCGCGACACCCCAGCCAGCCGGACGGTGATGCCCGCATCGTTGCGGTGATCGCGTTGGCCGAGGGTGCTCGCCTGGTCACCAACCTGCAGGGCATCGACCCTGCTCAGGTTGTCAACGGAATGGCTGTCGAGGTGACCTTCGGCGAGGTCGGCGGCGTCAAGTTGCCGCAGTTCAAGCCGATGGCGAAGTGAGGTTCTGATGGCCCTGAACACAGACAAAGCTGCGATCGTCGGGATCGGCCAGACCGAGTTCTCGAAGGACTCCGGGCGGAGCGAGCTACAGCTCGCGTCGGAAGCGGTGCGCCATGCGCTCGCGGACGCCGGGCTGCAGCCCGCCGACGTGGACGGCCTGGTCACGATGACCGTAGACGACAACGACGAACTCGCCTTGATGCGCAGTGTCGGCATCGACCGAGTGCGTTGGACCTCGCGCACACCCTTCGGCGGCGGCGGCTCGTCGGCCATGGTCGAGCACGCCGCGGCGGCGGTGGCGGCGGGCATGTCCGATGTCGTGGTGGTCTACCGGGCGTTCAACGAACGATCGGGCACACGGTTCGGCCAGCCCATGCGAAACGGCGGGATCCCGGACCTCAACTTCCATCTCCCCTACGGACTGGACACACCCGCGAAAATGTTCTCGCTCTGGTTTCAGAGCTACATGCATCGCTATGGCCTGACGAACGAAGATTTCGGCCGATACACCGTGGTCGCTCGCAAGCATGCCGCGACCAATCCGAATTCGTGGTTCTACCAGCGCCCGATAACGCTGGCCGACCATCAGGCGTCGAGATGGATCGTCGAGCCCATCCTGCGGCTGCTGGACTGTTGTCAGGAGAGTGACGGCGGCGTGGCCCTGGTGGTGACGGGCATCGAACGCGCGCAAGATCTGCGCCATCCGCCCGTCGCGATCGAGGCGGCCACGCAGGGAAACGTGGCGGGGGACAACACGTTGTTCAATTACTACAGTGCGGACATGGACCGATTCCTGCAAGCGGAATATGTCGCCGAACAATTGTGGGGGAGTACCGGACTGAAGCCGGATGATATCGACGCGGCAATGATTTACGAAAATTTCAGTCCGGTCGTCTTTTATCAACTCGAAGCCTATGGATTCTGTGGCCAGGGCGAAGCCAAGGACTACATCAAGGACGGCAATATCGAGATCGGTGGCAAGCTGCCCGTGAATACGCACGGTGGCCTGCTCGGTGAGGCGTATATCCACGGGATAAACAACATCATCGAAGGTGTTCGTCAAATTCGGGGCACCGCGGTGAACCAGATCTCCGGTGCCGCGCATGTGCTCTGCGCGGCCGGGCAGAGCGCGATCGTGCTCGGAAGCGGGGTGTAACCGTGGGTGTTCTCGACGGAATCAAGGTCCTGGACCTGTCCTGGGGCATCGCCGGACCGATAACGGGCATGCTGCTCGCCGACCACGGCGCGCAGGTCACGAAAATCGAACCGCCCGAAGGCGATCCGTGGCGGCGGCTGTCGGGCTACCGGATCTGGAACCGCGGCAAACGCAGCGCCGCACTCGATCTGAAGAGCGACACGGACCGGAAGCGGTTCCTGGCACTGGCTCGGTCGGCAGACGTTGTGATCGAAAGCTTCGCGCCGGGCACCACCGAGCGGCTCGGCATCGACTACCCGACATTGCGGGCGATCAATCCTCGATTGATCTATTGCTCGATTACCGGCTATGGCGAGGACGGACCCGATGCCGATCGGCCCGGAATCGACGCTCTTGTCGCCGCTCGGTCGGGACACCAATTCGAGGGCCGCGGGACCGTTGGCGGAACCATCGCGCGCCTGTCCGGACAGGCGCCGATCATGCCCGAGTTGACCGGACCACCGCCGGGCTCCTGGGTGGGACCCGACCGGGACGGGCCACTGTTCAGCGGTGTGCCGTGGGTCAGTCTCGGAACGGCTTACATCGCCTCGGTCGGTGTCAATGCCGCGTTGCGGGCGCGGGAACACACGGGACGCGGACAGCGCGTGCAGGCGTCGCTGCTGCACGGTGTGCTCGCCACCACGATCGCGGGCTGGCAGCAGGTGGACAAGCCGGACGCACCCTATTTTCAGACCTGGGTCAACGACAGCAGAGCGCCCAAGGGTTTCTTCCGTACGTCCGATGGCCGTTGGACCCATCATTGGGTGCCGCTGCCCGAGTTCATTCTGAACGCGTCCGCGAACGGACTACAGGCCACGCCTGAAGTTTCGTCGCCCAAGGACGCATCGCTTCGCGTCAGTCCCATGTCGGAAGACATGGTCATCCTGCACGCCTTCCAAGAGCAGCTGGCGGAGGCGGTCGTACGCTACCCGGCCCAGGATTGGGTGGATCTCGCCCACCAGGTGGGCGTACCGGTGCAGACCGTGCGGTCGCCCGAAGAAGCGCTCCTGGACCCCCTCCTGCTGGCCGATGGCTGCGTCGTCGAGATCGATGATCCGGAGATGGGTCCGATTCGGCAGGTCGGCAGGATCGTCGAGCTGGCCCGGCATCCGCAACCGACTCCGCAACCCGCGCCGATCTTCGGCACGCACACCGAAGAGGTCCGCGCAGAGGCGGACGCCTTGCTTGCGGCGCAACCGGATTTGGCGTCCATGCCGGTTTCGGCGGCATCGGACACGCGCAGCCTGTCGGCTCCGCTGGCGGGTGTGACCGTGCTCGATCTCGGCTTGGCCGTTGCCGGACCGTTCGGCACTCAAGTGTTGGCCGAGCTGGGCGCCCGAGTCATCATGGTCAACACCAAGACCGACAAGTTCTGGTTCAGCAATCACATCGCGATGTGCTGCAACCGGGACAAGGAATCCATCGTGCTCGACCTGAAGGATCCGGAAGGTCTTGCGGTGCTGCACCGCCTGGTCGCGGAAGCCGATGTGGTTCAGCACAATATGCGTTATGACGCCGCGGAGCGGCTGGGTGTCGGATACGAGGACCTGCGCAGCATCAATCCGTCACTGATCTACTGCCATACCCTCGGCCATGAGCAGGGACCCCGTGCGCAGGACCCGGGCAACGATCAGACGGCCGCAGCCCTGGCGGGGACCTCCTGGCTGGATGGCGGGCTCGACAACGACGGCCGGCCGATCTGGTCGTGCACCTCGCTGGGCGATACAGGCAACGGATTCCTCTCCGCGATCGGGATCATCCAGGCTCTCTACGATCGTGATCGCACTGGGGCAGGCCAATTCGTGCGCACGTCGATTCTGTACGCGCACTTGCTCAATGCCGCGACATCATGGGTCACCCCCGATGGTGCCCGGATGGGCGATCGGCAGCGCTCCGATGCGGAGCAGTACGGATGGAATGCGCTGTACCGCCTGTACCGGACATCGGACGGCTGGCTGTGCCTGGCTGCGCTTACCGAAGCGGATTGGTCGAATCTCACCGCTGCCCTCGGACGCGCCTCGCTGGCACGCGATCCACGCTTCGCGACCGAATCGGCGCGCGCGGCACACGATTTCGAGCTGATTGCGGAACTCACCGCAGTGTTCGCCGACCGGACTGCGGCCGATTGGTACGCGGAACTAGACTCGCACGGGGTCCCCTGCGAAGTCTCCGATCCGGATTACGCACAGCGATTGTTCGCGGACCCGGATGCCAAGCGCCGCCAACTGGTTGCGTCGTTCCAGCAACGCGCGGTCGGCAAGATGACGGTCGCGGGCCTGTACTTCGACCTGTCCGATACGCCCGGCGTATTGCAGGGTGGGCCGGTGTGGCCGGGTGCGAATTCCCGGGCCATCCTCACCGAACTCGGTTACAGCGACGACGATATCGCCAAGCTGATCGAGAACCGTGTCGTCGACGACACCAGCGCGCTGTCCTCCGGGGCGGTGTAGTGCGCTGGACTGTTGCGCTGCCCACCGAGAATGTCGGGGCGGGTCCCGATCTGATCAGCGCAGCGGCGATCGGTGAGATGGCCGCAGCCCTCGAGGCGGCGGGGGTCGATGCGTGCCATGTCACCGATCACCCGTATCCGCCGCGTGCGTGGGTCGAGGCCGGCGGTCACCACGCGCTCGACCCCTTGATCGCGTTGTCGTTCGCCGCCGCAGCGACGCGGCGTATCCGATTGCACACCAATATCTTCGTGGCCGCCTATCGTCATCCTGTGCTGGCCGCGCACAGCGCGGCGACGCTGGACGTACTGTCCGGTGGCCGGTTGATTCTCGGCACCGGCACCGGTTACCTGCGCGAAGAATTCGAGGCCCTGGGCGTCGATTACCTGCGTCGGGGCGCAGTGCTCGAAGAGGTGATCACGACAATGCAGAAAGTGTGGTCGGGCGAGCTCGGCAACGAGGGCAATGTCCTTGCGCCGCTGCCTGTTTCGCAGCCGCACCCGCCGATCTGGTTCGGCGGAAACTCGGCGGTGTCCATGCGGCGGGCGGTGCGCTTGGGACAAGGCTGGGCGCCGTTCCCCGCAACCCGCGGTTTGGCGAAAGCCACCCGGACCGCCGCGTTGACGGACGTCGACAGTTTGGCTCGTGCGATCGGCGACATGCGGAGCTTTGCGACCGAGATCGGCCGGAGCGAACCCATCGATATCTGCGTGACGCCGTTCTCCCATCCACACCACCGTGCGGCTCTCGAGCCCGAACGTCTGCTGGACGAGGCGGTACAACTCGCGCGGCTCGGGGTGACCTGGCTGTCGATCAGGCTGCCCGCGCCGAGCCGGGCGGGATTTCTGGAGAACGTGGCTGGATTCGCGACCGAGGTTGTGGCACAAGTTGATAGAAGGGAAAGCCTTGCCGATACCGATATTCGATGACGTGATCGCCCCCGGGCGGACGGCACTCGTGCTGCAGGAGATACAAAACGGTGTAGTGGGGCCGGGGACGGTCTTTCCTGAGCTCGCTGCCGCTGCGGTCCAGCGAGGGGTGGTCGACAATGCCGCCCGGCTGTCGGAGGCAGCGCGTGCCGCCTCGGTGCCGGTGATTCACGCGACGGCGGAGAGCCTGCCCGGCGGCTTCGGCACCAACCGGAACGCGCGGTTGTTCAGTGCGGCCCGCAAGGCCGGTGCCGACAACACGCGCGGTACAGCATCGGTGCGCCCGGTGTCGGCGGTATACGCCGAAGGCGATCTCGTACTGCCCCGATACCACGGTCTATCGCCACTGGCCGACGGACAACTCGACGCGTTGCTCCGCAATTCCGGCATCACCACCGTGGTGATTGCCGGAGTGTCGTTGAACGTCGCGATTCCGAACCTGGTCTTCGACGCCGTGAACCGGTCGTACCGAGTCGTCGTGATCACCGACGCCGTGGCGGGCGTGCCGGTCGAATACGGCTTGCAGGTCGTGGAGCACACCATCGGATTGGTCGCCACCCTGGCCAAAACAAATGAGGCTGTCCACGTCTGGGATTCGGCCGCGGGCCGGACCTAGCCACGCCCGCCACTCACTACTGCGGGAAGGCGTTCCTCGTCCAGTGGAGCATGTTTTCCCAGAACAGATTTCGAGTAGGCGCGATGTTGTGAATGTGCCCGGCGCCCGGGAGCACGTGGCTCGTGAAGCTCGCCGTGCCCGGGTACCGCGTGACCCGATCGAGCCGGCCATTGATGAGCGAGTCGTGTTCGCCGTTCAGGACGAGAGCCGGGACGCGAATCCGTCCGGCGTCGATGGCGACATTGCCGGGGAGCAGGCTCAACAACCCGCCCGCCCCGAGCAGTCGCGTTGTCGCCGCCTCCATCGCCAGGCGCACGGGCGCGGGAACCGTCCGGGTTCCGTGTACGTTTGCCGACATCGCGGGGTAAGCGCTGCCGAACATCCGCACGGTCAGTTGGGCGAGCAGCACATCATCGGGCGGCTCGTCCGTGAGCAGATCTGTGACCTCCGGGGGAATGACGCCGGGGAGTCCTTTGGTATCGAATCCCACGAGGCAAATGGCGTCGTATGTTTCGTGTACCGCCTGTTGACGGACTGTGAGTCCGGCGCCCATGGAGTGCCCTACACCCACGCGCCGCAGTGCCGGGGCGGTAGCCGTGCCGGTCCATTGCTGCTGCAACTTGTTGCACAGGATGCTGAATACCGCGTGATTCGCCGCGATTACGTGTCCGAGCAATGGTGGAGTGCCATCCCGGGAGAGTGTCGAACCGCCGGTCCCGGCATGGTCGACGGAGATGACGGGGAACCCTCTGCTCGCCATCCAACGCGCGAAGCTGTACGAATCGTCTTCCGGCACTTGTAGATCCCAGTATCGACGGGATAGACCGCCGCCGGGCAGGCAGCAGAAGACGATCTGGCCGCTCGGATCTGCCGGCGAGAATACGGTGGCAGCAATCGGCTGCCCGGCGAGTTCGGGCACGATGGGGCCGACATCGACGACATGCCGGGTCGCGGCGATGTCGGTTGAATTGGTCAAGGACTGCCTCCTCTCGATGGTCGCGCATTCCTTGGCCTCCGTAACGGATCGCCGTCCACATGTACCTTCCTGCGCTTCCGGAACACGCAGTATATAATATATTCACAACCTGGTGGATTGTCACGTGGACGTCCGGCACCGTTTGCGACACCGACGATGCCGACCCGACCACAGTCGATTCCTGCGAGGAGCGCACCGATTTTCTGAACACAGCGATTCGTTTCCGGCGGGCCATCGCATGTCATCGGCGCCGTAGCGGGTCCGGCCGAGCGGCGATCGCGACGAAGGCTCGGGGACGATCGCCCACACGGTCGATGCGGTAGCAAGCAGCGCCCCTGCAAGCCAGAGTCCGAACCCAAAGGACAGGTGTTGGGCCACCGCTCCAATCGCGATTGGACCGAGGACAACGCCGAGGTCGCCGGACATCTGGAAACCGGCGAGCATTGACCCGCCATGGACCTTCGGTCCCATGAGGTCGGCGAGGGCGGCTTGCTGCGCAGGGGTGAACATTCCGCAACCGCTGCCGGCCAGGAATGACATAGCTAACAGCCAGGGCACCGTGGGCACCATCGCTGATGCCGCAGTGCCCAGACCGGAAATGAGGGTGCCGGCGATCAGAAGTGGCCTGCGCCCGAACTTGTCTGAGAATCGGCCTGAGCCTGACAGTGCAGCCGCAGTGCCGACAGCGAACACGGTCAAGGTGACCCCGGCCATTCGAGCCGACTGCCCGAGTGCTTCCGTCACCAGCAGCGGCACCAGCGCCATTCTGACGCCGAAAAGCGCAACACCGCTGGTGAAGTTCGACCACAGCAATGCCCGGTATCCAGGGAGGGATAACACCTGCCGGAAAGTCCTTGCTGCGCCCTCAGAGGCTGGGATCGGAGATACTATCTGCGAGTTGCGCAGACCGAAGTGCACTGCGATCCCGACCACTACCAGCGCCGTGGCAAAGGCCACGAACGGCACACGCAGACCGAACCCGGCCAGCACTCCACCGACGATCGGGCCGCTCATGGAGCCGATCAAAAAGTAGGTTGACCACAGTGCTGAGACCCGGCCCCGTTCATGTGTGGGCGACATTCGGATCAGGAGCGCCATCGACGACACGGTGAACATGGTTGAACCGATGCCGCCGACCGACTGCAGCGCCAGCAGTTGCCAATAGTTCCGGGCGAATGCACTCGCTCCCGCCGAGCAGGCAATGATCAGTAGTCCGCTCACGTATACGGATCGTTCGCCGAGCTGTTGTACCAGCCGTCCACTCACAGGCGCGAACAGCAGTCTCATCAGCGCGTATGCGCTCACTATCGCGGATGTGGAGGCGATATCGACACCGAAACTTCGAGCGAATTGCGGTAGCACAGGTGTCACCAGACCAAAGCCGAGTTCGATGACCAGAGCGGCTCCGAACAGCACCCTGATTTCCGATGGAAGCGCTGTGGATCTCACTTGGCTGGGCCGTCGCCGCGACCAGCGACGTAATGACCTGCGCCGTGGTGGCACCTCAGATAGTTGGCTCAGCATCCGGCCATCGCCTTCTGGCAATGTGACGCAGTTCCCGGGCCGATAAGTTCTCGCCGGGCCGCCACGGGAGGAGGGCCGCGCGGCTGATGGTGAGCCGTAACACCGGTCCGCGGATCCTTTTTCATGGCGAATGCCGCGCAATCGTGGACTAGATGCTCGACGCGGCGGGGGGCGCAAGGAGATCAGGCCGCTACTGAGCCCGTACGCTCTCAGTGGTGTCGCCGGTGACACCGTTCTGGACCGGTTCGCCTGTGTCGGATTCGGAGAATTCGAATTCGAATTCGACAGGGAGTAGACAAGAATACTGCCCTGGCGATGCCTCGGTGACGACTGTCGGTACGTGCAGGCCCGGTCGAACAAGCCAGCGGCCGTGTTCGACTCCGTCCCGAAAGAACCTGACATCGCGATCTGGACCTGGCGGGATAGTTTGTGTCACCATCACCATCTCTCCGTCACTTGCTAGCATAGTATCTACTATGCTAGTCGTGCACGGTACGGTTCAGGGCGTTCCCGACAAGAGCGGATCGTTGTGACCCACATTGCAGCCGATGGCGCGCGGACGACGCGATTCCTCCGCCTGCTGCTGTTCTCTATCCGACCGGGGTCTGGTCGATCGTCTCTTGTGGTCTGCTGCGTTTGGCCATCTGGAACTGCTCGTACGGCCGCATCGGTTGCACGGGGCGCAGGTATCGGTAGGTACATTGCTCGATGGCGTCGGTGCTCGGATTTCGCAGGAGTACCACGTCGTCGTTCATCTCGGCCTTGGTGAGTTCGGTGTCGAAGAAGAGTGTGAAGTCGTGCGGTGACTGGGAATAGCAGAAGTTGAAGATCTCGTCGAGCCGGTGCTGCGAGACGAGCCCGGGTCCCATGACGCGCAGCAGGTACACCAGGCGCGTGGCGACGGTCTGCCAATTGGCGATCAGGTCCCGTGCGGGCTTGGTCATGATCCACTCGACGAAGTTGGTGGGTCGCGGCGATCCGAGATCGGCCGGCAGCAGGCTGGGTATCGTTTGCCGCGCGATTGTGTTGGCGGCCAGCACATCCAGGTGCGGGAAGCTGTAGTAGTAGGCGGGGCCGGCGACCATCTCCAGGTGGTCGAGGTCATCATTGCTGAAGGTCGGTGGCCACGTGCCGACCGCGAGTGTGTCCATGCCGTTGAGCACCAGCGATGTCATTTTGCGCAGCATCCAATCCGGTAGATCCAGTGCGCGGCACCAGGCAACTAAACTGTCGGTGCTCGGGTGACGGAGGCCGGCCTCCCACTTTCGTAACGACGACACCGTCGTCGACGCTGCCAGGGCTACCTCCTCTCGTGTCAGTCGCAGCGCTTCGCGTCGTCGGCGGAGGTATACGCCGGCCTCCGGCCGGTCGCAGATCCACGAAGGTCGATCGGACCCGCGGTGCTCCCGGGTCGGCACGATCGGACGCCGCTGTCTGCGGGATATCGATAGGGGGTTGGGATCCGGGAATGTAGGTGCGGTCATCGGCATGCCCGGCCTCTCTATGAACCTCACACGGTGCCTGTCGCGCCTGGAAACTGCCGAATGTGGTGAATGCAGCAAGGTGAACTGTCTCTGTTCGGGCAAATTCATGGCGACGAAATCCAACTTCGCAAACCAACATATACACGACACAGTAAGGCGATATTTGTTACAAAAGTCACGCGTGGAAGCGTTTCGTAAGCGCCATCTTGGGTGGTATGGAATTCGCCGAGGAATGGCAGACTGTGACAATTTGTGTCACTTTGCGTCCGACGGCTCGGGTAACCAAGTGCCGCAAAAGGAGAAGAGTGCTGGCCAGCACGTAATTTCGCTTTCGTGACGCGCGGTGCTAACGGCACCGTTCGGAGAGTGCTCGATCAAGGTTGCTATTCGATTGCTTTGTGTAATCCGGTAGTCGGTGTTTTCTCTGATTGCGAGGCTGCGGCTATACCTTTGTAAGCAGCTTCCGGCACCTATTGATGCGAAGCGGGAAAGTACCGACTAAACACGTGCGGTTTGCTACCCGTTACCGCGTTGGTTCGGATACCCACGTGACTGCCTACCGCAGTTGCATCCTGTCCGTCTGCAGGGCACAGTCTGTGGTGCAACAGGACCCCTGTGGAGCACCTCTGAAGACGGTGCAATTCATCGTCGGAGGATAGCGGTGATGTTGCGCCGTCCATCATAGGTGGGTCACAGTTCACCTCGATCTGCGGGGAATCGGGTGTCGCCGTGGCCGACAACTCTCCTGAGAGCGCGGCGAACAACGTTCGAGCGAATCGTGGCCGACAGTGAAATTCGCAAGCTATTCCACTGCAACCTGTTGATGCGCTGCGGTCGGTTTTTGTGTATGGCCCCTGAGGCCAATGAGCTCGTCCTGCAGATCAGATTTGGTCGGGGTGGCGGCTCATCGAGGAGAAGAAAGCAATACCTGATGGAACCATTGGACAGCAACGAACCGGATCGTGGCGATCCGGAGGCAACCGAACTGATCAGCATCGTTGGCAGTGATGTCACTGATCCGGAGGCGACTGAACTCATCGCCGTACTCGGCAACGATGCCGCCGATCCTGACGACTCTCGCGGCGCGGACGATGCCGCTGATTCCGACGCCGATGCGTGCGAGGATCCGTCTGGATCGTCGGGTTCGGGGCGGTGGCAATGGCTTACGAGGCATCTTGCGGCACAAGACATTCGCCGGCATCTGCCGCATGCCGCGGCCACCGCTGCGGTAATGACTGTCGTGATCGGGATCGTGATCGTGGCTGCATCGAAGCGGGATGATCAGGTGGGCAATGCGGCGGCGTCGGATGTCTCGAAGACGCAAACCACCGGAGATCTGACCACCCAGAGTGGGCCGATTCAGGCGATCGATATTGCCAGCAGTTCGGTGACGCCGAGTGATGTGGCTGTCCCGGGTGACACCATGACGACCGACCCCGCCACCTATGACCCGAGCACGACGATCGACCCCGGCGCGCCGATCACTACGACTGATACGACGACTGATACGACGACCAATGCGCCGAGTACGACCACGGATATCACCACGACCTTGCCAGCGGTGCCCAGCATCTCTCTCAGTGCGAATGCGGACTTCTCGCTCAACCCTCAACCCGAAGTGAGTCCGGGTCCTCAAACATGGGTGAATTCCACTCTGGATCCGGTCACCACCACAACCACTGTCACCGTGATGGTTGTCCCGCCCAGCACGACCACCGACACCCTTTCGGTGACACTGCCTCCGACTACGACAACGACCGATACAACAACGACGATCTCACCCAGTACGATCGCCGCTGCCGTTCCGACGACAGTGCCTCCGACGACAGTGCCTCCGACGACGACGACGCGTCCACCGACGACGACGCGTCGACCGACCACGACTTCGCGGCCCTCGAAGACGTCCACCATCACGACGATCACGGTGGCGAAGCCGTCCACGACCCGTTGATCCGGGTAGCTGGCACGGTGCGGACGAGTCGTTGGGGCGAGAGGATGGCGAATTCGGACATAGGCGGTCCTAGAATGGGCGCGGTTCGCCTGGCGTTGCTGGTGTCAGTGGTGTCGGTCTCCGTCGCGGGCTGCGGGTCGACAAATCGGGTTCCCGATCTCGGGCCGCCTGGTTCCGGTGGGCCGGTTCCGGCGATCCGGCTCGACGCAGTCGAGAATAGGCTCGACCAGCTTCATGACTGGGCGCAGGTGCGGGCGGACAAGTTCAGCATCCCGTTGGGGGCGCTGCAGGCATACGGATACGCGACGGTGGTCATGGCGAACGCACAGCCGGGGTGTCATCTCGGGTGGACCACTCTGGCCGGGATCGCCCGCGTGGAGAGTAATCACGCCCGATTCCGTGGCGCCACTATCGCCGCCGACGGCCTGGTGCGGCCACCGATCCGCGGTATCGCCCTGAATGGCACCGGCGGCAACGCTGTGATCGTCGATCCTGACGCGACAACGCGAGCCGGGCGCACCGTGTTTGCCCGCGCGATGGGGCCGTTCCAGTTCATCCCCGACACCTGGAGACGCTGGGGTGTGCGCGCCGGCGCCGACTACACTGCCCTCGCCAACACGCTCGAATCCGGTAAACCCGTTGCCACCAAAGAGCTTTCGGGTAACGCGGACAATATCGATGACGCGGCGCTGGCTGCGGGGCGCTATCTGTGCGCGGCCGGTGGTGACCTGGCCACCGCCTACGGTTGGCGGCAAGCCATCCTGGCGTACAACCACTCCACCGTCTATGTCAATCAAGTACGAAGCGCCGCAACCGGTTACGACAAGTGACCGGATCCTGCCGTGTCGAGTCGCGCAGGAGCGGGTAATCGCTACGGTGTCGCGGCCGCCAGTGTCAGGACTCGTCTGGCCGCCACCGCGACCGCCTCGTCGATCATCTGACCCTCGAGTTGCACCGCACCGATCCCGTCTGCGGCGGCAGTTTGCAGCGTATCGAGCACGCGGCGAGCGTGTTCGACGGCATCGGGGCTGGGCGTGAAAATGTCAGTAACAGTTGATATCTGGGCAGGATGAATCACCCACTTACCGTCGAACCCCAGCGACTGGGACCATTCGGCGGACTCGCGCAACGGCTGGTCGTCAGCCACGGAGAGGCAGGGTCCGTCGATGGCCTGGATGCCTGCCGCTCGGGCCGCGACCAGGACCTGGTCCTGGACCCACAGCCAGTGTTTCGGTGGAAGATCGGGTGCGCGTCCCAGCAGTGCACCGAGATCGGCATACCCGATGATCAGTGTGTCGAGCGAATCGACAGCCTGGGCGATCGTGCCAATGTTGGTGAGGCCACGGGGCGTCTCAATCAACGCCTGCAACCGGATTGGAGTACCTGCGACCATAGCGGCAACGCCCAGCAGGTCCGCGGCCGTTTCAACTTTGGGCACGACGATGCTGGTTATGCCTGCGGTATCGGCACACATACGCACATCCGCTCGACCCCAGGATGTGCTCAAACTATTGATTCGAACACAGAATTCGCTGCGCCCCTGCTGCCCTATGAGGCGCCCCAGGCCGGTGCGAGCCCGTGATTTGTCCGCGACCGATACCGAGTCTTCCAGGTCGATGACAACCTCGTCGGCCTGCGATCGCAGCGCCCGCAGCGCCTTCCGCTCGTCCGAACCCGGAGCCACCAATACCGCGCGACGGCGCGCAGTCGGACTCTGGGAACGAGTGGCAGTCTCGATCGAACATGTGCGCGGCCCATCGATCATTGCAGCTCCTCACAGCGGTCTATCCGAATTGCCCAACCTGCGGGCGCGTTCCCGCAACACGCCCTTGACCACTTTGCCGGCGGCGTTGGTCGGCAACTTGTCGCAGACGAAAACATATTGGGGCACTTTGTGATTCGCCATATTTCGGCGCGCCCAAGCAATGAGCTCGTTCTCGTCGAGCTGGGCGCCGCGCCGTGGGACAACAAAGGCCGCCCCGACTTCCCCCAGCTGCTCGTCGGGCACGCCGATCACAGCTGTTTGTGCGATATTTGGGTTATGGTCGAGTATCTCCTCGATTTCCGTGGGGTAGGCGTTGCAGCCGTTCACGGTGTACATGTCGGTGATCCGGTCGGTGATCCGGAGTCGCCCGTCCTCGTCGATCACCCCGATATCTCCGGTATGTAGCCAGCCGTCGGTGTCGATCGTCGTTTCAGTCCGGGCATCCTGGCCGAAATATCCCTTCATGACGGTGTATCCACGCACCAGGATCTCGCCCCGAGTCCCTGCCGGAACGGACCGCCCGGTGGTGTCCACAGCGATCACCGATAAGCCGGGTAGTGGACGCCCTGATGTGGTGGCCACAGTGTCGAGTGGGTCGTGGCATCGGGACGTGGAGACTATTGCGCAGGACTCGGTGAGACCGTAAGAAGTGACGATGTGCGAAAGGCCCAGGCCTTCCTTGATTCCCTGGAGGAGCGTGGGAGGAACGCAGGTCGCACTGAATACGGCAAGGCGCAGACTGGCCACACTCGCTGCGGTGAAATCCGGATGCTTCAAGATTGGCTGAAATAGCGTGGCAGTGCCGGTGATCACGGACACCCGCTCTTGCCGGACTACTCGGAGAACTTCAGTGCCATCGAGTGACCGTGCTGGTAGGACCGTGGCCCCGGCGATGAAGCAGGCCAGCCAACCGGCCTTGTATCCGAAGCCGTTGGAGAACGGGCTGAGGATCAAGTACCGATCGCCTCCCCGGAGACCCACCGCCGCGGTCCATGCCGTGTAGGCGCGAAGCGCCTGCTGGTGAGTACACATCACGCCTTTCGGGCGACCTGTCGTGCCCGCGGTGAACAGGATGTCCGAGAGGTCTTCCGGATCGATCTCGGCAGCCAGTCGATGCGCGGTTTCGGAATCGATCGTGGTGCCGGTCGTTAGAAACTCGTTCCATGTGCGCATGCCACGGCGAGTTTCGCCATCGAAGGTGACTACGCACTCCAGGTGCGGTAGCAGTGCGTAGGGCCGGTCCTTGGTGACCGTTCCGACTGCCGTGCGCAGTAATTGGGGATAGTCGTGCCCGGGGGACCTGCCGGCCATGCAGAGGAGCCGCGCTTTGCTCTTCTGCAGTACATATGACGCCTCGCTGGCGCTGAACCGAGCGTCGAGGGGGACCAGGACACCGCCGGCGCGTTGGAGCCCGAGCGCTGTCGCGACCCACTGCCAGCTGTTCGGCGCCCAGATCGCCACCCGGTCGCCCCGCTCCACACCGATGCCGAGAAAGGATCGGGCAATCCGCCACACGAGCGTGTCGAGATCGGCGTAACTCAGCCGTACGTTTCCGTCGATGACCGCTTCGGCATTGCCCAGCCGATTCGCGGCATCGGTCAGCAGCTCGCCGATATTGCGCCACCGTAGATCGCCCCGTGTGTACTCCGGATTGGTGTCGGCACAAGGGGATTCGGTATCGACCTCGCGGTCGTTCGAAAGCGCCCGCACCAAGTGTTGCATATATAATATATATAGTACTCTGCACGAAATGTCCAGATCGGCCAGGGCTACCGGTCGGCATCGATGGTCTACCGGAAGGGAAATCGAATGGACCGTGAGTTGTTCGGCGACGATCACGAGGCATATCGGGATACGGTTCGAAAGTTTTTGGCCAAAGAGGTTGTCCCGCACTACGAGCAGTGGGAGGACGCGGCGCTTATCGATCGAGACGTCTGGCGCTCCGCGGGTGACACCGGTGTGCTCGGGCTCAGCGTCCCGGAGGAGTACGGTGGTGCCGCCGTACTTGACTACCGATTTCGGTACGTCGTGTGCGAGGAAGTCGCCCGCAGCGCGACAACATCGTTCGGGGTGGGCATCAGCCTGCACGACGATGTCGCGATCCCCTACATTCAAGACCTCGGCACGGACCAGCAGAAACAACGCTGGCTTCCGGGGATGGCCGCCGGCACCTCGATCGGAGCGGTCGCCATGACCGAGCCGGGCGCCGGTAGTGATCTGCAAGCGGTCGCGACCGCGGCCGTTGCCGAGGGCGATCGCTATGTCCTCAACGGCAGCAAGACCTTCATCACCAACGGCATACATGCCGATGTTGTCGTTGTCGTGGCCCGGACCGGCCAGGGCACCGGTTCACGGGCGCTGTCACTCATCGTCGTCGAGGACGGCACCCCTGGATTCAGCAAAGCGCGCAAGCTGCGGAAGGTCGGCTTGGCCGGTCAGGACACCGCGGAGCTGGTCTTCAGTGATGTCCGGGTACCGCGCGAAAACCTGCTCGGTGCCGCAGGTGACGGTTTTCGGCAATTGATGCTGCATCTGCCGCTGGAACGACTGTCGGTCGCGGTGACGGCGATGGCCGGTGCCCGTGCGGCCTACGAGTGGACCCTGCAGTACGTCTTCGACCGACGGGCGTTCGGCAAGCCGATCGGGACCTTCCAGAACTCCAGATTCAAACTGGCGGAAATGGCAACCGAATTGGACATCACCGATGCCTACGTCGACAGGGCCGTGCGCGCATACAACGATGGCGTGCTCAGCGCTGTGGACGCGGCCAAGGCCAAATGGTGGGCCACCGAACTGCAGAAGCGGGTCGTGGATACCTGCCTGCAGTTGCACGGCGGATACGGCTACATGCTCGAATACCCCATCGCCCGCGCTTATCGCGACAATCGGATTCAAACCATCTACGGCGGCACCACGGAGATTATGAAGGAGATTATCGGCCGCGACATCGAGAAGACCGCTAGTCGGCGATCCTGACAGCCCGGCAACGCCGGCCGCCGCGGATCTTCTCCACCGCCCGTAACGGTGCCCGACTTCTGAGCCGGTTTTCCCGCTTGTAGTCGGCGATACGGGGCCGATCCTCCATCCGTGCTTCGGTTTTGCCGGCGCCGAGCTAACGGGCCGAGTCATGGCGACTGGCGCCATTGTGCGCGAGGCCAATGCCGAGGGCATAGAATATATAATATCTACATAGTGTGTCGAAGCCGCCCTGTTCTGGATCAATAGTGGTTACTATGTCCGAATGTTGAAGGTGAGGCCGGGAATTCGAGCCCGCATCCTGGCGATCGCGCTCGTCCCGTGTCTGGCGTTGCTCGGGATCGGAACGGGCGCAGCGGGTTATCTAGCGTGGCACAGCCAGCACCTGCGCACCTTCGTCTCCGCCGCCCAGCGCAGCGATGACAGGGTGCGGGGATTGGTCGCGGGGGTGGAGCGGGAGCGGCTGATGTCGCTGTGGCAGTTGGCGGGCGCGGCTCCGGATTCGACGGGGCTGGCCGCCGCCCGTGTTCAGCTCGATAGTGCCCTGCGTGAGCTGGCTTCCACCATTTCCGAGCTCACGGCCACCGGCGCGGACAAGCTGCCGGCCGACATGGGAGGTTTCACCGAGCTGGAGCAGCAGTTACCCATCATCCGAGGGCGGATTGATGATGGCGCGATGCCGGTTTCGGATGTGTACGCCATCTACTCGAAGATGCTCGACGGCATCGGCGCCGGGATGATTCAGGGTGCGCGCAGCGTAGCGCCGAGTCCTGACTCCGCCGTCGACGCGTACGGCACGGTGCGGATGACCCGTGCGATCGAAGCGCTGTCACGTAGCAGTGCGCTGGCGGTTCTCACGGTGAACGGTAGCCCGTTGCCCGAGCCGCTCGCTGTCGAATTCCGTGGCCTGGTCGGCTACTATCACGCCGAATTCGTGCAGCTGACAGGAGATCTGCGAGCACCTCAGGGCGCCCGGTTGAAAGCGATCATGGCGGAGCCGGCCTGGCAGACCTTGGCGGCGATGGAGAACTACGTCATCGAGCGGCCGGCTCCGGATTCGCGTGGGACCAATGCTGCGCCGGTGACCGTCGCGGATTGGCGGCGCGCGGTGGACCAGATCGGCGGGGAACTGCTGGATCTGTGGCAGGGGCAGCGCGCGGCGACCGACCGCGTCTCCGCCGCGGCGGTCGATCGCACCGTGCGCAATTCCCTGGCGGCGGGTGGCGCCGTGCTGGCGATCGCACTGCTGGCCTTCGGATTGTCGCTGTGGCTGGCGAACCGGCTGATCGGCCGGCTGCGGCGGTTGCGCACCGAAACCCTGGCGCTGGCGGAAGTCCGGTTGCCCGAGGCGATGCGCCGTCTGCGCGAGGGTGAGCAGATCGATCTCGAAACCGAATCGGCAGCACTGGATTTTGGCCACGATGAGATAGGGACAGTGGCGGCCGCGTTCAATACCGCTCACACAGCGGGGATTGCGGCCGCGGTCGCTGAGGCTCGCATCCGTGAGGGTGTGCGTCGGGTCTTCCTCAATATCGCCCATCGCAGTCAGATCGTTGTGCACCGCCAACTCGAGATTCTTGACGAGGCCGAACGTGAACAGGAAGATCCGGCCCTGCTCGACATCTTCTTCCGGCTCGATCACCTTGCCACTCGCGAACGTCGCAACGCCGAAAATTTGACAATTCTCGGAGGTGGCCAGCCCGGCCGGAAGTGGCGGAGACCGGTCCCGATGCTGGAGTTGATCCGCAGTGCCGTCGGAGAGACCCTGGATTACTCCCGGGTGCGGGTCGCCCAATTGCCGGCGGTCTATGTCATCGGCGCGGTGGTCGCCGACCTGATCCATCTGGTAGCGGAACTGGTCGACAACGCCACGTCGTTTTCGCCACCGCAGTCGCGGGTGGACATTACCGGCACTGTGGTCGGGCGGGGGGTGGCGGTGGAGATCAGCGACCAAGGCGTGGGAATGACGCCGGACGATCTCCGGAAGGTGAACGAGATGCTAACCGACCCACCGGATTTCGGCGTCGAGACATTGTCGGCCGATGCGCGACTCGGACTCTTCGTTGTCGCCCAGCTCGGGACGCGGTACGGAATCTCTGTGCGGCTGGGCGAATCCGATTACGGCGGGATTCGCGCCATTGTGCTGGTTCCCAGCGCGCTGGTCACCACCGAGCCGGTCGCCGTGGACCACCTCCCGCAGTACCTCAGCAGACACCGCGCCGACATACCGCCACCCGCCGGTGAGATTCCGGCGGCCGTGGTTCCGGGGCTAGACCAGGTTTCACCGGCCAGGCTGTCCGCGGCGACTCGGGTGACACCCAACCTGCCCCGGAGGGATGTCCCGGTACATCCGGACCCGAGCCAGCCGGATTTCCCGGTGGTAACGGACGCGGCCCCCGCTGACCGACTGGGCCGGCCAGCGCTGCCCAAGCGTCGTCGACAGGCCAGCCTTGCTCCGGAATTGGCGAGGTCGGCGAACAGTGACTCCGCCGCAAGCGATTCCGCCCAAGGTCCACCGCTGAGACCCTCGCACAGTGCCGACCAGGCGCGAGAGCGGTTCTCCGCCATCGAGAACGGCACTCGGCAAGGTCGGCGAGGGGCGGGTCGACAGCAGACTTCCGCATTTCCGGATCAACAGGAGGGCGACAGTGACTTCTTCAACCACAGGTGATCTCGGCTGGCTCATCGACGACCTCGTCGAACGATTGGCTGGAGTCCGTTACGCGGTGGTCCATTCCGCCGACGGACTGTTGCTGGGCCGCTCCGCGACGATGATGCGCGAGGACGCCGAACGCTTCGCTGCCATGACGTCGACCCTGTACGGGCTGGCACGCAGTGCCGGGGCGGGCTTCGGTGGTGGCTCGGTGCGTCAGGCGGTGATCGAACTGGACTGGGCGGTGCTGTTCGTCACCGCAGCCGGTGCCAATGCTTGTCTCGCCGTGCAGGCCGACGCCGACGCCAACCTCGGCATGGTCGCCTACGAGATGAACCTTACTGTGCTGAGGGTGGGCAGCACTCTTGCCGCCACGCCCCGCAACGAGCCGATACCCCCTCGATTGGCATGACCGGATTCTGGTTCGCCGACGAGCCATTCGACGAGGATTGGTACGACGAGGCGGCCGGTCCGCTGGTCCGGCCCTACGCGATGACTGGCGGCCGCACGGCCGGCGCGGGACATGATCTCGACATGCTCACCGCGATCGTGACCGCGCGGGCGGGGCCGACGCTGCGGCGCACCGAACCCGAGTACCGGCAGATCCGGGACCTGTGCCGGACGCCGGTCTCAATTGCGGAAGTGTCGGCGTCCCTGGGGTTTCCGCTGGCGGTGACCAAGATTCTCGTCGGCGATCTGATCGACGACAGGATTCTGATATTCCGACCCCCGGTGCACCACCAGGCGAGTGGTCCCGATGTGAACCTCTTGAGAGCAGTACTCGATGGCATCCGTAGCGCATGACTCAACGCAAGAATTGGCCGCTTCGGTCAAGATCCTCATCGCCGGCGGCTTCGGCGCGGGTAAGACGACGCTGGTATCGGCGATCAGCGAGATCACTCCGCTGCATACCGAGGAGCTGATCACCGAATTGTCCACTGGCGTCGATGATCTCGTTGGCGTGGAAACCAAGACCACCACCACTGTCGCGCTGGACTTCGGCCGCATCACCATCGACGAGAGCCTTGTGCTCTACCTGTTCGGCACCCCCGGCCAGGACCGATTCTGGTTCCTCTGGGACGAACTGGCGCTCGGGGCTCTCGGTGCGGTTGTCCTCGTGGATACCCGCCGGCTGGAGAATTCTTTCGCCGCTGTCGACTATTTCGAACACCGCGCTGTGGCGTTCACCGTGGCGGTCAACTGTTTCGACCATGCGCCGTTCTACACCGTCGCTGAGGTCCGCGATGCACTCGACCTCGACGACGGGGTACCGATCGTGTTGTGCGACGCCCGCGACCGCGCCTCATGCAAGAACGTTCTGATGCTGCTTGTCGAACATCTATTGGTTCGCGCCACATCGGAGGTGGACGAGCAAGGGATGTGACGGTTAGCCGTACCCTGCGGCGCGTATACCGAGCATGGGGTGGCGTGGCGCAGGGGTTGACCTCCAGAAAATATTGAATAAAATATGTAATCTGCAATCCTGCTGAGATTGGGACGTAACCATGGCCGACGTCGCCCGTGAACCGCTGTCGTCCGGATCCGACGCCGCCCACCGGGCGTGGATCTCGAGGCGGGCGCTTTACTGCGTCGTGACTGTGTCTACATCAATTGCGGGGTGATTTAAGGAATATGATGACAGATTCCAAAAGTGATGTATTGTTCGAGGTCCTGCTGGACTCGGCCGCTCGTCTCTCTTTCGATCCGAGACTTGAATCGATTTATGAGCCCGGCTTGAATGATGGCCGGCTTCATGGAATGACGCCCGAGTGGTCGCCTTTGTTTGGGACGCGGACTTGGGGCGGAATGTCCGAGGACCAGAGAATTCGGCTCACCAGGTGCGAGGTTGCGCAGTTCTTGGGCGTTGGGATTTGGCTGGAAGTGGGGCTGCAGGTAGCGCTGTTGCGTCGCAGTCATAGTTCTGACCCTGCCCAGTGTGACGTCAAATTCCTGTTCAATGAGTGTGCTGACGAGAATCTGCACTCTTTGATGTTCGCAAATGCCATAGAAAGTATTGGTTCACATTTCTATCCACGCGGCCGGTTGCTGAACATTCTAGGACTGCTGTTTCGATCGTTCGCCTGGGAAGAGGTTGCCTACGGAATCGTCCTGGCTGGGGAAGAGATTTTCGACGTCATGCAACGAGATTGGATGGCGAGCGAGAACGTTACCAGCACTATTCGAAGGACTTCTTACGTTCATGTGGTCGAAGAGTCAAGGCACATGGCTTTCGCGCGCCGCAAGATGCGGGACCGCTTGGCTGGAACCTCGAAGATGCGACGCTCTGTCAGCTCGATGGTCATCGCAATCGGAATGCACGTGATCGCCAGGAGTTTGATCAATCGGCGAGTCTATGAGGATCTAGGCTTGGATTGGGAATCGGTGAGACGCGACATCGATGCCAATGAACACCACCGGATGATGTTCCGAAAGGCAGCCGAGCCCTTTATCGAATTTTTGAACAAGGAAGGTTTGCTCCATTGGGGTGCCCGGTGGGTTTACCGGAAATCGAATCTTCTCTAGGCACGCGGGAGCGATCTTGACCCATATTATCCTGGGGCATTGCTGTAAGGATGCCTCTTGCGTCAAAGTGTGCCCGCAGGACTGCATTCACCCGGCTCCGCGTGAGCCCGGGTTCGAGTCTGCGGAAAGGTTGTACATCGATCCGCGCACATGTATCGACTGCACCGCCTGTGTGGAGGCGTGCCCGGCGTCTGCCATTAAATCTGAGCATGAACTCACGATCGCAGAGAATCGGTACACCCTCCAGGCTCAGGAGTTCTTCTCGACTACATCGGTCGTCTCCGGCCCTGCTGCACGTCGGGTGACTTTCGAACAATCGCTAGGAACTCCCGGCGGCCGGCTGAAGGTCGCCGTCGTGGGGTCAGGGCCTGCGGCGATGTACACGGTTCGGGAGCTGCTGCGCCGATCGGGTTCGGTCCGTGTCACGGTCTTCGAGCAGCACGGTGAGATTGGGGGCCTGCTGCACAGGGGTGTCTCTCCAGACCATTCCGAGATTCGAGACATGATCAGGCTCTTCGAGGTTCCATTCAATGACGACCGTGTCGAAGTCATCCTCAACACGGAAGTTGGCGTCGATATTTCTGTTTCGGCCCTCAGGAGTAGATTCGACGCCGTAGTGCTCGCGTACGGGGCGTCACAGCCACGGAAAATCGGCTCTATCGATGAAGCGGGTCGCGGTGGCGTATATGAGGCGATCGATATCCTCACTGCGGCGAATTCTGGCTCGTCGGACTCTCCTCCGCACGGGCCGCTGGGGCCTGAATGTGTAGTCGTGGGAGCCGGAAACGTAGCTCTCGATATTGTCAGATACGTCGCGAGGATGAATATCGATTCCGCCGCCGGGGGAGCAGTGCGGGAGTTGGTCGTATTATCGCGATCCGCCCCTGATCGCGCATCGTTCACGCCCTCGTCGTTCTATGAACTTCTCGATCTCGACAGCGTTGACCTTCTCATCGACGCAGCCGGTATCGTTCCCGAGTCATCTTCGAAGAGCGCACTGCTCCAAGATATTTCGACCCTGCCCTCCGCCGATGTTTCTGGCGCCGAATATGGCTGGTGGCATCAAGGTTATCAAAAGCTCCGCGTGATCCTATCGTTCGGAAACGACGTGACAAGTATCGAGGGCACGAGCTCCAGTGAAGTGGCAGTGGTTACGGCATCTGGGCGAAGGTTTGTCGCGAGTTCTGCGATATGCGCTGCAGGTTTCACAACAAAGAATATTGCCGGTCTCCCCGCCGGCGAGAGCGGCACGGTGCTGAACCGGCGAGGAAAAGTTATTTCGCGCGAGACCGGCGGTCCGCTCGAGCGATTGTATGTTGTGGGCTGGGCAAAGCGGGGTGCCACCGGGGGAGTGGGAGACAACCGCGTGTGCGCGCGGGAAACGGTCGCGCAGTTGGCTGCCGACGTGGGGCTGGAGAACGGCGATACGCGGTGAGTGATCCAGGTTCAGAAAAGGCGAAACGTGTTCGGCTGACCCGGGATCAGCGGCGCAAGCAGTTGATCGCACTGGGCGCCGATATGCTTGCTGAGCGCGCCGCTGCGGATATTTCCGTCGATGAGATCGCCAGGCAGGCGGGTATTTCCCCGAGCCTGCTTTTCTACTATTTCGACTCGAAACACGAATTCCGTGATGCGATCGTGCGTCACATCAGCGCCGAGCTTCTGACCGCAATCGCTCCTGACCGCGAGCTCGCTCTGTTCGACATGTTCCGCAACTCGATCGAAGGATACGTCGGCTATGTCGAACATCATGGCGACGCGTACCGGGCAATCCTGAGCGGGTTCCCCGGTCACACCGGTGCGATAGCGAAAGCCGTTCTGGCTGAAGTCCCCATTGCGTCAGACGATCCCGACCGCCCCCGGCTCGCCCTCGCGATCCGTGGCTGGGTCGCCTTCGTCAACGAGACCGCCCTCATCTGGCTCGACGAAAAACCTATCAGCCGAGAGCAACTCATTGACGTGCTGGTGGAATCTCTTGTGGCCCTGGCCCTCAGCTCCACACTCGCGAATGCGCTCCGCCGTTGAGCATCGAGATAGTGCTGGACGGTGTGAGCCCGACTATCGTCGCCGGGCGCTATGTTCCTTGAAGGCGGCTACGCGCTGCTTGTACTCCTGGCCGTACACCAGGACGTTGTTGGTCAGGCGCTCGACGTCACGTGCGGTCGCAGGGTCGGTATTGGCGCACATATTGATCGCGATCTTGGCCAATCCGAGCGCCTCACGCGGTAGCCGGGTGAGCCCGACGGCGAACTCGTGAACCCGGTCGTGGAATTCATCAGCGGGATACACGTCGTGCACGAGACCGATCATGAGCGCGCGCTGGGCATCAACGGGCTGCCCGGCCATTGCGAGCCACTTGGCCCAGTGCTGGCCGAGTAGGCGTGTCATCCGGCTGGTCCCGCCGCTCCCGGCGATCACGGCCAGGTTGATCTCGGGAAGCTTGAAGATCGCATCGGCGGCCGCGAAGCGGAAGTCGCATGAGCCCGACATCTCGACGCCGGCACCGAAGCATTTGCCCTGCGCTGCAAGGATGATCGGTTTGTCCAGCTCCTCCATCGCATCGTAGAGGCGATGATGCTCGAGGTAGTCGTTGCGATACCTGGACGGTGGGCGTTCCTGTTCGTCGATGTCGGTGATGTCGTAACCAGCGGTGAAGTACGGGCCGACCGCACGGATGACGAGAACACGTAGATCGTCGCGTTCGCGCAGAGCATGCACCGCATCCCACAGGACTTCGGTCATCGACGGGCTGATCGCATTGAGTTTGTCCTGCCGATCGAACGTGATGGTCCGGACCCCGTCGCGGTCATCGACGGTCGCATGCGAACTGGCTACCATGGCAGTTCCTCCTGGGTTGTCGACACCGTTCTCGCACTGTATCGCGCGATCGGTGGGGCTGATGTGATGCCAGGGCACCACTTGTTCTCCGATTCCCCGCACTGATCGTCGATGACTGGTGCGCTGGTGCGGAGCTGTTGTATGGATACCATACGATATATGGTATAAAAAAGCGTGTACGTTCTGCCGACGCCTTCCACGCAGCCGACTGAACCGAGCGTGACGTTGTGGGATCTGATCGCAACAGCGGCACACGAGCATCCTGATCGGGTCTTGTTCAGCGACGACTACGGAAGGTCGTTGACCACCGAGCAATTTCGAGACGCGGCGGAACGGGTCGCTGCCGGACTGCGGCTGCGCACCGGGCAAGTCGTGTCCTGGCAGCTTCCGACCGTGCTGGAAGCACCGGTACTGCTGGCAGCGCTCGCCCGGGTCGGCGTGGTGCAGAACCCGCTTGTCGCGATCCTTCGCGAAAGCGAGATCGGGCTGATTACCAGACAGGTATCGCCGGAATTGCTGATCGTTCCGCGGGTCTGGCGTGGTTTCGCCCATGGGGATATGGTGCGCGGGCTCGATGCCGAAGTGGTGGGGCTGGATCTGGAGGCACTAGGGTCGGGTCGCGCGGAGTTGCGGCTTCCGATGGGTGATCCAGCCACCCTGCCCCCGCCACCTACCGACCCAACCGAAGTCCGCTGGCTCTATTTCTCGTCCGGAACGACAGCCGCCCCCAAGGGGGCGCAACATACCGATCTGTCGGTGATCGCCTCGTCCTCGGCCCTGACAGACGCACTCGGGCTGGGCGACGGCGACGTCTATCCGATCGCCTGGGCCTATCCGCATATCGGCGGGGCGTCGGTGACGGCGGCGATATTGCGGCGCGGCGGTCGGCTGGTGCTGTTCGACAGTTTCGACCCGGCGGCAACGGTGGAGCGCATGGCGGTTCATCGACCGACAGTGCTCGGCTCGGCCACACCGTTCTTCCGCGCATATCTGGACGCCCAGCATCGCAAGGCGAGCGATCCCCTGTTTCCTGCGTTGCGGGCCTTCGTCAACGGTGGCGCGGCGATTCCGCCCGACATGATCGACGAGTTGGCTGGGACATTCGGGGTGCGGCACCTTTCGAACTCCTGGGGCCTGACCGAATTCCCCTGCGCCACAGCGTTGGCGGGCGATGATCCGGGGGCGAAGGTCGGCACGGTGGGGCGACCGGCATCGGGGGTGCGGGTTCGGGTCGTCGATGGTGAGCTGAGATTGCAGGGCCCGCAGTGTTTCGCCGGCTACCTCGATTCCACTCTCGATGCCGCGGCGTTCGACGCGGACGGGTGGTTCCGGACCGGTGATCTCGGCACCCTCGACGCCGGATTTGTCAGTGTCGCCGGCCGGTTGAAGGAAATCATCATTCGCAATGCGGAGAACATCTCCGCACTCGAGGTAGAGAATGCGCTGCGACGGCACCGCGACGTCGTGGATGCGGCAGTAGTGGGGGTCCCGGACGCACGGACTGGCGAACGTGTGTGCGCTGTGCTCGTTACCCGGCCCGGCGTCGAGCTGACACTGAAGGATATTGCCGCACATTGCCGCATCGAAGGACTGGCTCGATACAAGACGCCCGAGCAGTTGGAAACAGTGACCGCCTTGCCGCGCAATGCGATGGGAAAGGTGCTCAAACAACAACTGCAAGCCCACATCGGCCAAGGAGGCGACGGCCCACGCTGACCGCCCCATTGCGTCTACTCATTATATATATTATATAGGACGTACTGATATCCGCATTTGTTCAAAGAGGACCGATCGTGGAGAAGACGTAACACAGCAACCCTGGCTTTGTGCGGGTTGTTCGGCTGGTTACTGGTCGCCGCAGGACCAAGCCATGCTCAAGGATCTGATCAGCACTGGGTGGGCGTCTGACGTCGTTCCGTCCGGGTCTGGTTACCCGCGTCGAGTGGTTCAACGAGGAATGGAAGATGACATGAGTTACCGAGTAGTCCAGTTCTCGACCGGCCACGTGGGAATCCATGCCTTGAGGTCGATCATCCGTCACCCCGATTTCGAGCTCGTCGGATTACACGCCCACGGCCCGGACAAAATCGGCCGTGACGCAGCCGAACTCTGCGGGGCCGCCGAACCGACGGGCATTCACGCGACCGACGATCTGGGTGCGCTCGTATCGCTTGGCGCCGACTGCGTCGTCTATACCTCGCAGGCCGAGACACGTCCGGAACAGGCACTTGCGGAGATCACCGCCTTTCTCGCCGCCGGCACGAACGTGGTCGCAACGTCTCTGGTGTGGTTGGTGTACCCGCCACACGCCGATCGGTGGCTGCTCGACCCGATAGCGGCCGCATGTGCCTCCGGAGGATCCACCATGTACGTCAACGGCATCGACCCCGGATTCTCCGGGGACCTCTTGCCGCTTGCGGCACTGAGCCTCACCGAGCGGGCAGACCACATCCTTGTCCAGGAGGTCTTCGACTACGGCAGTTATGACGACGCGGCGTTTACCGGCGCGAGCTTCGGTTTCGGCACGAAGCCGGACAACATCCCAACGCTGTTTCAACCCGGCGTACTTACTTCAATTTGGGGCGGACCGATCCGACTTCTCGCCGATGAGCTCGGTGTCATCGTCGAGGAGATGCGCGAACGCTACGAGACATGGGTGGCGGTCGAGCCGATCGACTGCACGATGATGCGGGTCGAACCCGGTCAGGTCGCCGCCGTGCGTTTCGGAGTCGAGGGCATCGTCGAGGGACGGTCCGCGATTGTCATGGAGCACGTCAACCGGCTTACCGAGGCGGTCGCGCCCGAGTGGCCGTCGCCGCCCGAGGGGCGACCAGGTGTGCATCGCGTCGTCGTGACTGGGCATCCCGGCGTCGAGATCAACGTTCACGTAGGCCTCGATGGCGTCGACCACAACCAGGCGGGCGTGGTCGCGACCGCAGCCAAGGCGGTCAACGCCATCGGAGCAGTGTGTGCAGCCAGGCCAGGACTGATCTCTTTGCGAGATCTTCCAGTGGCACAGGTGCACGGACTCCTCTCGTGAGGAAATGTTGTGTTGCGGCAACGGCAGCGTCAACCGGCCGCACTGTTGTCTTTCGCTACCACCCTGCCCTTTGTGGTCGGCCGGTCCCACTCCGGCAAGGTGCTCGGCGATCTTCCAGGGCTTCTATCCTTGTGCGTGCAGAGCGGTGGATAGGACCGAGATAGCCTGGGCCACGGCGGCTTTGGCGGCCTGCGTATCGTGCAGGGTGTTGAGCATGACGAAGTCGTGCACAATGCCGCCGTACCGTGCCGCGGTCACCGGCACTCCGGCGGTCCGTAGTTTCGCTGCGTACGCCTCGCCCTCATCGCGTAGTATGTCGGCCTCGCCGGTGATGACGAGTGCGGGCGGCAGTCCGGCCAGCTGTTCCGTGGTGGCACGCAGCGGCGACGCGGTGATCTGGGCGCGGTCGGATTCGCTGGTGGTGTACTGATCCCAGAACCACTGCATGCCCTCGCGGGCGAGGAAGTAGCCCTCGGCGAACTCGTGGTAGGAACCGGTATCGAAGTTCGCGTCGGTCACCGGGTAGAACAGCACCTGCTGGCGGAAAGTGACATCGCCGCGCTCCTTCGCCATGAGGGTCAGCGCAATGGCCATATTGCCGCCGACCGAATCGCCCGCAATCGCGATGCGCGATGCGTCGAGGCCCTTCTCGGCGCCGTTTGTGCTGACCCACTGGGCAACTCGATAGGACTGCTCATTGGCGACCGGGTACCGCACCTCCGGCGACCGATCGTATTCGGGGAACACCACGGCGGCGCCGGTGCCGACCGCGAGGTCACGCACCAGACGGTCGTGGGTGTGCGCGTCGCCGAAAACCCAACCCGCGCCGTGGGTGTACACGATCACTGGCAGAACACCGGTGTTGCCAACAGGTTTGACGATGCGCACCCGCACCGACCCGGTCGGGCCGCCGTCGACGGTGATCCACTCCTCATCGATCTCCGGCTTGAAGATCGGGCTGTCCTGTACTCCGTCGACCGCCTTGCGGCCCTCGTCCGGTTCGAGCTGATATAGAAAGGGCGGCTCGGATGTCGCGTCGACGAATGCCTGCGCGGCGGGTTCGAGCGAAATGTGGTGCGGGTTTCCAGCCATGATCATCCTTTGGTTGGTGTGCTTTGAAGGATTCGTATCTATTTGCCCGTGATAGGACCGCTGCCCGCCAATTCGCCCCCGTCCACTATGAACTCGCCGCCGATGGCAAAACTGGACTCGTCGCTGGCCAGATAGACGATCAGGCTGGACAACTCCGCAGGCTGCCCGCGCCGGCCGAGCGGGTTCAGTCCGGCAACGTCGAGGCCATCCGTCATCGCCGTAGCCACGGCGCCAGGGTGCACCGAGTTGACCCTGACGTTCTGGTTCGCGAGTTCCACGGCCAAGGACTTCGTAAGACCACGAACCCCGAACTTCGAGGCGGTGTAGCCGTGAAGTTCCGCGTACCCTCTGAATCCGGCGGTCGAGGAAATATTGATGATCGAGGCGGGCGCCGCGGCACGGAGACTGGGTATTGCCGCCTTTGCACCGAGGAATTGGCCGGTCAGATTGACTGCGATGATCTTGTCCCACTGATCGAGACCGTACTCGTCCAGGGGCCCGGAGTTCATGATGCCGGCATTGTTCACGAGCACGTTCAGGCGGCCGAAGGTCTGCTCGGCGAGTTGGACAGCCTCCTGCCAGGACGAGAAGTCCGAAACATCCAAGCGGGTGGATATCGCGTTCTCTGCGCCGAGTTCGCGGGCGAGCTCCTTCCCTTCTGCATCCAGTACGTCACCGATCACGACTCGACCGCCTTCGGCGACGATGGCTCGAGCATGTTGGGCGCCCATCCCGCGGGCTGCGCCACTGATAAGGGCTACTTTTCCTTGAAGTCTTTGCATATCTGGTTCAGCGCCTTCCGTGTTCGGCGGATTCCTATTCAGGGGCGCACTGTGCGTCCTAGGAAGAAATATGCGTATCTTTCAGAGTGCGCGCGTGCGCGCGAAAGCTGTTGTCGTATAGGCAAATGTGAGGCAGGGGCCGTAGGGCCGCAGCGGATTACTGCTCGTCCGCGAGCTTTTGCTCGATATCCGCGCGGAGGTCCTTCTTGGAAACCTTGCCGACGTTGGATAGCGGGAGTATGTCGGCGATCTCGATGCGTTCGGGCAGCTTGTATTTTGCCAGGCCCTGCGCGAGGAGGAACTCGCCCAAGGTAGCGACGGAAAGCAGCGCGGTGCCGGATTCCTGTACGAGGTAGGCGCAGCCGCGCTCGCCCAGAATGGGGTCGGGCATCGCGACGAGGGCGGCGGTGCGCACATCCGGGTGGCGGACGATCAATTCTTCGACTTCTTCGGCGTGGATCTTCTCGACACCGCGGTTGATGACGTCCTTGGTGCGGCCCATGACGGAATAGCACACCTGGCCGTCGATCACCGATCGCTGGGCCAGGTCGCCCGTGCGGTAGAACCCATCGGAGGTGAATGCCTTCGCATTATGTTGCGCGGCACGGTAGTAGCCGCGGATCGTATAGGGGCCCCGCACGCAGAGTTCGCCGATTTCGCCCAATTGAACCTCGATACCGGTATCGGGCTCGAGGATGCGGATTTCATCAGCGGGCGAGATGGGCCGGCCGACGCTGTGATGGCGAACCGATTCGCTCGCGCCGGCCGGGGTGACGAGGAACATGCCCTCGGCCATGCCGAACTTCTGACGGACCGCGATTCCGAGTTCGTCACGCAGTCGTTCGGTGATCTCGACCGGAAGCTTCTGCCCGCCGACGATGAAGTCACGGAGGGACGACAGATCCACCGTACGAGTCCGGGGGTGTTCGAGCAGCCGGATGGCCAGCGCCGGCGGGACGAGCGGCATGCTGTCGGGCCGGGTGGCCTCGATGAGATCGAGGAGCATGTCGATGTCGGCGGAGGGCGAAAGGACCAGGGTGGCGCCACTGAGCAGCGCTGGTTGCAGGGCCACCTGAATGCCGGCGTTATGCATGATCGGCAGTGGGTACAGTGCGACTGTGCCGGGCCCCCAGCCCAGGGTTTCGGCCCACGCCTTGGCGTTGTAGGTGTATTCCTCGTGCAGCCGGGGCGCGACCTTGGGCAAACCGGTTGTGCCGCCGGAGAGTTGGAAGACGGCGATCCGTTCGGGGCCCAGGACGTGATAGGGCAGCAGGCCGGGGTCATCGAGCCGGGTCGGCCGCAGTAGTTCGTCGAAGCCGACGGCATCGTCGAAAGCCGTTCCGCGGGCGATGATTACGTCGTCGATAACACCCCGGTCGATCAGTGTGCGCGCATTGTCCAGGAGTTGGCCGCGTCCGAAATCGGCCTGCAGGATCAAGCCGCGGGCTCCGATATGGCCTGCAAGGATCTCGATCTCGCGCACCCCGTGCTGGGGGAGTGTGCAGACGGGGCGCATGCCTGCCAGGAGGCAGCCGAGGTAGGCGACGACGGTCTCGGCGACATTGCCCATCTGGAACATCACCGCATCGCCCGGCCAGAGGCTGGTCCTGGTCAGTAGGCCACCGGCGAATCGTTCTGCGGTACCGAACAATTCGCGATAGGACCAGCTGTGCTCGGGGGTGACCAAGGCGATGCGGTCGGCGTACTGTGCCGCAGCCGAGCTCAACTCCGATGGCAGTGATCTGCCGGTCCAGTAGCCGGCTGCCCGGTACCGGGCAGCCATGTCGGCCGGGTACGGGACGAGTTCTTCCAGGGTGAGCTCGATATCGGTGTGGGAACCAGCCGTCGCGTTCATGCCTCGAATTTACGACGACCCGCGCCCGGAGTCAACGGCAATGTCAGGTTATCGACGCATGTGTTGACAAATCTGGCTGTCCCGGTTCATCGTTGGTAAGCGCCCGTCGCCCACCGACGTCGATGAGGCCGAGCGGTGCCGGCACAGTTCAAAGGAGATCATCGAAATGCTCAGTGCAACAACAACTCCCCATACCGCGTGGAGCGCGTTCGCCGAGGACGGCGGATGGAACGGCAAGATCTACAGCGGTGGCTGGAAGGAGCCCGGCCTGGGCACGGCGCCGATCACCGAGAAGGCCACCGGCGAGGTGCTGGGCTATACGGGCATTGCTTCGGAGAGCGACGTCGCCGCCGCTGCCTCCGATGCGCATGCGGCACAGGCGGAATGGGCGCAGGTGCCGGGCCCGGTCCGCGGCGATGTGCTGCGCCGGTTTTCCCAGCTGCTGCTCGAGCACAGTGCACAGATCGCCGAGCGGATGATCCGGGAGACCGGGTCCCCGCGGGCCAAGGCCGAGTGGGAAGTGCGCATGACCTCGCGCGAAGCGCTCGAAGCCGCCAATCTCGGCAGTGCGCCGACGGGGTCCGTCGTAGCGAGTGCCGAAGTGGGGCGGCACAGTATCGCCCGGCGCATTCCGCTCGGCGTGGTCGGCGTCATCACGCCGTGGAATTCCCCCTTGCTGCTCGGCACGCGCGCTGTCGCCCCCGCGCTGGTGATGGGCAATGCGGTGCTGCTCAAGCCCGATGTGCAGACGCCTTCGGTGGGCGGCTTCCTGTTCGCCGAACTGCTCGAAGATGCCGGTCTCCCCCGGGGATTGCTGCATGTGCTGCCCGGCGCCATCGAGACCGGGCAGGCTCTGGTCAAGGAACCGGCCGTCGACATGATCAGCTTTACCGGTTCGACCCGCGGCGGCCGTAATGTCGGGTCGGTCGCGGGCGGCGCGCTCAAGCGGGTCTCCCTGGAGCTGGGCGGCAACAACCCCTACATCGTGCTCGACGACGCCGATCTCGAGGCCGCTGCCAGTGCCGGCGCCTTCGGATCGTATTTCCACCAGGGCCAGATCTGCCTCACTGCGGGCCGCCACCTGGTTCACGAGCGGGTCGCCGATGCCTACCTCGACATCCTGGTGCGAAAGACCAAGGCGCTCACCGTCGGAAACCCGCTTACAGACGACGTCGATCTGGGGCCGATCGTCAACGAGCGCCAGGCCGCGCATGCGGAGAAGATCGTCACCGATTCGGCGGCCGCCGGTGCCCGAGTCCTGGCCGGCGGATCCCGCGCCGGGCTGTTCTTCGAGCCGACCGTCCTGGCCGGGGTTACTCCGGGCATGGCCGCATTCGACGAGGAGATATTCGGCCCGATCGCGCCGATTACCACCTTCCGCGATGACGAGGAGGCGATCGCGCTGGCCAACCGCACCAATTACGGACTTGTCGCGGCCGTGGTCTCGGCTGATGTGACGCGCGCCCAGCTGGTGGCCGATCGGCTGCACGCCGGCGTGGTCCACATCAACGACCAGACCGTCCTGCACGAGGTGTACGGCCCGATCGGCGGAGTCGGCGACTCGGGCAACGGGTTCAACCACAGCACACTCACCAATGCGGACCAGTTCACCGAATGGCAGTGGCTCACCAGCCGTACCGAGATTCCCTCCTACCCCTTCTAGAGTGAGGACAACGCATATGCCTACCAATCGGAGAGTCGCTGTAGTAACCGGTGCGGCGCAGGGTTTCGGCCGGGCCATCAGCGTCGGTCTCGCGGGTCGCGGCATCGACATCGTCGCCGTCGACCTGAACGAGGCCATCGACACCGTGAAAGAAGTAGAGTCGCTGGGAGTTCGGGGTATCGCAGTGTCCGGCGATGTCTCCGACCCGGATATCACCCCCCGGGTATCTGCGGTGCTGCGCGAGGAATTCGGGCGCGGCGACATTCTGGTGAACAATGCCGGGATCTACCCCAACGTGCCATTCGACGAAGTCGACTACGAGTTGTGGCGGCGCGTCCATCGGATCAATCTGGATTCCCAGTTCCTCATGGTCAAGGCGGTGCTACCGCTCATGGCGGAGGGTGGCTGGGGCCGGATCGTCAACATCACCTCGAACTCGGTCGCGCTGCCGGCCACAGGGCTGTCGCACTACATAGCCAGCAAGATGGGGGTGATCGGATTTACTCGAGGTTTGGCGAATGATGTTGGTAAGCAAGGCATCACAGTCAATGCCGTCGGACCGACCGCGTCGCTGACACCTGGTGGTCACACCCATATCGACCCGGCCGTGATCGCGGAGCTATCCAACTCGCAGTCGATCAAACGACCCGGTACCGCGCAGGACATCGTCGGCACCGTGCTGTTCCTGGCCGGTGAGGACAGCGGCTGGGTGACCGGGCAGACGATCATGGCCGACGGCGGCCTGGTCCGCCTGTAGACCGGAAAGGACTTCACCATGACGTCACCATCTCCGGCGCGGAGAATCGCGCCGAGCCCATCCTCCGGGACCGCGGCCGGGAAATCGTTACGATTCGACGATGACAGCAGGTAGCGGGGAGGCCCCGGAGGCGACGCAGGCCGAAGGTCGCCGTCGTACCAACGCGCGGCGCACTCTGGTGACCCGCGAGTTGCTGGACCGGGCGACCTCGTTGTTCGCCGAAAAAGGGTACGAAACCACCACTCTCAAGGATGTTGCCGATGCGGTCGGGATATCCAGACCGGCGCTCTACCACTACGTGTCGAGCAAAGAGGATCTGCTCGCCATGCTGGTGGAGCAGATCGGTCTGAACCTCGCTGAATCGCTCACCGCGCTGCGGCAGCGAACCGATCTTTCCGCCGAGGGGAAGCTACGGGAATTGAGCGGCACACTGGTGCGTCAGCGTGCCGAATCGCCGAATCAGTTCCGCGTCCTGGACCGCTCCGAGGCGTTGGTTCCCGAGCCGCTGCGGACCCTTCATCGGCAGGCGCGGCGCACCGTGCTGACCGAGTTGGCCGGGCTGATCGAGGAGGGCATCGCGGCGGGAGAGTTCAAGCGGCTGGATCCGCAGGTTGCGGCGTTCACCGTGCTGGGCATGTGCAACTGGGTCGCCTGGTGGTACCACCCGGGGATCGGGATCGAGATCGATGCGGTGGCAGCACAGATCAGTCAATCGGCGGTCGACGTGCTGATCGTTCGCGGACCCCAGGGGCCCGAGTCGGTCGGCGCCGCCCTCGCCACCATGAGTGCGGGCCTTGAAACGCTCAAACGCTTACTGCCGGAACAGGTTTGATCGATCATCTTTCGATGATCACCACCGCCCGCCGCATCATGCGCCGGGCGGTTTTTTTGTGCTTGGGGACGTCGCGGGGTTGACAGTTCGACACTCGTGTTGAAAACTAGACACATGAGTCAATTCCGGATCGGGCTGGTAGTACCGAGTTCGAACGTGACCGTCGAGACCGAGATGCCTCGAATCCTGGGTCGCCATCGGACCGCCGAATTTTCGTTCCATTCGAGCCGGATGCGGATGCACACCGTGTCGCCGGAACAGTTGCGCGCCATGAACACTCAGCGGGAGCGCTGCATACTTGAGCTCGGTGACGCCGGCGTCGACGCGGTGCTGTACGCGTGCCTCGTCGCGGTGATGGTCGGCGGACCGGGCGAGCACCGTCGAGTCGAGGACTCGATCGCACGTCAGCTGCTGGCCGGTGAGAGCGCCGCGGCCGTGCTGTCCAGTGCGGGTGCGTTGACCGAAGGGCTACGCGCACTCCGGGCTCAACGCATCGCGCTGGTCACGCCCTATGTGCGGCCGCTCGCCGAGCAGGTGGTGGCCTATCTGGAGTCGGAAGGTTTCGCGGTATCCGATTGGCGGGCCCTCGAAGTCGAGGACAACGGCGAAGTCGGCCGCATCCCCGGGGCGCAGGTACTCGATGCGGCGCGCCAACTGGACTTGAAAGATGTTGATGCGCTGGTGATCTCGGCCTGTGTGCAGATGCCGTCACTGGATCTGGTGCAACGCGCCGAGGACGAATTCGGGCTGCCTGTCCTGTCTGCCGCGACAGCGGGCGCGTACGCCCTGCTGCGGCGACTCCGATTGGCCGTGGACATCCCCGACGCCGGCAGCCTATTGCGCGCCGATGCCGTCCATGGCCCGGTAAGCCAACGAGTACAAGGAGATTCACGATGAGCAAGCCCGAACATCGCGTCCAGGGCGTCGATCATGCGGCGTTCCCGACATTCGACCCGGCCGCGACCGTCCACTTCTACCGTGACGTCCTCAAATTCCCTGTGGTGCACGCAATCTGCGCCGCCGGATGGGGACCGGAGAAGCACCCGGACTTCATCCACTTCTTCTTCGACATTGGCAACGGCGACCGCATCGCCTTCTTCTACTACTTCGGGTTCGAACGGCCGATCGGATCCGGTTCCGGCGGCGATGTCTACGCGCGGTTCTCCGACGATGTGCCTGGCTTCTTCATCGGCTCGCGCCATCTGGCGATCCACGTCGAGGACGAGGAGGATCTGCTGGAATACCGCCGACGGCTCGATGATTCGCAGTGGCCGGTCGAGATGCGCGTCATGCACGAGACGATCGACTCCATCTACACCCACGATCCGAATGGATATCTGGTCGAATTGACCAGGGCACTGCGGCCGGTGACTCCGCAGGAGGACCTGGACGCGGCGCTCACCGTCGACGCGCTGGTCGAGGTCGCCGCCGATCCCGAGCCTAGCCTGGACAAACTACTTGCGCGCAAGGCCGAGCTGATCGTCGAGCGCGCCGCACAGTGGACGGAACCGACGCCGGTATGAGTACCTTCTTCGTCTTGGATGTCCCCGAGAACGCGGGCCTCCCACACATCGCCGCACAGGATTCGGCGGTATCGGTCGACAAGGTCGGGCCGTACTTCCGCATCGCCTCACCGAACACCATCGTCGTCGACCGTCGCGCGACCGGATGCCGACACGCGGTCTGGTACAGCGTCGTCGCCGGACTGCTGCATTCCCGAATCACCCAGCACGACAAGAACGCTCTGCGCGTGGAGACTCGATGACCCAGACGACACGGCTCGGCGCCGGGCGGTATATCAGTGCCGGGCAGGCGCCCGCCACAACGATTACCACCGCACACGAGCTGCGCACCAGCGACGGTGCGACCGTGACGGGCGTGCTGCGCACAGTGCCGGGTGCCCGGGGGGTCGTCTGCCTGATGCATCCGCGTCAGGACTTCACCCACCATGTTCTGGTTCCGGAGCTGCTCGCGCGTGGCGCCGCCGTGTGGACACAGACTTCCCGCTCGGTCAACAACGACCTGGCACTGATTCATGAGCAGACCGTCCTCGACATGGCCGCAGGGCAGGCGTTCCTGCGTGAGGCCGGATTCGCGCACGTGATCACCCTCGGCCATTCCGGCGGTGGCACGCTGGCGGCGCTCTACCACCAGCAGGCCGGACTTGCTCCGGCGCAGCGGATCTCACACACCCCGGCAGGTCGGCCGACCATGCTGGCCGACGCCGAACTGCCACTGCCGGATGCCGCGATCTTCCTCGCTGCCCACCTCGGGCAGGGCAGGCTACTGCAGCGGTTGATCGATCCATCTGTCATCGATGAGACCGACCCGCTGTCTGTAGACCCCGGCCTGGACCCCTACCGTGCCGCCAATGGTTTCGCTTCGCCGCCGCAGAGCTCTTCCTACGCACCAGAATTCATCGATCGATACCGTGCGGCGCAACGCGCCCGCATCAGCCGTATCGACAATCTGGCCCGGGAACTGGCCACCGAAGCCGCCGCGGCACGCATCTGCTACGCCGACACCGGTGACGTCAGCGATCGCCGACGGGCGATAGCGCCCCGTGTCATCACCGTCTATCGCACTGATGCCGATCTGCGTAGTGTCGACCAGTCGCTGGATCCCAATGAGCGTCCATACGGATCGCTACTCGGTCGCCGACCCGATCTCATCAATTACGGGCTGACCGGATTCGGCCGGTTCTGCACCCCCGACGCCTGGCTGTCCACCTGGTCGGCCAATACCTCCAACGCCGACCTGCTGCGCTGCGCCCCCGGTGTGACCGCGCCGACGCTGCTGATCGAACTCACCGGCGACCAAGCCGGCTTCCCCGAAGACGCGGCCGCTGTGCGGCGTGAGATCGGCGCCGTCGACCTCACCCATCGCGTAGTACGCGGCCTGCATTTCGGTGGGCCCATTTCCGCCGGGGAACCTACCGCAAGCAGCCTTTCCGCCGATGTCATCGGCGAATGGATCGCCGCACGATTTCCACTCGCGGCCTGACTGTAGTCCGATATAGACGGTAAGGAATGCAATGGCTATTACCATGGGAACAATGACCGAAGAGCAGCGGGTCTCGGTGGCCCGGGAATTTCTGCTGCGGCTCGACAAGGACGAGGACATCCTCGAATTGTTCGACGACGATGCGTTGTATTATTTTCCCAAACGCGGCTTGATGCGGGGTAAGCAGGAAATCTCCGAGTTCTTGGTACAGCTCGGAAAGTTTATTTCCGTAATCAAACACGATGCCGACCGATTCAATATCGTCACTCAAGGGTCTCTCGTTGTCATCGAGGGAGCCAGTAGTGGAGTAACTGCCGATGGTGTCGAATGGGTAGCCGGGCGTACCCATGCTGGAAACTGGTGCGATGTGTTCGACATTCAGGACTTCAAGATCCGTCGGCTGAGCACGTACCTCGATCCCGATTATGCTGGGGCAGATACCGCGCGATACCCATGGTTGCAGACGGAATCTCGGTAATGCGCTGAGAATGTGAGGAAAACGACGGCCTGCCCATCATCTGATGGGCAGGCCGTCGTTTTGCGTCCGTCGGCCGGGCTCGCCGGCGGAGTTCAGCCGATCTCGCGGGAACCGGTCCGGGCGTTGGTCCGCGCTGCAGGAGTCGCGATCCAGCTCGCCAGCATGGTCAGCGCCTCCGCGGACTGTGACCCCGCTGTCGCGGAGTAGGTGATGAGCTTCTGTTCCGGGGCACCGGGCACGCCGAGTGCGTCGTAGTCGAGTGTCAACGGACCCGCGATCGGGTGCACGAAGCGTTGGGTGTCGAAAGTACAGGTGTGGACCCGATGTTCGGACCACAGGCAGCGAAACTCGGCGCTCTTGACCGAGAGTTCGCCGATGAGTTCGTTGAGAAAGCTGTCGTCGCGATTGCCTGCCACCTGGGCGCGGAGCACCGCTGCCGCGTCGGAGGCCACGGCTTCCCAGTCCGCGTAGCGCTCTCGCGCCTGCGGTGCGAGAAACGTCCACCGGGCGAGGTTGCGGTCGCGGACCGGCTCCGCCTCGATGTCGAAGTACAGCGCCGCCGCCATCTCGTTCATCGCCAGCAATTGCATTCCGTGGCCCATGACCAGCGCGGGCATATCCGTAATCGACCTCAGTAGACGGGTCACGCTGGGACGCACCTGCTGCGTGGGCTCCGGAGTGGAAAACGGTCCGAGGGTCGGCCCGGAGGCAAGGACGAAGAAGTATTCCTGTTCGGTCGGATCGAGGCGTAAGGCGCGAGCGATCGCCGCCAGGATTTCCGACGAGACCTGTCCGGTACGGCCCTGCTCGAGCCGTGCGTAATAGTCGACGCTTACGCCGGAAATATGTGCGACCTCTTCCCTGCGCAACCCTTCGACGCGTCGAATTCGCCGACCGGCACCGCGCTGTGCAGTGATACCGACATCGGTCGGCCGCAGCCTGGCGCGGCGACTACGCAGGAATTGTCCGAGCTCGGCGTTCGTATCCATACTTCGATTATGCGGTCGCGTTGCCTTTCGCGGAATGTCTCAAGGTAGCACTGGCAGTCCTAGGTTGAACCGTGCGCAATATCCGGGATTCGACCGGCGAGACTCTCCGTTACTCCATATAGCCCGCCGCATTCGAGCCGGTGGATCGCAGGGAAGCGAATGAGACATGAGCAAAAATGAAAAGGTCAGGAATTTCGACGTAATTGTCGTCGGCGGTGGCTCCGCCGGTGCTGTGCTGGCCAACAGATTGTCGGCCGACTCCACTCGGCAGGTGCTGCTGCTCGAAGCCGGGCAGGCATACGCCCCCGCGGACTACCCGCGGGTTCTTGCCGAGGCGGCACGCGTCGGCGGGGACGCCGCACACGACTGGGGATATCACGCGAGGATCGGTATCGGCGACCGCGACGTTCCGGCACCGCGCGGAAAGGTGCTGGGTGGTAGCTCGGCGGTCAATGCGGCGGTAGCGATGCGCGCACGACCCGCGGACTTCGACAACTGGGCCGCACGGGGATTGACCGGCTGGTCGGTGCCCGACGTCATGCGCACCTACCGCGAACTGGAGAACACCCCGACCGGTGACGACGCGTTCCACGGCCGCACCGGGCCGTTCCCCGTCCGGCAGCGCAGCTATGACGAACTGACTCCCTCCCTGCAGGCGTTCGTCGATGCCTCGTCGCAGCACGGGTTGACGCGCATCGACGACATGAATGCCGATAAGCAGAACGGTGTTTCGCCGTATCCGCTCAACGTCGTGTCCGAGGTGCGTCAGAACACCGGGATCGTCTACCTCACCGCGGACGTGCGCAACCGGCCGAACCTGGTCATTCGCCCGCTGGTAGAGATCGATCGGGTCTTGTTCGCCGGCGTCACCACTCGCGGCGTTGTCGCCACCGATGGAGTGGAATACCTTGCACCGCAAGTCATTCTGTCTGCGGGAACTTATGGTAGCGCGGCGATTCTGATGCGTTCGGGTATCGGCCCAGCCGGTGATCTGGGTCGGCTCGGAATCCGCACCGTAGCCGACCTCCCCGTCGGCAAGCGCCTGCAGGACCACCCGTTCTTCTTCAACAACTATGCCCTGCGGCCACAGGCGAGTGCGATGTCACCGGCCGCCGGCGCGATCGTGTGGACGGCGACCAGCCAAGCTCGGCGCGACGAACTGGATCTGCACATCTCGGCGACGCACCTGATCGATCCGGCAGCCAGCCCTACCGGCGGCGCCATCGTCCTGGCGGTCGCGGTGGTACGCCCGGAATCCATCGGAACGTTCAAGCTGCGCAGCGCGAATCCCGCTGCCGCGCCGTTGATCGACTACAACTTCCTGGCCACCCCTCGTGACCGCGAGCGGATGCTCGAGGGGGTCAAGCTCAGCCGCGCGATCGCGCGTGAGGCCGCTTTCGCCCGTATCGCGGCCGGTGAACTGACGCCGGGCGAACAGGTCGCCACGGATGCGCAACTGGTCGCCGCCATCGCGGAACAGGTTGGGCCGTACCAGCATCCGACCTCCACCGTGCCGATGGGCGCCGACACCGATCCGTCGGCCGTGGTGGACAACAGGGGCGCCGTGTACGGCCTCACCGGGCTCCGTGTCGTCGATGCATCGATCCTCCCTGAAATACCTTCCACTGCAACAAATCTCACCACAATCATGGTGGCCGAGCATATCTATCGGAACACACTCGCCCGCTGAGGGTGGCACAGGAAGAAGGATTATGACCACCACACCACGCACTACGTGATCACCGGATCGGCCTCCGGGATCGGCTCGGCAGCAGCAAAACTGCTGCAGGGCCAAGGAGATCGGGTCACCGACCAGAGCGGCGGCTCGATCGATGCCATCCTGACTGTCGCCGGTGTCGACCTCGGCGGCCCGGCCACGGTGGCGATCAACTACTACGGTGCGCTCTCCACGCTGGAGGGACTGCGGCCGCTACTGCTGAAGTCTGCCGCGCCGCGTGCCGTCGCGGTCTCGTCCATCACCTCGGTGCATCCGTTCGATCAACAGTTACTGGACGCCATGCTCGATGGAACCGAGGAGCAGGCATTGCGCCGGGCAAAGGTTACGAACTACGCCTATCCCACGACCAAACGCGCTGGTGACTGCCGCGCGCGTGTCACCGCCCACCGAGATCGCTGTGACGAGGAGATCTCGGTGGGCGGGATGTGCTAGCCCGGGATCTGTGCGCCGGTGCCGAGGGCACAGCCTGTCACGCCGCCGATACCGATAATCGTGGTGGCGGAGCAGACAGGTGCCGTGACGACGCACCCGGCGCCGCCGCCCACAACTGCTCTCAAACCGACACCGGTGTCCTCCTGGGATTTTCCTGGAGTACCCACGATTGTGGTCCGCGAATGGCTACGGATACGGGGATTCGGGTCAACTGAACTGATGGCGTGGCGTCGAGAGTTTCCTGGAACCATGGGAAGAACTGCCAGAAACGCGGTGTGTCCCGCCCTCATATCCAGCGGTTACCTATCTCCCACCGCGGCGGCGTAGGTAGTCGGATTCGAGTACTCGAAGATGCGGGTGATGAGTCCGTTGCCGATGTCCACCAAGAAGAGGTAGTCGTTGCGGTATACGCGGTCGGAGCCGGCGACGGCGTTGTTGCCGCGCA
>NZ_JAODNK010000122.1 GCF_025465275.1 Nocardia sp. | reverse complement strand
GGCGGCCTGCTCGCCTGCTACGGGGTGATCCTCATAGTGGTCGGCTTGGCCTATTCCACCGATTTCCAGCGCGCGAAAACCGGTGGGATCGATGTGAACCTGTGGGCCGGGGTCGGCATGACCGTCGCCGGCATTCTGTTCTTCGCCTGGGTGCGGCTGCGCCCGGTGGTGGAGCTGATCGCCGCCGACGACGACGATGAGTAGTCCCGCTCCCGTCGAGTAGTGCTGTGGGGTGTCCGGGTGCACTACCTCAGGGTGATGTGGGCTGAGAAACGCGCCGATATTTTTCGGGTATGCGTGTAGTGCACAGTGTGCTCGTGAGCCTGTTGCTCGCTCTGGTAGCAGCGGCCGGTATCGCGAATGCCCAACCGGTACAACAGGATATGACCGAGACCGACGTGGCCTTCGATAGTCACGGACTGACGTTGCGCGGCACGGTCTTCACGCCCGCGAGCGCGGGCTGGCATCCCGCCGTCGTCCTCATCCACGGCTCGGGTCCGGGGCCGCGGCCCGAATACCTGCCCGAGGCACAGGCTTTCGCTCGCGCGGGCGTGACCACCCTGGTCTTCGACAAGCGAACGGTCGGCTACTCCGGTACCCATCGGGACTTCTCGCTGCTGGCCGACGATGCGCTTGCCGGGGTGGCGCTGCTGCGCGCCCGCACGGATGTGGATCCGGCGGCGGTCGGGCTGTGGGGCTTCAGTGAGGGCGGCTGGGTCGCGCCGCTGGCCGCCGCGCGCTCACCCGAGATCGCCTTCGTGGTGACCATCGGCGGCTCCGGCCGCACCGTATTGCGGACGCAGACCTGGTCGCTGCGGAATCGACTGGCGCACCAGGGTATTTCCGGGTCCCTGCCGGCTGCGGTCGCGGGCCCGGGAGCCCAATTCATCGACGGCACCGGGCTGTTCCCGGAGGCGAATTTCGATCCGGTGCCGGCCCTGGCGCAGGTCCATGTGCCGGTACTCGCACTCTGGGGTGAGCACGACGTGAAGGTGCCCGCCGCCGAGAGCGCCGAGATCTTCCAGCGCGAACTGGCGCGGGCCGGAAACCGCTCCGTCACCACACGTTTCGTGCCCGGTGCGGGCCACAACGGCCATCGCACCACCGATGGATTCGACAGCGTCGGCGGCGCCGAATTCGAGGGCAAGCCGCTGGGGGAGCTCGGCCCCGGCTACGCCGAGGTGATCACCGACTGGATCCACGCGGTCGCCACCGGCCACCCGCCGGCCTCGAGCGCCGCGCCCACCCCGACGGAGGTCGCCCTCAGCCGTGCACCCGACGGGCGGCCCGCCTACGAATACGCTGCCCTGACGATCCTGCTACTCGGCTTCGCCGCCTACCCGCTCTCCGCCGCCATCCGAATGCTGTTGCGGCACAGCCCTGCTCGACGTCCGGCCGGACTGCGATGGGCGGCGCGCTCGGTATCGGCGCTCGGACTCGTCACCGTACTCGGCGGCGTGAGCTGTGTGATGTGGGTGCTGGTCACCGGAGCGCAGCGTGCCCCCGCAAGTATCGTCCTCGGGCAGCCGCTGCCTTGGCTGATCGTCCACATACTCGCCGCCGCAGTCCTTTTGGCGACCGCCGCACTCGTGCCGACATGGTGGCGAAACCGCGACCGCATCGACGCGATATCCCGAGTCCAGCTCGCCACGCTTCTGCTCGCCGGTTGCGCTTTTCTGCCGTGGGCGGTGCACTGGCAATTGCTGGGGTAGTCCGAGCCGCGGGGCGCTATGCGGCGACGAGCCGATCCGCCCATTCGGGTGGCAGTGCGTCGCAGGAGATCTCGGCGATCTCCCGCAGCCGTGGTATGTCAGTTCCCAAGCGGCTCAATTGAATCAGGCCTTGCGCGACCACCACGATATGCGCGCTGAGGGCGGAGAGGGCCACTTCATCGACCTCGCCGCCGGCCTGTATCGCGGGGCGTAGCCGCTCCGCGACACCGTGCTCCATTGCCGTGGTCGAGCGCGTGCCGATGGTGACAACCTCCGGCACCCGGGTGCCGAACAGGGCGATGCTGTTGATCATCAGGCAGCCGCGCCGATCCGGATGTGCCGCGCAATCCTCCACGACGGCCTGAAACAGTGCACGCACCGCCGCGCGTGCCGTGCCGGGTGCGGCGACGATGACGTCGCGCACGAACCGGGCCCGGCGGTCGCAGTAGCGTTCGAAGGCGGCGAGGAAGAGGCCGCGTTTGCTGCCGTAGGCGGCGTAGATGCTGCCGTTGCCGACACCGGCGACGAGTGAGACATCCTCCACAGAGGTGTCATCGAAGCCCTTGGACCAGAACAGCTCGGTCGCGGCGTCGAGCAGGTCCGATTCATTGAATTGTCGCGGACGTGCCATGGCCACACCCTACCAAGGGGGACTTGTTTTGGAGTCGTGCCTCCAGAATAATAGTTGCCATGTCCTCGAACAACGTCATTCCAATGCGCCGCAGGGTCGGCATCCTGGTCTTCGACGGCGTCAAAATGCTCGACTTCACAGGTCCGGCGGAGGTATTCGTCGAGGCCAATCAGTCGGTCGAGGCGTACGAGGTGGTGCTCGTCTCGCCGGACGGGACGGACGTGCAGACCTCGATCGGGGCACGGATCCAAGTGAGCGGGGCGGCGGCCGCCTCCGGTTCCTTCGACACGGTGGTGATTCCCGGCAGTGAGTTGCACCCGGCGAAGTTCGTGACCCCCGAGGTGCTGGCGGCGGCTCGGCACCTGTCCTCGAACACTCGGCGGCTGGCCGCCATCTGCAGTGGCGCGTTCGTGGTGGCCGCGCTCGGCTTGCTGGACGGCAGGCGTGCCACCACCCATTGGAAATTCGTGAAGGATCTGGCGGTCCGATACCCGGACGTCGACGTGGACCCCGACGCTATCTTCGTGCGCGACGGCAATCTGTACAGCTCGGCCGGTGTGGTGGCCGGTGTGGATCTGGCCCTCGCGCTGGTCGAGGAGGATTACGGCGCGGACGTCGCCCGGCGGGTGGCGCAGTCGCTGGTGGTGTACATGCAGCGGGCCGGCGGGCAATCGCAGTTCTCGGCCTCACTGCACGGGCCCACCGCCCGAAGTCCGTTGGTGCGCACCGTCGTCGATCTGATCTGCGCGGACCCGGCCTACCCGCACACCGTCCAGACCCTGGCCGCGCACGGCCGGGTGAGCGTCCGCCACCTCACCCGCCTCTTTCGCGCCGAACTCGAGCGATCGCCCGCCGAGTACGTCGCCTTCATTCGCTTCGGCCTGGCCCGCGACATGCTGCACGCCGGGCGCAACGTGACCGAGGCCGCCATGGCCTCCGGATACGGCAGCAGCGAGGCCCTGCGCCGCGCTTTTGTTGCCCGCCTGGGCATTTCCCCGCGCAAGTACCAGCAGCGTTTCCGTTCAACCGGTTCCGCTGCCTTCGCAGATCCGGCATTCGAGGAGGCTGTGTCCTGATCGGAGGCTTTCGCGGCCGGTGAAGGGGGGCGAGACCCCCTGCGCCCGAGCGAGGCTTGGAAGTGCACCGGCGCTCGGACCGAATCCGAACGCCGGAGAAAGGAAGTCATGTCTTCTCAGTCAGCTCCGACCATCGTGCTCGTGCACGGCGCCTTCGCCGACGCGGCCAGCTGGGCTCCGGTTACCGAATTGCTTCTCGCCCAGGGATATCGGGTGCTCGCACCCCCGGTCGCCAATCGCAGCCTCGTCGCGGATGCGGCGTACATCAGCTCGTTCGTGGCGCAGATCGATGGGCCGGTGCTGCTGGCCGGGCACTCCTACGGTGGCGCGGTCATCACCGTGGCGGGGGTCGCAGACAATGTTGTCGGCCTCGTCTACGTCGCCGGCTACGTGCTGGCGATCGGTGAGAGCCTCGGTGAGTTGCAGGGTCAGTTCTCTGATTCCGAATTGGCGGCGCACCTGGTCTACACGCCGTACCCGATCGACGGCGGCGAGCCCGGAACTGATGTCTCGGTCGAGATCGAGGCTTTCCCTGAGGTTTTCGCCGGTGGCCTGGATCCGGCGAAGGCTCGGGTGCTCGCGGTCTCGCAGCGACCGCTGGCGGCGGCAGCGTTCAGTGAGCCCGCCTCGGATGCGGCGTGGCAGACCAAGCCCGCCTGGGGAATCGTCTCCGGTGCCGACCACACCATCAATCCCGAGGTCGAGCGATTCGGCTACAAGCGCGCCGGGTTGCGGCGTGTCGTCGAGATCGACGGACCACACTTGGTGATGCAGACGCATCCGGCCGAGGTTGCCGCTTTCATCACCGACGCCATTGCCGAATTGGCCTGACCCGCAACGTTCTTCAGCGCAGCATCCCTTTCAGAGAAAGGCACGATAATGTCCGGAAACCCCCTCGGTATCTCCCTCGAGCAGGCGGCGCAGGAATTCGTCGACGCGACGTCGCAGCCGCCCTTCCTCTACCAGCTCACGCCCGACGAAGGTCGTAAAGCCGTTGACTCGGTGCAGGATTCGCCGATCTTCAAGCCCGAGATCGATGAAGAGTGGATCACTGTCGAAGGCGGTCCGACCGGCTCGGTGCGGGTCCGGATCGTCAAGCCGCAGGGCGCTGCGGGCGTGCTGCCGGTGATCGTCTACACCCACGGCGCGGGCTGGGTCTTCGGCGACGCGCACACCCACGACCGGCTGGTGCGCGACCTTGCCGTCGGCGTCAATGCGGCCGTGGTGTTCCCCGAATACGATCGCTCGCCGGATGTGCACTACCCGGTCGCCAACGAGCAGTCCTACCGGGTCGCGCAGTGGGTCACCACCAATGGTGCCGAAAAGGGCCTGGACTCTTCACGTATCGCCATCGCGGGCGATTCGGTCGGCGGCAATATGGCCATCGCGCTGACGCTCATGGCCAAGGAGCGCGGCGACGTCTCCTTCGTGCAGCAGGTGCTCTTCTACCCCGTCACCGACGCCAATTTCGACACCGGCTCCTACCAGGAGTTCGCCGAGGGTTACTTCCTCACCCGCGACGGCATGAAGTGGTTCTGGGATCAGTACACCACCGACGAAGCCGATCGCGCCCAGATCACCGCCTCACCGCTGCGGGCCACCACCGAACAGCTGGCCGGACTGCCGCCGGCGCTCGTCATCAACGGCGAGGCCGATGTCCTCCGCGACGAGGGCGAAGCCTTCGCGGCCAAGCTGCGCGCCGCAGGCGTCCCGGTAACCCAGGTGCGCTACGCCGCCATCATCCACGACTTCGTCATGGTCAACTCCATGCACGACACCCACGCCGCCAAAGCCGCTGTGGCACAGGCAGTCACAGCCCTGAAGTCCGCCCTCTACCCGGCATGAGCCGTAGGTGAGTTCCCGCCCGGGATGACCGGGCGGGAATTCTTCGTCTCGGGCCTGGTTACTTGGCGGCGGGCTGGGGGAAGGGCTGGTTGATTGTTGTGAAGTACTGCGCGGCAGCGAGGATAGTTACCGGGGCGGTGATGAGGAGTTGGCCGGCGAGGGTGCCGAGGAAGCCGACGACGCTCATGCCGACTATGCAGCCGACTGCCGCGCCGCCGAGGGCGCCGAACATGGCGGTGAGGACGCCGGCGACGGTGCCGAGGGTGAGGGCGCCGATGACGCAGCCGATCGCGGCGCCGCCGAGGCCGCCGACCAGGGTGCCCATGCTGGCGCCTTGGCTGGCGGTGCTGGTCATGCGGTTCCAGGCGGCTTGTTCACGCTCGTACTCGTTCTTCCAGGGGGCCTTGTCCTCGAAGGGGAGGGCTACGGGCTGGTAGACGGCGTGAGCGGGGTCGAACCGGGGGGTGAGCGTTGCGACGCGATCGTGGATCTCGGCGGCGATGGGGTAGACGAATTCGTCTACGCGGAAATGCAATTCGGTGCCGGCGACGGTGGCGCCGTTTGCGGCTTTGACCTTGAACACGTCGTTCTCCACGACCAGGGAGCCGGCATCGGTGCGGATGACGGTGTTCGTCTCGGAGGTGGTCGCGGCGTAGTTGATCGCAGCTGTGTCGGCGGTGGGTGCCGCCTGTGCGGTTCCAGCGGTGATGCCAAGCGCGCTTGACATGAAGACGACGGAAGCAGCGATCTTATTGATCTTCATCAGGGGGTAGATCCTCGAGTAAGTGCAGGTCAGGTTCTGCACGAGTGAGCCGATCCCGACCGCCGGGACCGGCAAAAGGGTGTGAAGAACTGGCGGCACGGCCGGAAGGCCGTGTCGCTCAGTGGAATTCGACTCTTTTAGGCGGTCACGCGGCGGCGGGCTGCCAGCCCCACCAGCACATCCACGAACAGGAATCCGAGCAGCGGAATCCCGATCATGGGCGCGAACCAGCCCACCACCGCGGCAACCGCCGCGAACGGCACCAGGACTACGAGCGGCGTCTGCCGCAGCGCACCACGACGAGGCGCGCGGCCCAGGGCCACCTTGCCCGCCTCCTTGGTCGGACGCCGCCGCCACCACATGAGGTAGCCGCGCACCACCACGGTGAGCAGGCCGACCATGATCGCCAGCAGCAGTAGCTGATTGAGCAATCCGAACATCAGGCCCATATGGAACTGGATGCCCCAGTTGGTCAGCTTCGCCATGAGCGGCCAGTCCGAATACCGCAGCGTGTCGGTGACCACGCCCGTACTGCCGTTGACGGCAATCGAATCCGTGGTCAGCACACCCGGGCGGCGCAGCTCCTTCGCGACGAAGGCGGTGCCGTCCGCGGCCGGAACGCTGATCTCCAGCGGGCCTTCCAGACCATTGGCGCGAGCCACCGCGAAAACGGTGTCGACCAAAGCGGCCTTGTTCGCGGTCGGTGCGGCGGGCCTGCCGCCACCCATGTGATCGGCGTGCTCGCCGCCCATGGGCATGGCCGGACCGGTGGACCCGGGCAGCGTCGCGCTGACCGCGGGCGTCGTCCAGCTCATATCGGCGCGCAACTTGTCGACATGATCACCGGCGTACTTCGACCAGGTCATACCGGTTACCGACAACAGCAGCAGCACCGGCAGAATCCACATGCCCACCACCGCATGCCAATTCAGCGTGCGGGCGCGGGGCCGGGAGCGATCCGGCCGCACCAGCCAGCCCGCGGAACGGCGTTCCCGGCGGGCGCGCACCCGCCGGAACCACAGCACCAGACCGGCCAGCGCGATCAGCCACAACCAGGATGCGGCGATCTCGCTGTAGTAGCGGCCGAAGTCCCCGAGATGCAGATCCCGGTGCAGCTCATCGATCCAGGTGCGGGTGGGCAGGGCCCCCGCGCTGCCGTACACGACACTGTCGCCGAGCGGCTGCGCGGTGACCGGATCGATGAATACGGCGCGACGCTGCGAATCGCCCAGCGTGGGATCGCTGAAGATGATCCGGGTGGTCTCGCCCGCGCCCTGTGCCGGAGCGACCGCGATCAGCGGCAGTTCCTGGCCCAGCGCGGCCGTGCCCGCGGCGATCTGCTGCGACAGCGGTGTGGCCGGCCCGGTCGAATCGGTGTGCAGCAGACCGCTGTCGGTGAACGACTCCAGGGTGGGAGCCACCGCGTAGAGCGCACCGGTCACCGCGGCAATGAGGATGAACGGTGCGACGAATACACCGGCATAGAAATGCAGTCGCAGCATCAACGCCTGAAAGGCATTGGCGGCATTGCGTTTAGTTGTCGACTCCTTTGTCGGGGGCGATTCCGCATTTTGGGCAGGGCTAATAGGCGGTGCCGCATCGGCACCGCTCTCAGTGATAGTCACCAGCGGTCTTTCAGATGTTCGAGGAAAACCCGGGTACGCCGAATACGGCGAACTCACACAGACGCGCATGCCCGTGCCGGGTAAGGGAAGGAATCAGACTCGAACGAAGGCGGGTGGACCGCGGGTCCGGAATGCGTCGGCCGCGAGAATACGCAGCACGACCCGATCGCGATGGGCGATGGGCAGCGCGGGCGGTCCGGAGCGCACCGGAAGTGTGATGAGAACGGGTGTAGCCCAGGCCAATACGGTGCCGACGACGCGATACGCGGCCTCCGCGCCGAGGATCACCACCGCGGCCACACAGGCCGCGGTGAAGTGCGCGGCCAGCATGGCCGGACTCCACATCGACGCATGGTGATGGTGGTGGCCGGCGCTGCCGGGCGAACCCCACATCATGCTGAAGTGCCCGAGCAACTGGCCGCCGATCAAGGCGACCACCAGTCCGAGCCAGGTGGTGCGCAGCGCGCCGATGCCGGCGACCAGCGCACCCACGGCGGCGGAGGCGGCGACCAGCAGCGTCAAGGCGCTGGACTCCAGCGGCGCGGCCCCCGAAATCCAGCCGTGCGCCGCGACCGCGAGCGCCCCGGAAAGCGAACCGGCCGATCCACCACGCAATAACGCAGCGTCGCTGCGGATATGCGCCGTGGATCGGCCGGACTCGAAACTCACGTGCTGATAATAACCGAGAATGCGCGGCCGATTTCCGGCCGGGCACTCCGGTAATTACTCGGTGGGAACAGCCATTTCGACGAGCGGCTTGCGCAGCAGCTTGCCGGTGGCATTGCGCGGCAGCTCATCGAGGAAGATGACCTCGCGCGGCACCTTGTAGCGCGCCAGGTTCTCCTTCACGTAATCCTTGATCTCCTGCACGTCCCGCTTGGAATCGGGGCCCGGAACGACGATGGCGCGCAGGCGCTTTCCGAAGTCGCGGTCCTCGACGCCGACCACCGCGGCCTCCAGCACGTCGTGCCGGTTGGAGAGCAGGTTCTCGACCTCCTGCGGGAAGACGTTCTCGCCGCCGGAGATGATCATGTCGTCATCGCGGCCGTCGATGAACAGCAGACCGTCGGCGTCGAAGTGGCCGACATCGCCACTGGACATCAGGCCGTCCACGTACTCCTTGGTGCGGCCGTCGGTGTACTGCTTGAACGAGTGGCTGTTCTCGATGAAGATCGTGCCGGTCACGTTCGGCGCGGTGATGCGCTTGCGGTTCTCGTCGTAGAGCGCGATGCGGATACCGACCGGCGCCTTGCCCGCGGTGGTCGGCGCCTTGCGCAGCTCGGACGGGATGGCGACGGTCATGATCGCGCACTCGGTGGAGCCGTAGACGTTGTAGAGGCTGTCGCCGAAGTAGTCGAGGGTGCGGGTCACCACATCCGGCGGAATGGCGCTGCCGGCGGCGAAAATCACCCGCAGGGTCTCGCTCGGCTGGTACTTGGCGAGGGTCTCCGGCGGCAGATCGAGCAGGCGCTGCAGCATGGTGGGCACCACGACCAGGCCCTGCGCCCGGTACTTCTGGATGTTCGCGAGGGTCTGCTCCGGATCGAAGCGGCGCTGCTGGAACACAACTCGGTTGCCCAGCGCGATCGACAGCGTGAACTGCGACAGGCCGGTGGCGTGGAAGATCGGGGCGGCCATCACGACGGTGCTGTTGCGCGGCAACGGGATTCGATCCAGGAACTGCGCGGTGATGAAGGGGCTGACCTTATCGCGGGGCGCGCCCTTCGGGGTGCCGGTGGTGCCGCTGGTCAGAATGACCATGCCGCCCGGCTTCTCCGGCGGGGACAGTGACGTGGTGGACTGCCCGGCCGACACAGACTCGATGGTCGGAATCGACGGGTCGGCATTGTCCTTCTCGTCCACCCAGGTGAGGATGCGCGGGATAGCGGCCGGAATGGCGCTCATGAGGTCGAAGAACTCGCTGTCGTGCAGCACCGCCTTCACCTTCTCGCGCGTCGCCACATCGGTGAACTGCGGCTTGGCGAAACCGGTGTTCATCAGCACCGCGCGCACACCGAGCTTGCCGGCGGCCACGAGGGCGAGCACCATGCCGCGGTGGTCGCGGGCCAAAACGCCGATCACATCGCCCGGGCCCAGACCCTGCGCGGCCAGGCCACGCGCGAAGGCGGAGGACTGCTGATCCAGCTGCTCGAAGGTCATCTCGCCACGTTCATCGACAATGGCGGAGGACTTCGGATTGGTATTGGCCGCGTGCACGACCGCGCCCGCGAACGGGCCGAACTTCAGCACATTGATCGCTGAGCGCACTGCCTGATCCGGCCGGAGTGGATTGAAAAGACCCCCTCGCAGCATGGCGTTGACGCTGAGCGCCGTATCACCAGCCTTGCGAAAAACCGTACCTGCCGACGGAAGGGCTAATGACATGGGTACAACCTTCCGCGATCCCCTGCCGTGACGAGCGGCGATCGGATCGCAACCTCGAGATCCAGTGCAACGTCAACCCTACCAAGCAGTAACCCGCAGGTGTGGCCGAGGTCTCTGGTACCGCAGGTATCGCATAAACCGCCCAGGTCGTGGTGGGGACAACAGGATTGCCGCGGTGTCGCTCAGGGGTGGGCGGGGGCCTCGTACTCGACAAGGACGCGGCGCAGGAGTTTGCCGGTGGCATTGCGGGGGAGGTCGTCGAGGAAGATGACGTCGCGGGGGACCTTGTAGCGGGCCAGGTTGTTCTTGACGTACACCTTGATCTCGTCGGGGTCGGGCTTCTCACCGGGTTCGGGAACGACGAAGGCGCGCAGGCGTTTCCCGAACTCGACATCGGCGACGCCGACCACGGCCGCGTCGAAGATGTCGGGGCGCTCCAGCAGCAGGTTCTCGACCTCCTGCGGGAAGACGTTCTCGCCGCCGGAAACGATCATGTCGTCATCGCGGCCGTCGACGAACAGCAGTCCGCGATCATCGAAGTGGCCGACATCGCCGCTGGACATATAGCCGTCGATGATCTGCTTGTGCCGCCCGTCGGTGTAACCCTTGAACGGTGATCCGGAGCGGATGAAGATGCGGCCGGTGACGTTCTTGGCGCGGATCCGCGTGCCGTCGTCATCGAAAAGCACCACCTCACACGTGGTGGGGGAGCGGCCCGCGGTGCCCGGCGCGATGGCCAGATCCTCCGGCCGCGCCACCGTCGCGACCGCGCATTCGGTGGAGCCGTACAGGTTGTAGAGGACGGGGCCGAAGACCTCCGCGGTGCGCACACTCAACTCTGGGGAGAGCGCCGAACCCGCGATCACGATCGCCTTCAGCGACGAGGTCTCGTACTTCTCGCGAATGGCCGGATCCAGTTCCACCATGCGGTGCAACATGGTCGGCACCGCCACGAGCATGTCGGCCCCGTGGTCGGCGATCAGGCGCAGTGTTCGCTCGGCGTCGAAGCGGCGCGCGAGCACCACCTTGTTGCCGAGCCCGGTGCCCACCAGCCAGGTCGCGAGACCCGTGCTGTGGAAGATGGGCGAGACGATGACCATGGTGCCCTGGGATGGGAAGTCGATGCGATCGACGACCTGCACGGTGGCCAGCGGCGACGTCTTGTCGCGCGGAGCGCCCTTGGGCAGACCGGTGGTTCCGCTGGTGAGAATGACAACGCCGCCGGGCTTCTTCGGCGTCGGCAGTGGCGCCTTCGCATTGGCGGCGATCAGCGCGTCGAGAGTTGTTGCGCCGTCCGGCAATTGCGTGCCCTCGTCCACCCAGCTGAGTACCCGGGGCAGATCGGCGGGCAGCGCGTCGAGCAGCCCGAGGAATTCGCTGTCGTGCAGGACGACCTTCACATTCTCGCGCTCACACACCTGGGCGAACTGCGGTTTGGCGAAGCCGGTGTTCATCAGCGCCACGCGGGCGCCGAGCTTGCCGGCCGCCACCATGGACAGCAGCAGGCCGCGATGATCGCGGGCGAGCAGGCCGATCACGGTACCGGGGGTGACGCCCAGCCGCTGCAGGCCGCGAGCCAACGCGTTGGAGGCCTCGTCGAGCTCTCGATAGGTCATTTCACCGCGCTCATCGGCCAGCGCCGGGCGCTCGGGCCAGACTCGCGCGGCATGCCGGACGGCGGTGGCGGGTGGTCCGAACACCTGTGATTCGCGGGCGGTGCGCAGCGTCTCCATCGGTTTGCGGGGATCGGTGATTCCCTTGTCCCGCAACGATTTCAGGGCCCTGACGGCCTCGAGGGTGTGCGCTACACGCTGCTGCGCCGAATAGAGAACCGAGGCCATGCCGGCCACCTCCGAAAGAACGTGCGGCCCACCACCCGGAACTGGGGCGGGTAGGCGTCACGGTAGCAGCGGGGTGTGATGGCTGTTACACAAATTCGGTCAGAACGGTCAGTTGCCGGTTGTATGCAGTCTTTACATCCGGGTCATATGCCGTACATCCGGATCGATGAGGCTGCGGTGTCCGCGTTTCCAACCGTGATGAGGTATCCCGTGTCGCTGCTCGCTGTTCTTCCCCAGTTGCTCCTGACTTTCACGCACCTGCTCAGCGCTAGCGCCTGAGCCGACACCGGCGCGAACGGCCCGCCGGTAGCTACCGGCGGGCCGTCGTCATTCAGTTCGCGGCGGTGTCCACTCCCGTGGTGAGGCTCAGGTGTGCGGTGGCATCCAGGTCCGCCGCGACTGCGGCGAGTTTGCTGCGAATCGCTGCCACGGCATCCGGGCCCAAGGCCAGGCGCAGCGGCGGATTCGGCTGACCGACAGTCGCTATGACGGCGGCGGCCGCCTTGGCCGGATCGCCCTCCTGCTGCTGATCGGAGGCGGGCAGGCCGTCCCGGATCGCGCCGACCGTATCGGCGTAGTCCGCAAGACCGGTGCTGACATGTAGCGCGGCCGGTTTGGCGAAACTGGTTCGGAAGGAACCGGGTTCGACGATCAGCACCTGAATTCCGAGCGGCGCCACTTCGGCGGCAAGGGCCTCACTGGCCAGTTCCAGCGCACCTTTGGCGGCGCTGTACATGCCGACGCCGGGGAAGGACAGGAACCCGCCCATGCTGCTGACCTGGACGATCGCGCCACCCCGGCGCTCGCGCAACTGCGGCAGCACCAGCTGGGTCAGGCGCAGTGGGCCGTGGAACATGACCTCCATGGCATCGCGCAGGTCCGTCTCGCTGACCTCCTCGATGGCGCCCACAATCCCGTAACCGGCATTGTTGACCAGCACATCGATCCGCCCGGCCTCCTTCACCGCGCGCTCGGCGGCGGCTGCGTCGCGGACATCCAGCGTGACAACCTGTACCCGATCCGGGTGCGCGGCAACAACTTCCGCCATGGACCCAGGCCGTCGCACGGCGGCGATCACCTCGTCGCCGACGTCGAGCACGGCCTGCGTGAAGGCCGCACCGAAACCACTGTTGGCTCCGGTGATCAGCCAGCGGCGCGGGGCGTTCGCTGCACTCATGGTCGATCCTTCTGCTGTGCCCGGGCGGTGCGCCCGGGATTCGATATCAAGAATGCCGGGTGCGCACCCGACCCGGTATGGCCCAAAGGTGGAATATTGGAGCTGTGACGGATGCACTGACCAACCCGCGACGCAGCCCGCGTGCGCTGCCGCAGGGTGAAGCGCTGTCGGCGGAGGATCACCGTCGCCTCATCGGCGTGCTGGAGTCGGTGGATCACGCGGCCGATCTGCCCGAGTTCCGGGAGCGACTGCTGTACGCGCTGCAGAACTGGTTCGGCTTCACCGGAGTCGCAGTGCTGCACGGCAATACGCTCGCCGAGGCCATGCTGGAGGGCTGCGGCGTGCAGAGCGGATATACGCCGGAGTTCATGGCGGAGTACAACGCGCGCTGGATGGACCGGGACCCGCTCCGCAGTGCGCAAGCCGCCGGCATCATCCTGGCCCGGGGTGTCGCGCGCCTGGACGAGATCGAACCCGATTCACCGTTCGTCTCGGAGTTCCTGCGGCCCACGGGCATCAATGACAAGGCCGTCATGGTGGTGGACGGTGGTTCCGCCGGACTGCTGTTCGTCGGCATGGCGGTGGTCGATGCTCCCCGTGTCCCCGACCGCGACCTCGCTGTCCTGCACGCCCTGCGCCGGCATCTCGCTCCGCTGGTCGTCGAACAACTCGAACGCGACCACGACCGGCGTGCCGCACACGCGAATTGGCAACTGACACCGCGGGAATGGGAGGTCGCCGACCTCGCCGCGCAGGGCCTCACCAATCGTCAGATCGCCGAGCGGCTGTTCATCGGCGTCGATACCGTGAAGAAGCATCTGACCCGTGTGCTCGCGGAAACCTCCTGCGCCAGCCGCACCCAGCTCGCGGTGCGGTTCGCCGCTGCCTGATCAGTGCTGCCTGATCAGTGCTGCCGCACCGCGTGCTCGATGGCAGGCGCCGCTACGGGCATGCGGCGGGGGAGCAGGAGGGGAGTGGCCAGCATGAGCGCTCCCGCCAGCAGGATGGTGCTGCGCGGGCCGATGGCGGCCGCGAGGACACCGCACAGGGCCGTCAGCGCCGCGATGGTCGCACTACTGGTGATCGACCACGCCGCGAGGGTGCGCGCCATTTTGTCGCTCTCGGTCTGTTCCATGCGGTAGGCCGCGTACACCGGATTGAACACCCCCATGCAGGTGACCAGTCCGAACTGGATCACCATGACCAGTACGAGTCCGGTGATGCCCGAATGGACAAAAGCCAGTCCGACGGACCAGCAGGCGCGCAGTGTGCCGCCGACGAGCAGGACTCGGCGCTGCCCGAACCGGGTGACGAACCGCCGGGCCAGCCGCGCGCCGAGCAGCCCGCCGAGGCAGGGCGCGCCGAAGGCCAGTCCGTACTGGAACGGCGTGAACCCCAGGTTGCCGAGCATGAGGACGGCCATGAGCGGAACCGTCGCCATGATCAGGCCGCCGGTCAGAACGGTATTGAAGAAGAACGGCCGCAGGGTGGCATGGGCCAGGATGTAGCGCCAGCCCTCGGCCAGATCGGCGACGCTCAGCCGGGACGCAGTGCGGTCGGCGGGGCGGGGCTCGGACCCGCCGATCGCGCGAATTCCCAAGGCGGACAATACAAAACTGACCCCGTTGGTCAGCACGGTTGTCATCGGGCCGAATATTCCGATCGCCATTCCGCCGAGTGGTGGTGCGAGCATGGTGACGGTCCACGTCGTCGCTTCGAAGCGGCTGCTGGCAATGAGTAGATCCTCCTGTGGCACCAGGGATTTCAGGAATGCACCGGAAGCCGCCTTGAAGGCGATATCGGATGCGGCGACAGCGACAGCCACAACCAGCAGCTGCGCGTAGGTCAGCCAGCCGAGCGCGAAGGCCGCCGGAATGCTCAGTACCGCGGCGAACCGGACCAGATCCATGGCGATCATCACCGGTCGTTTACGTCGGAATTCCACCCACGGCCCCAGTGGTACGGCCACCAGCGCGCCCACCGCCAGTCCGGCGGCGGCCAGGACGGACACCTCGGTGGGGCCGGTGTGCAGCACGAGAATCGCGATCAAGGAGAACGCGTCGAAGGCGAACCAGGTCCCGAGCGTGCTGACCGCATAAGCGCCCCACAGCAATTCGAACTGCCGCCCCAGCGACCGTGTGCCCGCCATGCTCCACCTCTCGCCCGCCGACCTCGTATCGGCCCTAGCGATCAAAGCGCGCCGGGAGCTGCGAATCAAACAACAGTTCGGGCGGCGGTGCACAACGCCGCGTTGTATCGCTAGTGTCGATCGCTGTGGACCTCGATGCCGTGCGCACCTTTGCCGCCGTCGTCGACACCGGCAGCTTCCAGGAGGCGGCGGTCGATATGTCGATCACCCAGCAGGGTGCGTCCAGGCGGGTCGCCGCATTGGAGAAAGACCTCGGCGTGCGTCTTTTCGACCGCACCCCGCGCGGTGCGCAGCTCACCATCGACGGCCGAGTGTTCCTGCCGCACGCGCGTGAACTGCTGCGCGCCGAAGAGCGGGCGGCTGCCTCGGTGCGCCCCGGCCGCCGTGCCCTCCGGGTCGATGTGGTCGGCCGCCGCCTCGCACCGGCGGGATTGCTCCGCGAATTCCACACCGCGCATCCGGAGCTCGAGCTCGATGTCGTGCGGCACTTCGACGCGGGCGATGCCATCGATGCCGTCGGATCCGGGCTGATCGACGCCTCTTTTCGCGCGGTCACTTCTTCGCGGCTGCCCGCCGGTATCAGCGCCACCCCGGTCTACGACGAACCCATCCAACTGCTCACCGGACCCGCGCACCCATTGGCCGCCGCCCGCACGGTCACACCGGCCGACCTCATCGGCCATCGAATCTGGATGCCCGGCATAGTCACCGGCACCGAATGGGCCCTCTTCTACGCGGATCTCGCCACCGAGTTCGGGCTCACCGTTGATGCCTTAGGCCCCAACTTCGGCATCGAACCCCTGCTCGACGCTCTCGCCGACTCCGCGGAACTGGCAACCTTCGTGGGCGAGCAAACCCGCCTGGTCTGGCCCGCCTCCCACGACCTACGCCGCATCGACCTGCACACTCCGACCCCGGTCTACCCACACGCTCTCCTCTACCGCAGCGACAACCCACACCCCGCCCTGGCCGCCCTCCGCGCACATCTCGGCACGGCGCACCCCGTTGCCGGAACCTGGCTGCCCGCATGGGTCGCAGTGCCCGGCCGCTGAGGTTGCGGTATCCGAAGCCGCCTTCGCGCCGGTGCGACACGCTTTCGTTCGGATTGAACAGCCTGTCTCTGAGTCGCGCAGCAGTTATAAGTGCTGCGCGGTTTAGAGGCGGGCTGTGCGGTTCGCTTGGGGCCGAGGGGAATCGGGCGAAACGGTCGGTGCACCTGGGTGCTTGCAGGGCAAAGAAGAGGCGTGGGAACCTCGCCTGCCATACCCGGCTTCGGCTCCCCAATTGGGGGGATTGTCCGGTTATGGACGGGGAGACTGGCCCTGGTTACCTTCTGAGAACAAGACGGGCCGCTGTCGCGTCCGACAAGAACGGGGGCGCTGTCGCGCTCACGTTGCCTTCGCTGATTCTGGACTGGGGGCGGGATCTCAGTGGGGGGTGATCTGCACGCGGTTGTCGTGGAAGACGGCGCCGCCGCCGAAGTCGGAATCACGTTCGGGGATGGTGGCATTGACGGTTGCGCCGCCGGAGAGTTTGGCCCAGCGGCCCTTCGGGGTGGCCGCGACGCCGGGGCGGACGCGGTCGGAGAGTTCGGCGATTGCTTCGAAGGAGCCGCGGG
>NZ_JAODNK010000074.1 GCF_025465275.1 Nocardia sp. | reverse complement strand
CGAGGGCTTGCCGATAGCCTCGAATCTCGGCGAAGGTGCGTTCGTCGGCGGTGAGCGCTTCTTCGTAGTCCACGGCTGCGGCCGCATCGTCGGTCTCGACCACGTAGCCCTCGATGCTGTTCGATCCTCGAATGGCTCGGGCGATGAGATTGCGTCGCAGCAGGCCGGGCCAGCGCTCGGGGACGCGCATTTCGGAGGCCACCGCATCGAGGCGGCGGTAGACCCCGGCCAGCACCTCGGTATCGGCGTCGTCGAGTTCGGGTATGGAGTAGAGCACGCGTCCTCCTGTCCTGATGTCTTCAATCTGAGGACATACCTATTGGATATGTCTCTAAACCGGGGACATCAGGACATGAGGTGACCGCCTACCTACACGTTGACGCCGTAGTCGCGGGCAATGCCGGCGAGGCCGGAGGCGTAGCCCTGGCCGATGGCGCGGAATTTCCATTCGGCGCCATTGCGGTAGAGCTCGCCGAAGACCATGGCGGTTTCGGTGGAGGCGTCCTCGGTGAGGTCGAAGCGGGCCAGCTCGGCGCTGGTGACCGCGTCCACCACGCGAATGTAGGCATTGCGCACCTGTCCGAAGGACTGGCGGCGGATATCTGCCTCGTGAATCGATACCGGGAAGAAGATATTGGTGATCGTCGGGGGCATGGCTGCCAGGTCGACATTGATCACCTCGTCGTCACCGTCGCCGGCGCCGGTGAGATTGTCACCGGTGTGCTCGATGGTGCCTTCCGGCGAACGCAGGTTGTTGTAGAACACGAAGTGCGCATCCGACAGCACCCGCTGATTCGGCCCGGTGGCCATGGCGCTCGCATCCAGGTCGTAGTCCGCACCCGTGGTGGTACGGACGTCCCAGCCGAGGCAGACCGCGACCTTGGTCAAGTTCGGGGCCTGCTTGGACAGCGATACATTTCCGCCCTTGGCCAGACTGACGCTCACATCTCTCCTTCCCCGCGGTGCATTCACACCGCATCCCTTCCCGATTATGGTCGAAGTGGAGATCCGCTGCGGGCATTCATTTCGGCGCCGGGGAACACATGTCGATCACGTGTCGCAATTGTCCGAATAGGCCGCGCGGGGGCAACGCTCAGTTACGTTCCGTCGCCATGGATTTCAGCGTCGCGACCCGTTTCTCCAGATACCGCAATTCAGTGGGATCGAGCACATTGCGCTGGATCCCCGACATCACCGCGAACGCCGACTGCCGATGATCATCGATCACCTCGACCTCGATCGACACCGCCGTGTAGTCCTCCGCGCCGGGCATGGGGTCGGCCAGAATCTGCGCGCGACCCCGTGCGCACAGCGCCACATCGCCGCCGCCGAGGATCAGCAGCGCCACATCGGGGCGCTCCCGCAGCCGCGCCAGCGAGCCGCGATCGGATTTGAGGCTGAGCAGAATCCGTCGATCTCCGGCACGCACCGGCCACGAGACCGGGATGGCGTGCGGTGCGGGATCTGTGGTCACCAACACCGCGATGGTGTCCTGCGGCCATTCCGGCAGTACGCTCAGTTCGGGGTGTTCCGTCTCCGGGCCTTCCGTCGAGGGCTCCTGACGTTCCCGCGCTTCGGCTACCATCTGCGTCACCTCACGATCGGGTATCTACACAGCGGGCTGGACTGTGTTGCCCGCCAGTGTATGCCGTTGCCCCCCTGGTGCGCTGGCGTCCGCGGAGGGCCTCCAGAACGCCGGGCGCGTGATGCTCGCCGGTTACAGGTGTGAAAACACCTTTGGACCTGCGAGGTAATGGATTGACGAGAAGCGATAACGGTTGCATCATTCGTTACAGTCCCCCGTTGATTCGGGGTCATGCGAGTAGCCGGCCAATGTACGCCCGGGGCCCCAGGTCGATGGTGGCCACAGTCCGTCCGCCCCTCGGCGTCGACGAACGCAGCAGCATCGAAAAACATGACGCACCAGGCGTCCCGGCGAACGAGTGAGGTGAGTGCGTATGGGGTTCCGGCCGTACCCGAGACGACCGTGGAGTATCCCGCGCATTCTGCTGTCCGCTCCCTTCTTCTGAATGCGCCCAACAGTTTTCGCGGCACGCGCCCATACCTGGTGACAGGTCGGCAGCGCGCCGCGTAGACGCGTTGGGTCGCCGTGTTGTGAAAGTCAGTGTGAGGTGCGAGCACGAAGAGAGCGGAGACGGTGATGGTGGATTTCGGGTCGGGGCAGCAGTCGGACACGGTGGTTACGGTGGGAGGCGCGACGGTGTCGAATCTGGTCGCGTCCCATGCGGTGATCGACGATCTGCGTTATCTGCGTGGCGAGCTGACTGCGGCGGAGGTGCCGTACCTGCTGGTACGTGACTCCGATCACCGGTTGGTCCTGGCGGTCGACACCGCGCACCGGGCGGAGCTGCGGCGCGTACTGGGCGCCGCCATGGTGTCCGGATTCAAGTTCAATGAGAAGCAGCACAATGTATTCCGGCTGGGCCGGGACCTGGACACCGCCCATCACGTGGATGTCGAACTGTGGGAGTACCACGGCGACACCGTCGAGTGCCCGCGTCCGAATGCCTTGACCCGCAATGTCTTCGACCTCGCCGACGTGGAGTTCTCCACCGTGCTGCTGTACGACACCAGCTGGCCGACGCTGGAGGGCATGTTCACCCCGCACTCCACCGATGTCGGCTTCGATATCGATATCGTCTTCTCCTGGGTGGACGGCACCGATCCCGAATTCCGTGCTCGCCGTGCGGGAATGCTCGCGCAGGTCGTGGTCGGCGAGGGTGACGAGGCCGATGCCCGCATCCGCCAGATCGACGAACTGCGCTACGCGCTGCGCTCGGTGCACAAGAACGCGCCGTGGATCAGACGCATCTTCATTGCCACCGACTCGAGAGTGCCGGACTGGCTGGCCGACGATCCGCAGGTGACCGTCGTGCGGGCGATCGACCACTTCGCCGATGCGAGCGGCCTGCCGGTGTTCAATTCGCATGCGGTGGAAAGCCAGCTGCAGCACATCGAGGGGCTCGCGGAGCACTTCCTGTACTCCAATGACGACATGTTCTTCGCGCGCCCGGTGCGCCCGTCCATGTTCTTCACCCCCGCCGGGATCAGCCGCTATATCGAGGCGGGCACCCGAATCGGCCCGGGCGCCAACAATGAACGCCGCAGCGGCTTCGAGAACGCCGCCCGGATGAACCGGCAATTGCTGACCCGGCGTTTCGGGCACATCATCACCCGGCACCTGGAGCACACCCCGGTTCCGCTGCGCCGCAGTGTGCTGCACGAGATGGAGCAGGCCTTCCCGGAGGACTTCGCGCGCACCCGCACCAGCCGCTTCCGCGCGGCCACCGATATCTCGGTGACCAATTCGCTCTACCACTACTACGCGCTGCTCACCGGGCGCGCCGTCGCGCAGGAAGCGGCGAAGGTCCGCTACGTGGACACCACCATGTACACCGGCCTCGCGCTGCTCGACGGTTTGGCCAAGCGCCGCAATGTGGACTTCTTCTGCCTCAATGACGGCAGTTTCCCGGAGGTCCCGGAGGTGGAGCGGGTGCGCGCGGTATCGGAGTTCCTGGACACCTATTTCCCGCAACCCGCCCCATGGGAGAAGCCCGAGACGATCACGGACACCATCGCCGTGTTCGAATCAGGCGCTGCCTGAACTCAACTCGTCATCCCGGCGCGCTTTGGGCCGGGACACACACCGCGCCGGGACACACACCGCAGTGACAGGCCGCTGCGTCAGAGCACCGACTCCCCGTCGGATTCGGTCGCACTGTCGCGGCGCCGCATGACGTGCGGGATGCGGGCGGCCTCCGGAATCACGATCCCGGCGTCGGCGAGTCTTTTGGCCGCCTCCTCCGGGGTCGCGGGATCGCCGACCGTCGGTCCCGCACCCAGCGGCACCACCGAGTGCACGACGGTGTCCGGGTAGATGTGCACATAGTTGAAGGCCTGCGCCCCGTCCCGGCCCCGCTGCCCACCCTGCTGCACCGCCAGATCCTGGCTGTAGCAGGTGGCCGAGGCCACCGACACCGGAATCCCGGCGAAGGTCGCACTGGTGGAGAAGTGCAGGTGCCCAGCCAGAATGGTGCGCACGTCGGTGCCGTCCAGCACATCGGCGAGGCGGCGCTGATCGCGCAGCTCCACCGTCACTGCCAGATCCATCACACAGGGGATGGGCGGGTGGTGCATGGCCAGGATGGTGCCGAAGGGCGCCGGCTCGGCCAGCACGTCGCGTAGCCATTGCAGCTGCGCGTCGGTGATCTCGCCGTAGTGGTGGCCGGGCACGGTGGTGTCGAGGGCGATGATGCGCAGCCCGTCGAACATGTGCACGGCGTCCAGCGGTGCGGCGGAACCCTTTTCATTCAAGAGCTCTTCGCGCAGTACGGCCCGGCTGTCGTGATTGCCGGCCACCCAGATCAGGGGTGCGCCGATGCGCTCGGCCCAGGGCTCCGCCAGTGCCCGTAGCTTCCGGTAGGCGCCTGCCTCACCCTGATCGGTGAGGTCGCCGGTGAAGACGATGGCGGTGGGTGTGATGCGGCTGGCCTCGGCCTCGTCGAGGAGTTGGCGTAGCCGCGCTTCCGCGTCGACGTCCCCGTAGAGATCGGCGTCAGCGGCGATCAGATGGGTGTCACTGAAGTGGAACAGAACGTGGTCTGCCCTCGGGTGCTCAGCGACTCTCGCGATGTACACGGACATCCTCCCCGGATGGTGTGCCCTCAGCTTGCCGATTCCGTCCGCCAGAATAGCGAAGCCATTTCCTTCAGAGTGCCCACGGTCAGTGACGGCATGCTTGCGGGGAGGTGAGATTTACGTGTCAACTCAGTGCCCGAGGCTACCGGCCAGCACTCGGGGATGCTCCTGCTCACGCAGGTGGAGCAGGGTGAAGTAGCGGCGCAGCATCAGGGCAGCGGTGGTCGCGAGACCGGCGGTCAGACCCCACCACACGCCCGCCGCGCCGAGATGCAGGGGGAAGGCGAGCAGCAGCGCAGTGGGCAATCCCACAATCCAATACCCCACCAGCGACAGCCGGAAACCTGCCTTGGTGTCCTTGAGACCGCGCAACAGGCCCACACCGATGTTCTGGGCGGCGTCGAAGAACTGCAGCACGATGGCGATAAGCAGGAGGCTGTGCGCCAGCGAGACGGTGGCGGCATCGGTGTCGTCCAGGAACGGCCACAGCACCCAGTCCGGTGCGGCCACATAGACGATGCCGGTGAGCGCCGCGACCACCGCCGCGTAGCGCAGCGCCAGCCACGCCACCGAGCGTGCGTGTCCGAATTCGTCGCGCGCCACGGCCTTGCTCACCAGAATCGAAGCGCCGTGCGACAACCCGATCGCCACCTGGAACACGATGTAGACGATCTGGTAGACGACATTGTGCGCCGCCAGCGCCGCCGCACCGAGACTGCCCATCACCAGCGCCAGCACCGAGAACATGCCGGCCTCGGAACCGTAGGTGAGGGCGATGGGCGTACCCAGCCGCAGTTCGTCGCGCACCGTCCCCCACTGCACCGGCCACATGCGCAGCGGCAGGGTGGCGCCGAGTTTCGGATCCCGGCGCACCATGGCCCAGAAGACGCCGAAGGTGATCAGGAAGACCAGCGAGGTGGCCACGCCGACACCGGTGAGCCCGAGGTTCGGCAGGAAGGCCCAGCCGTGCATGAAGGCCAGTGCCAGCGCCACATTCAGCGCCACCGACCCGAGCGTCACCATCAGCAGGGCCTGCGGCCGCTGCATACCGACCGTGTACTGCCGCAGCACCTGAAACCACAGGCAGGGCAACAACCCCGGAGCGAGCGCGACCATCATGGGTCGTGCCTCGGCCAGCACCGAGGCATCCTGCCCGAGCCAGTGCAATGCCCAGCCGAGCCCGATCAGCAGTGCGCCGCCGAGGATTCCGGCAATGGTCGCGATCAGGAAACTGGATCGAACCACCTCCCGGACCTCGTCCGCGGCCGCGTCCCGGCCGCCGGCGCGCTTATCGGCATGACTCACCACGGTCGCGACCTGATTGCCGGTGCCGGTGATCAACCCGACGCACATGGTGCGAATCTGGTTGAACAGCACCAGCGCCAGGCCGCCCGCCGCCACCTGCCGCACCCCGAGCGTGCCCATCAGCGCGATATTCGTGGTCGACACCGCGACCTGGGCGAGCTGCGTCAAGGCGATGGGCGTGGCCAGCGATGTCAGCGCTCCCCCTCTCGGCGCTTGCCGCCCAACATCGGATTGCCGAGGGCCGTAAATCATTTGGCCGTGGCCCCGCCCGCATAAGCCGCGGCGTCGGCGTGCGCCGGCACCAGAATCGTGTGCGTCGCCTCGGCAGGCGGCGTGGCGGCCCGGGGCCGGTAGCCGCGCGCCGGCGCGTAGCGATCCAGCATTTCGGCGACCTTGACCTCGGTGGCCGGATCGAGCAGATTCCGCTCACTCATCCAGAAGTCGTCGAAGACGGTGTCGAGATACTTCTCCCCGCCGTCGCCCACAATCGTGACCACCGTGGACCCGGCCGGGAATTCGTCCATCCGATCCAGCGCCGCGAAGATCGAACCGCCCGCCGAACCACCGATCATGAGTCCGATCTTGGTGGCCAGCACCCGGGTGGCGGCGAACGCCTCCACATCGGAGACCTTCACACCCTCCTTGAGCATGCTCAGATCCTCGGCAACAGTCTTGCCTGGATCGGCGCCCTCCGGCGTCCCGGTCCCCGACTGCCAATACGGCCCGGCCGATCCGCCGAAGGCGATCGACCCCACCGGCTCGACCCCGTACAGCAGCGGCTCCAACCCCAGATCCCGCATTCGCCGTGCCGTCCCGAACAGCGAACCACCGGTCCCGACAGCGGAAATCAGCGCATCCACCCGCCCCAGATCGGCGAGCAATTCATCGGCGAGCACGTAGTACCCGAGCGGATTGGCATCATTGTTGTGCTGCTCGGTGAAGTACGTGTTCGGCTCCCGCCCCGCCTGCAGGGCCGCCGCGCATTCGTCCAGCGCCATTCGCTCGGCGAGCTTTTCCCGTGCCGAGGTGGAGAGGCTGTCGTCATCGCCCCCCGAGACGAAGATCAGCTCCGTGCCCATGGCCTTCATCGTGCGAAGTTTGTCGCGGCAGGCGTGATGGTCCACCACCGCGGTGAAGCGATACCCGCGTTCGGCGGCGATAACCGCGAGCCCCAGACCCGTATTCCCAGAAGTGGATTCGATGATGTGCCCGCCGGGGCGCAGCAATCCGCGCGCTTCCGCATCGTCGATCATGGCCTTGGCCATTCGGATTTTCGCGGCACCGGTGGGGTTCATGTTCTCGAGCTTCAGGAACAGCCGGGTGCCGGTGTCCGTGGCTGCCAGCTCGAACAGTGGGGTGCGGCCGATAAGGTCTGTCACGCGCGTCGTGACAACCGGCATGAACGTACTCCTCGCGATAGGTGGTGCGCGACAGGTGCGGTCGTGGCATTCGTCGATATAATGCGTTGCGCAACCCTATCCACCGGAGAGCGAAGATTCAATTTGAAAGGCTCAGGATTCGCGGTCCCATTTGAAATGCCAATGTCCGTCGGCGTCTTCTGTGTGGGCATCGGCCCGTAGTACGACTTTGGGTGGTATCGGCAGTTCATGGAAGGCCGATTCGTTGCTGTCCATTTGATATCCCGCCGTATTGGGGTAAATGAGCAGATCGCCTGATTCGGCGGCGCGTTGCAGCGGAATGCGGCGCCAGCTGAGCATATCGACCTCCAGGCAGGAACAGCCCCCTACGCAGGTCGGGGTGGTCGAGCCCGGGCGTGGTGGCCAGAGCGTCGGATCCGGCAGATACTCGCTTTCGAACCACTGTTCCGACAGGCTCAGGCTGGTGCCGTTGACGGTCGCGATATCGTACGGATGACCATGGGCAGTACGGGTTTTCACCCCTTGGACCCGGAAGACCGTACTCCCCGCACAGTCCAACAGGGCGCGCCCCGGCTCGATTGCGACTCCGATTCCATTGGCGCGCAGCCGATCTGCCAGATCGTGATACTCGAGTATGGCATCGAGCATCGCCGCACCGGGGGTGGGGAAGTGGTACGGGTAATACTTTTCCGGGGCCGGCGCGTGCCCGCTGTGGAACCAGCGCGGATTGACGCCTCCCCGGAAGGTATCCCACGCTGCGGCGGGAACGTAGTCGACGCCGAACCCGCCGCCGATGGAGATGGTCGTGACGGGGTGACCCAGGCTGCGAGCCTCCCGGCAGCGGGGGATCAGTGCGGCAGTCATTTCCGCTCGGGCGGTCATCTCGTAGCCCGTGAGGTGAAAGCTGAAGCCTTCCATTCGAATCGACTCGGGGTCGATCGATGTCAACGCCAGGTCGAGTTCGTTGTCGGTCAGGCCGAAGCGACTCTCCGAATGGGGCGGTAGTGCCCGCAGTACCGTGCGGGCAGGGGCGCCCGTGGCCTTCAGGCGGGCGAGCTCATCAAGGTCGTCGATCGCGATCAGCGCTCCCTGCTGCGCGGAGCGGGCCAACAGTTCATCGGATTTGGCGGGCCCGGTGACCATGAGGTCACTTCCCGCCACTCCGGCTGCGACGGCGGCGTCGAGTTCGCCGAGACTGGCGACATCCACGCCCGCATCGGCAGCTGTGCACGCGTGCACCACGGCTCGCGACTTATTGGCTTTCTTCCCGTAATAGATGGAGCCCACCACGCCCTTGCCTGTGAATACACTCTGAAAGGCTTTGATGTTGGCGGTGACTCGGGCGGGGTATATGAGATGGAACGGGCCACCGATATCTTCGGCGATGTCGCGCAATAGGTCTGAATGGCGTAGTAGTCTGACTTCCCATTCATCGCGGTATGCGGGCATGGGCGCTGCCGTGATGTCGGAAAATCTGGGAGGCACGGTCAGGGTATTCAGTGTATTTGTCAGGGTTGTCTCCTGTGGTCGATGACGCCGGTCAGTCCCACAGCGGTACCTCGGTGCCGCGACCTTCGGCGATGGCGCGGGTGGCCAGGGCGTGTGCGACCGCGACGTCGGTGAGTACCAGGCCGCTGTTGTAGACGAAAATGCGCTCGTCGTCGGTGGTTCGGCCGGCGGCGCGGTGATTGAGGATCTGCGGTAGCTCGGCATCCACGTGCCTCAGTCGGCCGTCCGGACCCGCCATATCGGTGCCGGTCAGCGTCATTTGCTCAGCGCTGGTGGCGATTACGCGATCCGCCTCGGTGAGCGTGGAGGGCGCCAGGCCGTAACCGACGAGCACCACGGTAGCGCCGGGTGCGAGATCCTTGGCCTCGATGCTGACGCGGGTCCCGGGTCCGGCCGTCGCCAGTACGACATCGGCGGTGCGGGCGGCGATGTGCGGATCGCTGACCAGCTCCAGTTCCGCATGCGGATGATGCTGCAGCAGTTGCCGATTCACCGATTCCAGGCCCTCGGGATGAGTTCCGTAAAGCATCAGCCGATTCAGCTGCGGATTGGCGGCGAGCAGATGTGGCAACGCATTGCGCCCCTGGGTTCCGGTGCCGATGAGAAGTACGCTGCGCGCCCCGGGCCGGGCCGTCTCGCGCACCAGCAGCGCCGATACCGCCGGCGTGCGCAGCGCCCCGACGCGCGCGCAATCCATCATGGCCAGCGGCATACCGGTGGCGTCGTCGTAGAGCGTGATGGTGGTGTAGTACCGCTTGGTGCTGCGGTCGTGGTGCGGGTCGAACTTGTATGAGGTCTTCATGGCGACCACCCGGCGGCGGCCGTCGCGGCCTAGCATGGCGTAGGCCACGGACCAGCCGTCCGGATGAGCGACGCTGAGCTTGCGCGGATTATCCGAATCACCCGCCGCGAAGGCGAGATACGCGTCCTCGACGGCGCGCACCACCTCGCCGGGACTGATGGGCACATCCGCTAGATCGCTGCGGCTGAGCACACGCAGCGGGGTCGGTCGGGTATTCACCTGCGGTTACCTCGGATCATGCGGAATGGCGCCACCACCCGCTGGCCGTAGCCGCTCTCGGCGGCCTCGGCCGCACCCCGGCGGCGCTGCGGCAGCCGGATGTTCACGCGCTTGAGCCAGCGGTCGGTGCCGTTGTATCGGGGGGTGAATGGCACCCGTCCGTGCACCACAACGTCATTGTCCACCAGCAGTAGTTCTCCGGGGGCCAAAGCGGCCGTGATGCAAACCCTTTCGAGCTCCGCCGCCAAATGGTCGTAGGCGGAGCGGAATTCGGGATCCGCACCGTCGCGTGGCGTGTACTCGGGATCGAAGCGCAGGGTGAGTTGTTCGCCCTCGGCGCCGAGGGTGGCGACCGGGGGTGCGGGGTCGGTCGGGAAGTCGGTGCCGTAGGAGATGTCCGGCAGGATCGGCAGCTCGCGTCGGCTGAGTCGTTCTCGTTGCGCCGCAGTCAATTCCACCCGCCGCACCGAGGAGACGGTGGTGCCGACGTCATCCGGATTGCGCAGGCAGCCGAGCATGAGCAGATTGGCGCGGAGCGGATGGAAGGCGTCCTCGGAGTGCGGGCTCAGCAGCGCGGTACTGCTCGCCCCGGACTGCTCGTGCTCGTGTCCCGGGGAGGGCACGATGTTATTGACCAGCCGTCCGCCCTGCTGCCCCTGCCAGCCGAAGGGCTCACCCGCGCAGCGCGCCAGCAGCAGCATGGTGATGTCGAGGGCGTACGAGGCGGACCGGCGTTCGGCGTCCCCGGCCCAGACTGCGGCCTGCCGCCAGTCCAGGGGCGTGTGCCCGAGTTCGTCGTCGCGCAGCGGTAGCCGGCCGACAACTGTGACGCCCGCATCGGTGGCGGGCGGGCGCATGGCCCGGTGCACGGCCTCGGGGAGTTCGAGATAGCGGGTGTCGATGTGGTGTAGCAGGTCCGGGTCGGAGAGCGTGGTGGCTATCGCTGGGCCGGGGCCGACTGTGACGGCAATCTCATCGGCCAGCGCGCGCACCGCCCGCCCTGCGGCATCCGGGAGTTCGCGTCGTTCGAGGTCCAAAGGGTGAAACGTCTTACGTTCAGAGAGAACGCTTTTCACCAAGGTGATGCCTTCCTGGCTTCAGGGGTGACATGCGGGTTTCAGCTTCCCGAGGGAAGGTATCCGGCAACGAGAAATTTGGCAAGGCTTACCTAATGGGCGTGTCGAACGATAGCTGATAAGCATCAAATGCTAGCCGGGAGGGTAACCGACGCGTATCGATCAGGGCGACTCGAGCAAGCGTCCGTTCGCGTTCGTGGAAGGAAAACCGAACTACCTGGATGATGTATGGAGTGCGTTCCAAACAGGCCGGTGTCGGCGCCACTCTGAACCGCGCCGGCCTGATGGTCACGGCGGCTGCTCTCGTGCTGCTGGCAGGTTGCGGCACAATCAATCTCACGCCTGTCCCGGACAGCATGCCGCCCGGAGTGGGTGCGCCGCTGCCGCCCATCGATCTGGATGCGCCGGGGCGCAGTGCGATTCAGCTGCACTCGTGGGCGGAGGAGCAGTCCGGCTCGCTCGGCATCGGCGTGGTTGCGTTGGAGGCGTACGGATATGCCGCCGCGCTCATGGGCCGCTCGCGCCCGGACTGTGGAATCGGGTGGACCACACTGGCCGCCATCGCCAGCGTCGAGAGCCAGCACGGCACCCACCACGGCGCGCATGTCGCCGACGACGGCAAGGTGACCCCGGCCATTCGCGGCATCGCCCTGGACGGTTCGCCCGGCGTCGCCCTCGTGCCCGATACCGACGGCGGCAAGCTCGACGGCGATTCCCAATACGACCGGGCCATGGGTCCGTTCCAATTCATTCCGGAGACCTGGAAGCGCTGGGGCCTGGACGCGAACGGCGACGGCATTGCAGATCCGGACAATATCGACGACGCATCGCTCACCGCCGCGCGCTACCTCTGCGCCAGCGGCGGCGACCTCACCGGCGCCCCCGGCTGGCAGCAGGCCCTGCTCACCTACAACCAGTCCACCTCGTACATGAGCATGGTCCGCTACCGCGCCGCCGCCTACAGCGTCGGCCGCTCTGCCTAATTGCCTCCGCTTCGCTCCGGCGGGTTCGCGGCCCCTGGTCCCGGTTCTTCCCTCCCTCCCTCCGCTCCTCCAAGGCGCAGGTCTATGGAGCCGTTCGCTCTCCCGCTCCACTCAGTCCAGAACCGGGACGGCCGCGAACCTTGCGGGTTCTTCGGGAGCCGCGGGATTCTGCGCAAGCTGGCGGGGGGATGCGTTCCAGCAGCGTGCACACGTTAGGCTCGGCGTTGCACGGGACTGCCGTGCGACCTGCCGGGTAAGCAGCCAAAGGAGTGTCGTTTCGTGGCCATCATCGAACAGGTCGGAGCTCGCGAGATCCTGGATTCGCGTGGCAACCCCACTGTCGAGGTCGAGATCGCTCTCGACGACGGCACCCTCACTCGCGCGGCCGTGCCGTCCGGCGCGTCCACCGGCGAGCACGAGGCTGTGGAGCTCCGTGACGGCGGTGACCGTTATAACGGCAAGGGTGTGCAGAAGGCCGTCGAGGCCGTTCTCGACGAGATCGCGCCGGCCGTGATCGGCCTGGACGCCGTCGAGCAGCGCACCGTCGACCAGACCCTGCTGGATCTGGACGGCACCCCGGACAAGTCGCGCCTGGGCGCGAACGCCCTGCTGGGTGTTTCGCTCGCCGTGGCGCGCGCCGCCGCCGAATCCTCGGGCCTGGAGCTGTTCCGCTACATCGGCGGACCGAACGCCCACGTGCTGCCGGTTCCCATGATGAACATCCTCAATGGTGGTGCGCACGCCGATACCGGCGTCGACGTCCAGGAGTTCATGATCGCCCCCATCGGCGCGCCCACCTTCAAGGAGGCGCTGCGCTGGGGCACCGAGGTCTACCACTCGCTGAAGTCGGTGCTCAAGGCTCAGGGCCTGTCCACCGGTCTGGGCGATGAGGGCGGCTTCGCGCCGGACGTCGCGGGCACCCGCGCCGCACTGGATCTGATCTCCATCGCCATCGACAAGGCCGGCTACAAGCTGGGCACCGATGTCGCGTTCGCGCTCGACGTCGCTGCCACCGAGTTCTACACCGCCGGTTCGGGTTACAAGTTCGAGGGCAGTGTTCGCACCTCCGCAGAGATGAACGAGTTCTACGCCGAACTGCTCAGCGCGTACCCGATCGTCTCCATCGAAGACCCGCTGGACGAGGACGACTGGGACGGCTGGGTCGCGCTGACCGATCTGATCGGCGACAAGGTGCAGCTGGTCGGCGACGACCTGTTCGTCACCAACCCGGAGCGCCTGGAAGAGGGCATCGCCAAGGGCGCCGCCAACGCACTGCTGGTGAAGGTCAACCAGATCGGCACGCTGACCGAGACCCTGGACGCGGTCGACCTGGCGCACCGCAACGGCTACAAGACGATGATGAGCCACCGGTCCGGCGAGACCGAGGACACCACCATCGCCGATCTGGCGGTCGCCGTCGGCTCCGGTCAGATCAAGACCGGCGCCCCGGCTCGCTCGGAGCGGGTTGCCAAGTACAACCAGCTGCTGCGCATCGAAGACGCGCTCGGCGACTCGGCGCGCTACGCCGGTGATGTCGCCTTCCCGCGTTTCGCGTTCGAAGGCTGAATAATCGATCCCCGAAGGTTGGGACAATCGGCTGATTTTCGAGGTGTGAGATGACGGAGCGACGGGCGCGCGGTACCAGTCCGGCAGGACGCGGTGACCGCCGCCCGTCGCGGACCGCCAAGCCTCGAACCAGTACCAAGCGGGCCGAGCCCGCCGCTTCCGCCACCGGTGCCGGCGCGCCCAAACGTGGTTCGGCCGCGAAGGCAGCCACCTCGAAGCGTGCCGCGCGGACGAAATCCGAACGGCACGAACGCCAGATCCTCGGCATGTCCACCGGCCGCGCGGTCCTGCTCGCCGCCGTGCTGTGCGGGCTCGCACTCACCCTGGCGGTACCGCTGCGCACGTTTTTCAGCCAGCGTGCGGACGCCGCCGAACTCGCCTCGCAGCATGAGCAATTGCAGGACGATGTGGCGCGCCTGCGCGATCGCCGTGCGCAGCAACAGGATCCGGCCTACATCCGGTCCGAGGCGCGCGACCGGTTGCGGCTGGTCATGCCCGGCGAGACCCCCTACATCGTGCAGATTCCCGGCATAGACCAGCCGGCCATACCGACCCAGCCCGCGAAGGCGCGGGAGCCAGATCCCTGGTACACGGAGCTGTGGCGCAGTATTTCCGCGCCGCAACCCGCCGCCGCACCCGCGGACCCGGCGCCACCACCGCCGAATCCGCCTGCCCCAGTCGAGGAAGGACAACCCAGGTGACCACATCCGAGAACTCCCGCCGCCTCCCCGGGGATCCAGGTCAGCCCAGCGAGCGGGATCTCGAGATCGTCGCCAAACAACTGGGCCGGGAGCCGCGCGGCGTACTCGCCATCGCGTACCACACCCCGGACGGGCTGCCCGCGGTCGTGAAGACCGCGCCGAAACTGCCTGACGGCACCCCCTTCCCGACCCTGTACTACCTGACCGATCCCCGGCTCACCGCCGAGGCCAGCCGGTTGGAGACCACGGGTCTCATGCGGGATATGACCGAACGGCTCACCCACGACACCGAATTGGCCGCCGGGTACCGCGCCGCGTACGAGAGCTACCTGGCCGAACGCAATGCCATCGAGGATCTCGGCACCGATTTCGCCGGTGGCGGCATGCCGGATCGGGTGAAATGCCTGCACGTGCTCATTGCGCATGCGCTGGCCAAGGGGCCGGGGGTGAACCCGCTCGGTGACGAGGCGGTGGCCGCCGCTGCCGAACACGGGTTGCGCGGCAAGGCGATTCCGGCAGACTGGCCGAAGTACCCAGCTGGTGCGGACTCGCACGAGGCGAACTCGGAGGGCATGGCATGAGTGGTCGGGGTCCGGAGGCGGCAGCCTCCTCGCAGGGCCCCACTCATGCCGGGAGGACACAGCATGAGTGAGCGGATCGCCGCCGTTGATTGCGGCACCAATTCCATTCGACTACTGATCGCCGATGCCACTCGGGACGAGACGCACACCGCGCATCTCACCGATGTGCACCGGGAAATGCGGATCGTCCGGCTCGGCCAGGGCGTGGACGCCACCGGTGCGCTGAACCCCGAGGCCATCGAGCGCACCCGGGTCGCACTGCACGACTATGTGGATCTCATGATCGAGCACGGCGTCACGCGGGTGCGGATGACCGCCACCTCCGCGACCAGGGATGCCAGCAATCGCGAGGATTTCTTCACCATGACGGGCGTCGAACTCGGCCGGGTCGTGGAGGGCTCGCAGGCCGAGGTCATTACCGGTGATGAGGAAGCACGGCTGTCCTTCGCCGGTGCGGTCGGCGAATTGTCCAGTGCGGACGGGCCTTTCGTGGTCGTCGACCTAGGCGGCGGCTCCACCGAGGTGGTGCTGGGCGACAGTGACGGCGTGCAGTCCGCGTATTCGGCCGATATCGGCTGTGTGCGGATCACCGAACGCTGCCTGCTCGGCAACCCGCCCACGCGTGAAGAGGTCGCGTCGGCGCGATTTTTCGCCTCCGAGCGTTTGGCGCAGGCCTTCGGCGTGGTGCCGGTGGAGCGGGCGCGCACCTGGGTGGGTGTGGCCGGAACCATGACCACGCTGGCCGCGGTCGCGCTCGACCTGCCCGAATACGATTCGGAGAAGGTGCATCTCACCCGCCTGCCGCTGACCGAGGTGCGCCGGGTCAGCGATCTGCTGATCGGCATGACTCATGACGAGCGGGCCGCGCTGGGTCCCATGCATCCCGGCCGGGTCGATGTGATCGGCGGCGGTGCGGTGATCGCCGAGGTGCTGGCCGATGAGCTGGCGCGGCGGGCCGGAATCTCCGAGCTGATCATCTCCGAGCACGACATTCTGGACGGCATCGCGCTCTCCATCGCCTGACGACACCCGTCGGAATTGCGGACTCGAGACGCATCGCATCCGTCCGTCTCGGGGGCGCCGAATCGCTGGATGATGTTGGGGCCCTGCTGAAGTACGGCACGCGTTCGGATTCGGCCTGATGGCCTTGCCGCGTGAGCTTCCGATTTGAAACAGGTAAACCGGGCATATCTCGTTTGGTAGCGACTCGCCGCTGGTCGGGGCGTTGAGTCGGGAAATTGCCTGGCAAACTGAAGGCCCTTGCCAACGGTGCTTTGACCTGAGCATTTGCGTCAATTTTGTGACGCAGGTCAACAGTTGAGGTTGCTGTCAGATTGCCCAATATGGGAGGGTCTGGTTCATGACAGAGGTAGCTCACCACGCGAAACCGGTTTCCGAACGGACCTTGTTCGGTCATCCCATCGGTCTCGCGAATCTGTTCGGCGTCGAGCTGTGGGAACGGTTCTCGTTCTACGGCATGGTCACAATCCTGGGCTACTACCTGTACTACTCGACCGCTGACGGCGGTCTGGGCCTGGAGAAGACCACGGCCACCGGCATTGTCGGCGCCTACGGTGGTCTCGTCTATCTCTCCACGGTGCTCGGCGGCTGGATCGCCGACCGGGTGCTGGGCTCCGAGCGCACCGTGTTCTACGGCGGCGTGGTTGTTATGGCGGGCCATATCGCGCTGGCTGTGCTGCCGGGCCTGACCGGTGTCGGTGTCGGCCTGGTGCTGGTGGCGCTGGGTTCAGGTGCGTTGAAAGCCAATGCCTCGTCGCTGCTGGGCACCCTCTACCGCAAGGACGATCCGCGCGCCGACGGCGGTTTCACCCTCTTCTATCTGGGCATCAATCTGGGCGCGTTCGCGGGCCCGCTGCTCACCGGTCTGCTGCAGGATCACGTGGGCTTCCACTACGGCTTCGGTGCGGCGGCCATCGGTATGGCGCTGGGCCTGACCCAGTACGTGGTATTCCGCCGCAATCTGGGCGACCACGGCCGGGATGTGCCGAACCCGCTGCCGCGCACCGCGATTCCGAAGTCCATTGCTGCCGTCGTGGTGTTCGGGGTGCTGGTCGCCGTGGCCGCGCTGACCGGCCTGCTGACGCTCTCGAATCTGCCGAACGCGACCACCGGTCTGATCGTGGTGGCCTCGATCGCGTACTTCACCATCATGCTGACCAGCTCGAAGGTCGAACCCACCGAGCGCACCCGGGTGCGCGCCTTCATTCCGCTGTTCATTGCGAATGCGGTGTTCTGGTCGCTGTTCCAGCAGATCTTCACCGTGCTGGCCGTGTACTCCGATGAGCGGATCGACTGGACCGTCTTCGGCTGGACCGCGCCTTCCAACTGGATCGGCTCCATGGAGCCGGTATGGATCATCGCGCTCTCGCCGCTGTTCGCGATCATGTGGACCCGACTGGGCAATCGCGCACCCAGCACCCCGCACAAGTTCGCGTTCGGCGTGCTCGGAATGGGTGCGGCCTTCATGCTTTTCGCGATCTTCTCCGGCAGTGACGGCAAGTCCGTGCCGATCCTCTTCGTCTTCGCGGTGCTCGCCGGTTTCGCCATCTCGGAACTGCTGCTCTCGCCGATCGGCCTGGCGGTCACGACCAAGCTGGCGCCCAATGCGTTCCGCGCCCAGATGATGGCCCTCTACTTCTTCTCGGTGGGCATCGGCACCTCGATGTCGGGCGTGCTCTCCAAGTTCTACGACCCCTCCCGGGAACTGGCGTACTTCGGTATCACCGGGTTGGTGGCTGTTGTGGTCGGCTTCGGTGTGCTGGCTATTGCTCCGTGGGTGACCCGCCATATGGAGGGCGTGCACTGATCCGGGCGAACAGCAGGTGCACCACCACGCCGACCCCCGCGGACATGGTCACGCCACTGCCGAGCAGCAGGCGTAGATCGGCCGGAAAGCTCTGGTAGAGACCGGGTGTGAGGATCGGCAGTAGTCCTGCCGTCAGGGCTGCTGTCGCGGTGATCAGCACACCGTCATTGCGCATATCGACGCGTTCGAACATGCCGATACCGGATGCGACGATCATGGCGAAGGCGATCGCGGCGGTACCGCCGATCACCGGGCTGGGTAGCGAGTTCACCAGTCGGCCGATCGGCGCGAAGAAGGCCGCAATCGCCAGCAGTACGCCGGTCAGCGCCGTGACGTACCGGCTGCGAACCCCGGTGAGCTGGATGAGCCCGATATTCTCGCCGCTGGTCACCATGGTCGCGCCGCCGAGCGCGCCGGACAGCAGTGAGGTCACGGCATCGCCGCGAATAGTGCGGCCCACCGTCGCCGCGGTATCGATCTTCTTGCCGACGACCTCGGCATTGAGGGTGGTCTGCCCGGCCGCCTCCGCCATCGACCCGATTCCGAATACCAGCAGCGGCACCGCCGCGAGCAGGTCGAAAGTCGGTGTGCCGAACGGGAACAGCTCGGGGGTCTGGATCAGGGCGGAACCCGATTGCAGGTGGAACTGCCCGATGGCGGCCGCCACCGCGGTGCCGAGCAGCAGGCCCAGCAGTACCGACAATCTGCGCCAGCCCGCGGGCAGGAAGCGATGCGCGAGCACCGTGGCCGCGATGGTGATCATGGCGAGCAGCACCGCGGAGATCGCCGGATGACCGTCCGGCGCGGTGATCAGGTTTCCGGCCACCTTCACCAGATTCACACCGATGACCACCACCATGCTCGCGATCACCACACCGGGCAGCCGGGTGACGAGCCTGCGCGCCACCGGAACCAGCAGGACGCCCGCGACCGCCGTGAGAATGACCGCGCCGCTCGCGGTGGCCGGATTCGACTGCTGCGCAATCTGAATGAACAGCACCACCGCCGCGCCGCCGGGCAGCATGACGAACGGCAGGCCTGCGCCGAGCCCGAATCGCCCGCCGGACTGCAGGATGGTCCCGATGCCGCTGCACAGCAGGGTCGCGCTGAGCAGGGCGCGGGCGGTGCCGTCGTCGAGATGCAGGCTGTGGCTGATCAGCAGCACCGAGGTGATGGGCGTTGCGATCATCACCACCAGATGCTGGACGGCGGCAATGAGCGCCCGCGCCGGGCGCGGGACCTCGTCCACCGGATGGACTTCGGTTTCCAGGCGTGTCATCGTGCTGCGAGCCATGGAATGTCCTGCGCCTGGTAGCGGTAGGCGCGGAAGATGGCGTTCGAGATGCCCGGAAAGACCTGCGCGGTATCGGAATCCGGGTACTCGGTGAACGAAGGCACCACGTACTCCCAGCAGATCTGCTGTGCCGCAGTAACTTCGAAGATCCGGCCGAACGCGGCCTCGGTAATCAGGGTATTGCCGTTGGGCAGTCGCTGCGCGCCGCCCATGAACGGCGTGAAGAACGCCTCGCGCGGCGAATCCTGGTACTTCCAGCCGATTTCGCCGGTGGCCGGGTCGATTTCGACGATCCGGCTGTAGGTCACCGATTCGCCGGTGCGGAAGGTGCCGTTGTCGAATACCAGAATCTTGCCGTTGTCCAGCGGTGTGGCGTGATGCTGCTGCGCGAGGGTGTTGCGATCCGCGAGGATGGTGTACTTCCCCGTGCGGCGGTCGATGGTGATGACCGCGGATACGCTGCGCAGACTCGCCACCACCGTGTGCTCGTCGAGCGGGTACACGCTATTGATGAGCGGCCAGTGTTCGCGCCAATAGTGCGGTTGCAGACCGAAATCCGCGGGCTCGAGGTGTTCGAACGCCTGCCATTCCCACAGCGGCGTCCCATCCGCCGCGACTTCCCGGATGACGTCGGTCCAGATGATGCCGTCGGCCTCGGTGCCCGGAACTCCGCCCTGGATCCGCGCCGCCGCCGCTCCGGTCTGCGGCTCGACGGCGGTGTAGAGGATGCGACCGTCGTCGTAGTGGTGCGCATCGTGATGCTGCAGGTTGTCGCGGAACTCGTTGAGCAGCACGCCATTCGGGTCGTACTTTCCCATCGACCCGCCGCTGTACTTGCGCCACATGGCGAACAGCGGCGGAATGTCCAGCGTCGCACCGCTATAGGCGAGCACGCCGCCCGGGAGTATGCGGGCGTGCCGCCCCGGCCGGTAAGGCAGCTCCCACCGGTGCGCGAGTTCACCCTCCAGATCGACCAGGTCGACCACGCCGCGCCCCGCCAGCGGCGCGTACAGCGTGTATCCGGGTGATGCGAGCTCCGGGTCGGCCCCGATCAGGCCGGTACCGCGCCGTTTGAGCGTGTTCTGTTCCATCGATCCTCCTGAATATTCAGTGATGCTGAATATTCAGTACGGTGGGTTGTGTCGGAACACTTCGAATCAGCATGATCACAATGGTGCCGCGAATCGCCGCGGCGTCGACAATGGTCCAGTCGAACGAGAGGCGGGTGCGTGGCGGAAGGTGAGGACGCGGAGACTCCGCGCCGGCAACGGCTCGGCGACGTGATCCACAACCGGCGGCTGACGGTGAAGTTGACCCTCGCCCAGTTGTCCGAGCACACAGGCCTGTCGCAATCGTTCCTGAGCCAACTGGAGAACGGCCGCACCAACGCGAGTCTGCGCTCCCTGCAACGCATCTCCGACGCCTTGGGCGCCACCGCGACCGAACTACTGGCCACCGCAGACCCCACCCCCGACGCGGTCGTGGTCCGCACCACCGACAACACCCGCCTCGAACAATCGGACCACGCCACCGACGGCACAGTCCGCTCCCTCACCCGCGGCCCCCGCAACCTCCGCGCTCTCGAATTCACCGGCGGCACCCACCACGGCGACCGCGAATTCACCCACCCCAACGACGAACTCATCTACGTAGTTACCGGCACAATCACCCTGGAAGCCCAAGGCCCCCCCACCACCCTCACCGCAGGCGACTCCTACTACTGCCCCGCCAACACCCCCCACCGCTGGTGGGCCCACACCCCCGACACCATCACCCTCCTCCTGACAGTCGCCGAAGACGCCACAATCCGCCGCTCCCCCCACAAACCCCGCTAAATCACCCCGAGGCTAATTCCACTCTTGTCCGTACTGCTCGGTACTCTGACCCAGACGCCCCCGTAGCCCAATTGGCAGAGGCAGCGGACTTAAAATCCGCCAAGTGTCGGTTCGAGTCCGACCGGGGGCACTGTAAAGGCGCAGGTAAGCGCCCTGCTGCGGTGGTGTGACAGGTCAACACGGCCTGCCGTACCACCCCCATGCCATCCCAGCGGGTTATGTACCGGCAGGTGGGCCATCTTCGTCGGCGATGCGCTGGCGAATCACGTCTACGGTTCGGTCCTTGGGGACGCGCTCGGGCCAGAATATGGCCCCGACCAGAACGCCCAGGGGAATTCCCACCGCGAGAACGAATCCCAACATAGTGCCGCTGCTCACCGGATTTCGGTGTCGGACACGGACACTGGGTCCATGTCGATTACGGGGATCGTCGCCGCGGCTATCGCGCTCATAACCTCTTCGTGGAATTCCTCAGGGCTCACCGGCCAGCCGTCGTCGCCGACGAACGACCACGAGCCATCACTGTGCTGGAGGTAGCTGCGCGGGCCGTCCTCGGGTGCGAGGGTCAGCTTGCGCGGGTCTTCGTTATCCCATCGTGCGGGTGCGTTCATGGCCCGCCCCTTCCGTCGTCCGGCTGGATAGCACCCACCGCCGGGGAAGCCGACGCGCGGATTACAACCCGGCGGCGGGGCTTGAAGAAACGGTATTGGCGCGCCGACGAGGCGAACTAGGATCTTGCGCCATATTGCGCCGAATTGTCGTGCGCCAGTTCGGAGGCGGATTGATGATGAATGGGTCCATCCACTACACAGGAGGAACCATGAAGCTCGAACGACTTGGCGGCGACAGCACGGACGGACAATCACCCACTCTCTTTCTCAGCGATCGGGGTACCTACATCGCGCAGAGCTGGCGCACCGACCGACCGGACACCATCGAAATTCCGCACCGCCTGATCCGGCACCTGAAGCCGGGAACGTGCTTTGGTGCCCTGCTGCGCGACACAGGGAACGGCACATTCCTTCTTACAGGCGAACCGGTCACGGACCCGGAAGCGTTGGAACAGATTCGGCTTCCCGGTCATGAAACAGCGGTTGAGGTGCCGATCGGCACGGAGCGGAGGCGCGATGCTGCACCTGGCGTTTGATGACCTGGCGGATGCCTTCCGCACACACCGCCGGGCGTTCCACCTGGAGGTCCGCGACGACTACAGCGGTGTAGCCGGGGAAGCGGATCGGGTACGGCGATTCCTGAACGGGGAACCGCAAGATCCGGCGGCGAGTGCACGTTGGCACGCGCTCATGCGGGAGGTTGCCGGGGTGGCCTGCGCAGTGCAGCGGGTCCGGGTTATCACCGAGCCGCACGGCGACTACACCCGATTCGCAGTGGGCACGACTGTGCCCAATCTTCAAGCAGGCGAGGATATTCGGTGGCTGCCCCGGCAGGATGCACCGCCGGATCTGCCGGACGATGATTGGTGGCTGTTCGATGATGAACTTGCTGCCTACACGGTGTTCGAGCGGGACGGCTCAGCGTTGCCGGGCTGGGCCGCTATCACTGATCCTGTGATTACCGCCTATTGTGCGCAACTTCGAGATCAGTTGTGGGGGAAGGCAATCCCGCACAACGAGTACGCGAAGTGACCAACGCAGGTGAAGCGCGCCGCGATCTGGGAGCCCGGCTCCGGGGGCTCAGGGTCGCGGCACGCTTGCGTGGGTATCAACTAGCCGAGCGCGCCGGTTGGCATGCGGCCAAGGTCTCTCGCATTGAGCACGGCGCGCAGGCTATGAGCGAGGACGACTTGGCGGCGTGGTGCCGCATCACCGAGGCTGAAGACGAGTACCCGGATCTGCTCGCTACCCTGCGCAACATCTCCGCCGCATGGATGGAATGGCGGCGCATCGTCGGCCTCGGGTACGCCGGTCACCAACGGCAGATCAGCGGCTTGGAGGACCGGAGCGAGCTGTTACGCGGCTACGACCCGCAGGTGTTCCACGGGCTGTTGCAGACGGCGAACTACGCACGAGCACTGATGGTGGCAGGCATGGAGTTCCTGAACACCCACCGCGATCTGGACGAGGCCGTAGCGGCTCGCGTGGAGCGGCAGAGCGTCCTCTACGAAGGACGGCACCGCTTCTACCTTCTAGTCGGCGAGCAGGCGCTACAGACCACTGTGGGAGACGATGCCGTCATGGTCGAGCAGTTGCGGCATGTGCTCGACCTGATGAGCCTGCCTCGCCTGGTGTTCGGCGTCGTCCCAGGTCGAGCCCAGTTCTTCCGCCGCACAACGGATTTCGTTCTGTATGACCGGCGCAAGGTGTTGGTGGAGACCATTACGGCCGAATCCACCATCACCCAGCCCCGAGAGATCGCCCTGTACGAGAAGGTGTTCAACCAGCTGTCCGAGCAAGCCGTGCATGGCGATGCCGCCCGCGCGTTGCTGACTGCGGTGTTGGAGCAGCGCGGGGCGAGCGCGTAGGTCAGCCCGCGAGCGATGGCATTCTGCGAAGAGTGCCGCGCAGCGTTAGCGATTGCTGGAAGAATGCTAGTTATGACGAGTGAGAATGAAAACGATCCCGAAATTCGGCTGTCCAGGATTGTGGGCGGCCCGGAGACCGAAGGTATCGCAGCAGTCCAGCACATCAAAGCCGACGATCTGAACGAGAGTCGCGTCGGACGCTTTCTTGGGTTCCACCATGAGGACGCAGGAGTTAACTACCAGGTGAAAATCCTGAGGGTGGCTCGGAATGAGGCCGACACGGCTCCACCTGGAACCGCGCCCGGAGTCTCGGTGTGGGTGCGCCATCCGCAAGTGTTGGACCACAAGTGTTGGACCACGCACCCTACGAGGAACGGTGGCATCTGCCGTTCGACTACGACCTGGAGTTCTACGATCTCATTGCACTGTGATCGTTAGCCTGCCGAGCGCCGACCAAACAGTGACACCACGTTAGACGGAATCGCCTCAGCCGCAATGCTTTCCGTTACAGATGGCTGCCCTGTCGCAGAGCCGAGCGCCTTGGGCGGTTCGGGGAGGTTGTTGCCTGCGCCGCCCTCCTCTTCGGGAATCCAGTCACCGTAGGTATTCAGGGTCAATGTGAAAGTGCTGTGCCCCAACCACTTTGACACCTGCATGTAGTGCGTACCGGCCATCAGCTGCATCACGGCGAAGGTATGACGCAGGTCATGCAGGCGTACGCCGCGCGTGGCCGGGATGGCGGGAGTGTTCTGGGTGGCGGGTATCTCGGGAGCGCTGACCGGCAGACCCAGGGCGCCGAGCGCGGGGCGGAAAATGGTGTCGTAGAACGCGCCCATGGCCATCGGCTGAGACCAGTCCAGCGGGACCGCGTAGCGCTGCCCGGTGGGTCTGTAGCCTCCTCCGTTCTGGCGACTTGGCCACAAGGGCGCAGTCAGTTCCGCGGAGCGAGCGTGGCGAATGGCTGGGTCGCTGCCTGGCCCGCCATGGAGATAGGCGTACAGCCGCGCTGCAAGCCGGGAGTGGGACAGAGCGCTTGCTGCGCTTGGACTTTGGCGTACTGGTGACCCATTCCGACTTACCTGGAGTGCCGGTGCTCTTACGGGTCTTGGTCCGGCGGACGTGCACCGTGCAGCGGATCACGTTCGGTGCGATGTGGAATTCCAGGTCTCGCACCTCGAGCCCGGCGTTCTCGCTGGCGCGCAGCCCGGTGTACGCCAGAAAGCTCACCATCAGCCCGTAGATGGGATAGCCGGGCAAGCGATGAGCGGAGGGAATCGCAGAGGTGCCTGACGCGGCCCCGCTCGGTGTGGTGACTAGTTCGCCCGCGATGGTCGCGCTCAGCCGGGCCACCCGTTCGGCGGTGAGCGGATTGTGTTCGAAGCCTTCGTGATCCCCGGTGGCACGGTTGGTGTCGAAGTCCACCCGGTCGGCCGGATTGGACGGGATGGCGTCGTGTCGCACCGCGTACTTGAGTACCCGCCGGAACGTGCCCCAGCCGTGTTTCACGGTGGCAGGCGAGAGGGTGTTGTCCAGTTGGCCGTCTGCGCCCTGGCGCGACTTCTGCCGGACGAGCGCGGCTAAGAACTCCTCGCAGTCGTGCGGGGTGATTGCGGCAATCGCCTTGGAGCTGAACATCTTCAATGCGTAGCGCTGGAGGTTGGCCTCGTACCCGTCCAAGGTGTTCTGCTTCAGGCGACCCTGCTTCACCTTGACCTGCAAGCTGTCCAGCCAAGCCTTGGCGTAGTACCCGAACGGCAGGTCGCCCGCCTTGCGCGCTTCAGCGAGAGCGCTGGTGCCTGTGGTGTGCCGGGCGGCGTTCAGCTCGTCGCGGCGGGCTTCGGCGGCTTCGCGGTTGGGGTAGGTCTCCTGCTGCTGCACCTGCTTCTTGCGACCGTTCGGCCGGTTGGGGTCGGCCGGGATGGGCAGGCCGAATTCGTCGCAAGCGGGTTCGACCGGACCTCCCGCGGAGTGCTTGAGCATCGTAGCCAGTGCTTCGTTAAATTGCTCTTGTTGTGAATCGAAAACGACAGAAACGCAGGTCGCGACGGTGTCGATTCGAACCTCACCTCACCGTCCGACGCCAATGCAACAGCTCGCAAGACCGGACCCACGATTTGCACTGTCCGACTACAGATTTCAGCATAGCTGCCCCTGATCACCTGGGAGGCGGACAACGGCTTCACCTTCCACTACGGCAACAATGGGATCGCGCCCTACCCCGGCTCGCAGTCGTGCTACTTCCGGATCGACCGCGGCAGCAACGGGCGGATGCGCGACCTCGTCTCCGGCAGCTCGGGGTGGCCACAGCAGTCGTTGACCGGCACCGTCACCAGCCCGACGACGCTGTTCCTCGAAACCGGCGACAAGGTGACCTCCGACTGCATGCCGTCGGCTCTGCACTGAGCGCGGCCAGCGGGGGAGTGAATCGGGTTGCCCCAGAAGCAGAGTCGAGCAGCGGGTCATCAACACTGAGCTGGACCGCAACTTGGTTTACGTCGCCGCACCCTCATCTCGTGAACGCGCTCAACTCGGCATGAGTGCGCACCAGGAAGCGCTGTCGGCCAACCATTTCGGACGGCCGACCAACGCGCGGGTCGCGGCAGATTAGTGCGTTGATCGCGCAACTGGCCTGAGGCCGCTGGGCTTAGAGATCCCCCGAATTGCGTGTACCCCAGTCGATCTCGCCCTGGATAGTCGGGGTGTCGACAATGGTCGACGGATTGGTGTGCCAGTGTGGCTGAGTGGTGAGTACTACGACAGGGGGAGTTCATGGCGGGCATAGCTGGTGATAGCGGTAGTGAACGTTGGGATGGCCGACCGACGTTCGTCCTCGTGCACGGAGCGCACGGCAATGCCGCAGCGTGGTCATCACTGCTTCAAGAGCTTGCATTACTCGGGCACCGTGCGCTCGCGGTTGATCTGCCAGGCCACGGGATCGACGCGTGTTTCCCGCTGTCGTACCAATCACCGCAGGACTTGAGGGCGTTTACTGCACAATCCTCACCACTGGCCGCGGTGACGCTGGAAGACAACGTCGCCCACGTCGAGTCCATGGTTCGCCGGGTCGCGCAGTTCGGGCCGGTAGTGCTTGCCGGGACCAGTGGAGGTGGCGCGACCATCAGCGGCGTCGGCAACAGGGTGCCCGACCTGCTGGCCCGCATCGTCTACATCTCGGCCTGGTGCTGCGTCGAGCTACCCAGCGTGGCAGCGTACTTGGCCACCCTCGGCCATCACGATGTCGCCGAATCCATGGTCAACTGGCGCGCGGCCGACCCGCAGTTGCTACAGGTACTCAAGGCGGGACTGATGGCTGATGCCACCGATGAGCAGTTCCGTGTTTGCTTGAATACGTTGGAGCCGGCTGACTCCGCGCAGGTGCTTGCCGCCGATTCCCGTGTGGACGCGGCGACGTGGGGTCGGATTCCGCGAACCTATATCCGGCTTGCCCAGGATCGGGCCATACCTATCGACTTGCAGGACAAGATGATCGCCGAGGCCGATGAACTCACTCCTGGCAATCGCTTCGACGTCCACACGGTCGATACCAGCCATATGGGAGTACGACTGCACAGCGACGAAATCGCCGATATCCTCGACCGCATCGTGGCATCGGATGCGCACTGACCAGCGTAAGTCGAACGACCGGCGCAGCTCAGCCAGGGATACGTGCAGTTGCCATTCGGTCATGAGCACCGTCATGGCCGAATCGAGGGAATGCCCTGGAATCGGCATGTGCGGGTGTTGGGAAGCACTGTCGGCCAGCCAGTTTGGGCGGCTGACCAACGCGCGGGTCGCGGCAAGAGCGGATGTTCCCGTTCTAGCTCTTCCGGTGTGACGACGGGTTGCGCGGAGAATCGGCCGAATCGTTCACCCTCGGGAAGGATTCGGCCGATTCGACGGTCAGTGCTGGCAGAGCCATTCGGTCGGTGCCATAGTGGCCGGCGTTGCCCGCGTCCAGGTGGACCCACCGGCCGTCGCCCTCGCAGGGGGCGCCTTCGACCTGTCCCGAACTCTGCGGGGTGGTCGAGGGTATGTCGACCGGTGCGGACGTTTCGGGGGCGGTGGTGTCCGGGCCTGCGCCGTGGTTGGGGTTGGTGCAGATCGTGCCCTCGCAGGGCACCCAGGTACCGTCGCCGTTCGGGTTCGGGATGGCATTGGGGGCGATGTAGCTACCGAGCGGACATCCCGGATCTTGGTTCTTCGCGCAGTATTCGGCGCTCAGATTGTTGCCGGTGGACCCATCCGCGCCGCGCTGAGCGGGCGTAGTGGGCACCGGTCGCGGCGGCGGTACGTGAGCCGCGATCAGGCTCAGCGAGCGCGCCGATGTACTGGACGCTTGATATGCGGGTAGCTGAACTATAGCCATGGCAGATCAATGTAGAAGTCGGTTCCAGTGATCGGTGTGCCCGGCTCGCGGTTGTTTTTCGGTGACCGCAGCTGAGCCGTGCGCGGTGTGACTCACAGCAACAGGTTGCGATGTTGTCGCGCTGTCACGTGGTGCATCCCGCAGGAGTTCGATTCCGATCAACACGGTCAGCGATAGGTGAGGATTCGGGCGCGTGGCTGATTCGGTCAGCGCGGGATCGACCCCACCGCCGACCGCGCCCCGAGGCTGCCCTGCTTTACGCTTGGGCCGGCCGACAATCGAGACGGGCGGGTAGAGCTGTTGCCAGCACCCCGCCCGCACGTTCGGACCCGGCATTCCTGGGCGGGTGTCAGTTGTGGGCGCACAGCCATTCGGTGCCGTAATGGGCGGCGTTGCCGCCGTCGAGGTGCACCCAGTGACCATCGCCTTCGCAGGGTGCGCCTTCGGTCGGCACGGGCCCGGGCGGCGGGGTGGCGATGACGCCGGGCAGACCTCGGAACACGCCGTCGGGTAGCGGGATCGAAATGCCCGGGACCGGCTGCCACACGTCGGCGTTCGCGGTGGCTGTCATCAACAGTGGCGCCGCGAGGGCGGTGCTCACCGCTGCGGCCAGTATCGCTGCACGCTGCTTCATACGGTCCTCCTGTGGAGATGGCTCGGAACTGCTCTGGGACAACCCATCTATCTGTAGCTGAACAGTAACTGTTAGAAGGCTGTGGACAGGATCACATGCGCGTTGGACGGCCTCGGATCCGCATGGTGGCTTGCCCCCGCGTACCCCCGAGCTGGCCGGTTGGAACAGCGCGGGCTACTCAGGGCTGATGTCAGCACCGAGCTGGCCAGGATCTGGGTCAGCTGCCAGGAGCGGATGATCGGTGCGCTAATCGGCTACTTAAGACTGGTGGTAGGACCGAAGCTCAGCCAACTGGGCTGCCGACCGCTCAGTGCGAATCACCGGTGATCGACGATAAACCCGCCTAACTATCCTCATATCGGCGGAAATCCGCAGTTCACGGCGGGTGGGTGTTGTTGTAGATGCTGTACGTGTCACCCCGGGCACTGCGAACTGCTGGCAGATCAGCAGCTTGATCGGCATCGTGCCTGGTTCCACCCCGCTGTCAGTCCACGGTGTAGGTCAGGGAGCCTCTGGGGCGCCACGAGTTCATCTCCGAATCGAGCTGCCGCCCAATCCATCCCGGCGGCGGCACCGGGGACCGGTGGGATCCGGACCCCCTTGGAACAGCGGGTCCGGGGTTCGAGTCGCTGATGGCGCATACTCTGAACCTTCGTTGTTTCGGTTCGAACAGCTCTCGTGGTTCATCGGTGACAAGATGAATCACCCCGGCATGTCCGGGAATTCGAGAGAGAGCCGATGTGACGAGCGAGGAATTGCAGCCCTGGCCGGAGTCGTATTCTTACGAACCGTTCGGAGCGGCGGGGTATCCGGGTGGGCCGACGCCAGGCCAACCGCGGCCGCGGACGGTCACCTATGCCTTCTATCTGATGCTGGCCGGTGCCGCGCTCACCCTCGTGGGTCTGTTGTACGACTTCACCCAGTTGGCGGGCGTGCGCGAGAGGGCGACCCACAACGCCCACGGTAAACTGGCCGACAGTCAGGTCGATGCGATCATCGCAGTCGCCTTCGCGATCTCGTTGATCTCCGTCGGGCTCTGGATCTGGATGGCGTTCTCGAATCGTGCCGGAAAGAACTGGGCGCGCATCACCGGGTCGGTTCTCTTCGGCTTGTCCACATTGAGCATTCTGTACTCGACGATCAGGGGGAACGAGACCGGGATCGCGGCCGTGATCACCTTCCTGACTTGGCTTGTCGGCCTCGCCGCCGTGATCTTTTTGTGGATCAAACAATCCAGCGCCCACTTCCGCCCCGCACCGGTGTACACGCCATACCCTCTCGGCTCGCACCCCGCAGGCCCCTACGGCTTCTGACCCGCACCTCCGCTCATCGGTTAGACCTGTGTTCGCTCCTGGACCGTAGTGGGGTCGAGTGCGCCCAATCGCTACAGTCCGCAGACGTGCTGTAGGCAACCGTCAAGAGGTGCCACATCGAATTTGAAACCTCGAAAGTGCTTGGAGTGCAGTGGAAGTGCGGTATCCCCGCGCGGCGGGGAACCACTTCGGCCGAAGGTGTGGTTTCGACCCGGATTTCCGGGCAGGGCAATCGCGTAACTCGCCGCAGCCGCGGCGTTGGGGGTGGCCACCATCGTCACGGGCGCGACTGCATCCGCGCAGGGCTCTATTACCAGCTCGACGGCTTACTGCGTCGGTACGACCTATACGGTCACCCTGCCCGCCGCCGACGCCGCGTCGGTCATGGCGGGCCTCCCGATCACCGATAACCAGCTGGTATTGGTGGTGGCACCGAGCGGCGGAAGCCTCACCCCGATCCCCTCCACCGCAGCCGCGTATGTGGCCGGCAAGGACGTGACCTTCCAGTGGACGCCGACTGCGGCTGGCAACACCACCGGACTCTGGGTCTACCCCTACAACGGCCAGGGCATGGAATACCGCAATGGCTCGCTGGTGCGGTACATCGATATCGTTCAGAGTGCTCCCGCCGGCACAACTTGCTCACCGTCGACCGGTGGGACAGGTAGCGCAGGGTCTATTCCGGTGATCGGCGGTCTCCTGAGCAGCCTTTCGGCTCAGAAGTAGCATCACCCTGCTGAAAGCCCTGGCTTGCCAGGGCTTTCAGTCACTTCGCTGCGATTGCTATCGGTTGGGCCCGCGCGTCCATTTTGGCGATCACGCGGTGACCGAGGTTGAGGAAGGGTTTCTCGACCTTGTGGTAGGTCAGGGTGGCGAGGGCGATCGAGCCGAATACCCATGTGCACCAGGTGAGCCAGGCCGCGGGGATACCAGCGACCGACACCGTCCATTTGGGTAGGAAGTTGATTGCCAGGGCGTGCACGAAGTACAGCGAGTAGCTGATTCGTCCCAGGAACAGCAATGGGCGCGGGAAGGAATACCGGCGCAGCAGTAGCGTCGCCGCGAACAGCAGGTAGGCGGCGGCCATGGTGATGGCATTGTGCTTCCAGGTGACCAGGACGCCGAGTTTCGTTTCCAGGGCGGGCTGTTGGAGAAGTGCGAGCCCGATGACCGCGCATACGGCGAGCCCGAACACTCCCCAGCCGAGCCTGGCGGTGATCTCGCCCGCTGTCATCCGGTACATCACCGTGCCGACGAACATCGTGGCGAAGATCGCGGCGGAGTACCCCGACGGCCCAGGTTGGTTGAGCACCAACGGGATAGCGAGCGATGCGAGTAGGACCGCGGCGACGGCCGAGCGTCTGGTGGCCGCCCGGCGGGCGAAGAACACCGCGACCACCGCTGTCGCAGCCACGACGATCAGACGGGTAGCAAGGTTCGCGTCGGAGCCGTTGACCATCGAGGTCGGCAGGAACAGTTCGGCGAGAAGCATCGAACCGATCGCAAGCACGGCCAGCGGCACCGATCGACGATTCAGTCTGCCGATGAACAGCAGCGACACCACCATGTAGAACACCAGCTCGTAGGAGAGTGTCCACGCGACGACGACCATCTGAGAGTTCGGGCCGCTGATGAACCAGTGCGCCATGGTGAAATTCGTGAAGATGTTCCATGCGGGGCTGGCCATCCAGCCGGGCGGCCCACCGTACATGCGCAGGGCATGCAGGATCATCGCGGCAATCAGGCAGCCCCAGAACAGCGGGAACAGCCGGAAGAACCGGCCTGCCCAGAACGCGCCCAGCGACCGCCCTCGCTCCAATGATGCGGGAATGATGTAGCCGCTGACGATAAAGAAGACAAAGACCCCGAACACGCCGGCCCCGAAGTATGCCGCCGAAAATCGTTCATAGCCCGGCCACATCAGCTCCGAACAATGCTCGATCACTACCGCCAAGGCCGCCACACCTCGAAGCGCATCCAGAAATTCGAACCGGCCGCCCCGTGTGCGTACTTTCTCCTCGACCGGCTCGATCGGATTCGCAACAGCCTCATCGGATGTCGTCACGCCCCACCCCCAAGAATTCGAACAAGAACCGCCAAGAACATAGCCAGCGATCGTGACCGGAGTCGAATCGTGGCCACCCCCACTCCCCAGGCGCTTCAGAGGGCCATTTTGCCGTTGTCGACGGTATAGACGGCGCCGTGCACGGCGGAGGCTTCCGGGGAGCAGAGAAAGGTGATGACGTTGGCCACCTGGGCGGGGTCCATCAGGCCGCGGGCCGCGGCGGTTTTCATGATGAGGGTGTAGTCGGGGTCTTCGGGGAAGGTGAAATTCTGCAGGAGGGGTGTGGTCATGCCGCCGGGGCAGACGACATTGATGCGGATGCCGCGACCGTCGAATTCGAGGGCCATGGCGCGGGTGAGGCCGATGAGGCCGTGTTTGGCGGCGCAGTAGGCGGCCGAGTAGGCCTGGCCTTCGAGGCCCGCGATGGAGGCGACGTTGACTATGTTGCCCTGCCGTTCGAGCAGGTGGGGGAGTGCGGCCCGGGAGAGGAAGAAGGGGGCGTTCAGATTGATGGCGAGGTCGTGCTGCCAGTCGGCGTCGGTGGTCTGCGCGGTGTGGCGCATGGTGTGCGCACCCGCCGCATTGACCAGGATGTCGACTCCGCCGAAACGCTCGACGCAGGCTTCGATCACCGTGGCGCTCGCGGCCGGATCGGCGAGATCGGCTGCCAGCCAAGCAGTTTCGGGGCCCTCGAGGGTGGCGCTCAGGCGGTCCCTGTCGCGCCCGACGCCGAAGACCCTGGCCCCGCCCGCCTGCAGCGACCGCGCCACCGCCTGCCCCAGCCCGGACGACGCTCCGGTCACCACTGCGACCTGGCCATCGAAACGCCCGGCAACTTCGCCTGTCATACCTGTCTCCGTTCAATCACCGGACCGCGATGAAACCGCCGTCCGCACAGGTGATTCAACGACACCGCACCCGGAATCCGCGACCCCTGCTATTCGCAGCCCGGCTACCTGCGCTAACACAATCGGCGGCCTCCGCGATCTCTACCACGTGGCGCGAACTCGAAGCATCTTCAGCACAGTCCGGCCGGCGGCGGTCGGTGTCCTCGCCGCGGCTGTCGCCATAATCGCGACGGGTTGTACGGCAACCTCGTCGACCCCGCAGGCCGCCCCGACGAGCGTCGTGGTCCCCGTCGCTCAGCAGCGCGACACCCCGAACGGCAGCGCCAACGGCCTGTGCTTCGATCCGAAGTCCGCCCTCGCGCAATCCGCTCTGGCCAAGCTTCCCGCCGCCCCTGCCGGCACCTGGTCCGTCGGGCAGACCAGCAACGACCCGATCAGCTCGGGCTGCGACGGCCTGCTGTCCTGGATGATGGCCGATACCAACATCAATCACCCCTACACGCAGGTCCTGCTCTTCACCGGTGGCGCCTACCTCGGTACCACCACCTCCGATCCCTACATGTTCACCATGTTGACCGGCCACACCCGCACCAGCATTTCGCTCACCTACCACTGGACCGTCGGCAGCGATTCGATGTGCTGCCCACAGGGCGGCCCCAGCGTGGTCACCTTCACCCTCAATGGCGCCACCATCACCGCCAACGGTCAGTTCCCGCCGCACCCCTGAGCCGCGCGTGGCCGCGTGGTTCAGGCGCCCCTACGAACTGTCGGGCTTGCGCTCCCGCACCAGCCCGACCTCCCGGAGCACCCGCAGGTGTTTGGACGCCCGGGGAGGGATCAGGCGGGTCTTGTCGGATGACGCCGGCGGCGCCTCCGCTATTTGCTGGGAGTGGGGATGGGCTGGTTGATGGTGGTGAAGTACTGGGCGGCGGCCAGCAGCGCGATGGGCGCTGAAATCAGCAGGAGCTGTCCGATGGTGAGCACGACGGGATCGAATACATCGAATCTGCGGGTGACGAATCCCTGCATCGCGAGCACGATTTCACAGAGCACGGGGACGGGGTCCATCGCCGTGTGCGGGTAGGCGCCGTGGCCGCCGCGTCCCTCGACAGTGACCTGGAATCGGTCCGAGGCGGCGCCGGCGGGCCCGGGCTTGGTGGCGATGACACCGTGCGGGATCCGATTGGCGGTGACGTGCATGGCGTACGCGTAGTCCACCGGTTTCCCAGCGGCGGTGAGAATTCCTTCGTCGATCATGACGCCCGCACCGCGGTGGCTCTCTTCGCCCGGCTGGAACATGAACACCACTTGGCCGTGCAGCCGATCGCGTTGTCCGGCAAGCAGATGCGCGGCGCCGACGAGTCCCGCTGTGTGCATATCGTGCCCGCAGGCGTGCATACGGCCGGGTATCTGTGACGTGAAGTCGAGGTCGTTGTCCTCATCTACGGGTAACGCGTCCATGTCACCACGCAGCAGAACCGTCGGTCCCGGCTGCGCACCGCGCAGCACCGCGGTAATCGATGTGCAGCCGCGTCCCCGAGTGATCTCGAGGGGCAGCCCGGACAGTGCGGCAAGAACTTTCGCCTGGGTACGCGGCACCTGCAGTCCGAGTTCGGGTTCGCGGTGCAGTGCACGCCGTAATGCGACGAGATCGGGTTGGATCTGCTGGGCTCGCTCGATAAGGCCGGTCATGGAATTCCTTTCGCCAGTACGGCGTGGGTGTGAATGGGCAGGCGAGCCGCGATAGCAGCACTGTCCCGGGCATACGGCCGATACAGCAACGCTGACGCGACTCCATTGATGGCGGTCAAGAGGACGGTGACGATGAGTAGCGCGCCCTGCAGTCCGATCGCGTCGCCGAGTACGCCGGTGAGCAATGCGTAAGCGCCGTAGGCGAGTGCATCGGCCATGGACACCGACACTGCGAAGGCCAGTGGGCGCAGGTCGGGCGGTGAAACGGCCATGATCAACGGCCGGTTGATCACCGGAACCTGCCCCTGGAGGAACCCGATCGCCGCGAAGATCGCCACATAGGCCCCGATCGAACTCCACGCCAGCTGGGTTCCGATGAAAGCGACTGCGGCAAAAGCGATTTGACTGATCTGCAGCATCGCGATGCGGCCACTGCGCGGCCGTGCCCGGTGCACCCTGTCGATGACCCGCCCGCCGGTCAGCGTGCCCGCGATATAGCCGAGCGCGAAAGGCAATGCGACGATCGACGCTGTCGCAGTGGTGAACCCGCGTTCCTCGACGAGGAACACCACTCCGAAGCTCATGATGACGTTCTGCCCGGACAGCAACCGTTGCATCAGGATGTAGCGGAATGTCTGCACCGCGAACAGCTCACGCAGGCCGCTGCGGACCGTACGCGCCTTCTCTTCGACTGTGCGTACCGCCGAAGCGGCTGTGTCGCCAGCCCTTATCGGATCCTCGAGAAAACTCACGATCAGCACGCCGACCAGGACGCACATACCGCCGGCAATGAAATAGCCGTAGCGCCAGCCATTCTCGAACTCCGAGAGCCGTCCGAAGAGTGGTGCGGCGATCCCGGTCGTGAGGGCGACGCCGGCGTAGAACAGTCCGGTCGCGCGGCCGCGATGGTTGTCGTCGTAGATATCGCCCACGATGCCGAGCGCGATGGGTCCGGAGCCGGCGAACCCGGCCGCGGCAATCGCGTAGAGAATCACGAATTGCAGGAAGCTGTCCGAGAATCCGGCCGCTATCGCCCACAATCCCCAAAAACCCGAGCACACCGCCAGCGCGATCTTGCGTGGATACCGGCGGGCCAGAAATGCCCAGGGAATGCCCGCGCCCGCCCCGACGACCTTCCCGACGGCGACGATGGTGCCCAGCGCCGCCGAGGACAGTCCCAGCGCGTCCCGCATGAGTGGGAACAGCACGGTTGTCACGCTGGCTTCGGCATTGTCCATCGCATTGGACGCGGTGAGCAGAGCCAGATTCTTTCCCCGTATGCGACGAGCGCCTGGCGCGGCGAAATCGGCGGTATCAGTAGCCATGGAATGTCCTTCAAACTTTATCGACACAAAGGCCAGTAATAGACAGCATGTCCAACTTTGGTCGACGTGTCAATACGGCTATGCTCATCACCGACCGCTCCCACCCGCAGAGAGGGCTCGCGTGCCACCAGAAGATCGCCGCGTGCGTCGCAGCCGACGAGCTCTGCGCGACGCCATGGTGTCGCTCGTACTCGAACGCGGCTATGCCGGCGTCACTGTCGAAGACATCACCGGCCGTGCAGATCTCGGCCGCGCAACCTTCTACACGCACTTCACGGACAAGGACGACCTGCTCAACAAGGTCGTGACGGATCTGACCGAAGAGCTGGAGCAACGACTACGGCCGCTGGTGCCTGCCTCGTCGGCCGGTTTCACCGGCAAACCGGTGCTCGAACTGTTCCGTCATGCCGCCGAGGAGCGGGACACCTACCGCGTCATCCTGCGTGGTGAAGGTGATGGGCGAGCGCTCCGCCGATTTGTCGACGACCGTTCGGCGGCCGCCGCGGAAATCTTCGCCGCTCGGGCCGAGGCGCACGGAAACACGCCGAAAATCGACCTCGACGTGCTCGCCCGGGCCTGGGTCGGCGAGCAGATCGCGGTGCTGCAGTGGTGGCTCGAAACCGACCCGCCCCCTTTGTCTCCGGAGGAAGTCACCGAGATGCTGCTGAACCTCTCGCTGCGCGGCCGCTACTGGGCCTCCGGATTCGAGGTCGAAGCTTCCGGTAGCGGTGCCGCGCCGGACGCATCCTCCTAGGCCGGTCCGGTCCGGCAGTTCCCTTGGGACAGCGCAGCACTCGTGATCGCGTCGATGGCTTCGGCAACGACGTGCGGATTCTCGATCGGCAGGAAGTGGCCGACCCCGGGCACCTCGGTGAAGCGGGCGCGTGGCGTGAGTTCCGCCAGTGCGCGGCCCATGCCGATCACGGCCACTGGATCCTCGGTAGCCCACACGAACTGCACTGGGGCACTGTCGGATTCGGTGGCGAGTGCGCCGAGCCAGCGCTGCTGATGCAGGTAGCGCTCGCGAACGTAAGCGTAGACGTGCGGCAGCCGGTGATGGCCGTCCTGGTAGGCCAGTAGTTCCGTCATGACCAGTGCGTCCTGCTCGGTTACCGCTTCCGGGCAGGCCATCAATTTCTGTAGTCCCGCAACATATTCCGGCAGGATCTCCGCGCACAGCAGCGCGGCTTCCGGTAGCCGGGACGGGGTTTCGAGCATGCGCTGGAAGTCGGTGAGCTGGGCGTGCGTTTTCAGGATGCTGCCGTTGAGGAACGTCGAGGACAGCACGGTGAAGCCGAGCCGCGAATCATGCTTGCGGGCAAGCAGTTCCGTGTGCAGGCTGGTGCCCATATCGTGAGAGAGCAGATGAGCGGCCTCGATATCGAGGGCTCGTGCGACGGCTTCGACGGTATCGGCCTGCTGGAACAGCGAGTAGCTGTAGGCCGCAGGCTTATCCGACAGCCCGAATCCGGGGAGGTCCAGCGCGACGCAGTGAAAGCTGCGGGCGAGCAGCGCCATGGCGTCGCGCCAGTCGAAACTCGAGGTGGGGAATCCGTGGATGAGGATGACCGTCGGATGGTCGCGGTCGCCGCGCTCGTGGACGAAGACCTGCCTCTCGCCGATGGTCAGATGGCGGCCCTGCTCGCTCCAGCCAGGGTGGCTGCGGATAGTTTCATGGGTCTCCTACTCGGGCTGCTCGGGCAGAGCTGGTGGTGGTGTCTCACCGGGAGTGCCGATGGCGGCAGCGGCGGCGGGCCCGCCGAAGCGGTCGACGAGGGCGGCTTGGTCGGCCTTGGCGCGTTTGTCGACGGTGACCGGGTCCAGAATGCGGTCGAGTTCGTGTTGCAGATCGGCCAGCACTCCGGCGTGGTCGAGGAGCTCGGCCAAGTCCCGGGTCTGGTTCGGATCGACGGCCACGTTGTAGAGCTCGGGCGCGTAGCCGACGTAGTGGTGCATTACGAAGTCGCCCTTGCGAATCAGGAAAGCCGCACTCGCCGCACCCATTGCGTGATACTCGCTGAACACAACTCGCTCAGGGTCGGTGTCAGCGGCCGCGAGTTCGAGCAGTGACCGGCCGGGGCGTGGCGTCCCGGTGGGAGTGACCGCAGCGGCGTCGAGAATTGTCGGGTACAGATCGATGAGACTGGCCGGGGTTCGGCATACCGCGCCTGCGGCCACTCCGGGCCCGGCCATGATGAGCGGGACGCCGGCCGACTCGGAATACATCAGCGACTTGCCCCACAGTCCGCGGCTGCCGACCATATCGCCGTGATCGCTGGTGTAGACGACCACGGTGTTCTCGGCTGCGCCGCTGGTTTGCAGGGCTTCGAGAATGCGCCCGAGGTTGTGGTCGAGGTAGCTGACCAGCCCGTAATACGCGGCGGCGGCACGGCGTCGCTCTTCCTCGGTATTGGTGTCGTCCAGGCCGGGCAGGACTCCGGCAAAGGTTTCCACCCACGGATGCCGCTGGTGCCCGTGCTCGGGACGCATTGTCGGGGTGGGCATCTCGGCCGGGTCGTAGAGGTCGAAGAACTCCGGGGGAGCCAGATAGGGAAAGTGCGGGGCGAGCAGGCCGGAGTAGAGCACCCAGGGTTCGGTGTGGTTGGCCCGATCCGCCAGCCACGCGCAGGTGCGGTCGGTCACCGCGGAGTCGTAGCGGGTGTAGTCGCTGTCCGCGCCACCGGAAATGCTGACCATGAGTGGTGCGTTGTCGCGACGTGGCAGTGGATCGCGGACCGATCCCCACACCTGTCCGATGCCGTCTTTGAGATGCATCGGCAGATGCTGTCGGTCGAATCCGGTGGGGTCCTGCGCATTTCGATAGTGCAGCTTGCCGATCGATTCGACCCGCCGGCCCGCACGCTGCAGCTCGTGGCCCCAGCTCTCGACTACGCCGTCGTAGGCGATGGCGTTGTCCCAGTAGCCGGTTTGGTGCGGCCACAACCCGGTGGCGACCGATGCGCGGGAGGGTACGCAGATGGGGCTGGCGCAGTAGGCGTTGTCGAAGCGCGTGCCACGCGCGGCCAGGGCATCCATATTGGGCGTTCTAACTAGCGAATTACCGTCAGCACCAAGTATTTTCGGATTGTGCTGATCGGACATGATCACCAGCACATTGGGTGGGGTGTCAGGCATCGACGTTCTCTCCTTCTCCGGGGGCCCGGTGGCCGCGCGGGTCAGCGGGCAACGCGGAATCCGGTGTTGCCACTGGTGGAATCGGGGGTGTTGTGCGTGCGGGCGGCGACGCGATATCGGTTGCAGTAGCTGTCATGGCACAGGTACGAGCCGCCCCGCAGTACCTTCGTCGCGCTGTGGTCGGTGTGCCATGCGTCCTCGCACCATTCCCACACATTGCCGACCATGTTGTGGAGCCCGAATGCATTGGGCGCGAACGCATCCACCGGCGCGGTGCCGGCGTAGCCGTCGGCGGCGGTATTGCGAGTGGGAAATCCGCCCTGCCAGATATTGCACCGGTACTCGCCGCCGGGGGTGAGCTCATCACCCCACGGATAGCGGGCACGGTCCAGGCCGCCGCGCGCGGCATATTCCCATTCGACTTCGGTAGGCAACCGCACGCCCGCCCACGTGCAGTAGGCCTGGGCATCACGCCAGGACACATGCACCACCGGATGGTCCGAGCGTTCGGAGAGGTCGCTGCCCGGTCCTTCGGGAGCCGACCAGGTCGCGCCCGCCACTGCGCACCACCACGGTGCCGATGCTGGACGGCGCGCGTTGCGGCGCAACGCGGCAGGAAGGAATCCGGCGAAGACGTACGACCATCCGAAACGCTCGGCGTCGCTGAGATAGCCGGTGCTGGAGACGAATTCGCCGAATTCGGTATTCGTCACCGCGTGCGCGGCAAGCTGGAAGGTGCTGACCCGCGCCTGGCGCACCGGGCCCTCGCCGTCATTGGGTACAGCCTCGGAGTCGGCGTTGCCCATCCAGAACTGCCCGCCGGTCAGTGTGATCAACGGGAGTTCGTCGCGGGTAGCCGCGGTCGGCAGCTCGAGTGCTGAGGTATCGGCAGGAGCGCTGCCGCGCGCGGGTGTGCAACAGCTCCGCCCTGCGGAGGACGCAGCGGCCTCGATGCCCGGATCGAGTTCGGTGTTGTCGACGCGCATGCCTTGATGTCCCTGTCCGTGATGGTTGCGCTGGGTCGGTAAGGGATCCCGGCAACCTTTAGTAGACATATTGCCCAAAAATAGACGACATGTCCAGAAAAGTTTCGAACGCCCCGGTCGGCGCGACCAGAGGCGGCCGGTCGACATGAGTGATGGGCTGCGGAATGGGCGGTACGGGAAACTGGGTCGGTGACCACCGAGCGAGCGCCCCGTCCCGCCGCCCGCGAGCGCGTCGATCATCGTGCCGACCCTGGCGCATCGTGTCGAAGCTGAACTCGGTGCGGCCCTCGCGCCGCTGAATCTCACCGTCGCCCGGCTCGCACTGCTCGGCCATATCGCCAGCGTGCCGGGGGCCTCGTTCAGTGATCTGGCTCGGAGGGGTGCGATCAGCGTTCAGGGCGTGCATACCGCGGTGAAGGCCATGGTGGCCGGAAGTCTGGTGCGCGACCGTACGGCTCGGGCCGGGTCCGCGTCGACCATTGAGCTCACCGCCGCAGGCAGGCGGATCATGCAGTCTGTCTGCATGATCCGGTCCGATCCGGTTCTTGAAGGAGCTGCCGCCGCGCTGGAAGCTTTCTTCATGCCCGACAAGATCCTCTACAAAGTGCTCGATCTGGTGGCCTACCGGCTGAGCAGGCCCTTGGCGATGTGAGTGACCTGGATTTCGTTGCTGCCCGCGTAGATCATGAGGGACTTGGCGTCACGGGCGAGCTGTTCCACCTTGTACTCGGCCATGTAGCCGTTGCCGCCGAACAGCTGGACTGCTTCCATGGCGACTTCTGTTGCGGCACGGGAGGAGTACAGCTTCATAGCCGATGCCTCGGCCAGGGAGACCTTTTCACCCGCGGCCGTGCGCTCGATGGCATTGAACACCATGTTCTGCACATTGATTCGGGCGATCTCCATCTCGGCGAGCTTGAGCTGGATGAGCTGGAACTGGCCGATCTCCTTGCCCCACAGCTTGCGTGACTTCGCGTACTCCACGCTGAGCCGGTGGCATTCGTTGATGATTCCCAGCGCCAGTGAGGCGATGCCGATGCGCTCGGCGGCGAAAGACTCTTTGGCACTGTCTTTTCCGTCGCCCTTGGCCGGATTCTCCGTCTCGCCGAGCAGCCGGTCCGGGGTGATGCGCACATTGTCGAAGAACAGCTCGCCGGTGGGGGAGGAGTTCATACCCATCTTCTTGAACGCGGCGCTCTGTACGAATCCCGGCATGCCCTTGTCCAGGACGAAGGTCAGCACCTTGCGGTCGCGCCGATCGGTGCCGTCTTCCTCGTCCAGCTTGGCGTAGACGACGGTGACATCCGCGTACGGTCCATTGGTGATGAAGGTCTTGCGCCCGTTGAGGATGTAGTCCGCGCCGTCGCGCCGCACGTAGGACTTCATGCCGCCGAAAGCGTCCGAGCCGGAGTCGGGTTCGGTGATCGCCCAGGCGCCGACCTTCTCCATGGTGACCAGTTCGGGCAGCCAGCGCTTCTTCTGTGCGAGGGTGCCGCGGGTGCGGATGGTGCCGACGGTCAGCCCGAGGCTCACTCCCATCGACGCCACCAGGCCCAGGCTGATCCCGGCGAGCTCGCTATTGAGGATGACCCCCATGCTGCCCGCCCCGCTGAACCCGCCGCCCGACTTGCCCGTGGTTCCCGCTTCCTCCCGGGCCAGGGTCTTCTCCAGCCCTTCGCGCGCGAGCTCATCCAGCCCGAAGGTCGCGTACATCTTGCGGATGATGTCGAAGGGCGGGAGCGCGCCGCTCTCCAGCTGGTCGACGTGAGGCTTGAGCTCCTTGTCGATGAATCCGCGCAGTGCGTCGCGGAACATCAGGTCTTCGTCGGACCACTGGTACATGTCGTGAGCTCCCAAGGGATCGCCGGAACGGTCCCCCGAATATAGAACACGTTCTAATTCGACCGGGTGGTCAGGGCGATCGTTTTATGGCTGCAGTTCGGGGATGGGTTGTTCTTCCAGTACGACGATTTCGCACTGCTCGGCCCAGTGCAGGTGGTGGTGACCGTCGACCATTTCCAGCGCCTCGTCCATGGAGGCGGCCTGGAGGATGGACATGCCGATCACCCCGCTGTCGGTTTCGCTGACGCCGGTCGGCGTGACGCGGCGCGCGTTGCCGAGGGGTTTGCCGCCGTCGACGAGTCCGGCGCCGATCCGATTGCTCCAATCTGCCCACAGTTGCATGCCTTTCGCGGCTTCCGCGGGCGTGGCCTGGGCGAATCGTTCGGCGACCGAGAGGGGTGCGAGGTAGAGGACTATGTAGCGTTTCATGTCTCGACGATAGGTGACCAAAAGGTCACATGTCAACGATCATGTGACCGATCGGTCTCGTATAAAGTGAGGGCGTGGACGAGGACGCGGTGTTCAAGGCGCTGGCCGATCGCACTCGGCGGCACCTCCTGGACGCGTTGTTCGTCAAGGACGGCCAAACGCTGACCGAGCTGGAATCGGGACTGGAGATGACCCGCTTCGGCATCAGCAAACATCTCCGGTTGCTGGAGGAAGCGGGCTTGGTGACGGCCGTCCGCAGCGGGCGAAAGAAGTTGCACTACCTCAATCCCGTGCCGATCCGGTTGATTCACGATCGATGGATCGACAAGTTCACCGAACAGCGGATCTCCGCGCTGACCGATTTGAAAAGGGACCTGGAATCGTGACCTTCGACGAAGTCCTCGCGCGTGCGCGTCCGGAGACGACGCAGATCCATCGCGTGATCATTGCCGCGCCGGCCGCGCGGATCTGGCTGGCCGTCACCGATCCGGACTGGACCGTGCGCTACGGATTCGGCGGCCGCAGCATGATCGAACCTCGAATCGGCGGCGCATTCACGGTGTTTGCTCCTTCCGGACCTCGTCCGATCGATACCGAGCCCGAGATCATCATCAGCGGCACGGTTACCGATTACGACCCGCCGACCATGTGGGGCGCCCGCATACGTTTCCTCGGCGACGAAAACCTCGTCGCAGAACCGGAAACCTATCTGCGCTACGAGATTCGCGACCGCGGCGACGGCACCTGCGCCCTGACCGTCATTCACGACGTGGCCGGTGCCCCGCTCATCTCGATCATCATCTCCGGTGATCTGGAATCCGAAGGTTTCGGCGGCGGCTACCCATTCATGCTCAGCGACCTGAAATCCCTACTGGAAACCGGGAATTCACTACCGGTAAGCCGCCCCACCCAGAAGAGCTGACCAGAGGGATATGGGATGACCTATACGAGCTTCGTCGATGTTCTGCTCATTGCTACTCGGGGCGATCATGTCCTGCTTGCGCGTCGCGCCGATACCGGGTATTCGGATGGGCTGTGGAATCTGCCGTCCGGGAAACTCGAAGCCGATGAAGACCTGGAAGCTGCCATGATTCGTGAGGCGCATGAGGAAGTCGGGATACGGCTGAGCCGCAAGGATATTCGTATGGTTGCGGCGCTGCATCTGCGGTCGCCGGAGGGGCAGGGGCGCGTCGGATTCTTCTTTCACGCGGACAAATGGATCGGCGAGCCGTTCAATGCCGAGCCGCACAAGTGCTCCGATCTGCAGTGGTTTCATCGTGATGAGATTCCGGCGGACACTGTGCCCTATACCAATGCCGGGTTGGAACTGTTCTGGCGTGATGAGCATTTCGGCTTGTCGGGGTGGCCCCCAGCAGCCGATTTCGTTTCGTGAGCAATGACTCATGCGTCGCATCGGCCCGAAGTGAAGGTGTCCGGCTAGCCTGGCAACATGTTGGCAACCCCCTCGGACGAGGCACCGGCGATCCAGGGCGAAGCGCAGATCGTTGCGCTGTGCAATCAGAAGGGTGGCGTCGGTAAAACCACGTCGACGATCAATCTGGGTGCCGCACTTGCCGAACAGGGCCGGCGCGTGCTGCTGGTCGACCTCGATCCGCAGGGCGCGCTGTCCGCGGGGCTGGGTGTTTCCGTCAATGACCTCGAGTTGACCGTCTACGACCTACTCGGCAAATTCGCGCCGCCCGTCGACGATGTACTGATGGAGACCGGCGTCGACAATGTGCATCTGCTGCCGAGCAATATCGACCTGTCTGCGGCGGAGATCCAATTGGTCAACGAGGTCGGCCGGGAGCAGTCGCTGCGCCGCGTTCTGGAGCCGATCCGGGATCGCTACGACTACATCCTCATCGACTGCCAGCCGGCGCTGAGCCTGCTCACCGTGAACGCGCTCGCCTGCGCGGACGGTGTGATCATCCCGATGGAACCCGAGTACTTCGCGCTGCGCGGCCTGGCGCTGCTCACCGACACCATGGACAAGGTCCGCGACCGACTCAACCCGCGCCTGAGCCTGTTCGGCATCCTGGTCACCATGTTCGATCGCCGTCTACTGCATTCGCGTCAGGTGCTGACCCGGGTCGTCGAAGTCTTCGGCGACCAGGTCTACGGCACCCGGATCTCGCGAACGGTCCGATTCCCGGACGCCAGCATCGCCGGTGAACCGGTCACCACCTGGGCCCCCAAATCCGGTGGCGCCGAGCAATATCGGGCCTTGGCCCGCGAGGTCATCGACCGCGCCGCCCGCTGAACCGATGCTCTCCCGAGTCGAATGCGTGGTCATAGTCGTGTGGCTGCTGCGGCGCGCGCCGCATTGATGGTCGCGGCGGCGGCGCTCCAGATGGCGTAGAGGCTGACCGAGTAGGGCACCCACGTGGGATGGTGCAGCGCGATCAGCACGATGGTGGCGATGGCCAGGGCGACGGCGCGCTGGACCATCCCGTTGTGCAGCAGGGCGCGGAGCACCTGCGATTCGATCGAGTATGAAGCGTTGGTGGTAGCCATTTTTCGATCCTCAAAGTCGGTGAAAGGTGTTGTCTCGAATGTGCTCAGCCGTGCACGGCGTCGGCGGGCAGAAATTTGCCGAGGGCGCCGGCGGGCGCGGGGAATTCGGCCGGTTCGCGGGCGACCGACGGTCGCCCCGGGACCTGGTGAGGCTTGGTTATTCAGGTGCGAAGGGCGTCAGGCCCTACCTGTCGGCGATGAGCTTTCCGGCCACGCCATAGCCGTCCGCGGGGTACTCCTCGATCCAGATATGCACCGTCTCGGCGGGGATCTGATAGGCATCGACGAATGCGTCGGTGATCTTGGCGACCAGCGCTCGCTTGAGTTCCGGGGTCTTGGGCAGCTGCTGAATGGTGACGTTGGGCATGATCGGCTCCTGATCGTACGGCGGCTTTTCCGGGCTGTTCACCTGCGCATTCGAAGTAAATCGGGTTTACCGGCGCGGAACCAGGCGCAGTCCGGACCGACAGCGATCACGATTCGTGATCGTGCTCGCGGCAGGCTTTCAGCAGCAGGCATAGCTGTTCGTCGGGTGTTTCCGCCCTCGTCACCAGGAAGGTTGTCAACGACAGCTCGGCCGGTGCTCGAAAGGGCAGGAAGGCGACGCGAGCGGTCCGTAAGCGCGCGGCATGCGAGGCGTAAACGACGGTCCAGCTCGGCCGGCCCGTGCCGATTGTGGTCAGGGTGTCTGCCATATTCACCGAATTCGGACCCGGCAGCGGTTCGACGCCCGCCGCGTGGCAGGCGCCGACAACCAGGTCGACGAGTACGGGATTGTTCCGTCGGTGTGTCAGACGCAGCGGCAGCTTGGCGATATCTTCCAGCGGCACAGTCTCGTTCTGCGCCAGGGGATGTCGGGCGGGGAGGGCCGCCACCAGCGGATCGGCCCAGAGCGGGATCAGCTGCACGCCAGGCAGTTCGGCCGGATCGGATCTGTCACGTAGAAAGGTGGCGTCGAGCTCGCCCGCTACTACCTGTTCCACCCGGGCCCGGGTCGGCGCCGACACCAGGTCGACCACCAAATCTGGTGCCAGAGCCGCCAACTCGTCCAATATCAGGTCCAGATGCGCACCGAGTCCGGCGCTGGTGCCGATGCGCAGCGTCGCTGTGCGCTGAGCGGCGTGCTCGGCGATCACCGCTTGTGCGCGAGCCGCCGCGGCCAGTACCGCTTCGGCTTCGGGCAGAAAGCACGCGCCGGCGGTGGTCAGCCGGACATGTCGCGGTGAGCGGTCGAGCAGTTCGGCGCCGAGTTCCCGTTCCAGCCGGCGAATCTGCTGGCTGATGGCGGGCTGGCCGATGTGCAAGCGCTCGGCGGCTCGTCCGAAGTGCCTGTCCCGGGCAACCGCCACAAAGTATTCGAGCTGACGCAGTTCCACCTCGGGTGATCCTGTTCCACCGGTTCGTAGCAATAATCGTGTGCCACGAGTTTGCGGGCACGCTCACGGAGGAAGCAACACCGAATCTTGCCGCTAACGATCACTTTTACTTATCGAGCGATGAGCGCGCCGATCGGTTCAGCTTTGTTCGAGGTGTCCCAGCTCGCGGACGATGCGCGCGAAGGCTCGGATCCGTTCGCTTTCGGAATCGCTGCGCCACACCGGCGCCCATCGGACCAGGCGGGAATCGGTGATGGGCAGATACGTGATGCCGGGGCGCTGATAGTAGCGGGCGATATGGCTCATACCACTGGTGAAGGCGCCGCTCATACCGGCGGTGGTCAGAATGTCCTCGAGGGTCGAGATCGGCGTGACACGGTCGATGGTCCGGCCTTTGGGTGTGTAGAAGGGGCTGACCGCGTCCTCCCAGTAATCGGGCATGGGTGCCGTCGGGCTGAACACGCCGCGGTCGCCGAAAACCTCCAGCGATACGTTCTTCTCATCGGCCAGTTCGTGGCTGTCGGGCATGATCGCCACCATCGGTTCCACGGAGATGATCGGCCCGACCGTCAGTCCCGGTTCCTCGATGGGCAGCCAGGCGATGACGATGTCGGCTTCATCGCGATGCAGCGGGCCGAACTGATCGCCGAACTCGCTGCTGCGGACCCGCAGCTCCCAGCCGGGGAATCTGCTTCGGAAGGCGTCCCAGAACGGTTGATAGTCATAGGCGTTGTAGCCGATCATGGCCACGCGCAGTACTCCGGAGATACCCGCGGCGACCTGCCGGGCGTGTTCGATGGCCGCGAGTATGTCGTCGTAGGCCGGCTTCAGTTCGCTCGCCAATTGATGGCCCAGCAGAGTGAGCCGCACATCGCGGGGGTTCGAGCGGTCGACCAGGCGGCCACCGATGCGGCGCTCCTGATTTTTGATCGACTGGCTGACCCGGGCCTGCGAAAGATGCAGCCGCTGAGCGGTTCTCCCGAAGTGCAGTTCCTGCGCCAGGGTCAGGAAAATCTCGATGTCCCGTAATTCCACCGCGATCCTCCCGAACAGCCGAGCCCTGTGCTTGATGCTGGCATGGGCCCTCGACCGGCAACATCAGGGGAAACCCCCCATGCGACCCTGAATTCAGATTGCTCAACTGAAGCATCCGCCCCAAATGAGACCAATCGCCCTGAGTATAAACCTGTTCGGGCGACGTGCTGATCCGGACAATCGGTGGCATGGGGACAGTCGCTATCGGCACCGGCATCGCAGTGGGTTTCGGCGTTGCGTTCATGCTCGGGGCCGGTACTGCCCGGGCCGAAACGTTCAGTCCGGACTATTCGCAGGTGGCGAATGGTGCTGGTTACAGCCAGGATCAGCTGCTCACCCCGGGGTTTTCACCGATTCAGGTGCCGCAGGCGGATGTGCGAGACGGACGGGACGGGACGACCGTCGTCGCGCATCCGTTCATCGCATCCTGGGTGCACCAGGTGATTCCGGTGGCTCCGGGGACGGCGGTCGAGTTGCGGGGCGCGGCTCGGGTGCAGATTCCCGGCGCCGCGGGACTCGCCGGCGGTGGTGCGCCGGGGCGGTCGCTGGTGATCAATCCGAACGGGCACTGCGTCTTCGCGGGGCCGGACACCGACCCGGCGAAACTGGATGCGACCGCGCTGGCTCCGATTCGCGTCGATGTTCCGTTCTTCGATCTGGTGATCGAGCCGACGCTCTACCGCTGAACGGTTGCGCCGCAGCGAATTCCGGTGGCCCGGGAGTGATCCCGGATCACCTGTCGGCGCGGAAGGATGCGTCGAGGGCGTCTATCAAACGATTGAAGGTTTCGTCCATCGGGTCGGGGAGGCCGAAGGCTCCCGCGCCTTCCAATGACGCCAATCCGTGGCAGGCGATGCGCCAGATGCGGATCGCGTGGATCAGGTCCGCGCCCTCCAGCCGGTAGCCCTTGAGGGCGGCGCTGATGACGCCGACCGCCTGCACCGCCACCTCCTCGTGCTCCCGATCACCGGCGGCCGGAGCCTGGACGCTCGCCGTGTAGCGGCCGGGGAAGGACTTGGCGTAGTCGCGGTAGGCCGCCGAAAGCGCCTGCAGCGCTTCCTTTCCCGCTACACCGGAGGTGGCGGCGGCGAGCTTTGCGGTCAGCTCCCGCGTTGCCTGTACGGAGATATCGCGTTTGACGGCGTCGAGCCCGTCGACATGCTTGTACAACCCGGGAAGTGAGACGCCACAGCGCTTCGCGACCGTCGCCAGGGTGAGCCTGTCCAGGCCCACCTCATCGGCGACGGTCGCGGCTTCGGTGACAATCCGTTGCGGAGTCAGGCCGACACGGGGCATCTATTCGGCCGATCGGCCGAGCACGATGCCGGTACCGGTGACGAACACGATGAGCAGTGGCAGGGACACGTAGGCCAGGGTAGCCAAACCGGAGTTGAGCAACAGGTACGCGATGCCCGATCCGGCTATGGCGATCGCCATAGCGATGCCGGTGTAGCGCAGCCAGCGCGGCAACACCCCGGTCATGGCAGCGGCCACACCCATGACGGCAAGTACGAACATCTTGACGCCGTCGAGCCTGTTCAACGATCCGAACAGCAGATGTGCCGTATCGGGTGTGGTCGTCCGGGCCAGCGCGAGGCCGATGCCGAACTCGACCACCGAGATGGTCGCGGCCACGGCTCCCGCAATAGCGGTGATGCGGCCCGCCCGAGACCAGCCGGCCGCCCGAGCCAGCCACAGCGAAATGATGACCAGGCCGATCGCCGGAAGGCCCTCGCTGAACAGGTTGTTCGTATCCATCGCCGCGGAGTGCCCGGCGATCTTGGCGACCAGCGAACTCCCCGAATCGCCGAATCCATTGCTGGGCACCGGGATCGAGAGGGCGATGACCCAGGACAGCGCGTACCCGACTCCGGCGATGGCGGGAACCGTGCGAAGGGCCCCGGCGGTGGTGCGTGTGGTGGCGATGGTCGTCATGATCTAAGCTCCTGCGGTGTAGGTTAATCACACTAACTACAAGTTAATGGCATTAACCGCAGCGCGCAAGTGGTAGGCGGGATCAGAAGGTCAGGGCTGGAAACCGCAGGGCGGGATGCGGTGTGCCCAGGCGGCTACTGGGGGAGGCTCAGGCCGGCGGCGAGGGTGGGCCAGGAGCGGTAGAAGGCGTCTTGCCAGTAGCCCCAGGAGTGGGTGCCGGTGGGCTGGAAGTCGAAGGTGGCGGGGATGTTCAGGTCGTTGAGGCGGTTTTGCAGGTTGTGGGTGCAGTAGTTGATTGCTGCTTCGATGACGCCGCCGACGATCATTTGATTGGCCAGGCCCATTTGGGTGGGGTTCATCATGGTGGGGTCGCCGATGTGGTCGTGGGGGCCGGGGAGGCCGCTGCCGTCGGAGATGAAAAGTCTGGTGCCGCGCAGGCCTTCGGCATTGATGACCGGGTCGTTGGCGGCCCAGGCCGGATCGTCGTCATCGCCGTACATGTTCTTGACGTCGCCGCCGCCATAGGTTTCCACGACCAGTTTGGTGAAGCGCTTACCGATGGGATCGGCGATCTGGGCGCAGCCGCTGTAGCCGGCCACGGCCTGATAGAAGCCGGGCTTGGCGATCGCGAGCTGGAGTACCGCGGTGGCGGTCATCGAATTGGCCGCAATGGCGCTGGCGCCGTTGGTATTCAGTGCCGGGTCGATCAGCGGCGGCAATTCGTCGAGCAGGAAGGTCTTCCATTCGTTGCGGCCGAGGACCGGATCGTCCTGCTTCCAGTCGGTGTAATAGGCCCACGCGCCACCGACCGGCATCACAACATTCACGTCTTTGGTGGCGAGGAAATCGCCGATATTGGTGTTGTGCCACCAGGTTGCCATATCGGTGCCGCCGCCCGCGCCGTTCAGGAGGTAGAGCACCGGCCGCGATTGTGAGGCGTCATTGGGGCGCTGGACTTTCACGGTGATGTTCTTGCCCATTGCGGTGGAGTAGACCTGCAGTGTCAGATTGCGGCCGTCGACAGTTCCGGAGACCAGCTTCGAACCGTCGGGGGCAACCGGGTCCGCGAGCAGTTTCTTCGATGCGATGATCGGATCGGTGTTGTCCTCGGCGATCGCGGTGCCGGTGCTCGATACGGTGGACAGTGAGGCTGCAACAACTCCCGCAATTGCCAATGCCCCGAAACGCCTAATCGACCTGATCATGGGCCGACGCTACCCAATGCCCCAGGCGATGGCCAAGTGTCACACCTCACCTGCACTCGACACCGTGTCAATTGAAGTGACCCGCCCAACTTGGGTGACCTCGGGACGGTGCGGAACCGGCAGGTGCTGCTGCACAATCGAAGTCGATCTAGCGTCGGCGTCGATGCTCTCTTGGCGTGCGCTTATTGTGTTGCGGCCGTGCCTCTTTAGTGGCCACATATAGGTTCGTGACACGCTCACGGCATGGTTGCGGGCACGAGCGGCACACAGCGAGACTGTGCGGAGCTCTGTGCCGTCATCGGGCGGGGGATGACCATCAGGCTCGGTTCCGGACCTGTTGCAGGGCAGCAGCATCGAGCTGTAGCCGTTCTGGCAATGCTCCAGCGCTATAGCGCTACCGTTGGTGCGGTATGGGGAATGGATCCGACACTGGCGGACGAACTGCCCGGCACCTACCGGCTGCGGGAAATCGAGGCATTCGTCGCACTCGCGAGACGCATAGTGCGCGAGGTCGATCAGATCTGCCCCGCGCAGCCGACCGCGAACGTGCGCCGGCGCATGGCGTGGGATGACCTGGACAACTTGCTGATTCGCACCGAAGCCCTGGCCGAGCAGGTCGTGGCCATCGCGCCCCGCCGCTACGACACCGTCGAGGGCTCGCGCGAAATCTCCCGGCTGCGCCTGGCGACCAATGCCGACACGCTGGTGGAAGCCGGGCTGCTGATCCGCTCGGCCGTGCGCGAGGCATTGCGCCTGCCCTCGCCCGATACCGACGTCCTCGCGCTGGCCGCCATGGCCGACCTCGTGCTGGACCTCGCCGCCGACTTGAACGATGAGGCGTGTATGCCTGCGCGCCAACCGATTTGAAACAGACGAGAGAGCAAGGGGAGAGCGATGCGCGCCGTTCAGGCCGAGTCCCAGGGCAGTGAACACAAGATGCTGGGCAATTACATGCAGCGGCAGCGGCTCGAACTCGGACTGACGCAGGCGCAGGTCGCCGCGCTGCTGTTCATGTCGAACTCGGGGTTCGAGAAGTACGAGAACGGGCAGCGGGTGCCCACGGTGGCCACGATTCGCTCCTGGTGCAATGCGCTCGCACTGCCCCGTCACAAGCGCCGCAAGGTGTGGTCGATGGTGATGGGCGAGGACCTCGCCATTGCCGCCGGATCACTGTCCGCGGTCACCGCCGGCGAATTGCACCTGATGAACCGGATGCCCGGCCCCGCCTTCCTGCATCGGGTCCCGGAGTACTACGTGCTGGCGGCCAATGCGCGTGCGATCGACATGTTCCCGTGGCTGGACCCGGCGCTGGGCACGCCGGAACGCCCGGTGAATGTCATCGTCCAGATGATGACCGACCCGCGGGCGCAGCAGGTGCTGCAGAACTGGGACAGCATCGTGCACCGGCTCGTGTACATCCTCAAGGAGAACTCGCTGGGCCTGGTGCCCGAGAGCGAGATCGCCGCGATTCGGCAAGCGTGCCAGGTGAATCCGCACTTCGATCGGATGTGGGACACCGCCGTCGGGTCCAGCGATTACGACGACGACACCGTGATCGTGGTGGAGCCGGAATCGGGGGAGCGGGTCACCTTTCAGATGGATTCGCTGCGCTGGGCGCATCCGTGGCGCGATATCGAAATGTTCAGCCTGACGGAACGCCACGACGACGGTCTTCCGCCGCTGCACGAGACGCTGCCGGGTATCTTCGCGTGGTGAGTCGGACCGCGGAGGGAACAGTGTCGCGATAACAACCTGGTCGGTTGCGTCGATGGACTCCTTGGTTCGGGGCGGAATCTATTCGGGAGGAAACGCATGAGGGCATGGGTTCTGGCATTCGCGGTGGTCGCGGCGGTGGGCGGTATCGCCGGATGCAATGACAACAAGGTCACCAGCGGCGGAACACCGACGAGCGGCGCCACGATCAGCGCGGCCGCAGCCGACGGCGGGGCGCAGACCACGGTCGCGGGGCCCGTCACCACCGCCCCGACCCGCAACGATGCCAATGTCGATGCCCGCGATTTCCAGCAGGGCGACAAGTACTACTTCCAGTCGCCGACCGGAAACATCATGTGCGGCATCATCGATGACAAGAACTTCGGCACCGGTTGCCAACTCGAACACGCGAGCGTGGTCCCCTCCCAACTGTCCGACTGCGGCACTCGCCCCGAGCGCGCCGTGGCCGCCGAGGTCATGGGTGGCGCAGCGAAATTCCTCTGCCTGAACCAGGGCGTCTTCGTCGGCAGCCCCACCGACGGAACCAACAAGGGCGGCGGCAAGGTCCTGCGGTACGGCCAAACCCTCATCGTCCGAGGCACCGCCTGCACCTCGACCCAGGCCGGCATCCGCTGCGACGCAGGCGGCCACGGCTTCCTGATCGCGGCCGATCAGCAGCAGCTCTTCTGACACGTCCCCGAATCACCGGACCACCCAAGGCATGCGGCCACACCATGTAGGTGCGGCCGGTGTGCTCGCAGGAACGGCCTGATGGGCGTGCCTTCGGGCGTCGCCACACTGTCGCGCTCGGCAGTCCGCCGACTTTCATGATGAACAGACGCCCCGCAGGGAGTCGCTCGCGGCCGATGTCAGCGGCCGCCGCAGCGCTACCGCTTACCGTTTCGGTGTGGTGCTGCGGTGGCCCGGGCGCTGCCAGTACGGGATTGCGGCCCTGATGTCGGGGCGAATTCCGTGCGGGCGGCAGACTGGTTGGCAATGAAGCTGCCTGAACTTCCGGATCTGCCTGTTCGCGCCGCGCTCGAGGAGATTGTCGGGACACTGACCGCGCGGGGTACGGCCGTGCTGGTTGCGCCTCCGGGGACCGGTAAGACGACGTTGGTTCCGCTGGCATTGGCGGAGGGGACGAGTGGGCGGATTGTGGTGGCGGAGCCGCGGCGATTGGCGGCGCGGGCGGCGGCCGGGCGGATGGCCGCGCTGCTGGGGGAGCAGGTCGGGCAGACCGTGGGTTATTCGGTGCGCGGCGACCGGCGGATGAGCGGCCGGACCCGGATCGAGGTAGTGACCTCCGGACTGCTGGTGCGTCGCTTGCAGGGCGATCCTGAACTGGCCGGGGTGGATGTGGTGGTGCTCGACGAGTGCCATGAGCGGCACCTCGATGCCGACCTGCTGTTGGCGCTACTGCTCGATGCGCGGAGCGGGTTGCGGCCGGATCTACGGGTGCTCGCAACTTCGGCAACTGTTGCCGCCGAAAGGCTTTCGGCGCTGCTCGGCGGTGCGCAGGCGGCTCCGGTGCTCGAGGTGCACGGGCGCGCCTATCCGGTGGAACTGTCGTATGTTCCACCGCTGCCGAAGGAGCGGATCGAGGCGCAGGTCGCGCGGGCCACGCGTAGCGCGCTCGCCGAAATCGATGGGGATGTACTGGTTTTCCTGCCGGGAGCGGCCGAGATCCGGCGGACGGCCGAGCGGTTGTCCGGCCTCAGACAGGTGGACGTCGTCCCGCTGCACGGCAGGCTGTTGGCGGCTGCCCAGGATGTCGCCTTGCGTCCGGGAACGCGGCGACGGGTCGTATTGTCCACGGCCGTAGCGGAATCCAGCCTTACCGTGCCGGGCGTGCGAGCGGTAGTCGACTCTGGACTGTCCCGGATACCGCGAGTAGATCATCGGCGCGGCCTGTCCGGTCTTGCGACAGTGCGTGTTTCGGCGGCGGTGGCCGATCAGCGCGCCGGCCGAGCCGGTCGCGAGGCCCCGGGACACGTGTGGCGCTGCTGGCCGGAATACGAGCACGCCACCCTGCCCGCCTATCCGGAACCGGAGATCAAGGCCGCCGACCTGACCCGGCTGGCCCTGGAGCTGGCCTGCTGGGGCACCCCCGACGGTTCGGGCCTCGGCTGGTGGGATCCACCGCCGGCCGGTGGGCTGGCGGCTGGGCGAGAAGTATTGCGGGCCTTGGGCGCTGTGGATGGCGACGGAGGCGTGACCGATCGCGGACGGCGGATGGCCGCGCTGGGATTGCATCCGCGGCTGGCGCGGGCGCTGCTCGACGGCGCTGTGGAGGTCGGCGCGCGGTCGGCCGCCGAGGTGGTCGCGCTGCTCGACGACGACACCGTGGTGTCGAAGGTCGATCTGGTGGCGGGGATTCGCGCACTGCGGGCGGAGCGGCCTGCGCGTTGGATGCGAGAGGTCGAGCGACTCACACGCCTGGTGACGGAGGCGGCGGTCGGCGCGCCGGGCCGGGCGCGTGGCCGGGCCGCCGAGTCGAGCGATGACCCGGCTCTGGTTGCCGCGCTGGCATATCCGGAGCGATTGGCGCGGCGGCGTGGGGCAGGGTCGGCGAGCTATCTGATGGCGGGTGGAACCGCGGTGACGCTACCACCGGGTTCCGGTGTCGCCGAATCGGATTGGCTGGCGGTGGCGGGAGCGTCTCGTGATCCCGGGCAGGCCGAGGGGCGCATTCGATTGGCGGCCACCGCCGATGAGGAACTCGCTCGCCGAGCCGCTCCGAGCCTGGTTGCGAAGGTTGATGAGGTGGACTGGATCGACGGCGATGTGGTTGCTCGCCGCATCGAGCGCCTCGGGGCGATCATATTGTCCGAGAAGCCTTTACGTAATCCGGATCGCGCTCTGGTGCGGCAGGCGCTGCGGCGCGGACTCGAATCGGTGGGGCTCGACCTGCTGCGCTGGAACGATGATGCCATCACCCTGCGTCGGCGCCTGGAATTTCTGCACCGCACGCTCGGTGCGCCATGGCCGGCCGTCGATGCCGCGAATCTGCTCGCCGATCCCGAAATCTGGCTCGGCCCAGAGCTTTCCGCCGCCAACCGCCGTACCGACCTGGAACGTATCAATGCCGGGCAGGCGCTGCGCCGACTGCTGCCGTGGCCCGCGGCCGCGCGATTCGACGAGCTGGCTCCGGAACGCCTGGAGGTGCCCTCCGGCAGCAATGTCCGCCTCGACTACTCCGCCGACCCGCCGGTGCTCGCGGTGAAGGTGCAGGAAATCTTCGGCTGGACCGAGCTGCCGCGCCTGGCCGACGGCCGTGCATCCATTGTCCTGCACCTGCTTTCGCCCGCTCAGCGCCCGATCGCGGTCACCGCCGATCTGGCGTCCTTCTGGCGTACCGGGTGGCCCCAGGTCCGCGCCGAATTGCGCGGCCGCTACCCCAAACATGCCTGGCCGGAGGATCCCACCACCCTTTCCGCCCACCGCGGCACCGCCCGCAACGCGACCCGCAAGTAGGCGCTCAGATCAGGTTGAGGGAGTTCAGGAAATGTGTTGCGAGGTCGGTGTTTCCGGTTAGGGAGACGTCGGATTCGGTCCAGGGGCGGCGGGTGGTGGCCCACTGGGGGAATTCGATCGCCAGGGCGGTGATGTGGGCGGCTGTACCGTCGGGGGTGCCGGGGCGCACGTGCAGGCGTCCGCCGGTGGCGGGTTCGATGCGCCAGGTGCCGCCGCCCGGCCCGTCGAGGGTGAGGGCGAGGGGCGCGTCGAGCCAGCTCAGCTGTGTGCGCTGGGACTGCTCCAGCAGCATCATCAGCCAGTTCAGGATGGCGCTCATGCGCTGGGCGTCGGTATCGGGGGCAGGACGACCGAGGGCGGGGGCGATGTCGTGGCGCAAATGGGTGTGCCAGTCGAAGAGGTACAGCGACGGGAAGATGCGCAGCGGGTATGTCCCGATTTCGGCCACCGGCAGCGGGATTCGGCGCACGCCCGGCAGTGTGAAAGCCCGCAGCGCGGTGATCCCGCGACCGCTCCAGGCCGAGAAACCGTCGAGCACCTGCTGCGGCGATTGGGATCGCGCCTTGTCGACGGGCGCATTGTTCGACTGCTCGATATCCCGCGAGAACATGGACGTGATCGCGGCCGGGGTGATCAGCGCGCGCGACAGCGCAGTCATATGCGCCACCACGTCCTGGACACGCCAGCCCTCGGCGAGGCTCGGTGTCGCCCATTCCTGGTCGGTGAGGTCGCGGCAGAAGCCGAGAAGCGTCTCGCGTTCGGTGCGCAGCGCCGCCAGGGAATCGGAACTCATGCTCTGAGTATCGACCCTCACGCCGGCCGTGCGCCGATGACCGCCCGCAGCAGCGGCAAAGGTTTCGCGCCCCGCTGACGGGTGTACGGAACTCAGCGGGGCGCGGCTCGCGCCGTCAGACGGTGCGAGAGATCGGGGGAGTATCAGCAGCTGAACTCATGATCGACAGTTTGATACCTGAACCCATGTTGAGGTCAAGCGCGCGGCGGAATCACGCTGTCTGCTGATCTTCTCCCAGCCGTCACCGCGCATAACGACTCCTTCGAGGGGATACGACACCCTCGCGCAAAGCGTCCATGACGGTGCGGGCGGCATGCGAAGGGGTACGCCGGGCATCGTGACCGATGGAGATCTGCCAGGGGATGGGCTCGCCGATGCGCTCCGCGTGGACGATTCCCGGTATGCGCGCGGCAACCGATCGCGCAGTCAGCGTGATGCCGAAGTTCCGCGCGGCCAACGCCAGCGCGAAATCCTGGTCGGCGACCTCGATGACCGGAAGCCGCTGGGGAAACAGGGTGTCGGCAATACTCCGAATGCCCCAGCCGGGAGCGAAATCGATGAACCGGACATCGGTGAGGTCTGCGGCGCGGAAGGGCCTTCCCGCCAGCGGATGCTCCGGCGCGGTGCACAGCACCAGGGTTTCCTCGCTGATCAGGTACTGGGTGATCCCAGGCAGATCCATGGTCGATCCGATGAGGAACGCGATGTCCAGGCTGCCGTCCCGCAATCCGGCGATATTTCCCGCCACACCCGAGATGCTTTGTCGCATATGCATTGTCACCTGTGGAAAGTGTTCGTGTATGTCGGCGATCGCCGCGGCGAGATCCACACTGTGCACATTCATGAGACTGCCGACCACGACCTCACCGCGAACCTGTCCGTGCGCCATATCGATCGCATCGACGATGTCACGGCGGGCGCGCAGCATCGAACGGGCCGGTTCGACCATGGCGTGCCCCGCATCGGTGAGCTCGAGTGCGCGCGGTGTGCGATCGAACAGCCGGGCGCCGAGTTCATGCTCCAGCTTCGCGACGCTCGTCGATACGGCGGACTGCACCAGATTCAGTGCCTTGGCCGCCGCCGTGAAGGAGCGATGCTCGTGGCAGGCGAGAAAGCACTCGATCTGGCGGATCTCCATGCCCCGATCTTAGGCTGCTATCGAATTCATAGATATCGGCATCGAAATTCATCGCTTCCATTGATTGGCGAAGAGGCAGACGATCATTCGTGTGACTACCACGATTGCCCCCGCCGCGACTGCAAAGCTGACCCGTTTGACGGTGCTCGTGTTCGCGCTGACGGCCGGATCCTCGGCCGCCTGTAACTACTATCTGCAGCCGCTGTTGCAGCAGGTCGCCGATGATCTGGGGATATCGACGGTGGCTGCGAGCCTGCTGGTCAGCGCCGCCCAGATCGGCTACCTGTCCGGACTGGCGTTGCTGGTGCCGCTGGGCGATTTCCTGAACCGCCGCCGCATGGTCCCCGCGCTGCTGGCCACCTCGGTCGCCGCGCTCCTGGTGTCCGCGGTGGCGCCGACCTTCCCGATATTGCTGATCGCCGTGTTCGCCACCGGAATCACCGCCTCGGCGGCACAGGTGGTGGTGCCGTGGGCGTCGGCGCTCGCGGACCCGGAGCGGCGTGGCGAAATCGTCGGCACGGTGATGAGCGGACTGCTGCTGGGCATTCTGCTGTCCCGAGTGCTGTCCGGTGCGATCGCGCAGCTCGGTGGCTGGCGTGCAGTGCTCTTGGTGGCGGCGGGAATTCAGCTGGTCATGGCGGTGAGCGTGTACCTGCTGGCGCCGAATACCGCCCCGACCGCACCGAAGGAGCGGTACTCGCAGGTGCTCGCCTCCATCCCCGCGCTGATTCGGAACCACGCGGTACTGCGGCATCGCATGATGTTCGGATTCATCGGCATGGCTTGCTTTTCGGCGGTCTGGACCGGGCTGGCCTTCCTGCTCGCCGGTGCCCACTCGAGTCCGTATCACTACCCGGAGTTCGTCATCGGCCTGTTCGGTTTCGCCGGTGTGGCAGGCGCGCTGGGTGCGCCGGTGGTGGGCCGTCTCGCCGACCGGGGATATCTGCGGATGGTCACCACGCTCATGTGGGTGGTGCTGCTCGCCAGCTGGGGTCTGCTGGCCTGGGGCGGCCATCAGGTCGTCGTGCTGATCGTGGCACTGGTGGTCTTCGACTTCGGAATCCAAGGCATCCACCTGTCCAATCAGAGCGCCATCTACGTGCTCGCTCCCGAGGCGCGCAGCAGATTGACGACGGCCTATATGGTCACCTACTTCCTCGGCGGCGTGACGGGCTCGGTGTCGGCAGGGGTGGCGTACCAGGCCGGTGGATGGAATCCGGTGTGCGAAATGGGCCTGGCCGCAACAGTTCTGGGCGCGGCGCTGTGGGCCGTCTTCTCCCGTCACGCCGGCGCTCGATCTGGGCACAGGCGGGAACCGGGTGGTCCACTTCACTCGTGACGGGGTTGCGGATATACCCCTAGGGGGTATTTACTCTCTCATACGAAAGATCGACAACGGTGGAGAGAGGCCGAGAAATGACCACACACGCGCACACCGAGCACCACGCGCATGGCGGGCACGACGCGCCCGCCGGACTGCCCGGCGGCTTGCAGATCAGCCAGGACGGTTACACCCTCGAACTCACCGAAACCATCCGGCACACAGGTGAATTCGAGTTCCGCTTCCGCATTCTCGGACCGGCCGGCGATCCGGTGCTCGACTACACCCCGCTGCACGACCGCGATCTGCACCTCATCATCGTGCAGCGGGAGCTGACCGGCTTCTGGCACGTCCATCCCGAACTCACTGCCGATGGCACCTGGTCTGTGCGGCTGAATCTCCCTGTGGCAGGGGCGTATCGGGCGTTCACCGATATCGCGCCGCGTGATCTCGGCAAGACCATCACGCTCGGCGCCGATTTCGCTATTGCGGGCGCCTATGATCCGCAGCCGACTCCGGCGCCCGTGCGGACCGCTGAGGTGGACGGCTATGCAGTGACCCTCGACGGCGACCTCGTCCCGGGTGCGGGCCGCATGCTCACCCTCACTGTGCGCAAGGACGGCGAACCGGTCACCGACCTGCAGCCGTACCTCGCCGCCTACGGACATCTGGTGATCCTGCGCGCCGGTGATCTGGCCTACGTGCACGTCCACCCGAACGGCGAGCCCGGCGACGGCGTCACCGCGCCCGGCCCGGACATCACCTTCCACACCGCTGTCCCGGGGCCCGGCACCTATCGGCTCTTCCTGGACTTCAAGCACGGCGATACCGTCCGCACCGCCGCTTTCACACTGCCGACCATCCGGCCCTGAGCAGCGGCCGGTGGCTGTGACCAGCCACAGTCCGCTCACAGCCAACTCCCAGCCGAGCTGGACCCGAACCACACACAGGCTGCATATTCTGCGCGAGTCCAGCTGGAAGAAGTGTGGAGTAGAAGGAGGGTTCTGCGGGCATGACGGCAGCCATCAGCGTTGCGGAGGAAGAGATATCGGTGGAAGCGGTCCGCCGATCGCGGTGGGAGCCGCTGATCTTCGGCCCGCCGGATCGCCCCCGCTGGGAGCGACCCGGTCTGCTTGCCCTACTGATAGTGACCGCGGTGGTCTACCTGTGGGGGCTGGGCGGTGCGGGGTGGACCAACCCCTACTACGCCGCGGCCGTGCAGTCCGGTACCCAGAGTTGGAAGGCGCTGCTCTTCGCCTCGCTGGATCCGCAGAACGCGATCACCGTCGACAAGCCGCCGGCCGCCATGTGGGTCATGGCCCTGTCCGGTCGTGTCTTCGGATTCAATTCGTGGTCCATGCTCGCGCCCGAGGCGCTCATGGGCGTCGCCGCCGTGGGGTTGCTGTTCGCTACGGTTCGCCGGTGGGCGGGTCCCGCGGCCGGGCTGCTCGCCGGAACCGTGCTCGCGGTTACTCCGGTGGCGGCCATGATGTTTCGCTACGACAACCCCGACGCACTGCTGACCCTGGTGCTGGTCGGTGCGGCGTACTGCACGGTGCGGGCTGTTGATGAGCCCGGCGCACGCTGGTGGTCGGCGGGCACCGGCTGGCTGGTGGGCGCGGGCCTGCTGATGGGCCTGGGCTTCCTCACCAAGATGATGCAGGCGTTCCTGGTGCTGCCCGGCCTCGCGCTGGTGGTGCTGGTCGCCGGTGCGGGCGGAATCCTTTCTCGCATCACAAAATTGGCGACGGCGGGCGCCGCGCTGGTGGTTTCCGCCGGTTGGTATGTGGCGCTGGTGGAGCTGTGGCCGGCGGATTCGCGGCCCTTCATCGGCGGCTCCACCTCGAACTCGCTGTGGGAATTGGCCGTCGATTACAACGGTCTCGGCCGGGTCTTCGGCAATCACGGCGGTGGCGGGCATCCGGCCGCCACCCCGCATCCGATGGCTGCCCCTCCGGCGGACGCCGTTGTGGCTTCCGGCGGCGGTGGTCAAATGCGCGGCGGTTTCGGGGGATTCGGCGACAGCCATCCCGGTGTCACCCGCCTGTTCCACGGCGAACTCGCCACCGAATTCTCCTGGCTGCTTCCCGCCGCGCTCATCGCGCTGGTCGCCGGGCTGTGGTTCACCCGCCGCGTCGCCCGTACCGACCGGGTGCGCGCCGGACTGCTGCTGTGGGGCGGCTGGCTGCTCGTCACGGCCGCGGTGCTCAGTTTTATGAGCCGTTCCTTCCACTCGTACTACTCGGTCATGCTGGCTCCGGCCATTGCCGCGCTGGTCGCCATCGGCGCGACTCAGCTGTGGCAGCGCCGCGATCAGCTCGCGGCCCGAATCGTCCTGGCCCTCATGCTGGTTGGCACGGGCGCCTGGACATTCGCACTGCTGAATCGCACACCCGATTGGTTGCCCTGGCTGCGCTGGAGCATTGTGGTGCTGGCGCTCGCGGCCGCCGTTATGGTGCTGGGGAGGACCAAATTCCGCCGCTACGGACTGGTGATCGCCGGTGTCGCAGTATTTTCCGCGCTGATCGGCCCGACCGTGTACACGTTGGAGACGGTCGCACAGACGCAGGCGGGCGGTAGCCCCATTGCGGGACCGCCGCGTTCGTCGGACGAGCAGGGTGGTCGAGACGGCGGCAGCGCCGATCCGCAACTCGACGGCTTGATCACCGGCGCGAACAATCGCTGGGCCGCCGCGGCGGTCGGTGCCTCGCAGGTGAGTGCCATCGAATTGCGCACGGGCGCTTCACTATTGGCTGTGGGCGGCTTCAGTGGCCGGGACGAATCCCCGACGCTCGAGCAGTTCCAGAGTTATGTGGCTGATCACCAGGTGGGCTACTACCTGGTCCAGCAGCGTAAGGACGGCGGCCGGCGCTCCGATACCGAGTCGACGTCGGCGCAGATCACCGCCTGGGTCAAGGCCAACTTCCCGGCGACGACGATGGGCAATATGGAGGTCTACCGCCTCGATACCTAGACGTAGGGAGACCGGCCGCTCTCGGTGACTAATCAAGCCGGGCGGCCGGGTTTTCATCTCCGGGTTCGTCGCAGCGGCCCGCGCGATGACGATGGAAAAGTTAGAGTTGCGGTCGATAAGCAGGGGCGGGCGTGAGGAGTTCGGCGATGGCCGAGGTACGCGCACAGGTGGGCGTACTGGGCCCGGTACAGCTCACCATCGACGGTGTGCCCCAGCAGCTCGGCGGGCCGAAACAGCGTGCGGTACTGGCATATCTGACCATCAATGCGAACCGGCCGGTATCGGTGGATGCGCTCGCCGCCGCCGTCTGGGAGGAGACGCCGCCGCCCGATGTGCGCGTCAGCCTGCACGCCATCGTCTCCAACCTGCGAAAACCGCTGCGCGACGGTGGTATCGACGCGCGCAATGTGCTGCAGCACATGGGCACCGGATATCGGATCGTGGTGGACGATGCCGCCTGCGATGTCTTCCGCTTCCGGACCCGCCGCGAAATCGGCCTGCGTGCCCTGGCCGCCGGCCGGTTTCCGGCAGCGGGGCAGGCGCTCTCCGAGGCGCTGGCGCAGTGGCGCGGGCCGGTGCTGTCGGATCTGCGCGGACTCGAATTCGCGGACGCCTATGCCGTGGCGCTCGACGACGAACGGCTGGGTGTTGTCGAGGCTCGTGCCGAGGCCGATATCGCCCAGGGCCGCGCCGACTCCGTCATTGCCGAACTGGCACTGCTGGTGCGCGACCATCCGCTGCGCGAATCCCTGTGGGAGCAGCTCATTACCGCCCTCTATATCGCCGGGCGGCAATCCGATGCACTGGAGGCGGCGCGGCGGTTGCGCGCCACGCTCGCCGAGGAACTCGGCCTCGACCCGAGCCTCCGCATTCGTGAGCTGGAGGCGCGCATTCTGCGACAGGATCCGCTCACCGTGGGTGCGGCGGGCGCCGCCTCGGCCACGCGCGCGACAACCATTGTCGACAGCAATTGGCATGAGCCACAGGCGATCCTGCGAGATAACAACGGCAATGTGTACCCGATCGCCGGGGCGATGACCCGCATCGGACGACTGTCGGACAATGACATAGCGCTGTCCGACGGCCGAGTGAGCCGGCACCACGCACTGATCATCGACAACGGCCTGACCTACGTGGTCAAGGACCTGATGTCGTCGAACGGTGTCCACCTCGACGGCGTCCGTGTGGCGGACAGCGCCATTCTGGCCGACGGGGTCCTGGTCCGTATCGGCGATACCGAGTTCACCTTCGTGCTCATTCGCGGCGCCTAGCTCCGGGCGGCTGGTACTCGGTGGATTCCTCGACGGGCTGTACCCGGTGGACAGCGACCTGGTTCTGAAACATGTTCTAGACAAATGAAGATATTTGTCTTACCGTCGATTCATGAGTTCAATAGCGTCTCAGGAAGTGCGTTTCGAGCTGATGTCGGGGGATACGTGGCGTGACCCCTGGCCGATGTACGCGGCACTTCGGGAATGCGATCCAGTGCATCGAGTGGTTCCCGGCGACCGGGAATCGGACGACTTCTATGTGCTGTCACGTCACGAAGACGTATACGCCGCGGCGCGGGACCCGGAGACGTTTTCGTCCGCCTCCGGACTGACCGTGGACTATGTGAGCCTGGAAGCCGCGGGCATTCCGATCAAGCCGTTCGTCTTCATGGACCCGCCCGAGCACACTGATTTCCGCCGCCGGGTCGCGGCCGGATTCACACCCCGCCAGGTGAATTCGGTGGAACCGGCGGTGCGGGCCTTCGTCGTGGAACGCCTCGAGGCGCTGCGCGAGGCCGGGTCGGGCGATATTGTCGGCGAGCTGTTCAAGCCGTTGCCGACCATGGTCGTGGCGCACTATCTCGGGGTGCCGGAGGCGGACCAGGGCAAGTTCGACGAGTGGACGTACGCCATCGTCGGCGGTGCGATCGACGGTGCGAAGATCGCCGCCGGCGGTGAATTGCCTGCTGCCGTAGGTGAAATGGTGGGCTACTTCGCGGAGCTCATCGCTCGCCGCCGCGCCGAGCCCGGTGACGACACCATCTCGCATCTGCTCGCCTCGGGGCTGGGTGATGAGGGTGACAATGAGGGCATCCTGGCCATTCTCGGCTTCGCCTTCACCATGATCACGGGTGGAAACGACACCACCACCGGCAATCTCGGTGGGGCGGTGCAGTTGCTGCAGCAGTACCCGGAGCAGCGGCGACTGCTCGTCGAGAATCCGGAGCTCATTCCCGATGCGGTGGAGGAATTCCTGCGCATGACCTCGCCCGTACAGGGGCTGGCCCGCGCTGCCACGCGCGATGTGGAGTTGCACGACACCACCATTCCCGCCGGGCGCAAGGTACTGCTGCTGTACGGATCCGCCAATCGTGACGAGCGCGAATTCGGTACCACCGCAGGCGAACTCGAAGTGCGTCGTAATCCCAAGCGGATCATGACCTTCAGCCACGGGCATCATCACTGCCTCGGTGCGGCCGCCGCGCGCATGCAGGCGCGGGTAGCGCTCGAAGAACTGCTCGCCCGCTGCCCCGACTTCTCGGTGGACCTCGAGAATGTCACGTGGTCCAACGGCAACTACGTGCGCTGGCCCATGAGCGTGCCGTTCCAGGCGAATCGGTAGTCTCGATCGGATGTGTGACGGCGGAGGGGAGGTGGCATGAGCCGGGACTGGCTGTCCGATGATCGCGCCGACCTCGCCGCCGAACGCATTCTCGACGCCGCCGCGGCACTGTTCGCCGAGCGTGGCGTCACCGCCGTCGGCATGGGCGACATTGCCAAGGCCGCGGGGTGCTCGCGCGCGACCCTGTACCGCTACTTCGATAATCGGCAGGCGGTGCGGCTGGCCTTCGTGCACCGCGAAACCCGCCGCATCGCGGCGCGCATCGCAGCCGAGGCCCGCACCACCGACGATCCGGGCGAATGGGTGGTCAGCGCCATGCTCGCAGCGGTCCGCGAGGTACGCGCCGACCCCTTGCTCATCGCCTGGTTCCGGCCCGGCGAGGCCGGGTCGGCCGGCCGCATCAGCCAGGACTCCACTGTTGTCGAATCCATTGCGGCCGGACTGTTCACACCCATGGGCCTCACCGACCCGGAACGCAGCCGCCTCGCCCGCTGGCTCACCCGCATCATCGTCTCGCTGCTCTCCGCGCCGGGACGTGACGATGCCGAAGAGCGAGCCATGCTCGAGGAATTCGTCGCACCGACGATCACCCGCGTCATCGCCTGAACCGCACCGGCTAAGGTCGCGAACTGTGTCTGCTCCAGAATCGCTCGCCGACGTCCGTAGCCGCATCGATGCGCTCGACGGCGAACTCACTCGGCTGCTGGCCGCACGCCAGGAACTCGTCCGCGCGGCAGCTGGTTTCAAAAAGGACGAACAGGCCGTGCGCGCTCCCGATCGGGTCGAGCGGGTGGTGGCGCTGGCCCGTGCACGCGCCGTCGCCGCCGGGCTGGAACCCGCTGTCGCCGAAGCGGTCTGGCGCGCCATGATCGGTGCCTTCATCGACCTCGAGCTCGGTGAGCACGCCACTCGGCGGTGACTTCCGTCGCTAGCTGGTGGCTCGGTAGCCGGTGCGGTGGCCGTAGATGGCTTCGGTGAGCATGGCTGCGAGGTCTCGGGTGGCTTCCCGGCCTGGCTTCATGGGCATGGCGTGGAAGACGTGCCAGACCTTGTGGTACTCGCGATGGCGTAGGGGGACACCGAGTTCGGTGGCGCGGTCGGCCAGGCGGCGGGCGTCGCCGGAGAGCGGGTCTTCGCTGGCGGAGTGGAGCACTATGGGTGGGAGGCCAGTGATGTCGCGGTGGAGCGGGGAGAGTGCGTGGCGCTGGGCCGCGGGGATTCCGGGGAGATAGGCGTCGAGGAATTGCTCGATGACCTTCGGGGTGAGGAGTGGTTCGCGGGTGCGGCCGCAGTGGAAGGCTGCGGAGTCGGGGGAGAAGTCCAGTACGGGGCAGATCAGGCCGAGAATTGCTGGGGCGGGCAGGTTTTCGTCGCGTACGCGCATGCCCACCTCCAGTGCCAGACCGCCGCCTGCCGAATCGCCTGCCACCGCAATGCGTTCGGCTGGGATTCCGCGCTCCAGTAATTCGCGGTAGGCGGCCATTGCGTCGTCTATGGGTGCGGGGTGGGGATGTTCGGGGGAGAGCCGGTAGTCCAGTGCGTAGATGGTGGTGCCCATATCGAGTGCGAGAGCGCCGGTCAGCGGCCGCATCATGCGGGCGCTGCCGATCACGAATCCGCCGCCGTGCAGATAGAGCACCGCAGAATCGGCGGGAGCGGATGGGGGCGTGAGGATTTCGACCGGCAGGCCCGCCAGTTGCGCCGCGGTCACCGTGACCGTGCGCGGGGCGCGCGAGTTGGCGGTGGTCGTGGCGGCGCGACGGCGGGCCAGCGCCCAATCGGGAGCCGCGGCGAACCAGTACGCGCCCATCAGGCGAGAGGTGAAGCGCAGCAGGGATTTCAGCACGTGGTATTCACTTCCGGCTCATGATCTGACGATTCAGGTGGTAGTCGACCGGATCGGGTGCGCGGCGAATGAGCTTCTCGTACCGGCCCGGACTCCACGGCCACAGCTCGGGCAGTCCGTCCTTGCCCAGGTACCAGCTCTGGCATCCGGTGGTCCATACGGTGCTCGGGGCGGCGGCCCGCATCTGTGCGTTGTAGCGATCGGTGGCGGCGTGCGTCGGCGCGACGGTCGCGAATTCGCCTGTGCGCCAGCGTTGCAACCAGCTCACTATGCGGAAGGACTGGGCCTCGGCGACAGCGGTGAGGGGATGATTGGCGAAGGGGCTGTGCGGGCCGACCAGCATGAAGAAGTTCGGGAAGTCCGGCATCATGACGCCCTCGAAGGCGCGCGGGCCATCCGCCCATGCCTGATCCAGGGTGCGCTCCCCGGCGCCGGTGATCGCGATCGGCCGCATGTAGGCGTGTGAATCGAATCCTGTTGCCAGCACCAGGATATCGAGCTCATGGGCTTGCCCGTCGGCGGTGATGACGCCGTTCTCGAGCACCTGCTCGATGCCGCTGGTGATCAGCTCGACATCCGGTCGCTGCACGGCGGCATAGAAGCGATCCGACACCACGAGGCGCTTGCACATGGCCTGGTAATCCGGCGTCAGCTTGCGGCGGAGCTCAGGATCCTTGACCGACTTCAGGTTTCGCTCCACCACCCACTGGATGAGTTTGCGGATCCGGCCCTGATGCACCAAGCCCTGCGAGAAGGCCGCGAAGAACGCGCGATTCATGTGATAGGCGGCCGAGCCGAGCACGGGTAGTCGCCGGTACACCTGCTTGGCCAGCTCCGAATACGGCTTGTTGACCGTCGGGAGAATCCACTGCGGAGTTCGCTGGAACATCACGACTTTCGGCACCTGCCCGGCCAGCGCACTCACCAGTTGGGTGCCGGTGGAGCCGGTGCCGATCACGCCGACCCGCTTACCGGTCAGATCGACCTCGTGATCCCAGCGCGACGAATGCATGACCGGCCCGGTGAAATCGTCGAGTCCTGGAATGGCCGGTCGATTCGGGTGATGCAGGAATCCCGTTGCGCACATGACGAAGTCGAAACGCTCCACCTCGCCGCCCGCCAGCGTGACCTGCCAGCCGTCCTCTTCGAACCGCGCGCCGACCACCTGCGCGCCGAATCTGGTGTGCCGCTGCAAGCCCTGATCGCGCGCCACCCCGGCCAGGTAATCCTTGATCTCCGGTCCGCCCGAATACAGCTGGGACCATTCGGGATTCATAGCGAAGGTGAATTGGTAGTAGCGCGACGGCACATCGCACACCAGGCCCGGATAGGTGTTGTCGCGCCAGGTGCCGCCGTAGTCGGCGGCCTTCTCGAAGAGGGTGAAATCGGTGAAGCCGGCCCGCCGTAGTGCGACGCCCATGGCAATGCCGGAGATCCCGGCGCCGACGATGGCGATCCGCGGTTCGTTCATGGCACCGCAGCCTAGGTGCGTGCTCGGCCGTCCGGAAGACTTTTTCGAATATCAGTAGACATTCCGTTAGTGGCTAGACGCAATGTACAGCGAATGCTACGTTGTGCGACAGATCACAAGCTCGAGCCAAGGGACAACTATGCGAGCACTCCAGTGGACCGGTCCCGAAAAAGTCGCGGTCAACGACATTCCGGTCCCCGATATCGGACCGAACGACCTGTTGCTGAGGGTCGGCGCGGCCGGCGTCTGCCATTCGGACCTGACCCTGGTCAACTTCCCGTACCAGCTGCGTGAAGACCCGCTCACCCTCGGCCACGAGATCGCGGGCACCATCGAGGCCGTCGGGTCCGATGTCAGCGGGCGCGATATCGGCGAGCGCGGTCTGGTGTACCTGTTCTGGACCTGCGGGATCTGCCGCGAATGCGTGAGCGGCAATGAAAACGTCTGCATCGCCGCCGGTCGCACCGCCATGCCGCCGTGTCCAGGCCTCACCGTCGAGGGCGGAATGGCAGAGTACGTCCGCATTCCGGCCACCTCGTTCGTACCGATCGGCGACCTGGACTTCCTGCAGGCCGCGCCGGTCGCCGACGCCGCACTGACCGCGTACCACGCCATTCGCGGCGCTCGCGATGTGCTGCGGCCCGGTGGCACCGCCCTCGCCATCGGCATCGGCGGGCTCGGACATGTGGCCGTCCAGATCCTGCAGGCCATCAGCGGTGTACGGGTGATCGCGGTGGACGTGGCTCAGGAAAAGCTCGACCTGGCCGCCAAATGCGGTGCGGACCTTGGCCTTCTGGTCGGTGACGACACCGCCGAGGAGATCCTCGAGCTGACCGGCGGCCGTGGCGCGGAAGCGGTCTTCGACTTCGTCGGCGTGGACTCCACCGCCAAGCTGGCCGTGGAAACCGTAGCGCCCAACGGCGCCTATCGCATGGTCGGAATCGGCGGCGGCGCACCGGAAATCAACTCCGGACCCGCCGGTGGGCCCGGCTGGCCCTGGGGCGCCTCGGTGCGAAAGTCACTGGGCGGCACCCGAAGTGACCTCTACGACTGCGTCGGCCTGGCCCAGGCGGGCAAACTGCACATGGAGGTCGAGCGCTTCGACCTCGCCGACGGGCCGAAAGCCCTGCGGCGCTTGGACAAAGGTCAGATCCGGGGCCGGGCGGTCCTCGTTCCCTGATCGATCCGCACCACGCTCGGCGGCAGCCAGAACCTGGCTGCCGCCGAGCGTGTTTCCATGGGGAGGATGGGGAGGATTCGGCCAGTTCTGGTCATTTCACTACTGGCAGCGGTTCCCAGATTCGGGAATGAGCGATGCTGAAGTGGCGCAAAGGTTCGGGGTAAGCGAGTCCCATACCAATCCGGCGAATGTTGTCCGTCCAGTTGCTGAACTGGTTCGTACCAGTTGGTGATACGGTGCGATGTGACGCCGACAACTCAGGTCTCGCCCCGAGATCGAGAGCACTGACCGGGGCAGGACCAGGGTTTCTGTCTGCCGGTTGCATGCGATGGCGAAGGAATCAGGCACCGGGCCTCAACCGCCCGGTGCCAACTGCATTGTTGCCGCGAAGCCAGATAGAGGAGACATAGTGGCGATATCGGACCCCCAGCCGGATGTGTCAGGGCCGCCCGCCGGTCGGACCACCGGACTGTTCCGCACCAAGTCCGTCGAGCAGTCCCTGCGCGACACCGACGAGCCGGATGCCAAACTCCGCAAAGACCTGACCTCGTGGGACCTCACCATTTTCGGTGTCGCGGTCGTGGTCGGCGCCGGTATCTTCACCCTCACCGCGCGCACCGCCGGCCAGATGGCCGGACCCGCGGTCTCCCTGGCCTTCGTCTTCGCCGCCGTGGCCTGCGGCCTGGCCGCGCTCTGCTACGCAGAATTCGCTTCCACCGTGCCGGTGGCGGGCAGCGCGTACACCTTCTCCTACGCCACCTTCGGTGAACTGGTCGCCTGGATCATCGGCTGGGACCTCATTCTGGAGTTCGCGCTCGGCACCTCCGTCGTCGCCAAGGGCTGGTCGCAGTACCTCGGCACGGTCATGGGCGACCGCCCCGCGATCTGGCACTTCGGCTCGGTCAAATTCGATTGGGGCGCAGTACTTCTCATCGCGGTCCTGGCCGTGCTGCTCGCCATGGGCACCAAGCTGTCCTCGCGGGTCTCGGCGGTCGCGGTCGCCATCAAACTGGCCGTCATCGCACTGGTCGTGGTGGTCGGCCTGACTTACTTCAAGGCCTCCAATCTGAAGCCGTTCATCCCCAAATCGGTTCCCAACACGGGCGCCGAAACGAGCAAGCTGCATCAGACGCTGTTCCAGCTCGTCACCGGCGGCGGCCACAGCAGCTTCGGCTGGTACGGCCTGCTCGCCGCGGCCAGCATCGTGTTCTTCGCCTTCATCGGCTTCGACGTGGTCGCCACCGCGGCCGAGGAGACCAAGAACCCGCAGCGCAATGTGCCGCGCGGCATTCTCGGCTCGCTCGCCATCGTCACCGTGCTCTATGTGGCGGTATCGCTGGTGCTGACCGGCATGGTGCCCTACACCGATCTGCAGGGCGAGGACGCCACTCTCGCCACGGCTTTCGCGGTGCACGGCGTCACCTGGGCCAAGAACATCATCTCCATCGGTGCGCTGGCCGGTCTGACCACCGTCGTCATGGTGTTGTTCCTCGGCCAGACCCGGGTGCTGTTCGCCATGTCGCGCGACGGGCTCATGCCACGCAAGCTGGCCAAGACCGGATCCCGGGGCACCCCGGTCCGCATTACCGCCATCGTCGGCGTCATCTGCGCGGTGCTGGCCGGATTCGTGGACTTCGGCACCCTCGAGGAAATGGTCAATATCGGCACGCTCTTCGCGTTCGTGCTGGTGTCGCTCGGCGTGGTCGTGCTGCGCCGCACCCGCCCCGATCTGAAGCGCGGCTTCCGGGTGCCGCTGGTGCCGTTCGTGCCGATCCTGGCGGTCATCGCCTGCGCCTGGCTCATGTTCAACCTGTCGGTGGAGACCTGGCTGCGGTTCGTCATCTGGATGGCCCTCGGCTTCGTCGTGTACTTCCTTTACGGCCGCAAGCACTCGCTGCTGGGCAGGGCGAACGCGGAAGTTATCAAAAATCAGTAGCTGATCGGCTGCTCGAGTTCGGTGCCGGTGGTGTGTCGTCATGACTCGACCTGGCTGGATGATGTGTAATGGCTCCAACTAGTGAGAGTTGCGACACAAGATCCGCCCCACCAGCACCACCTCAGCATCCGAGAGGAACCGATCGTGAGCATGCTCCTCGCTATGCACGAGACATACACGACCGTTGTCGCGCAGATCGGCAACCCGACACCGGAGACTCCACCGGTGGCGGACAAGCTGATGAAGCTGGTCCGGTACTTCACCTGGTTCACCATGCTGTCCGGCGTCACCGCCATCACCTACGGTGGCGGCCGCTTCGCCTGGGAGAAGTGGAGCGGCGGCAATCTCGAATCGCCGAAGATGGTGGCCGGAGCCATGATCGGCGGCGCCACCGCCACCAGTGCCGGAACGATCATGAATACGGTCATCGGCAACTGACAGCGGCCGCGATGCGAATCAGAGCACGGGTGCACCGGAAAGCCGGTGCACCCGTCGCTGTTTCCGGTGGGGCCTACTGGCCGAGCATGGCGTTCATCTGATCGATCTCGGCCTGCTGGCCGGTGACGATCGCCTGGGCCATGGCCTTCGCCTCGGCGTTCGTGCCGTTCGCGAGTTCGGTATTCGCCATGGCGATCGCACCCCTGTGATGCTCGATCATCATCTGCATCCACTGCTTGTCGAAATCGGGGCCGGACAGGTTTTCCAGCGACTTCATCTGATCGGCCGACATCATGCCCGCCATGCCCTCATGGCCCATGGTGGCGCTGGGCGCACCCTTGCCGAAAGCCTGCAGCAGCGTGGTCATCTGCTGCATCTCCGGCGCCTGCGCCTGCTCCACATTCTTGGCGAGAGTGATCAGCTGCTGATTCTGCGAGCGGCTCGGGACCAACTTCGCCATCTCCACCGCCTGTGCGTGATGGGGGTACATCATCTGCAAGAAGGTGACATCGGCATCGTTGAAATCGCTGCGGGTGGCGGGCTGCGCCGCCGTGCTCGTGGCGGCGCCGTGATCCATGCCGGACATGGTCGAGGTGCTGGTCGCGGCGGGAGTCGAGGACGAATCGTCCGTGCTACAGCCCGCGGCGATCAGGGCCAGTGCGGCGGTGCCCGCGACGACGGCGAACTTGATACGGGTAGCGGTGAACATGGTTGTACTCCTTGGTGATTGCTCGTGAACCTGGCGATAGGCATGCGAAAACCCGCGTCCGCGTGGGTGATACGCGGCAGCGGCGGTCCATCAGACGCGCAGAATCGCCAATTCGGCCAAAGAGAGCACCGTCCATGGAGGGGGACGGGCGCGGTGCGGGCTCGGTTGCCGCACCGTGGTGGTCGGGGTATCGCGCTGCCGGAGACCGAACCAGCCCAGCAGGGCCAGGCCGAGTGCCAGCAGGAGCGTGGTGAGTACGAAAAGGCAGCCGTGCATTCCGGCGTGGCCGCTCTCGCAATCGCCGCCGGGGCAACCGGGCATGGTCATGTCGTGCTCGGCACTCATCGCGCCCATGACGGTGACCATGGCGGAGTCGCCGGTCGGTGCGGTGGTGTGGCTCGAACCCATCCCGAAAATCACCGAATGCATGATCGCGACCCCGGCGAGCAGGGTGAACAGCCCGAATGCCCGGAGGTACCGGGTTTCGTGTGCCTGCAGTTCCACCACGGCGGCCATTCTAATACCCCCGCCTGGTATCGCCGGAGGGCGCGCCCGGGGCGATCGGGTGGCGCGCCCGGAACGGCACTGCCGCGGGTACGCGCAGACCGGACGTTAGTCTGACGCCGTGTCACAGCGCGAACTGGTCATTCTGGGAACAGCCAGCCAAGTACCGACCAAACAGCGCAACCACAATGGATATCTATTGCGCTGGGACGGCGAAGGACTGCTCTTCGATCCGGGGGAGGGCACCCAGCGGCAGATGATCTATGCGGGGGTATCCGCCACCGACCTCACCCGCATCGGCATCACCCACTTCCACGGCGACCACAGCCTCGGACTGGCCGGGGTTGTACAGCGCATCAGCCTCGACAAGGTGCCGCATCCGGTCGACGTCTACTACCCGGCCTCCGGGGAGCAGTACTTCCAGCGGCTGTGCAGCTCCACCGCCTACCACCAGACCGGTGAACTGCGGCCGTACCCGATCACCGAAGCCGGTGAACTACCCGGGCCCGCAGCGCCTTTCGCGCTGCATACGGCGCCGCTGTCGCATCCGGTGGAAGCCTTCGGCTATCGGCTCACCGAACCCGACGGGCGCCGCATCGTTCCGGAGCGGCTGCGCGAGTTCGGGCTTTCCGGGCCGGTGGTCGGGAAATTGCAGCGGGACGGCGAGGTGGAATTCGACGGGCGCACCGTCCGGCTCGACGAGGTCAGTGAGCTGCGGCGGGGGCAGAGCTTCGCATTCGTCATGGATACGCGGCTGTGTGCGGGTGTGCATGAGCTGGCCGCGGGGGTGGACATGCTGGTTATCGAGGCCACCTTTATTGATGCCGATACGCATCTCGCCACGGAATTCGGACATCTGACCGCGGGTCAAGCCGGTGCGGTCGCTGCCCGCGCGAAGGTTCGCACCCTGGTGCTCACCCATTTCTCGCAGCGGTATCGGACGCTCGATGTGCATCTGGCCGAGGCGAGGGCCCAGTTCGACGGCGAGATCGTGGTGGCCGAGGATTTGATGCGGATCCCGCTGCCGCCGCGCCGCTGACCAGGGCTCCGGTGTCCGGCGGCGAGGTCCCCGGATCACCAGTGCGCGATCTGGCCGGAATTTGTGGGGGTGCGAAGTTCGCGGCGGCATTTCGGGGTTCAATGTCGCCGGGCATGATGTTGTACATGGATGCGCACGAGGAACTGATTGCTCTTGCCGACCGGTACTGGGACGCCATGCTGGAGTCGGCGCCCAGTGAGGCAACGCTGTTGGGGGACAGGCGATTCGACGATCGGATCGAGGATCTGTCGGAAGCCGCCGAACAGCGGCTGCTCGGCACCTGGCGGGAGCTGCTGACGCAGGTCGACGCCCTCGATCCCGGGCGATTGAATGCCGAGGACCAGGTCACCCGCAGTCTGCTGCGCACCGAACTGGCCTCCGCCGCAGCCAATCTGGAATGGCGGCCGATCGAGCTGGCCTCCGATCAGATGACCGGTGTGCATGCGGCCCTGCTCACCATGGCTCCCCAGCTGAATGCGCCCGAGCCGGAGCATGCGCTGAAACTGGTGCGGCGCTATCGGCAGTTCGGTGCGCTCCTGGACCAGGCCGTGCAGCGCTTCCGCGCCGGGCTGGCCGCCGGGCGCACACCGGCGCGCATCGCCATCGAACGTTCGCTCAATCAGCTGGACGGGTACCTGGCCTCGGATATTGCCGCCGATCCGTTTGTCACCTTCCCCGGCCCGCCGAACTGGGACGGTGAAACCGCCTGGCGCGCAGACCTGGCCGAGGTGGCGCGGGATGTCATCCGGCCCGCCTTCCGCGCTTACCGGGATGTGCTCGCCGATGAGCTGCTACCCGCCGCACGCTCCGATGAGCAGCCCGGGCTGTGCTGGCTCGGTGACGATGGCGCGAATATCTATCGCACCCTGTTGCGGCAGCACACCACGCTGTCCGACCTCGGTGCGGACGAGATCCATCAGCTCGGTCTCGACGAATTGGACGGGCTGCGTGCGGAGTACGCCGAGGTAGGTGGCCGGCTCTTCGGCCTCACCGGCCTGAACGAGATCTTCGCCCGGCTGCGCGAGGATTCCGGGCTGCGCTACGGCGACGGTGAGGAGATCATGGTCGATGCGCGGCAGTGCCTGGCCGCCGCGCAGGCCGAGATGGGGAACTGGTTCGGCCGGCTGCCCCGGGAGTCCTGCGACATTCTGCCCGTTCCGGAGTTCCTGGCGGCGGATGCGCCTGCGGCGTATTACTTCCCGCCCGCCGCCGACGGTTCCCGCCCCGGCGCGTACTTCGTCAACCAGCATGATCCCAAGGGTCGCAATAGGTATGAGACCGCCTCGGTCGCCTACCACGAGGCCATTCCGGGGCATCACCTCCAGCTCACCATTGCCAATGAGCTCGACCACCTGCCCCGCTTCCAGCGCATGTCCTTCTCCAATACCGCCTTCGTGGAGGGCTGGGCGCTCTACACCGAGCGCCTGGCCGACGAAATGGGCCTGTACACAGACGATCTCACCCGCATCGGCATGCTGGCCGCCGACTCCTGGCGCTCCTGCCGCCTGGTCGTCGACACCGGCCTGCACGCCAAGGGCTGGACCCGCCAGCAGGCCATCGACTTCATGGTCGCCAATGCCCCCGTCGGGGTGGACGAAATCCGCACCGAAGTAGACCGCTACATCGCCATGCCCGGCCAAGCCGTCGCCTACAAAGTCGGTCAACTCGAAATCCGCCGCCAACGCGCCGCCACCGAACAGCGCCTAGGCCCCACCTTCGACATCAAAACCTTCCACGACAAAGTCCTAGGCTCCGGCTCCGTAAGCCTCCCCGTCCTCCGAGATCTCGTCGCCACCCTCTGACCACCAGCCGAGTCACAGCCCGTTACGGCGACGGCCGGCGTCCGCGCGGAGAGGTCGACTCGCTGTGCGCCGCAATGCGATCGCTTCTAGCCGCCGCTTCCCAGGGCGCGTCGCATTCGCACCATCGGGCCGCAGGCGGCCACGTGTCCGGCACAGCGTCTCGGCTACGGGGTGAACATGCTCGCTCTGACCCATAGTTCGGGCGATCTATCGGCCACGCTGGGCGGATCACAGCGGGCGTCCTCTTGCTGGGGGTTCTGCCTTCGGGATTCGGTCTGCGCGGCCGACCTCGATTCGGCAGTCGTGCTGGGGGAGGGCCTGACGGGGAGGGGCGGGTGTGATTCGCTGATTGGGTGGCCGGGGCGATTTGTCGGTTACCGCGGTTGTGGACGGTTGCGGGCTGGGCGGTCGGCGGCTTCGGAATAGGCGCAGTTGCACGGTGTTCGACTCGATTGTCGGGTCGAATTGATGAGGGGGTTGCTGGTGACTGCTACCGAATCGGCGTCGGCTGTCGGGTTGCGGTCTGAGCGGGGGCCGGTGTTGGGGGCCATTATGTTGGCTACCTCGCTGGTTGCGCTGGACTCGACCGTTATTGCTACCGCGGTGCTCACGATTACCGATCAGCTCGGGGGGTTTGCGCAATTCCCCTGGCTGTTCAGTATTTATCTGCTGGCGCAGGCGGTGACGGTGCCGGTGTACGGGAAGCTCGCGGACATGGTGGGGCGGAAGCCGGTGATGCTCTTCGGGATTGCCGTTTTCGCGCTCGGTTCGCTGCTGTGCGGGCTGGCGACCAGCATGCTTGGGCTTATTGTCTTCCGGGCGGTACAGGGGATCGGTGCGGGTGCGGTGGGGCCGATGGCCATCACCATTGCGGGTGATATCTATACCGTTCAGGAGCGGGCGAAGGTGCAGGCCTATCTAGCCAGCGTCTGGGCGGCCTCCTCGGTGCTGGGCCCGCTGCTCGGCGGGGTATTCGCCGAATACATCAGCTGGCGCTGGATCTTCCTGATCAATCTGCCGCTGGCGGCGGTGGCGGCATGGATGATCCTGCGGAAGTTCACCGAAAGCGCACCGCGGCAACGGCATCGGATCGACTACCTCGGGGCGGGGCTGCTCACGGTCGGAGCGGGCGGGCTCATGCTCGCGCTGCTGGAGGGCGGGCAGGCGTGGGCGTGGACCTCACCGGCCAGCATTGCACTCTTCGCGGCGGGCGTGCTGGTGCTGATTCTGTTCAGCCTGGTCGAGCGCCGGGCAGCGAATCCGATTCTGCCGCTGTGGGTTTTCACCCGCCGCATCATTGTGGCCAGCAGTCTGGTCTCGTTGCTCGTCGGCGCGGTGCTGCTCGGCCTCACCTCCTATGTGCCGACCTTCGCGCAGAGTGTGCTCGGCACCGGAGCGCTGGTCGCCGGGCTGACGGTCGGAGCGCTGACCCTCGGCTGGCCCATGACGGCCTCGCAAGCCGGAAAGGCATACCTGCGCATAGGTTTCCGCGCCACCTCTCTCATCGGCAGTGTGCTCGCGGCGATCGGCGCGGCCACGCTCCTACTGGTGAACGAGGGCTCCACACTGCTACAGGTGGCACTGGGCTGCTTCATTGTCGGCGCGGGCATGGGCCTGGTGGCCAGCCCCACTCTCATTGCCGCACAGTCCAGTGTCGACTGGTCCGAGCGCGGCGTTGTCACCTCCACCAATATGTTCGCACGCTCGCTGGGCAGTGCGCTCGGCGTGGCGCTCTTCGGCGCGCTGGTGAATTCGCGCATCGGCCGCACCGATCACCCGGCCCCACAGGACCTCTCACCCGCCATCCACCTGGTCTTCCTCGGCGTCGCCGCCATGGCGGTGGTCATGATCGCGGCGGCGGCCATGATGCCTAGAAACTGATCAGTTTGATTTGTCCGTTATTGCTGGTCGAGCAAACTTTGAGATCCGCCAGACACGGCCCCGATGGGACGCGTCGGCAATGATCCAGCACACTGTAGGTGTGGTTGAGGTCGAGGACGTGCTGAGCCGATTGCGGCGGTTTCCGGATGTGGAGGCGGTGAACCTCTACGCGGTCGATGCCGCTGATCGGTTGCTACTGGATGTCGCCGCCGATTCCCTTGCCGCAGCAGGGGATGGCCGGGTGGCGGTGATCGACGACGGGTACGGTGCGCTGACCCTCGGCGCCATTGCCGCGCACGACCTGCGCGGCATTCGGGTGCACCAGGATCTGCTCACCGGCGAACTCGCCCTGGCCAATAATGCGCGCCTGGTCGGACTGGCGGATCGCTACACCGCCATGGAGTTGGGCGAGCGGCTGCTCGCGGACGTGCGGGTCGTGCTGTGGCGGCTACCGCGCGCGCTCTCCGGACTGGCCGAAACCGCCGATGCCATTGCGCGCTACGCGTCCCCCGAGGTCCGGGTGTACGCGGGCGGGCGGGACAAGTACCTGACCCCCGCCATGAATGACGTACTGGCCGAATCCTTCGGCTCCGTCCAGGCCAGCCGCGGGCGGCAGAAATCGCGTGTCCTGCTGGCCACCGAACCGAAAACTGCTGGGGATCCCCAGTTTCCGGTGCGCAACCAGCTCGATGATCAGGGTCTCGAGGTGGTCGCCCACGGCGCCGCGTTCTCCGGTTCGCGGCTGGATATCGGCACCCGCTTCCTGCTCGACTACCTCAGGCGGATGAAGCCCGATGCCCGCGATGCCATCGATCTAGGTTGCGGCACAGGCATTCTCGCGGTGGCACTGGCCAAGGCGCGGCCCGGAATCCGCATTACCGCGACCGATCAGTCGGCCGCGGCCGTCGCCTCCACCCGCGCCACCGCCGAGGCCAATGCGGTCGCCGATCGGGTGACCGTGCTGCGCGACGATGCCATGTCGAGCGCACCGGACAACAGCGCCGATCTGGTGCTGTGCAATCCGCCCTTCCATGTCGGCGCGGCCGTGCACACCGGATCGGCTATCAAGATGTTCCAGCAGGCCGGTCGCGTGCTGCGGCCCGGCGGCGAGCTGTGGACCGTCTACAACTCGCACCTCAATTACCGCGGGGTCATGGAGCGCATGGTCGGCAAGACCGAGGTGATGGGCCGCAATCGCAAATTCACCGTCACCCGCTCGGTGCGCGGGCTGCACACCTCCACTGCGGTGGACCGGGACGCGAGCTGAAAGACCGACCAGCACAATAGAGGCATGGGCCGAATCGATCTTCGTATCTTCACCGAACCTCAGCAGGGCGCGAGCTACGACACCCTGCGCACCGTGGCCAAGGCCACCGAGGACCTGGGCTACGACGCCTTCTTCCGCTCCGACCACTACCTCGCCATGGGTGATGCCGACGGGCTGCCCGGACCGACCGACGCCTGGATCACCCTCGCCGGTCTCGCCCGGGAGACCAGTCGCATCCGCCTCGGCACGCTGGTCACCGCCGCCACCTTCCGGCCGCCCGGTGTGCTGGCCATCGAGGTCGCGCAGGTCGACGCCATGTCCGGCGGCCGCGTCGACTTCGGTTTCGGCGCAGGCTGGTTCGAGGGCGAGCACACCGCCTATGGCATTCCGTTCCCCGCTGACAAGTTCGCGCGCTTCGAGGAGCAGCTGGCCGTCATCACCGGCCTGTGGGGCACCCCGGCCGGAGAAACCTTCTCCTACACCGGCGAGCACTACACGCTCACCGATTCCCCCGCGCTGCCCAAGCCCGCGCAGGCCAAGATCCCGGTCATCATCGGCGGTATGGGCGCGAAGCGGACGCCGCGACTGGCCGCGCAGTACGCCGATGAATTCAATGTGCCGTTCCAGTCGCCCGAGGCTTGTGCCGAGCAGTTCGACCGCGTCCGCCGGGCCGCCAAGGGCATCGGCCGCGATCCGGAGGAGTTGACCTTCTCCAATGCGCTGGTGGCCTGTGTCGGCGCGACCGATGCCGAGGTAGCGCGGCGCGCGGCGGCCATCGGCCGGGATGTGGACGAGCTGAAGGCCAATGGTCTGGCCGGCAGCCCGGACGAGGTGGTCGCGAAGATCGGCCGCTATGCCGAGGTCGCCGGAACCACGCGCGTCTACCTGCAGATGCTGGATCTGCAGGATCTGGATCACCTGGAGCTGATCGCCGATCGGGTCATGAGCCAGCTGGGCTAGTTCTCGAGCTGTTCCGGGGCATGGCCCCGGGACTACGCTCGCCGTTTGCGGCACAGCACGTACAGTAAAGGTCAGGTAAAGTCCGACTGGTCCGATCCGTGCCACTTGGGAACTTGCCAGCGGCACGGGTCGTTGATTCGCTAGAACGAGGCCACGACCACCGTGGGCCGCGACTCCAGAAAGGGAAGCGCCTTGCGCACCACCTCCAACCCGGTTTTCCGGAACCTGACGCCCCAGCAGAACGGCGGCTATGCCGGCTTCGGCTCGGCGCCCGCTGGAGCCGGACAGCCCAATCCCCAGTACGGTCAGCAGCCCCCGCAGTACCCGCCCTACGGGTACCAGCAGCCCAACCAGCCCGCGGTGCCGCTCACCCGGCCCATGACCATCGACGATGTTGTCACCAAGACCGGCATCACGCTGGGTGTGGTGACCGTCGGTGCGATCATCTCCTACGCGCTCACCGCGTCCAACCACTCGCTGGCCACGCCGTTCGTGATCGTCGGCGGCCTGGTCGGCTTCGTGCTCGCCATGATCGCGAGTTTCGGTCGCAAGCAGAACAATCCGGCGCTGGTGCTCAGCTACGCGGCCTTCGAGGGTCTGTTCCTCGGCGCGCTGTCGTTCATGTTCACCAACGTTTCCTTCGGCGGTGTCGGCGGTTCCGGGCTGATCGCGCAGGCGGTGCTCGGCACCTTCGGCGTGTTCTTCGGCATGCTGGTCGTCTACAAGACCGGCGCCATCCGCGTCACCCCGCGCTTCACCCGCATGATCGTCGCCGCCATGATCGGCGTTCTGGTCCTGATGGTCGGCAATATCATCGCCTCCTTCATCACGCCGGGCGGTCTGGGCCTGCGTGACGGCGGCACCATGTCGATCATCTTCAGCCTGGTGGTCATCGCCGTCGCCGCGTTCAGCTTCCTGCTGGACTTCGACGCGGCCGATCAGCTCATCCGCGCCAATGCACCGGCGCAGGCGGCCTGGGGCGTGGCGTTCGGCCTGACCGTCACCCTGGTCTGGCTGTACATCGAGATCCTGCGCCTGCTGAGTTACTTCCAGCGCGACTGATAACGGTGGCGCACAACTGAATACCTGAATGGGCGGGCCTCGGAATTCCGGGGCCCGCCCATTTCGTTGTTCGGCGAATCCCGCGCGCCGCGATGATCAACCCTGTACCACCCGGCCCTGCAAGATGTCCGTGGCGACATGATTCTCTCCGCAGTCCTGCGCGAGTATTGCGATGCCGCTGGCATTCTCGGTCCGCAGCGGCAGGATCGCCTGGTAGGCGGGCGACTGATACCAATCCAGAGCTGCCTGGTAGTCCGGGAATTCGATGACGATGGCCGCTGCGTTCGCAGGCCCCTCCTGCACCGACTGCAACCCGGCGTGCACGAGGAACTTCCCCCCGAACGGCGCCAGTGTCGAGTCGATCCGCTCGAGATACTCCACGATCCCCGCATTGAGATCGACATCGTAAAGCTGCGCAATGGCGTAACCGGGCATGCTGGGCTCCTCATTCGGTACTGCGTACTCCTTTGATACCCACAATGTTTCCCGCTCCCGAGAGCGAAGTCGATTACCTGCCAGGTAATACGAAGAACGGCCCCCCACCGAAGTAGGGGGCCGCGCAACGAATCTCGGGTACTAGCTCAGGCGCTCGATGACCATTGCCATGCCCTGGCCGCCGCCCACACACATGGTCTCCAGCCCGAACTGCTTGTCCTGGGTCTGGAGGTTGTTGATGAGGGTGGCGGTGATGCGGGCGCCGGTCATGCCGAACGGGTGGCCGAGGGCGAGGGCGCCACCGGAGATGTTCAGCTTGTCGTGGTCCATGTTCAGTTCGCGGGCAGAGCCGAGGACCTGCACCGCGAAGGCCTCGTTGATCTCGTAGAGGTCGAGGTCGCCGATGGTCATATTGGCGTAGCCGAGGGCCTTGCGGACCGCCTCGATCGGGCCGAGGCCCATGATCTCGGGGGACAGGCCGGAGACGCCGGTGGATACGATGCGGGCCAGCGGGGTCAGGCCCAGCGACTTGGCCTTGGTGTCGCTCATGATGACCAGCGCGGCGGCGCCGTCGTTGAGCGGGCAGGCATTACCGGCGGTGACGGTGCCGTCGGGGCGGAAGACCGGCTTGAGCGAGGAGATCTTCTCGTAGGTGGTGCCGGCGCGAGGGCCGTCGTCGGTGGTGACGATGGTGCCGTCGGGCAGGGTCACCGGGGTGATCTCACGCTCGAAGAAGCCGGACTTGATGGCCTCTTCCGCACGGTTCTGCGAACGCACAGCCCAGTGGTCCTGGTCCTCACGGGAGATGCCGGTGTAGGTGGCGACGTTCTCCGCGGTCTGGCCCATGGCGATGTAGACGTCCGGCAGGATGTCGTTCTCGCGCGGGTCGATCCAGGTGGCGTTGGATTCCGCGGTGGCCTTGGTGCGGGCCTCGGCCTCGGCGAAGGTGATGTTGTGGGTGTCGGGCCAGCCGTCGGAGGTGCCCTTCGGGAAGCGCGAAACCGTCTCGACGCCGGCCGAGATGAACACGTCGCCCTCGCCGGCCTTGATGGCATGCAGGGCCATCCGGGTGGTCTGCAGCGAGGAGGAGCAGTACCGGTTGAGCGTGACACCGGGCAGGTAGTCGTAGCCCAGCTGCACCGCCACGGCGCGGGCCATATTGAAACCGGACTCACCGGCGGGCTGGCCGCAGCCCAGCATCAGATCGTCGATATCACTGGCGGCCAGGGCGGGCACCTTGTCGAGCGCGGCCTGCACCATCTGAGCCGCGAGGTCGTCCGGTCGCATGCCCACGAGCGAACCCTTGCCTGCGCGGCCGATGGGCGAGCGGGCGTACGAAACGATAACGGCCTCAGCCATGAGGACTCCTTTAAGTGCGGGGGTGAACCACTTCGAATCTACGACGGGTGTGTCGTGCATCAAACATCCGGTATGCCGGTATCCCAGTGATTGAACTGTGGAATATCCCTCACTCGCGGGGGCTCTCGTGCCCCGCTGCCTCTCGGCAGCGGGGCACGACCTGGGGCAAGGGCTTATTGCGGTACGTCGAAGGCCCCGGTCTGCGGGATGTTCGCCATGTCCGTGTATGACGTCACCACGATGTGCCCGGGCCCGGTGTCCTGGAACAGCGCGTACTGCACGCTGCCGTAGATGCCCGCGGTCACGACCACCCGGTATTCGCCTGCCGCACCGGTGTTCATATTGCGCCAGGCGACGGTGGTCAGGTTCTCGCACAGGGGTGCGAAGCTCCACTCGCCCGGACCGATTCCGACGATCGGCTGTGCCCGCACATTGATGATGGCCCGGCCCGGCCAGTCCGGGCTGGTGTCTGCCCACACTCGAATACTGCCGCCGCACAGCCCGTCCCGGAAGAGGGTCGGTACCTGCGGAAATTCCACGGTCCGGGCCTGTGCCGGCGGGGCGGAAACGATCATGGTCGCGCCCGCGAGGGATCCGAACATCAGGGCTGCACGCACATAGGTCGGGCTCCTCATGCGCCGATGGTAATTTCCCGCGACGGTGAGATCGCCTACGTGCGCGAAAGCCTCCATATCCTTTCTGCAACGATGAGGGGTATGCGCATCGCTGACTCCGTCGTGGATCTGATCGGAAACACCCCCCTCGTTCGATTGAACTCGGTGGTGGGTCCGAACTCCGGACTGGTGGCGGCGAAGGTGGAGTACCTGAACCCCGGCGGCAGTTCCAAGGACCGCATCGCGGTCAAGATGATCGACGCCGCCGAAGCGGCCGGGTTGCTGAAGCCCGGCGGCACCATCGTCGAACCGACTTCCGGTAATACCGGCGTCGGCCTGGCCCTGGTCGCACAGCAGCGCGGCTACCACTGCGTCTTCGTCTGCCCGGACAAGGTCAGCGAGGACAAGCGGAATGTGTTGCGCGCGTACGGCGCCGAGGTCGTGGTCTGCCCGACCGCGGTCGCGCCGGAGGATCCGGACAGCTACTACAACGTCTCCGATCGCCTGGTGCGCGAGATCGACGGCGCCTGGAAGCCGAACCAGTACTCCAACCCGGGCGGTCCGGAATCGCACTACGAGACCACCGGTCCGGAGATCTGGCGGGACACCGACGGCAAGGTCACGCACTTCGTGGCGGGCGTCGGCACCGGCGGCACCATCACCGGCACCGGCCGCTACCTGAAGGAGATCTCGGGCGGCAAGGTCCAGGTCATCGGCGCCGATCCCGAGGGTTCGGTGTACTCCGGCGGCACCGGGCGCCCGTACCTGGTCGAGGGTGTCGGCGAGGACTTCTGGCCCAGCGCCTACGACCCGGCCATCCCGGACGAGATTATCGCCGTCTCCGATGCGGACTCCTTCGAGATGACCCGCCGCCTGGCGCGCGAGGAGGGCCTGCTGGTCGGCGGCTCCTGCGGTATGGCCGTGGTGGCGGCGCTCAAGGTCGCCGAGCGCGATCCCGATGCGGTTGTCGTCGTACTGCTTCCGGACGGTGGCCGCGGCTACCTGTCCAAGATCTTCAACGATCAGTGGATGAGCTCCTACGGCTTCCTGCGTTCGCGCCTGGACGGTTCGACCGCCGAGGTGCACGTCGGAGATGTGCTGCGCGGCAAGACCGGTGAGCTGCCGGATCTGGTGCACACCCACCCGCAGGAAACGCTGCGCGATGCCATCGAGATCCTGCGCGAGTACGGCGTCTCACAGATGCCGGTGGTCGGCGCCGAGCCGCCCGTCATGGCCGGCGAGGTCGCGGGCAGCGTGACCGAGCGCGATCTGCTCTCCGCTGTGTTCGAGGGCCGGGCCAAGCTCACCGATTCGGTGGCGCAGCATATGAGCCCGGGCTTCCCGCTCATCGGCTCCGGCGAGCCGGTATCGGCGGCGACCAAGCTGCTCGAGTCCACCGATGCGCTCATGGTGGTCGACGACGGTAAGCCGGTCGGCGTCATCACCCGCCACGATCTGCTGGGCCACCTCAGCGACGGGGCGCTCTGACCCCGTTCACGATCTTCGAAAGGTCACGCCAGATTTCGCGAGTTCGGGGTAACTCCCCGGGTACTCCCAGAATCGTCTCGGCACCCGACTGCTGGTACGCGTGCAAATCAACGTACGGCTCCCCAGCCGTGCGTTGAAGGCGCGGAGAAGCGGGCCAGTGCCGGTCGTGCGGATTACTCGCGTGTGATTTGTGGCGCCGCTCTTGATCATTCGGTTCTGCATTGGAAATCACAAAGCCCGGCCGAGGGGATAGCTGCACCGTTACTGTCCGTTTACTGTCGCCGGGCAGTCTTGGTGACTATGAACCCGAGACAGTTGCTGATCTGGGTGGCATTGTCGGCCGCTGTGCTGGCCGGTGCGGCGCTGCTCGATCGTCTGGGGTTCCCGGCTCCGCAGATGATTCTCGCGATCGTGGTGGGCGCGATCCTGGCCATGACCAATCGGCTGCCCCGGCCGCTGCCGCGCCAGGTGAGTGTCGGCGTCCAGGCCATGCTGGGTGTGCTGATGGGCAGTTATCTGCAGGTATCGCTGCTGACCTCGATCGGTCTCGATTTGCTGCCCGTACTGGCCGTCACGGCGGCCACCATTCTGGTCAGCGTCGCGGTGGCATTGGTCTTCGCGCGGGTCGCCGAGGTGGATGTGCCGACTGCGACGCTGGGCATGCTGGCGGGTGGTTCCGCCGCCGTGGTCTCCGCCGCCGATGAGCTCGGCGCGGACCCGCGCCGGGTGGCGTTCATGCAGTATCTGCGCGTCGCGCTGGTCGCGCTGAGCGCGCCCGCGGTGGCGGCGCTGCTCGACGATGAAGAGGGAATGGCTTACCGCCCAGCGACTCTCGGCGGTTCGGTGACGGATCCCTCACTGCCGTACTGGATGATCGTCGGCCGCGGTGATCAGGTCGCCGGTATCTCGACGGCAATCATGTTGTGCCTCATAGGGATTTGGGTGGGCCGCCGCATCGGATTGCCGAATGCGGCGCTGCTGGGCCCCATGCTGCTGACCGCGGTGCTCACCGCCGCGGGTGTCAGTCACGGCTATGCGCCCACACATCTGTTCAAGGATCTGCTGTTCGTGCTCATCGGGTTCGAGGTCGGTACCCGCTTCACCCGGCAGGTGGTGCGTGAGATGGCGCGCATGATCCCGGCCATGACCGTCGCGGTGCTCGCGCTGTCGGGTCTGGTCGCGGTGATGGCGCTGGGATTGGCGCACTTCGTCGATCTCGAGATGTCGGATCTGTATCTCGCGACCACGCCCGGCGGAATCAATGCGGTGCTCGCGACGGCCGACAAAATGAATGCGAATCTGCCGCTCATCACCAGTGTGCAGACCATTCGGCTGCTGCTCATGATGTTCATGCTGCCCCTGCTCATGCGCACTTTGCGGCGGTTCGGCACACCCCGACCGGCTGTTACCCAAGTTATCCAGTGATGCGCGTGTGATTGGTGCCGGGCATTGCTGAATGATCGCTTTGCTATCGCGAAACGCCGAGAAATGGGCTGAAACGGGTATATCGCAAAAGTCGGACTAAATTGTTCTGTGATCTGAAACACTTAATGGTTTCAATTGGATCACCAGGTCAGTGCTTGTATTGATGCAGGTCTAAGGATCTCCAAGCGAGCCAGTTCACCTCCCGTTCAGTTTTGGTTCACGCTGTGTTAAACAAGCGCAATCAAGCTGTGACCTTGTTGGAAACAGACCACAAGTCTGGTTGGTGCGAGGAGATGTCGACACAGATGCGGAACGTGAACACGACAACGGTGTGATGAGGCACCACGGCCCGAAGCGGCCGGCGCAGTCTCTGCAGACCTCCTGAAGCACCGAATTTCCCTGGCCCGTAACGGGTCTCACAACAGAAACCAGAAACAGCCCCAGTGCAACGCCGGACGTCGAGAGACGTCCCGTAGTCGAGCGCTGCCTTTTTCAGGCCTGCGAGCCCCAGAAACCGAACAGGAATCTACATCCATCATGCCTACGAATACCCTGACTGCTCTGCGTTGCCCTGCTAGGCGTAGCAAGGTAGTTGCCGCCGCCCGTACGGTCGGCACCGCCGCTCTTGCTCTCGGAGTCTTCGGCTCCATCATCACCGCCGCGGGCACTGCCTCCGGTGATGTGCACCCGGTCGCGCTGAAGGAGACCCTGGCCGCCGCGACGGTTCCCGCTGTCCCGGCCGCTGCAGCCCTTCGTGCGGCTCCGGCCAACGTGGCACCGGCTGCGGCTCCGGCCCCCGCCCCCATGCCGGCACCCGCTCCGGTCATTCCGGTCGCGCCGCCCGCGCCGGTCTACCCGAACAACCTGGACGGCTGGATTCGTCAGGCGCTGGACATCATGTCCGCCCACGGCATCCCCGGCAGCTACGAGGGCATCCTGCGCAACGTGCTGCGTGAGTCCAGCGGCAACCCGCAGGCGATCAACCTGTACGACTCCAATGCGGCCATGGGCATCCCGTCCAAGGGCCTGCTGCAGGTCATCGATCCCACCTTCAACGCGTACCACGTGAACGGCACCTCGGCCGATGTCTGGGATCCGGTCGCCAATATCGTGGCCGCCTGCAACTACGCCGCCGCTCGCTACGGCTCGATGGACAACGTCAACAGCGCGTACTGAGCCCCGAGTAGCGCGGACCGAGCTGATAACGCGCACTCAGTCGATCCGACCCCGTCAGAGCCCTCCCTGAGCCTTCGCTCCGGGAGGGTTTCGGCTTTCTGCGTGAATGTCCGGCAAATCACAGGCACCCGATTTGGCAACTATTTCGCAAACCACCGAATCCGGTGATCAACAACGGGTATAACCGCCCTTGGAGTAGTTCCGGCACTCGGCCGGAACAGCCGGAGCAGATAGCGAAGGGACGGGGTTCATGAACACCTCGAGTTCGGCTATCGATTTCCAGCGGGGCCTCTCGGACGCGTGGAGCTCCGTCGCCACGTTCGTGCCGAAATTCGTCGGTTTCCTGGCCATTCTCATTGTCGGCTGGATAGTGGCGAAGATCGTCGCCCGGCTGGTGACCAGGATCTTGAATCGGGTCGGCTTCGACCGGCTGGCGGAACGCGGCGGCATCCAGGACATGTTGGCCCGCAGCCGCTACGACGCCACCGGCATCATGGCCAAGCTGGCGTATTACGCGGTACTGCTGCTCACGCTGCAGCTGGGTTTCGGTGTGTTCGGGCCGAATCCGATCAGCACCATGCTCGACGGCATCGTCGGCTGGCTGCCCAAACTGGCGGTCGCGATCGTCATCATCTGTATTGCGGGCGCCATTGCGCGCGTGGTGATGGACATGATCGCGAATATGCTCAGCGGCCTGTCCTACGGGCGCATGATGGGCCGGATCGCGGCCGTATTCATTTGGGGCATAGGCATTGTCGCGGCGCTCAATCAGATCGGGGTGGCGACCTCGGTCACCATGCCCATCCTCATCACCGTGCTCGCGGTCATCGGCGGTGTGCTCGTCGTCGGTGTCGGCGGTGGCCTGATCCGGCCCATGCAGCAGCGCTGGGAAGGCTGGCTGGAAACCGTCGAAGGCGAGATGCCCGAGGTGAAGGGGCATGCCGAGGCGTTCCAGCGCGGGCGTGAGGATGCCGCGCGAGCGCGGCAGGCGGCGCACCAGCAGATGCTGGCGCAGCAGGGCATGATGGGCGGCCAGCGGCCCATGGCCGGCCAGCAGATGCCGCCCGGAAAGTGGGCTGAGCAACCCGTTGGCTCGCCTGCTGGCTACGGCCAGCCGGGTCAGCCGGATTACGGTCAGCAGCGCGGATACGGCGGCCCGGGGCAGGGCGGAATGCCCGGCCAGAGTGGAATGCCCGGACAGGGCGGGCAGATGCCGGAGCACGGCGGGCAGATGCCCGATAATGGCAATCAGCCCGGAATGCGCTGAGCGCCCAAGTCCCCGTCATCCCGGCATGTTTTTGGCCGGGATCTACCCCGGCGTGATGGATCCCGGCCAAAAGCGCGCCGGGATGACGACGTGAACGCGCCGGTATGACGACGTGAAGCGGCCCGCGTACTTCGGTACGCGGGCCGCTTTGTCGAATATCGTTGTGGGGCTCAGGCTTTCGGCCGAGACCTACCCGAGGTGATGATCAGGCCGTGCGGGCGAGTGAGCAGACCGCGGCGAGCCGTAGATGCACCCAGTCGGCCTGCTGCCATTCCGTGGGAGTGGTCGGCGCTTCCAGGCCGATCCCCGGCAGGTCTTCGAGCAGTCCGCGCGCATAGCCGGCCAGCAGCACGCTCACCGGCACCAGGCTCGAATTCTGCACGCCCACTTCGAGAATGTCGCGCACGGACGCGGCGTGCTGATCCACCACCGCGGCCACGCCCGGGAACTCCTGTGCGGCGCTGAGGGCCGGGGCTCCGTGCGTGCGCTGCAGGCGGTTCAAAGTCTTACGCGCCGAGACGACGAGCAATGCGGAGCCGGGCAAAAACACCTGGTCATGCTAGCAATCACCCGGCAGCCGCGGCAGCGGCTGTGAGATATAGCGCACTCGACCTCTAGTTCAGCGGAAGGCTTTGGATCCGGTGAGCGCCTCGCCGAGTACCAGCTGATGCACCTCCGCGGTGCCCTCGTAGGTGAGTACGGATTCGAGATTATTGGCATGCCGCAGCACCGGGTACTCGAGCGTGATCCCATTGGCGCCCAGGATGGTCCGGCATTCGCGTGCAATGGCGATGGCCTCGCGGGTGCTGTTGAGTTTGCCCGCGCTGATCTGTTCGGCGCGAATCTCGTTGCGGTCCTTGAGACGGCCGAGATGCAGCGCCAGCAGTTGGCCCTTGCCGAGCTCCAGCGCCATATTCGCGAGCTTGGCCTGGGTCAGCTGGTAGCCCGCGAGCGGCTTGTCGAAGACCTCGCGGGTGCGCGTGTAATCGATGGTGGCGGTGAGGCAGTCGCGTGCCGCGCCGAGTGCGCCGAAGACGATGCCGAAGCGCGCCTCGGACAGACAGCCCAGCGGTGCGGCCAGGCCGCGTGCCTCGGGCAGCAGGGCGTCGGCGGGCAGGCGCACGCCGTCGAGGGACAGTTCCGCGGTGACCGAGGCGCGCAGCGACAGCTTGCGATGCATTTCGCGGGCGCTGAAACCCGGTGTGTCCGTGGGGACTACGAAGCCGCGAATGGTGTCGCGCTCACCCTCCCGCGACTGCGCCCAGATAATCGCGACATCGGCGACGGAACCATTGGTGATCCACATCTTGGACCCGTCGAGGATCCAGTCGTCGCCCTCGCGCCGCGCCCGGGTGCGCATGCCACCGGGATTGGAACCGAAATCCGGTTCGGTGAGCCCGAAGCAGCCCAGCAATTGTCCGGCGGCCATACCGGGCAGCCACTGCTGCTTCTGCTGCTCGGATCCGTACTTGTGGATGGCCGTCATGGCCAGTGACCCCTGCACCGAAACCATGCTCCGCACACCGGAATCCACCGCTTCGAGCTCCATGCAGGCCAGCCCGTAGGCGGTCGCGGAGGTGCCCGCGCACCCGTAGCCCTCGAGGTGCATGCCGAGCAGCCCCAGCTTGCCGAGCTCCGGCGCCAGCTCACGCGCCGGGAAGGTGCCCGCCTCGAACCACTCGGCGATATGCGGCCGCAGCCGCTCCGCCGCGAAGGCGCGCACGGTATCGCGGATCGCACGCTCCTCCTCATTGAGCAGGGAGTCGATGGCGAACAGCTCGTCTACGGTGACCATGCGCCCCAGCCTAGGACGGCGCACCCGTCCCGGACGAGACCCGGGCCGCCGGATGCGTGCCCGGAAGCAAGGGTGAATTCGCAGCGACTTAGGCTTACGGCTATGAGCGATCAGCTGGGTTTCTCCACACGGGCCGTGCACGCCGGGTTCGACCCGGACCCTCAGACCGGTGCGGTGAACGTGCCGATCTATGCGAGTTCGACTTTCGCCCAGGACGGTGTCGGCGGCATGCGCGGCGGTTACGAGTACGCGCGCACCGGTAATCCGACCCGTACGGCATTGGAGGCCAATCTCGCGGCCCTCGAATCCGGCACCTACGGCCGGGCCTTCGCCTCGGGTATGGCGGCGACCGACTGTGCGCTGCGCGCCAATCTGCGCCCCGGCGATCACCTGGTCATTCCGAACGATGCGTACGGCGGCACCTTCCGGCTCATCGACAAGGTGTTCACGCAGTGGGGCATCGAGTACTCGGTGGCGGACGTGACCGATGCGGACGCGGTGGCCGCGGCCATGCGCCCGAACACCAAGCTGGTGTGGATCGAGACCCCGACCAACCCGCTGCTGAATATCGGCGATATCTCCGCGCTGGCTCAGGTCGCGCACGCCGGTGGCGCGAAGCTGGTGGTGGACAACACGTTCGCCTCCCCGTACCTGCAGCAGCCGCTGCTGCTGGGCGCGGACATCGTGCTGCATTCGACCACCAAGTACGTGGGCGGGCATTCGGATGTGGTCGGCGGTGCGCTCATTACCGATGATCAGGAAATGGACGCCAAGTTCGCGTTCCTGCAGAACGGCGCGGGCGCGGTCCCCGGCCCGCTGGACGCCTTCCTCACCCTGCGCGGCATCAAGACCCTCGCGCTGCGGATGGACCGGCATTGCGACAATGCCGAGACCCTTGCCGAATTCCTGTCCAATCATCCGAAGATCGCCCAGGTCATCTACCCCGGCCTGCCGGAGCACCCGGGCCACACCGTCGCGCAGAAGCAGATGCGCCGCTTCGGCGGCATGATCTCGGTCCGCGTGCACGGTGGCAAGGACGCCGCCCTCGACTTCTGCTCCCGCACCAAGATCTTCACCCTCGCCGAATCCCTCGGCGGCGTCGAATCCCTCATCGAGCACCCCGGCGCCATGACCCACGCCTCCACCGAGGGCTCCGCCCTCGAGGTCCCCGCCGACCTCGTCCGCCTCTCGGTCGGCATCGAGGACATCAGCGACCTCCTCGCCGACATCGAACAAGCACTGGGCTGAGCCGCCTCCCCGGACCTTTAGCGCACGGCTGAGAGCCGTTGACCGTTGGGAACGCGTGCCGGCAGTCTTGTGCGGCACCGATTTCGGGGGTACCCGGGGAGTTACCCCGAGCTTGCGAGATCAGTTGTCACGTTCGGTAAGAAACGAAGCGCCGCACCGGATTCCGGTGCGGCGCATTCGTTGTTCTTGTCCCAGATATGCTGCGGCCCCCGGTCCGTTCAGGACCGGGGGCCGCTCAGCTTTAACTCTCAGCTGTGGTAGGGCTCTGCCGTTACCAGCGTTACCTTCATGGTCTTGCCGTTCGGCAAGGTGTATTCGCGGGTATCGCCGACCTTGGCGTTGATGAGGGCGCCGCCCAGCGGGGAGGCGGGCGAGTAGGTCTCCAGGTTGTCCTGGCTCAGACCCTCTTCGCGGGTGGCGATCAGGAACGTCTCGGTATCGCTCTCGTCGCCGTCGTAATAGACCTTGACGACGGAACCCGGCAGTGCCACACCGGACTTGGTCGGCGCCACGCCCACCTTGGCATTGTTGAGGAGTTCCTGCAGTTGGCGAATGCGCGCCTCCTGCTGGCCCTGCTCCTCACGAGCCGCGTGGTACCCGCCGTTCTCCTTGAGGTCACCCTCTTCACGGCGCTCGTTGATTTCGGCCGCGATGACGGGACGGTTGGCTATGAGCACGCCGAGTTCGCTCGTGAGCCTCTCGTGCGACTCCGGGGTCAGCCAGGTCACGTTCGTCTCAGTCATCTCGATCACTCCCTAGTAGTTGTCCCCGGCGCAAGCCGGGATTCCCTGAAAAATCCGTTGTCTGCGCCCCACGAGGTGTGGGCATGACAACAGCGGACAGCCAGAGCCATCCTGGGGGAGGTTCCCGACAGCGCCGGCCGTCAATGCAGCAAACACGGCTCCGAACCCCGGAACCGTGTGTTGCGTTATTTTAGCACGATTCGCAAAGATGCAGGTAGAGGCATCAAAGCGGGTCGCGTTCCGGACTTTTCACCCGACGCGCAGATATGCCGGCACCTGGTCGCTGCAGCCGTACACATTGCCTGCGCCGGCGCGGGCGGTCGTCTTGATGGTAGTCGTGAGCCGAACCGTGCCACTGCCGGAGGGCGGGATGAGCACTTCGCGGCGGCCGACTTCGTCGCTGTCGGCGGACATGGCGCGCACGAAACAGACGACCGCTTTGCCCGGATCCTTGCGGGTCAGCTTGAAATCCACGTCGACCGTGTGATCATCGACGACCGTGTATCCGATGCGATCGGGCTCGATGTCTTTCGGGCCGTATTGCTTGTAGCCGACGTAGGCGATGCCGAGTCCGGCCAGCACGACCACCGCGCCCAGGGCGAGAGGCAGCCACCGGGGTGTCTTGCGATGGGGCGAACCATACCGGTCGGCCGGTCTTTCGCTCATGACAGGACGCTCCCGGGGGGTAGGTCGGAACAAACGTTGGTCGGATGGAACTATAGGGAATAGAGATCGGACACCCCTGCCTGGACCTGGCGGAGAGCGATGAGGTGAAACAGTGATCGGTGAGGTGAACGAGAAGTGAGTGGTCTTCGCCTCATGGCGGTACACGCACACCCCGACGACGAATCCAGCAAGGGTGCGGCAACCACCGCCCGCTACGCGGCCGAGGGCAATGAGGTACTCGTTGTCACCCTGACCGGTGGCGAACGCGGCGACATCCTCAACCCCGCCATGGATACGCCCGGCATCAAAGACAATATCGCCGAGGTGCGGCGTCAGGAAATGGCTGCCGCCGCCGCGGCGCTCGGTGTCCAGCAGCTCTGGCTCGGTTTCGTGGATTCCGGTCTGCCGGAAGGGGATCCGCTGCCGCCGCTGCCCGAGGGCTGCTTCGCCCTGGTGCCTCTGGAGGAGGCCACCGAGGCGCTGGTGCGCGTCGTGCGCGAATTCAAGCCGCACGTCATCACCACCTACGACGAGCAGGGTGGCTACCCGCACCCGGATCACATCATGTGCCACAAGGTTTCCGTCGAGGCCTACGAGGCGGCCGGGGATCCGGAGCGGTTCCCGGACGCGGGCGAACCGTGGACACCGCTGAAGCTGTACTACGACCACGGTTTCACCCTCGCCCGCATGGAGGTGTTCGCCGACGAGTACGAGCGCATGGGCGAACCGTTCCCCATGCAGGAGTGGATGGACCGCATGCGCGGCTATGCCGCCGCCCGCGGCGACATCATGAGCCGCGTGACCACCCAGGTGGATTGCGGTAAGTACTTCCCGCAGCGTGACGAGGCCCTGCGCGCGCACGCCACCCAGATAGACCCCAACGGCGCCTTCTTCGCGATACCGACCGAGCTGCAGCAGAAGCTGTGGCCCACGGAGGAATTCGAACTGGCGAAGACCCGGGTGCGCACCGCCATCCCGGAGACCGACCTGTTCGCCGGGATCGACGACGCCGACACCGAAGACGACGCCGAGGATGACAACCGATGATGCTCGCCCTGCTCGCCCAGGCCCAGAACAACACGCCCACCGGGCCGGAGTTCGGCAAGGCGTCACCACTGGGCCTGGTCATCGTGCTGGTGCTGCTGGCCGGCACGGTGCTGCTCGTGCGCAGCATGAACAAGCACCTGAAGAACCTGCCCGCCTCCTTCTCCCCGGAACATCCGGAACCGGATCAGCAGGCCGACGAGGGCACCGAGCCCGGAGTTGTCGAGCAGGAGAGCGAAACCGCGAAGCCGGAGTCGGCTTCCAGCTGAGGTAAAGCCTGCGCGGCGCGGAACAAACTTGCCCGGACCGAGGTTTCGGACGGTATGCCGAGTCGCGAAATGCAGGACGTCATCGAACAGCTTCGGCTGCGCCGGGCCGATCGCCCCGCGCAGCCGCCGTCGTTGGATCAGGTCCGGGCCAACTTCCTGCCCGCGGGTAAGCAGTACGAGCTGCCCGAAGATATTGCGGTGAGCGAGGTTTCGGCCGCAGGTGTTCCGGCGTACTGGGTCGACGCTCCGGGAGTGGATTCGAACCGGGTGCTGCTGTACGTGCACGGTGGCGGTTTCTCGCTCGGATCGCTGCGCAGCCACGGTGAACTGGTGGCGCGAGTGGGGCGGGCGGCTGGGGTACGGGTGCTGTTCCCTGAGTACCGGCTCGCGCCCGAGCATCCGTATCCGGCCGCTCTCGACGATGTGCTGGCGGTATGGAATTGGCTGCGTGCGGACCAGAGCGTGCCGGCGGATTCCATTGTGCTGGCCGGTGATTCGGCGGGCGGAACCCTGGTTGCGGCACTGCTGATCGCACTGCGCGATGCGGGTGAGCAGCCACGGGCCGCTGCCCTGCTCTCCCCGGTGGTGGATATGACCGTCTCCGGTGACTCCGTCACCGAAAACGACGGCGTGGACGCGATTTTCACCCCGGATATGCTGCGCGGCGCCTTCGCTGCCTATGTGGGAGCGGCTGATCCGCGCTCTCCGCTGGTCTCGCCGCTCTTCGGCAAGCTCGACGGCCTGCCGCCACTGCTGATTCAGGCCGGCTCGGCCGAGCTGTTGCTCAGTGACGCAGAGCGTTTCGCGGAGGCGGCGGTCGCCGCGGGTGTCGAGGTGACGCTGCAGGTCCGCGCCGGGCTGCCGCATGTCTACCCGATCATGGGTGATGCCCCGGAGGCGAGGGAGGCCACCGATGACATCGGTGCCTTCCTCCGGCAGCGGCTGGGCTGAGCGGTTACAGCGTGGCCGCGTAGCCGGTGATGAGCGCTTCGATGGCGAAATCGAAGCGGGCGCTGTCGTCCGTGCCCTCCGAGGTGCCGGCGGCCTGGACCAGCAGCGGGAATTCCGCGGGATCCAGTTCCGCGACGTAATCGACAGACCCGGGCGCCTCGGCGGCATTGAGCGGTGAGATGTAGACCTCTGCCGTCGCGTGCGCGATGACGAACAGCGTGAGCGCATTGAGCGCGCTCAGGGCGTGGCCGACGGGAAACCCTGCCGCGCAAAGGATTTCCAGACCACGTTCGGCGGTGCGGAGCGTTTGCGGCGTGACCGCCGGACGAGTGGCGATCAGCGGCAGCACTCCTGGATGACGCAGCAGCGCGGCCCGCAGCAGCCGGGCGTAGTCGCCCAGGGCGGTCGTCCACGGCCCGTCGCCCGTATCGAAGGCGGCGGCGTCGGACGTGCGATGTCGAGCAGATCTGGATTTTCACTGTGGTGGAGGGCCGGATAACTGAGATCCGTGCGGTCAGCGACCGTCTGGGTATGTTCCTGCAGCTGGGCTGGGACTGGCCGACCGTCGACTGATTCAGATCCGTTCGAGGGTGATACCCGTAGGGCTGATCGCCAGCTGGGCGGTCGTCGCCTGGACCTTGACCTCGAATATCTGCTGTCCGCCGAACTGGGTCTTGATCAGGTTGTCGAGTTCGGCATTACCGTCCAGCCAGGGCTGCGCTCCGCGTAGATCGAGGGCGCCTTCCAATCCGCGGGGAGTGTCGTCCAGGCCGGAGGCGCGCGGCAGCAGGCGCAATTCGTCGGCGGTGTACAGCTCGATCGGGTAGGCCCGGCCCGTCGGCGATGTCAGTGTGGCTTGATGTTCGGTCTGCGCCCAGTCGAAGTTGTCGACATTCAATATCCAGCCGGCGGGCAGCGCACCTCGATAGGAGAGCTGACTCTCCGGAGCCAGCGCCGACCGTGATTGGTCTACGCCGGGATTTCCGGTCAGCAGGGGCTGCCGGAGTGGCTGGTCCGTGGCGGTGAACTGCCACGCTTCCGCACGAACATCCTTGTGCCAGTACCCGGTCCGGCCGTTTTCCCGGCCCTCGACGGTCAATTCCCGATCTTCCACGGCGGGTCCGGTGTCGTGAATGGAGAGCCGGGATGTGATCTCGCCCGGGACTTTCGGTTGCTGTTGCCAGTCTGCGGCGGGCAGCGATATGGCTGCATATCGGGTGTCGACGCGTTCGGCCAGTTGAGAGGGCCCCTCCGGCTTCTTGCCCTGCGGTAGCCAGGTGTAGCGCCCCGGAATGTGGTTCGCGCCGGCGAAGTCGAGGTCGTATTTGCGGGTGTACATATCGCCGTAGCGGTTCATGACAACGGTCATCGACCCTGAGGTGGACAGCGATTCGGAAATGAATCTGCCCTGCTGCGGTCCGCCGATTTCATAGCTGAGGTCCGCGGGCAGCCACGGATCCTGGTAGGTGATCCGCGAGCCGTCTCCGGTCAGGCTGACGATCTGGACCAGGCCCGCCGTCAGCGGATGGGTATTTCCCTCCGCATCGACGAAGCTGGTCGACATGCGATGGCTGAGTGCCCACTTGTTCGAGGTGGGCGATTCGGTGGCATCCTGCGGGATGGTGGCACCGGGCCACAGCCAGATGGGTCCGCCGTAGGAATGCGTCCAGTTCCACAGCATGGGTCCGGAGAGCATATTGTCGAGCGAGTAGATCCACCCGTTCTTGTCCACTGCCACAAGCATATTGCTGTCCACCGACGTCGCGACGATATTGCCGTCGAGGCAGTCCGGGGTATTGATCCTGCGCCAAGTGGAGTTCGAGTTGCGGGGGCGGACGAACAACGACCCGCGCTGCAATACCACTTCGACGTAGCTGTTGAAGCCCTGCGTGTTATCGCGGAAGTCGATACTCGGCGGAAACGTCAGATCGGCCGGCGCCGGAGCGAGATCGTCGAATTCCGAAATCCCCCGGATGCTCGGCAATGGCAGGAACAGCCCGGGCAATGGCGGGATGAGTTGCGCCGTCCCGATCGCGGGTACACAGCTCAATGGCTGCCCGACCGGATTCGCCGCCGCCGGAGCGATATCGATCCCACCGTGCATGGCTGCCAGAGCGCATACGGAAACAATCGACAAGATCGCGCCGCGCGCAGAGAAATCCACCGGGAGACCCTAACCTCGCCGCCGTGGCATATCGCGCTTCTCGCTCACGACATGCGGGCCGACCGTCGACCGAGGGAACAGTCGAGGTCGACCGCGATGCCGAATGGGATTTCGGGGATGCGGCCGGGCTGAGATCGATTCCGCTGCAGGGCAATTCGGGGGGATGGGCGGTGGCAATGTCACATTGTGGCGTGCGCGTTCTGTATTTTCTGGGCGGTGTGAGGTTCCCAGCGGTGGGCGGCGCGGCGCAGACTGCGGGCGTCGGCGTAGCCCAGCCGGTGTGCCAGGGCGAAGGTGGAGGTGGCGCCGTTCTGTTGTGCGGTGTGCTGACGGGCCAGGTCGAGTTGTGCTCGCCAGGTGGTGTCCGCTGCCGCCAGATATCGCTGGAGGGTGCGTGGGCTGACCAGGAGTCTGCGGGAGACCGCGGTGAGTGACGCGTCCCCGGTGCCGATCGTTTCGGCTAAGACCTGTTGCACCTGCTCCGGCCAAGACAGCTGGTCGAGGCTCGGGGTGGCGATAGCCGCGACGTGGGTGCGCAGAATGCCCGCCAACACCGGGTCGGCGGTGCGCAGCGGCAGGGCCAGATCGGTCACCGCCAGCGTCATGGAGTCCTGAGGGGCGTCGAAGTCGATCCGGTTGGTGCCGAATGCCGCACGGAACGGCTTCATCCGCCGGGGTGGCCGTTGGCGCAGCGTTACCCGCACCGGCGTGACCGGTGCACCGGTGGCGGTTCGGATACGGGCCAGGTTGCTGGCATAGGCAGCCTGCACCGCCATATCCACGCCGCGTCCCTCGCCTTCGCGCAATTCCAATATCGTCGTGATCTCGCGATCCGGGTCCCCTGCACCGGGCCGGTAGCGATGATTGGTGGCCATGCTCAACGGCCCACGCATAGCCGCCAACCCGTCGGCGACGGTGGCGGCGGTGCCGAAGAGATAGTCGAAAATCCCGAGTTGTCCGACCCGATATATATCGCCGATGCGCAGGCCGATTTCCTCGGTGGTGTCCTGCGCGAATTCGGCGTGCTCCCACAGCCGGAGATACGAACCGGTCGACACCAACCCGTGTTCGCTGGTCAGCAGGGCATCCGGAGCGTGCGCCGCATGCAGCAGCCGATATGGGTCCAAGCCGTGACCCGCCGTGTTCAAGACGCATCGAGCCAGGACCGCGCTATAGGTCGGCGCGTCGCTCATCGGGCCAATCTACCGGGTGTCGCGTTCTGGCACCCGGCTGGCGCGAACCGGCCTATGCGGCGGCGAGGCATTCGACAAGGCTCGGACGCGTTCGCAGTGCCGTACGAAAGGTCTTCTCCGCCATGGCAATAACGCACAGCTACACGCCCATTCGCGTCAGCGCCGACGAGTTCGACGTAACCGTCGATTACTACGAGAAGACGTTCGGCGCCCCGTCCCCGCTGCGGTTCCGCTATGACGCGGGTGGCCTCCAGATCGCCACGGTCGGTCCACTGGTGGTCATCGGTGGCTCGCAGGCGAACCTGGCGGCAGCAGTGCGCCAGGACGTGGTCGCCATGGTGTCCTCGCTCGAGGAGCAGCGCGCCATGCTGCCCGCGGACGCGACCGTGCAGCAGGAGCCGGCCGACATCCCCACCGGCCGAAATATGTTTGTCCGCAACCCCGATGGCACCCTGTTCGAGTTCGTCGAGCTGTCTCCAGTCAAGGTCGCGGCCGTGAATCTGGCCGGGTGACCGTGACCGAGCCCCGACTGGTGGTCGGCATCAGCGGTGCCACCGGGATCGCCTACGGCATCCGGGCGCTGGAGCTGGCCCGGAAGGTGGGCGTGCAGACCCACCTGGTGGTGACGCCCGCGGGACAGCAAACCCGTGCGTACGAAACAGAGCTCAGCGCAAGGGATCTCGCTGCCATGGCGGACGTGGTGTACCGGCCTGCCGATATCGGCGCGGCGATTGCGTCCGGCTCATTCCGTACCGCGGGCATGCTGGTCGCGCCGTGCTCGATTCGCACCCTGTCCGCGATCGCCTACGCCAATGGCGACAATCTGCTGACCAGGGCTGCTGACGTGACCCTGAAGGAACGGCGCCGATTGGTGCTGATGGTGCGCGAAACCCCGCTCACCCTAGGTCATTTGCGCGCTATGACCGCCGTCACCGAGATGGGCGGGATTGTCATGCCGCCGGTGCCCGCCTTCTACCTGCGCCCGAACAACATCGCCGACCTGGTCGACCACAGCGTCGGCCGGGCTCTGGACCTACTCGGCATCGAACTGCCGGACCTGCCCCGCTGGGGCGAATAGGAATGAGAGACATCGTGAACCACATCACCAGCCTGCGCGACTACATCGCCGAGTTGGACAAGCTCGGCGAGATTCAGACCATCGACGCCGAGGTCGACTGGAACCTGGAGGTCGGCGCGGTCATCCGCCGCAGCTACGACCTGCGCGCACCCGCGCCCCTGTTCACCCGGCTGAGCGGGTACGAGGACAGCGGCTTCCGCCTGTTCGGCGCGCCCGCGGCGCTGAGCGGCCCGGCGCACCCACTGGCCCGGCTCGCGCTGTCGGTCGGGCTGCCCGCCGACTCCACCGGCCAGCAGATCGTCGCGGCACTCGCCGATGCCCGTGCCGTGCCGGGCATTCCGCCCACGGTGGTCGATCGCGCCGGCGCGCCCTGCAAGCAGAACATCCTGCGCGGTGACGAGATCGATCTGTTCGCGTTCCCCACCCCGTTCATCCACGGCAATGACGGCGGACGGTACATCCAGACCTTCGGCACCAATATCGTTCGCACGCCGGATGGCTCCTGGACCAACTGGTCGATCAATCGAATGATGGTGCACGACAAGGCAAGTCTCGCCTGCCTGCTGCCCAGGACGCAGCAGATCGGAATCATCCGGTCGCAGTGGACGGCGGCGGGCGAGCCGATGCCGATCGCGGTGGCACTCGGTGTGGAACCCGGCCTGGCCGTGGTGGGCGGCATGCCATTACCCGAGGGGGTAGACGAAAGCCACTATCTCGGCGCGATATTCGGCGAGGGTATCGAGTTGGTGCCCGCCGAAACCGTGGATCTGCTGGTGCCCGCCACGGCGGAAGTTGTTATCGAGGGCTATGTCTCGATTGAAGAGACGGTCCCGGAGGGGCCGTTCAACGAATACCCCGGCTACAACGCCACCGAGCAATCGGCGAAGGCCGTGCTGCACGTCACCGCGATCACCCACTGCGACAACGCGATTCTGCCCGTTGTGGCGGCCGGTCCGCCGGTCGAGGAGGACGACACCGTCACCGGCACCGCGTCCGCCGCCGAGATCCTGCACCTGCTGCGCACCGCGGGCCTGCCGATCTCCTCGGCCTGGTACAACCCGGAGGCAGCCCTGCATTGGCTGACGCTCGCGGTGCGGCGGGACTGGCACGAGACCACCGGGCTGGCATCGCACGAACTGGTGGCCAAGGTCGCCGAAGTGGTCCTGGGTGGTCCGGCGGCGGTGCATGCACCGAAAACATTGCTGGTGGAGGACGATATCGACATCACCGACCTGAACGAGGTGGTGTGGGCGTTCGCCACCCGGTCGCACCCCGATGTCGATCGCGGGGAATTCCACTATCCGCCTGCGCTGACCGACCCCCTGGCGATCTATTTGTCCGAGCCGGAGCAGCATGGTTTCAAAGCGGGCAAGGTTATTTACAACTGCCTGCTGGCCGACCTCTATCCCCCGGAGAAGCGGCCGGCGAAGGGCAGCTTCGAGAACGGCTGGCCGGTCGAGATCCAGCAGCGCGTCCTGGCGCGCTGGTCGGCGTACGGCTATCGCTGACGCATGAACTGACTACGACGCCACATCGACCAGGCCCCGATCAACCATTGAAGCAACGAAAGTGCACTCCTATCCAGCATTGTCGCTGGGTAGGAGTGCATTGTCGCCGGAGCGGCGGGGGGAATCGAACCCCGGACTCCGCCGTATTACCAGGGCTTCTCCTTACACAGTTCGTTAGCGTCCCAGCGGTGGGCGGCGCGGCGCAGGCTGCGGGCGTCGGCGTAGCCGAGTCGGTGTGCCAGGGCGAAGGTGGAGGTGAGGTCGCTCCGTTGTGCGGTGTGCTGCCGGGCCAGGTCGAGTTGTGCTCGCCAGGTGGTGTCCGCTGCTGCCAGATATCGCTGGAGGGTGCGTGGGCTGACCAGGAGTCTGCGGGCGACCGCGGTGAGTGACGCGTCGCCGGTGCCGATTGTTTCGGCTAGGACCTGTTGGACCTGCTCCGGCCAAGACAGCCGGCGGGTCTTCCCGTAGCTGATGCGCGCAAGGTCGCCGCGCAGGATCTCGACATCGCCACCGGTGTAATCGCCGGACATCAATGCCAGTTGCGTACCGTTCTCGTCGACGAAGACGGTGTCGGTCTTGCCGGTGCGGTGTGCGCAGGCGTCATCGAGAATCCCCATGCGCTGCAATAGTTCACGCAGGGTGCTGCCCGTGCAGTCGACGGCCTGGCTGCCGGGCCGCAGCTCGGCGGGCAGGCGGTCGACAACGGTGACCTGGTAGCCGTAGTGGTTGAGCCAGTAGGCCAGTGCCGGTCCGGCGATGCTTGCACCCGAGATGAGAACGGTCCGACTGCTGGGCATGATCTCTCCTGAAGTCCGTGTGCCGAGGACGCGCAGCCCGACGACCTTGAACTGTTGATGCGACTACTGTCGCCAGGCGACCTGACACAGACCTGACACATGCGCTGACACGGCATACCCGGCCTACCGCCGACTGTCAGCAGGTCCACAGCCCAGGACCGCTCGCACAGCTGCTATTGGAATGGGTTGCCAGCCGAACAACACGAGATCCCCGGCCGCGCAAGTGATCCCATATTCGCGATGCTGAAATCCCAGAATTGCCGGATCCCTAGTTGAAGATCTGCCGGAGATCCTCCTTGGTCACCTTCTGCACGATGGCATCGCGGCGGCCGAGGCTGATGCACTGGCGGCGATCGCCTCCAGGCGGCTCCTGGATCCTTCGAACAGATCGGCCTCGCGCGTGAGCAACATGCCGGCCATCGTCAGCCGTGCGCACCGGTCGCGTCCGGCCGTACCGGACCTTCGCATCCGTGCGAGAACAGGGCTCGAGCGGAGTGCACTCCCGCCCGCAGTTGTGCGCTGTAAACACGGGCGCGAACCGGCTGACCGGCGCCGTGCTGTGGAAAGCTGGACAGTGTGAACCTCCTGAAGGATGCCACCTCGCCATACCTGCGCCAGCACGCCGACAACCCGGTGCATTGGCGGGAATGGGATGCTGCGGCGCTGGCTTCGGCGCGGGAGCGGGATGTGCCGATCCTGCTGTCTATCGGGTACGCGTCTTGCCACTGGTGTCATGTGATGGCGCACGAATCGTTCGAGGACGAGGGTACGGCGGCGCTCATGAACGAGAGCTTCGTGTGCATCAAGGTGGATCGGGAGGAGCGGCCTGATCTGGATGCGGTGTATATGAATGCGACCGTCGCCATGACCGGGCAGGGCGGGTGGCCGATGACGTGCTTCCTGACGCCGGAGGGGGAGCCGTTCTACTGCGGCACCTATTACCCGAAGACGCCGCGGCATGGGATGCCGTCGTTCACGCAGCTGTTGGGCGCGGTGACCGATACCTGGCGGAATCGGCGCGATGAGGTGGATCAGGCGGCCACGCAGGTGGGGGAGGCGCTGCGGCAGCAGACGGCGGGACTGCCGGACAGCATCGTGTCTCTCAGTGCCAATCTGCTGGATCACGCCGTCGCGTCCGTGCTGAAGGATATGGATCCACAGCATGGGGGATTCGGCGGCGCGCCGAAGTTTCCGCCGTCCGCGCTGTTGGAGGGACTGCTGCGCGATTACGAGCGCACCGGGAACGAGGCTGTGCGGCAGACGGTTTCGTTCACCGCCGAGGCGATGGCGCGGGGCGGGATCTACGACCAGCTGCGCGGCGGATTCGCGCGATACTCGGTGGACGACGCCTGGGTGGTGCCGCACTTCGAGAAGATGCTCTACGACAATGCGCAACTGCTGCGCGTGTATTCGCATCTGGCACGGCGGGCACAGGACGGGGAGGAAGCGCCCTGGCGTGATCCGCTGGCGGCGCCGGATGCCTCGGAACCGCTGGCGCTGCGCGTGACTCGCGAAACCGTCGGCTTCCTGCTGGAGGATCTGGGCACCGAACACGGCGGGTTCGCATCCGCGCTGGATGCCGATACGCACCTCGAACCGGGACAACCCGGCGTGGAGGGAGCCACCTATGTGTGGACTCCTGCGGAACTCAACGGTGAACTGGGCGCGCACGACGGGGCTTGGGCCGCAGAGCTTTTCGGCGTCACCACAGCCGGAACCTTCGAGCAGGGCACCTCGGTGCTGACCCGGTACACCGATCCCGGCGCGGCGGATTACGAACGCTTCGAACGCATTCGGGCCACATTGAGTACCGCTCGTGAGACCCGCCCGCAGCCCGCGCGCGACGACAAGGTGGTGACCGCCTGGAACGGTATGGCCATCGCTGCGCTCGCGGAAGCCGGTGCGGCACACTTGAATCCGGTCTGGATCGCCGCCGCCGAACGCTGCGCCGCCTTCCTGCTGAACGTGCACGTGCGCGACGGCCGGGTCTGTCGCGCCTCCCTCGGCGGGGTCGCCGGCGCTGCTCCCGGCGTGCTGGAGGATTACGCCTGGCTCGCACTGGGTTTGCTCACCGTGCATCAGACCAGCAGCGGGGACTGGCTGGCCCATGCGGAGCGCGTTCTAGATGCCGCGGTGACGCATTTCGCCGATCCGGAAACCCCGGGCAGCTGGTTCGATACCGCCGACGATGCCGAAACCCTGGTCACTCGCCCGCGTGACCCCGCCGACGGTGCGACCCCGGCGGGCACGTCCGTCCTGGCCGACGCGCTGCTCACCGCCTCCGCCCTCAGTGATCCGGAGCGTGCCACTCGCTACCGCGATCTGGCCGACCGGACTCTCACGCGCGGCGCGGTCCTACTCGCCCGTGCACCCCGTTCGGCGGGTCACTGGCTGGCGGTGGCCGAAGCCTCGCTGCGCGGCCCCATCCAGGTAGCCGTCTCCGCCGGTGACGCCGACCTGGACGGCTGGGCCGCCTGCCTGGCCACGGCAGCCCGTGTGGCCGCCCCGGGCGGCACCGTCATCGTCTCCGGCGATCAGGATTCCCAGCCGCTGCTGGCCGACCGTCCCCCGGTCGCGGACCTGTCCGCCGCCTACGTCTGCCGCGGCTCGGTCTGCGACCTCCCGGTCACCACAGTGTCGGAAGTCCGGTCGGCGCTGCTTCCGCCGCTGGCCTGAATCATTGCGGTGAGGGCCACCAGCACCGCCGCGATGTGCACACCGCGAAACACCCCCAGCGTGACCGCCGCCGGGGTCCAATGCGCGAACAGGTCAGCGAACCGGTCCGCCGTCAGCACCGCCGTGAGGGGCTCGACCACCAGCGAAGCCAGCCCGAGGGTGCCGAGCCCGAACACGAGAACACCTCGGGCCCAACGGACATCGGCCACCATCCGCAGGGCTACGACGAATACCGCCAGATAGCTGGCGCCCCGGACGATCAGCACGGGCAGCAGCGTTCGGGCCGCCATATCGTGGTCGCGGAGCGCCAGCACCACATGCAGCAGCGTCTCGCCCGCCCCGGCCAGCAGCGCGACGACGATCGCCCGGTAGGCCATCGACAGCAGGCTCGCATGATCTCGCCCGCCCACATCCGGTGCGGTATCGGTAAAACCGGCATCGTTCATGCCCGCAACGATGACCGGTCCCCCTGCCTCCCCGGATCACCCCCGAGTACTGCGACGCCCTAATCCCGCAGTACGACAACCCAATCCGCGCAACCGAGCGGCTATCCCGACCGCCTCCCCGTGGACCCGTCATCCCGAATGTCTCCCGTCATCCCGGCGCGCTTTTGGCCGGGATCCACCATGCCGTCGTAGATCCCGGCCAAGAGCATGCCGGGATGACGGGTGACGGGTGGTTTCATGCCGGGATGACGGATGGTTTTCATGCCCGGGTGACGGGTGGTTCTCAAGCCGGGATGCGGGGGTGACTGTGGCGGGATGACGGGTGTTACCGCGCCGGGTGGTGCTCGACGGGCGAGGTTATGGGTTAATTCGTTGCTGGGGGGTGCGGGCGGTCTTACAGTCCGGGTTGTGTTTATTTCGAGTGCTTTGACCGGATATGCCGAGGACTCTCGGAACGCGTGCGTGGATGACTAGCGATCGGCTGCCTGGTCGGCGTCGGCTGGGGCCGGGGGTACGACCGGGCGGGGGCCGGCCTGCGGGGCGGTGCCGTTGCGGCGGGCTGACGTGCGGGACGGAGTGTCGGTCCAGCCTGGAGTGGGCTCTTTGCGGCCGCGGAGGTGGAGGGTGTCGTGCAACTCCCACTTGCTGCGTTCGTACTCGGCGGCGGCGTCGATAACGGCCTGACTGGCCAGAATGCGGCGGCCGACCTGTTTGGCCTCGGTCGTGAGGCGGGCCGCTTCATTGACGGCGTCACCGATGACGGTGAATTCGATGCGGGTGTCCGCGCCGACATCACCGGCGAAAACGAGCCCGCGGGCCACACCGATGCCGACATCGAGTTCGCCCGCCGCGGTGACCTCGTCGCGAATGCGGCGGGCCGCCCGCAGTGCGGGAGTGGCATTGTCGTCCAGCGCGATCGGCGCACCGAAGATGCACAGGGCCGCATCACCTTCGAACTTGTTGACCAGCCCGTGATTGTCTTCGGTCGCCGTGATCACGATGGACAGCAGGCGATTGAGTTTGGCGACGAAATCGTGCGGGGCCAGTTCGGTGGACAGTGCCACCGAACCGGTGACGTCCACAAAAAGCGCGGTCACCACCTGTAGATCGCCGGTGAGATTGGTGGTGCCGGCGAGCGCGCGCTCGGCCACCTCCGCGCCGACGTGCCGGCCGAAGACGGTGCGCATATGTTCGCGCTCACGCAGATTCGCGGCGAGTTCGTTCACCGAGTGCTCGAGGCGGCCGATTTCGCTGGTGCTGCCGATCGGCACCTGCACATCGAGTTCGCCCCGGGCGATGCGATCCAGGGCATCGCGCAGCGTGTGCATCGGGCTGGCGACGGCGCGGGCGAGCGCGGCCGTGGCGACCGACCCCGCCGAAAGTCCCACCACCGCAAGGTAAATGCCGGTGCGCACGCGGTCGCTCGGATCGGTGGTGGGGTCGGCGAGCACGGTGATGAGCATGAGCAGCGGTACCGCGCCCACCACCGCGAAGGTGACCAGCACCCGCATGAGCACCGTGGAACTCCAGTGCGCGGTGTCGTCGAGCACCTCCGCCACCACGGGAATCGTCGGCCGGATGAGCCGGTCCACGATCAGGTAGGTGAGGGCCGCCGACTCCAGGGCGCCGAGGGTGAACATGGACAGCACCACCGCGAAATTCCGCGGCGAGGTGGCGTGCGCGTAGAGCGCCGCGGCAATGATCACACCCGGAATCCAGATGGCCAGCGCGCGCAGGGTGATGCCCATGGGCAGGTGCAGCAGCCGCCGCGCCTCGGTTTCGGTGGGCGCGCGGCGTTGATCGAGCCAGCTGAAGTAGTGCTCCCGATCGCGTACCGCGAGCACGATCCCGACCATCGCGCCGATGGCCGGGTAGATGGCGACCTGCACGAAGGTGGTCATCCACGTCGACCCGAGGCGGCCGAAGAATCCGCTCAGCAGTAGTTCGACGGAGATGACCGCGAGCCCGCTGAGGTTGCACGCCATGACGACAACCGAGAGTCCCCAACGCGCGCGCAGCGCCCACAGGATGAGCCTGCTTATCACGGCGCCAAGGGTGTCGCGCGGGTGGCGACAGTCGGTGGTGTCATCGCGGTTGCATGCCTAGGGGTCGTCCGGCTGATCTTCAGGACTTTAGAGACCTTTCGGCCCCAATTGCACGTTTGTGAGTTTTTGCTCCGGTCAGTGGAGCAGGACCAGCCAAACAGCAACATAGTGGCATAGGGCCGCGACGACCGTTGCGGCATGGAAGAACTCGTGGTGCCCGAAGGTCTCGGGCCACGGATCCGGCCAGCGGGAGGCGTAGAGAATGCCGCCCACGCTGTAGGCGATACCGCCCGCGAGCAGGAGCAATACCGGTGTCCAGCCGACATTTCCGATGAGGGTTCCGGCGACCGGCACGATGGCCCAGCCGAGCAGCAGATACAGCGGCACCCCGACCCAGCGAGGCGCGGTGGGCCACAGCATCTTCAGTGCGACACCCGCCAGCGCGCCTACCCACACGGTGATCAGCAAGATCGTTCCGGCGCGTCCGCGGACTCCGAGTAGCGCGAACGGCGTGTAACTGCCCGCGATGAACAGGAAGATCATCGAGTGATCGGCCCGCTTCATCCACATGCGGGCGCGCGCGGTGCGCCAGTTCACCCGGTGATAGGTGGCGCTGATGCCGAACACGCCGCACACGGTCAGCCCGTAGACGGCGGTGGACCAGGCGGCCGTGGCGGAGATCGTGGCGGCCTTGCTCACCAGCACGATCACGGCGATGGCGGCCACCCCGACCGCCCACGCGTGAATCCACCCGCGCATCCGCGGTTTGATCAGCGCGAGTTCTTCTCGAACGGAGTCGAGGGCGTCCGCCACCGGGGCGGAGGGCTGCACAGTGTCCGACACGTAACTACCTCCTAGTAACCTACGGTACCGTAGGTTAGCGTCGGCAGGTTTTGAAAGTGTCCGGAACAACTGGTTTCGCGAGTGTCGGGGTAACTCCTGGGGTACCCCCAGAACCTTTGGGGCACCGGACCGCCACTGCGCGAATGGGACTGGACGTCCCCTTAGCCGGGCGCCAAAGTTCCGGAGAGGCGGACCAGCGTACTGTTCCTCTCCGTGAAGCTTGCGAGTCAGGTGCGTGGACTCCCGTATCGGATTTACGAGGCCAGACTGGCCCAGCAGCTGGCGGGCAGGCAGCACCCCCGGCACGTCGCCGTCATGTGTGACGGTAATCGGCGCTGGGCGCGGGAGAACGGCTTCACCGATGTCAGTCATGGACATCGGGTGGGGGCGCTCAAGATCGCCGAGCTGGTCGGCTGGTGCGGTGAGTCGGGCGTCGAGATGGTCACCGTCTATCTGCTCTCCACCGAGAATCTGCGCCGCGACCGCGAGGAGCTGGACACGCTCTTCGAGGTGATCACCGATGTGGTCGACGAACTCTCCGCGCCGGAACAGAACTCGAGCGTGCGCATTGTCGGCGCCCTCGATCAGTTGCCGGACTACGTGGCCAAGCGATTGCGGGAGGCGGCCGACCGCACCAGCGGCCGCGACGGCGTGCACGTGAACGTGGCCATCGGCTACGGCGGCCGGCAGGAGATCACCGATGCGGTGCGCTCCCTGGTGCGCCAGGAGGTCGAGGCGGGCGAGACCGGCGAGGATCTGGTGCAGTCGATCACCGTCGACGCCATCGGGCAGCACCTCTACACCTCCGGTCAGCCGGATCCGGATCTGGTCATTCGCACCTCCGGTGAGCAGCGGCTCTCCGGATTCCTGCTGTGGCAGAGCGCCTATTCGGAGATCTGGTTCACCGAGGCGTACTGGCCGGAGTTCCGGCGCGTCGATTTTCTGCGCGCGCTGCGCGACTTCGCTGCCCGCCACCGCCGCTTCGGTGTCTAATTTGCCTCCGCTGCGCTCCGGCGGTTCGCGGCCCTGCTGACCCGGGTCTTCCCTCCTCCGCTCCTTCGCTTCGCTCCCCCGCTCCAAGGCGCAGGTCTATGGAGCCGCAGTCCAGACCCGGGCGGGCCACGAATACTCGGGTTGCTGAATTTCACATCGAACTCAGCACAGTTACATTGCAGTGCAATGCCTTCCGGGGTTCGCGGGGCCGTCGCTGCCGTACCGTCGGAGTGCATGAGTGAGCTGCGCGAAGGGCAGAGTGGCCCAGCGGATTCGGCGATCGTCCCCGTCGAGTCCTACCTCTCGTATGAGGAGTTCGGCCGCCGATTTCTCGAGTACGCGGCCTCGCCGGAACGGATAGCCGGGGCCTTCGAGAAATTGACCGGGGAGGCCTTCGAATTCGGCCCGATCGGGGTGGGGCCGGGGCGGATAGCCAAACTGTCCGCGGCCGTGCGGCTGGGCCAGCCGCGGCTGAATCGGGAAGTGCAGGACAATATTTCGTACGACCTGGTGATCCCGCTCGATATCGACCTGCTCATCGATCTCGCGGTGGATCGCTATCCGTTCCATGTGGACGGCACCATCCACCTGCATCTGACCGTGCGTACGGCCGAACCGCTGCGTGTGCTCATCGATATCGCCGAACCACAGCCCAGCAATGTGCGCATCAATGTGGCGAGCGCGTCCCGCCGCGGAGAGCTGCTGCGCATTCTGGCCAGCGTCGATCACGAGATCCGGCGCTTCGTCGCGCGCTACATCGCGACCGAGATCTGTAAGCCGAATATCCAGGCCGCCACCGACATCGATGTCGCCGCGCGTCTCGACGCGGCGTGGAGGCTATGAAAGTCGACGACTGATTTCGTAAGGGTCGGGGTAACTCCTGGGGTACGCCCAAAATGGGTTCGGTCCCGACCGTCACTACGCGTGCCCGGCGCTCGGCGGGACTCGGCCGGGCGCTGAAGGTTCGGGGAGGCGGGTCAGAGCTTGCGCAGGCGCAGCCGGTTGATGGCGTGGTCGGCGTCTTTGCGCAGTACCAGGGTTGCGCGCGGGCGGGTCGGCAGGATGTTGTCCACCAGATTGGGCCGATTGGTGTTGTTCCAGATCTCCTTCGCGGCGCTGGTGGCCTCGGAGTCGTCGAACTTCGCATAGTGGTGGAAGTGCGAATTCGGGTTGGCGAAGGCGGTTTGGCGCAGCGACAGGAAGCGCTGCACGTACCAGTTCTCGATGTCCTCGATGCGGGCGTCGACGTAGACGGAGAAGTCGAACAGGTCCGACACCATCAGGCGGGGACCGGTCTGCAGCACGTTCAGGCCCTCGACGATGAGGATGTCGGGCTGGCGCACGCAGTGGAACTGCCCGGGCACGATGTCGTAGGCGATATGCGAATACACCGGCGCACAGACCTCGGGCGCACCGGATTTCACCTCGGTGACGAAGCGCAGCAGCTTGCGGCGGTCGTAGGACTCCGGGAAACCCTTGCGATGCATGATGCCGCGCCGGGTGAGTTCGGCTGTGGGGTACAGGAATCCGTCGGTGGTGACCAGATCCACCCGGGGGTGGTGATCCCAGCGCGCCAGCAGTGCCTGCAGCACGCGAGCGGTGGTCGATTTACCGACCGCCACCGAGCCCGCCACGCCGATCACATACGGCACCTGGCGATCGGGATGGGTCTCCCCGAGGAAGGTCGCGGTCGCGGCGAACAAGCGCTGTTTCGCGGCGACCTGCAAATGAATGAGACGGGCCAGGGGGAGGTAGACCTCCGCGACCTCTTCGAGGTCGATCTGCTCGCCCAGGCCGCGCAGGCCGGTCAGTTCTTCCTCGGTGAGTACCAGGGGAGTCGACTTGCGCAGTGTGCGCCACTGCTTCCGGTCGAATTCCACATAGGGACTCGGCTCGCTCATCCGTGCCACTTATCCACGTCCCAGCGTCGGCCGACAACAGTTTCCGGAAGTTCGCACCGCCGCCGAGTCCATGCTGGCTCGACCTCCACCCCGTATTGGCCTCGGGCTCCCCATAGGCGGATACGGCGACACTCCTTGCATAGCCGAATTGTGCTCGGCCTCAACAGGGTGGTGAACACCAGGTGATGCTACTCACCGGTAACCGGAGTGACATTGGCTACACGCTCGAAGCTCGCGAGGCAATCCAATAAGGTCGTTCGCTATGGCAGCGCATCCACTCGTCACCGAATACCTGCGGCTGGGACTGGCTTTCGACCGGCTCGAGGAGGGCTTCGTCGACGCCTACACCGGCGATCCGGTCCTGCGGAGAGAAATCGAGAACGCACCCGCGCCGCAGCCGCGCGACCTCGCGAACCAGGCCGCCGCACTGCTGAAGGAACTTCCGGAGGCAGGGCTGCCGGCCGAGCGCACCGAATTCCTGGAGGCGCATCTGCGGGCCCTGGAATGCTCCGGGCGCAAATTCGCGGGGGACGACATCTCCTTCATCGACGAGGTGCACGCGTACTTCGATGTCGAGATCGCACCCGGCGACGAGGACGAGTACCGCGAGGCGCACCGGCAGTTGGACGAGGTGCTGCCCGGCGACGGTCCGCTCTTCGAGCGCATCACCGCGCACCGCCGCAGCGACGAGATTCCCCCGGAACGGCTGCGCGAATGTGTGGACGCCTTCTCCAGCGCGCTGCGCGAACTGGTGCGCGAGCGCTATCGGCTGCCCGATAACGAGCGCGTCGAATACGAAGTGGTGGGGGACAAGCCGTGGTCCGGCTTCAACTACTACCTCGGCAATTACCAGTCCAAGGTCGCCATCAACTCCGACCTCAAGCAGCATCTGTCACAGCTGCCGCATCTGATCGCGCACGAGTCGTATCCGGGCCATCACACCGAGCACTGCCGCAAGGAGGCCGGACTGGTCGGGGCCGGGCAGGACGAGCAGACCCTGTTCGTGGTCAATACCCCGCAGTGCCTGATGGCGGAGGGGCTGGCGGATCTGGCGCTCGAGTCGATCGTGGGCCCGGGCTGGGGCCGCTGGGCGCAGGACATCTACGCGGATCTCGGACTGCGCTTCGACGGGGAACGCGCCGAACGCATGTCGACCGCGTCCGGAAAGCTGCTGGGCGTGCGTCAGGATGCGGCGCTGCTGCTGCACGATCGCGGTCGCAGCGCCGATACCGTCGCGGAATTCCTGCAACGCTGGAGTCTGGTCACGCCGGAGCGGGCGCGGCAGTCGCTGCGCTTCCTGTCCTCACCGCTGTGGCGGGCCTACATCAGTACGTATGTGGAGGGTTATCGACTGCTCGGGGGCTGGCTGGATGCGGCGCCGGATGGCGAGAATCGGTCCGAGCGTTTTCGCCGCCTATTGGACGAACCCCTCACACCGGGCGCGATACGCCGGATGTGAGGGGACTCCCCGACTGGGTCTCCGGAGCTTATGCGCCCCAGCTGGCGCAGCTCGCCCCGCCACTGGACATGGTGCACAGGGACTTGAGCAGAGTGATCAGGATGTCGGGGAGACCGCCGCCGGCGATGTTGAAAAGCATATCTGTTTACCTCGAAAGCTAGTTTGGGCCAATGACACTGGCGCACTGAGGCCAGCGTTGCGTCACCTTACCGAGATTTGTTGCTCCGCCATAGCCTGAATTTCAAACCCTGTCCACCGCGTAGAACAAACCCCGCCGTCCCGGCTGCGGCGATGAGATTTTTGCCCCTACTTTCAGGGGCACGATCTCTTTCGGCGCGCTGTGCACGACATGCGGGGCGCGGCCGATCTCGGAGGTGGATAAGATGGCGACACCGCGACTGGCGCATTCGAGGTGGAAGCAACCACCGGGAAGCATCCAAGTCCCGCACCGCGCGCCTGGGTGCAGGGCATGAGGACCTTCGGCACCCCGAAGGCTCCCGGACCCCGAAGGTTGCGATGAATCACTCGGTTACCGACACCCATAACCCGCTGGTCGACACTCCGGCAACGGCCAATACACTCGGCCGCGTGACGCAGACGACCGCCTCTGTCAATTCCCAGTCCCTCGCCGAACTCGATCCCGAGGTGGCTGCCGCGATGGGTGGCGAACTCGCCCGCCAGCGCGACACCCTCGAGATGATCGCCTCGGAGAATTTCGTACCGCGCGCGGTCCTGCAGGCGCAGGGCAGCGTGCTCACCAATAAGTACGCCGAGGGTTATCCGGGCCGCCGCTACTACGGCGGCTGCGAGAACGTCGACGTGGTCGAGGATCTGGCCCGCGCCCGCGTCACCGAGCTCTTCGGCGCGGAGTACGCCAATGTCCAGCCGCATTCGGGCGCGCAGGCCAATGCCGCCGTCCTGATGGCGCTGATGAATCCGGGCGAGAAGCTGCTCGGCCTGGATCTGGCGCACGGCGGCCACCTCACACACGGCATGCGGCTGAACTTCTCCGGCAAGCTGTACGAGGTGCACGCCTACGGCGTCAGCAAGGAAGACCACCGCGTCGATATGGACGAGGTGCGCAAGATCGCCCGGGAGACTCGCCCGAAGGTGATCGTCGCCGGCTGGTCCGCGTACCCGCGGCAGCTGGACTTCGCGGCCTTCCGTGAAATCGCGGACGAGGTCGGCGCGTACCTGTGGGTGGATATGGCGCACTTCGCCGGCCTGGTCGCCGCCGGGCTGCACCCGTCGCCCGTGCCCTACGCCGATGTTGTCTCCTCGACCGTGCACAAGACCCTCGGCGGCCCGCGCTCCGGGCTGATCCTGGCCAAGCAGGAATTCGCCAAGAAGCTCAACAGCGCGGTGTTCCCGGGCCAGCAGGGCGGGCCGCTCATGCACGCGATTGCCGCCAAGGCCGTGGCCTTCAAGATCGCCGCGGGCGAAGAGTTCGCCGAGCGTCAGGCGCGCACCATCCGCGGCGCCCAGATTCTCGCCGAGCGGCTCACCCGTGAGGATGCCACGGCGAAGGGCATCAATGTCCTCACCGGCGGCACCGATGTGCACCTCGTGCTCGTCGACCTGCGCAACTCGCAGCTGGACGGCCAGCAGGGCGAGGATCTGCTGCACGAAATCGGAATCACCGTGAACCGCAATGCCGTTCCGTTCGATCCGCGCCCGCCGATGGTCACCTCGGGTCTGCGCATCGGCACCCCGGCGCTGGCCACCCGCGGCTTCGGCGATGCCGAGTTCACCGAGGTCGCCGAGATCATCGCCGCCGCGCTGACCGGCTCCGCGGATCTGGACTCGCTGCGCCTGCGGGTCTCCAAGCTGGCACAGGCATTCCCGCTGTACGAGGGCCTGGAGGACTGGCGCCTGCTCGGCTGAGCCGAACCGTAGACGTAGGCCCCCGCGACCGAATCGGACGCGGGGGCCTTTGCATACGGCGGAACTGCCTGCCGGGTCACCCGGGTGGTGAGCACGGCCGGTTGCCCGTGTGCGGGCATCGAACCTGTTGCGCAGGCATGGAATCCATTGGCGCGAAGGGCGGAGCGGCCGTTGAGCGGACGGTCAGTTTGCCGGTGGTGTGGGCGTCGGTGGTACGGGTGCCGCGGGGCGCGCGCGGGGCAGGTCGTCGCGGCGGATGGGCCAATAGCTGCGCGGGCCGCCGGTCAGGGCGGGCGCTTCGGCGGTCACCACGGAGATCAGCCACTTCGGTCGCGGATTCACCCAGGTGCGTTCCGACCCACCGTTTTTCAGCACGACGGTCGGCACCGTCTCATTGCCGTCGGCGACCTTGCGGACAAAAGCCGCCGCCTCCGGGTCCTGCCAGATGTCGACTTCGCGATGCACGATGCCATTGCTGTTGAGCACCCGTCGCAGGCGCGCGCAGAAGGGGCAGCCGGGGCGGCGGTAAACGACCAGTTCCGGGCCGGTGTCAGCGGTCATACCGGGATTGTATGGCGAGAAAGATTGCCCGCGAACAGTTCCTGGCCTTCTATGATGCGGAAGGATCGGAGGCCATCATGACGACCACGGTATTTCTGCTCGGTGCGCGGGCGAATGTCATCGAGGATGTGCGGGCGCAGCTGGATGGCTCGGGCATCGAGATCCGTTCCGGGACAAGCCTGGACGAGCTCCGGGCCGCCTTCGCGGAGGCGAGCGTCGATCACGTGATCATGGGGTCCGGGCTCGATCTCGAGGTGCGCCTGCGGGCCGTGCGCGCGGTGTTCGAAACCAGTAACGGCACCACGGTGCACATGAAGGACTGGAATTCTGGTCCGGAGGGTTATCTGCCGTTCGTGCAGGCCGTATTGGGCGGCCTGCACGGCAGCTCGTGAGGTCCTCGGCCGACGGTCAGGCGTGCTTGCTCAGGTAGTCGACATACAGCGGGCGCAGCACCTCGCCGATCTCGCCCTCGCCCGCGTGCACGTAGTCGTCGAGCATGGGCAGCACGTACTTGATGTCGGCCTCGCTCTCGCCCAGATCGCCGGCGGCGGCCTCGGCGGCCGGAATGGACTTCAGCAGCTCCCAGAGGAATTTCACATCGCCGCGACGGACCGCGGCCTTGACGGCCCGGTCGTGCAGTTCCTTGGTGGAGAGCGCCTCAAGATCCTGGGTATCGGCCATGCGTCGACTGTAATCGACCCATGGCAGCGCAGTGGCCGCGCGGCATCAGCAAACAGCAAGCGGCGATCGACGACTGGGCGACGGAGGTGACGCCTTCCACAGAGCCGCGGAAGTGGTACCCCGCGGACCCGCAGGCGCGACGCGCCGAATTCGAGACACGGTATCGACTCGAGCTCGACAATGACACGGCCCGAGATGTGCTGGCGCGGTTGCGCCGCGATGCCGCAGCCGGACCATCGACGCTGGTGACAGCGGTGAAGGTACCGGGGCACAGTCATGCCCCGGTATTGCTCGGTGAGCCTGTCGAAACCCCCACGGAGGATGGGCGTTAACGCGATCTTCACCAACACGCCTGTCAGTCGAGGAGCCGGATCGCGAATTCGGCAGTAACGTCGGGAGTGCGGGCCGCGTAGGTGTGGCTCGTACGGGAGGTCCTGATCGTGGCTGAGCAACTCAGTGCGAGGGGGCCGGCATCCGGCCCTCGGGTCATACGACCCTAACGGCCGACCGGCCCAGCGAGAACATTCGCGCGGTGCCGCGCGAGTGGCAAAGGAGCCCACCGTGACTGATGCACGCTCCGTCAACGCTCCCACCGGGAACGCCGCCTCCTACCGGGGCACGCGCACCACAGGTCCGGGAGTTCGCGCCTCGCAGTCGTCCGATTCCGGACTGAAAACCTTCGTAGTGGATACGTCGGTGCTGCTCTCCGATCCTTGGGCGCTGACCCGCTTCGGTGAGAACCGCGTGGTGCTGCCGCTTGTGGTGATCAGTGAGCTCGAGGGCAAACGTCACCACCACGAACTGGGCTGGTTCGCCCGGGAGGCATTGCGGATGCTGGACGATTTGCGTCTGGCACACGGTCGGCTCGACCAGAAGATCCCGATCGGCACCGGGGGCGGAACGCTCCAGGTGGAGCTCAATCACACGGATCCGACCGTATTGCCGGTCGGATTCCGCACGGACAGCAACGATTCCCGCATTCTCGCCTGTGCGCTCAATTTCGCAGCCGAGGGTGAACGAGTTGTGCTGGTATCCAAGGACATTCCGCTGCGCGTCAAGGCGAGCGCGGTCGGACTGCAGGCGGACGAGTACCACGCCCAGGATGTCGTCACCTCCGGGTGGACCGGCATGGTGGAGATCGAGGTCGGTTCCGAAACCGTGGATCGGCTCTACAGCGATTCCGTCATCGATCTCGATGAGGCGCGGGATATGCCGTGCCACACCGGAATCCGGCTGCTGAGCTCGCGTGGTAGCGCCCTGGCCCGGGTGTCTCCGGACAAGCGGATTCAGCTGGTGCGCGGTGATCGGGAGGCCTTCGGGCTGCACGGGCGCTCCGCCGAACAGCGCATCGCACTGGATCTGCTGATGGACGAGAGCATCGGGATCGTTTCGATGGGCGGCCGGGCCGGTACCGGCAAGTCCGCGCTCGCCCTCACCGCGGGTCTGGAAGCCGTGCTGGAGCGGCGGACTCATCGCAAGGTGGTGGTGTTCCGGCCGCTGTACGCGGTCGGCGGCCAGGATCTCGGCTATCTGCCCGGTAGCGAGAGCGAGAAGATGGGGCCGTGGGCGCAGGCTGTCTTCGACACCCTCGACGGGCTCGCCAGCCCGGAGGTGATGGAGGAGGTGCAGGCGCGCGGCATGCTGGAGGTGTTGCCGCTCACCCACATTCGCGGGCGGTCGCTGCACGACTCCTTCGTGATCGTGGACGAGGCGCAGTCCCTCGAACGTAATGTGCTGCTCACGGTGCTCAGCCGTTTGGGCAGCGGGTCGCGGGTGGTGCTGACGCACGATGTGGCGCAGCGCGACAACCTGCGGGTCGGCCGGCACGACGGTGTTGCCGCCGTGATCGAGAAGCTCAAGGGGCATCCGCTCTTCGCGCACATCACGCTGACCCGCAGCGAGCGGTCGCCGATCGCGGCACTGGTCACCGAGATGCTGGAGGAGTTCGGGCCGAACGCGTGAGCGTGTGGTAGTCAGCTTTTCCACTGCCCTGATCAGCCGGACGTCTCCGGCTGATCAGGGCAAATCTTTAGTGTGTGTTTCAACTCACATGTCGCAGGGTATATTTCGCTGAAATAGCTGCTCGGCGGTTTACTCGGCGAGATCTGCATATTCGCCGAATGGTTGCCGGGTGCCTGGCCCGAGTTACCGAGAGGATGAAATGCATACCTTCGCTCGACGTACGGCTGGCATCATCGCGGCCGTCGCGGTCGTGACCCTTTTCACCGCGGGCTGCGACAAGGACAACAAGGATTCCAAGTCCGACGCGACCACCACGGTTGTGGTGACCACCACCGAGCAGCCGGTCACCGGCGGCGAGACCACCGGCGCCACGGAGACCAAGATCGCCACCCGGGACGGTGAAATCGCGGTCGGCGGAACCGTTCTCGCCAAGTACAACGAATTCAAGGGTGAGGCCGGACCGCTCGGCGCGCCCACCGGTCCGGAGCAGGACACACCCGGCGGCGGCATCTCGCAGGAATTCGCGGGCGGCGCCATCTGCAGCAGCCCGACCACCGGAACGCATGTGGTGTGGGGCGAGATTCGCAAGGCGTGGGACGAGAACGGCGGCCCCGGCGGCAAACTCGGCTACCCGACCAGCGATGAGACCGATATCCCCGGTGGCAAGCAGAGTGAGTTCACCGGCGGCAACATCACCTGGGTGAACGGGCAGACCAGCGTCAACGAGAAGTAGCGGGCATTCGGTCCGGGGCCTTCCCTGCCCCGGACCGCGTTGCCGGCACACCGGCTGCGACCGCCGTGGATGCGATAGCCGTTGCGAATGCACAACGAAGATCCCCACGTTTGCCGCGCAGCCGCTAGGTTGTCCACGTGCAGAACGATTTGGCCGACCGCGAACTGCTGGAATCGCTGGCAGCGGAGGTAGAAGCAAACCTGGTTCGCCATATCGCCCTCGCGGCGGAATGGCAGCCTCACGACTATGTGCCGTGGGACGACGGCCGCAACTTCGAGTTCCTCGGCGGAACCGATTGGGAGCCCGGGCAGTCCGAGCTCAGTGATGTCTCCAAGCTCGCGCTGACCGTGAGCGTGCTGATTGCCGACAATCTGCCCGCGTACCACCGGGAGCTCGGCAAGTACCTGCGCACCGGTCCCTGGTGGCGCTGGGTCGGCCGCTGGACCGCCGAGGAGAACCGGCACGAAATCCTGATCCGGAACTACCTCATGGTGACCCGTGCGGTGGATCCGATCGAGCTCGAGCGCGCGCGCATGGCGCATATGGTGGAGGGCTTCAGCCGCCCCGCCATGCACCTGCTCGATGTGCTGGCGGCCTGTGCCTTCGAAGAGGCCGCCGCCGCCATCCGGCACCGCAATACCGCGGCTACCGCAGACAATCCGATCGTCACCACCATTGCCGAGCGCCTGGCCGCCGACGACGAATTGCAGGCCATCTTCTTCGCGAACCTGATCTCCGCCGCGCTCGACCTGACTCCCGATCAGGCCGTGCGCGCCATTGCCGACCGCGTCGCCGACTTCCACGTCCCCGTGGTCAAGCTCGCCGACGGCACCACCAGTGACGAACTCCTCGCCGCGGCCGGTATCTACGACCGCGCCAACGAGCCCGCCCTGGTCTTCGGTCCGCTCCTGGAGCGCTGGAACATCTTCACCCGCACCGACTTCAGCGAAGCGGGCGAGAAGGCCCGCGCCGAACTCGCCCACCTCCGCTCCTGACCCGGCCCTCGGGACCCAGCTGAGACTTCAGCGGGGGCCTCGAGTGGCAATCGGACGCTTCCACAGAGCCATCATCACGCATTTCGGCTGTCCCTCAGGGGCAGCCGGTTTGCGTTCGGCCCGACGGACCCGCCCATGACCGCTGTTTCCTGAGCCAGGACGGCGGAGTTCTTGCCGACAGCTACTGTTGCGAGGCCGCTCGGTAGCGCCGCAGCGCAATGCGTGCCGCAGGCTCAGCTCGCTGGTAAAGCGATCGTGGCGGCGGCCTTCGAGGCAACCAGGCCCCGCGCGGTGGCGGGTGCTCACCTACGACTATGTCCGACAGCGGATTCCGGCTGCTTCATGGTGGCAGCTGGTTCGTGGACGGTCGAGCTATCGTGCGGTCGAGGCCGACTGTCAGCGGCCGCGGGCTGCGCGGAAGAGGCCTACCGCGGTGCCGCGCAGGAAGTTCTCCCAGCTGAAGTGGTCGTGCCACAGGGTGATTCGGCCGTCGCGCAGTTCGAAGGTGCCGCAGACCCAGAAGGCGATCTCGACGGGGCCGAAGCGTAGGTAGTCGGTGCGTTCGGTCAGGACCACGCCGTTCTCATCGGCGGCCGCGTGGTGCATATCGGCGCGGAAGCCGTAGCGGGGATTGCTGAGCTTGTCCAGAATCCAGCGCACCCGGTCGGCGCCCCGCACATCCGGCAGCGAGGTGTTCTTCCAGACAATGGCGGGATCGACGAGATCGAGGGCCTCGGTGACGGCCTTCATCTCCATGGCGGCGAAGAACTCGCGCACGGTGGTGACGGCATCCTGCTGCAACTCCGGTAAGTCGGACATGGGCTGAGTCTATTTGCCCTCCGCTTCGCTCCGGGCGGGTTCGCGGCCCCTGGTCCCGGTTCTTCCCTCCTTCTGCTCCTCCGCTTCGCTCCTCCGCTCCACTCAGTCCAGAACCGGGACGGCCGCGAACCTCGAGGGGGTGGGGCTCTACGTCGACTTTCTGCTGGCGATCAATACGCCCAGGCCGTCGAGAATGCGGTCGATCCCGAATTGCAGCGCCTGGTTGCGGCCGGTGTCCCCCTCGGGACGGGCCGCCTGCTCGGCGAGGGCCTGTGCGACATGTGGATAGCGGTCGCCGTGCTCGATCAGCACCGCACCCAGTTCCTTGACCAGGTCCTCCTCCATGTCGAGTGCGATGGACGGCCCGAGTGTCTGCGCCAGGCCGCGGACGTGGCCGAGCAGCAGTACCACGCTGTCCATTTGTTCCGAGGCGGTCAGGCCGCTGCCGTCAAGGGCGTCGAGTGCGGCCTCCAGCCAGCTCATTTCATTGGGGCCGAGTGGCCGAATACCCACGGCGAGCTCCAGCCCCCAGTGGTGGGCGCTGAAGCGTTCGAAGGCCGTCTCGGTATAGCGGGTGAGGTAGGCGCGCCAGGGTTCGGGTGAATCCGGTACCGCGGCGACCTGCTCCGGCGGCCGGCCGAGTGCCGCGTCCAGCATGACCGCGGTGAGCTCGGCCTTGCCCGGGACATAGCGGTACAGCGCCATCTTGGCGCACCCCAGCCGTTCGGCCAGCCGCTGCATGGACAGGTTGCCGAGCCCCTCGGCATCGGCGAGCGCCATGGCCTCGGTGACGATCCGCTCCAGCGTGAGGGAGGGTTTCGGCCCGCGCTTGGGCTTCTGCTCGATACCCCAGAGCAGCTCTGTTGTGGTCGGTCCCGGCATGCCCGTCATCCTTCCGGAAATTTCTGCTTGACGTCTAACTGCGTCCAGCATACGCTAATCAATAACAGCGGCCGACGGACGCAGATAACTATCAAGGAGCGACACCATGCGCAACACCACCGTTCTCATCTCCGGCGCTTCCATCGCGGGCCCCGCCCTCGCCTACTGGCTGAGTCGCTACGGCTTCGACGTCACGGTGGTGGAGAAGGCCCCCGCAATGCGAGCCGGCGGTCAGGCAGTCGATTTCACCGGCCGCACCCATATGGCGGTGCTGGAGCGCATGGGGATCCTCGAGGACCTCAAGCGTCGCCAGACCGGCAAGACGGACATGGTCATCGTCGACGAGAGTGGCCAGGAGACGGCGCTCATCTCGGGCGATTTCACCGGCGGCGATCTCGAGATCCTGCGCGGCGATCTGGCCGACATCATGTACCAGCGCACCGCGCAGAGCTGCCGATACCTGTTCGGCGACACCATCACCGCGCTCACCGAGACCACCGACGGCGTGCACGTCGAATTCGCGAATGCGCCCGCCCGCCGCTTCGATCTCGTCTTCGGCGCGGACGGCATCCACTCCCGGGTGCGGAAGCTGGCCTTCGGCCCGGAACAGAAGTTCGTGAAGCATCAGGGCCACTACTACTGCATTGCCGGTGCGTCGACCTGGGAGAGCCGCCCCGACGGCCCGCGCGAGCGCGCGGTGTCCTACGCCCTCAATACGCCGGGCCATCTCGCCAGCCTCGGCAACTCCAAGGCCGCGCAGATGTACATGTTCGCCGCGCCCCAACTCGACTATGACCGTGACGATTTCGACGCCCAGCGCCGCATTGTCGCCGAGCGGTTCGCCGGAATCGGCTGGGAGGTGCCGCGCATGCTGGCCGAACTGCCGCGCCTGGACGGCTTCTACCTCGACTCCCTCAGCAAGGTGACGATGAAGAACTTCGTGCAGGGCCGTGTCGCGCTGCTCGGTGACGCGGGCTACGGCAATACCCTCGCCGGATTCGGCACCGGTCTCGCGATTGTCGGCGCATACGTTCTCGCCGGTGAATTGGCGGCAGCGGAAGGCGATTACACCATTGCCTTCCCGCGCTACCAGGAGATGATGAAGCGCTACGGCAAACTGGCCGCCGACTCCAGCCCAGGCCCCTTCCTGGCCCCCAAGACCGCCCTCGGCCTGCGCTTCCGCAACTGGTTCCTGGACTCCCGCTTCTTCGACATGATGGTCAAGTCCGCCGAGAAGGCCAAGAACGATATCGAGCTGAAGAACTACCCGGAAATGGTTGCCGCTCGGTGAAATACGACAGCTGCGGGCACGGTGGCGAATGCCCCCGTGCCCGCACGGTCATGTCCGGGGAACTACCTGTGGTGCAGGCTCACTCTTTATTGTCGCCGACCTTCGACATGGACAGCACGTCGAGACGGCGGTCGAGTTCCTCGACCGAGAGGTTGTCACCGATCAAACCGCGATCGATGACGGTCTGGCGAATTGTCTTGTGCGACTTGACCGCTTCCTTGGCAACAGCCGCGGCCTCTTCATACCCGATGGCCGAATTCAGCGGCGTCACAATGGACGGCGAGGATTCGGCGAGCCGGCGCAGCCGCTCCACATCGGCCACCAGCCCCACCACGCACTTGTCGGCGAAAAGGCGGGACACATTGGCCAGCAGGCGGATCGACTCCAGCACATTGCGCGCCATCACCGGAATGTAGACATTGAGCTCGAAAGCGCCATTGCCGCCGCCCCAGGCGATCGCGGCATCATTGCCGATCACCTGCGCCGCCACCTGTGTAACAGCCTCGGGCAGTACGGGATTCACCTTGCCCGGCATGATCGAGGAGCCGGGCTGCAGATCCGGCAGCTGGATCTCGGACAGGCCGGTGAGCGGGCCCGAACCCATCCAGCGGATGTCGTTGGCGATTTTGGTGAGGCTGATGGCGACCGTGCGCAGCGCACCGGACAGCTCGACCAGACCATCGCGGGCGGCCTGCGCCTCGAAGTGGTTGCGCGCCTCCGACAGTGCGTCGATATCCGTCGACTTCTTCAGCTGGGCAACCACTTTCGCACCGAATCCGTCGGGCGCGTTCAGGCCGGTGCCGACGGCGGTGCCGCCGATGGCCAGCTCGCCCAGGCGCGGGAGCGTGCTCAGCAGGCGTTCGATACCGGCGCTGACCTGCCGGGTGTAGCCGCTGAACTCCTGCCCCAGGGTGATCGGCACGGCATCCATGAGGTGGGTGCGACCGGACTTCACCACCTCCCGCCAGGTGATCGACTTGTCCAGCAATGTCAGCCGCAGATGATCCAGCGCCGGAATCAGATCCTTCACCACGGCCTCGGTCGCGGCGACATGCGTTGCGGTGGGGAAGGTGTCGTTGGACGACTGCGACATGTTCACATCGTCATTGGGGTGCACGGTGACGCCATTACGCGCCGCGATGCCCGCGATCACCTCATTGGCGTTCATATTCGAGCTGGTGCCCGAGCCGGTCTGGAACACATCGATCGGGAACTGGTCGTCGTGCTTGCCCTCGGCGATCTCGGTGGCGGCGGCGACAATGGCATCCGCCTTGGCCGGGTCCAGCAGACCCAGATCGCGGTTCACGGTCGCACAGGCCGCCTTCAACAGGCCCAGCGCCCGGATCTGCGCGCGCTCCAAGCCGCGGCCGCTGATGGGGAAGTTCTCTACCGCTCGCTGAGTCTGCGCCCGCCACAGTGCGTCCACGGGCACGCGGACCTCACCCATGGTGTCGTGTTCGATGCGGTACCGGGTGTCGTCTGCCATAGTTTCGACCCTAGGCCCGCACCCGGGCTGATGGTGGTGCCACGCCTGAGGGAATCCGCACAGGACGGACCGGGAATACGACAACAGCCGGAGCGCATCGAAAACGCTCCGGCCGTTCCCGCCGACTCGAATCCCTCTCCGCCTCCCCGAACCTTTTGCGCACCAATAGGAGCGACAACAGTCCCATTCGCGCGCCTGCAGTCAGGTGCGACACCGGTTCTGGGGGTACCCCGGGAGTTACCCCCATCTCGCGAGATCAGTTGTCACCGTTCCTAGAACATGGGTGGCGCGGCTTGGTCGTCGCCGACGAAGTCGACCGACGCGTACTCGCGCAGCTTGGTGAGGCGGTGGTAGGCATCGACGATGCGCACGGTGCCGGACTTGGCGCGCATGACGATGGACTGGGTGTACGCGCCGCCGCCGAAGTAGCGCACGCCGCGCACCAGGTCACCATCGGTGACGCCGGTGGCGCTGAAGAAGACGTCCTCACCGGAGACGAGGTCCTCGGTGTTCAGCACGCGGTCCAGATCGTGGCCGGCGTCGAGGGCCTTCTGCCGCTCCTCGTCGTCCTTCGGGGCCAGCTTGCCCTGCAGCGCACCGCCCATACAGCGCATGGCGGCCGCGGCGATAATGCCCTCGGGCGTGCCGCCGATGCCGATCAGCACGTCGACGCCGGATTCCGGGCGGGCGCAGGCGATGGCGCCGGCGACGTCACCGTCGGAGATGAGGCGAATGCGGGCGCCCGCATCGCGGACATCCTGGATGTACTGATTGTGGCGCGGGCGGTCCAGCACGCACACCGTCAGATCGGAGACGAAGGAGTTCTTGGCCTTGGCGACGCGGCGCAGGTTCTCCGCGATCGGGGCCGCGAGATCGATGACGTCGGCGGCTTCGGGGCCGACCGCGATCTTCTCCATGTAGAACACGGCCGACGGGTCGAACATCGCGCCGCGTTCGGCGACCGCGAGCACGGCGATCGCGCCGGGCGAACCCTTCGCCATCAGGGTGGTGCCGTCGATGGGGTCGACCGCGAAGTCCAGCTCCGGGCCCTCGCCATTGCCGACCAGTTCGCCGTTGTAGAGCATGGGCGCTTCGTCCTTCTCGCCCTCGCCGATCACCACGATGCCGCGCATGGAGACCGTCGATACCAACTGCCGCATGGCGTCCACTGCCGCGCCGTCGCCGCCCTCTTTGTCGCCGCGGCCGACCCAGCGACCCGCTGCCATCGCGCCGGCCTCGGTGACCCGGACCAACTCCAGAGCGAGGTTGCGGTCCGGGGCCTCACGGCGGGATGCGGGTGTCGGTGCCGTCATTACGGTGCCTCCTAGGTTGTCTACTGCTGCGTGAATTGTCTCATTGCGCTTCGCCGACCTAAGCAAGCACTCGCGTTCCACTTCTTGCCCTGATCACGCTATTGTTCGCGGCCCGTCTCGTTCTGGACTGAGTGGAGCGGGGGAGCGAAGCGGAGGAGCGGAGGGAGGGAAGAACGAGACTTCAGGGGCCGCGAACCGCCGGAGCGAAGCGGAGGCAAATCAAACACAGTGGATACTGGGTGCGTGTCGAACACCAAGCCGCGGATCCTGAACGACTGGCGGGACCTCATCTGGTCCCTGCTGCCACTGGTGCTGATCTGCCTGGTCATTGCCGGCATTGCCAGCCAATGCACCTTCACTGCGAACGGCCCCACCCAGGGCCAGGTTCCGCACTTCGATGCGCACACCGCTCTCCTGGACGATGCGAAGACCATCGGCTTCCCGATTCGCGAGCCCGCGCTGACCGCCGATTGGAAGCCGAACTCCGGCAGCCGCGACACCATTCCCGCCGCCGGTGGCGGCGCGGTGAGCACCGTCGGCTACATCACACCGCAGGGCAGCTACATGCAGTACACCCAGTCCAATGCCACCGAAGAGGCGCTCGCCAAGAAGATCATCGGCACCCGCTACGCCACCGGCACCGAGCAGATCGGTGCCCGCAAATGGGTCGAATACTCCCAGCCTGGCAGCGAACCCGCCTGGATCACCGACTTCGGCGACGTCCGAATCCTGATCAAGGGCGCCGGCAACCCGACCGCCTTCAACACCCTCGCCAACGCCGTCGACACCGCGCAGCCGCTCCCCGCGCACTGACCGTCGAATACACGGAACAGCCCGTGTCGCAATCGAACAGCAGTTACACGCGCTGTGCGATTACGACACGGGCTGTTCGGTCGGAGACACGGGCTGTTTGATCGGACACCGGTGGGCTGGCCGGTCGTGTCCGTCAGGGCACGGGTCTTCGCCTCGGGCGGCTAGTTTTCCGTAGCGCGGTGGGAGAGGGCGTCTTCGACGCGTTTGCGGGCACCGGCGAGGTGCTCCTCGCAGCGGTTGGCGAGGGCTTCGCCGCGCTCCCAGAGGGTGAGGGAATCGTCCAGATCGAGGCCGCCCTGTTCGAGCATCTTCACCACATTGACGAGCTCGTCACGGGCGCGTTCGTAACCGAAGGCGGCGATCTCGGTGAGGTCGGACTCAGTCATTCGGGGTGGATTCCTTTCGGGGGCCGAGGGATTGGGAGCCGAGGGCGGCGGCGCTGAGTGCACCGTCGGCTACCCGGATGCGGAGCTGACTGCCCGCGGGGGCGTCGTCGATGGAGCGGACCACCTCGCGTTCCTTGCCGACGACCTTCTGCACCACCGCGTAGCCGCGCGAGAGTGTGGCCGCCGGGCCCAGTGCGGAGAGTTTTTCACGCAGATGCCGGGTGGCCGTGGATTCGGTGGTGAGGCTGTGGTTGATCGCGCGGCGGGTGGCGGTGCGGAAGCGCTCCACCTCGTCGTGCCGCTGCTCCAGCAGGCGCAGCGGGTCGGACAGCACCGGTCGGGAGCGGAGTTGTTGCAGCGCCCGCGATTCGCGGTCCACCCAGCCGCGCAGGGCCGCGGCGGCGCGGGCCTGCAATTCGCGCAGCAGGGCGGATTCGGCTGCGGCGTCGGGGACTATGCGCTTGGCGGCATCGGTGGGGGTGGCGGCGCGCAGGTCGGCCACATAGTCGCTGAGCGGATTGTCGGGCTCGTGGCCGATGGCGCTGACAATCGGGGTCTTGGCCGAAACTATTGCCCGGCAGAGAGTTTCATCGGAGAAGGGCAGCAGGTCCTCGACACTGCCGCCGCCGCGCGCCAGCACGATGACATCGACCGCCTCGTCGGCATCCAGGGCGGCCAGGGCCTCCAGAATCTGAGGGACGGCGGTCGGGCCCTGCACGGCGGTATTGCGGATCTCGAATTGCACGGCGGGCCAGCGCTGGGTCGCCACCGTCACCACATCGTGCTCGGCCGCGCTGGCACGGCCGGTAATGAGCCCGATCCGGTTGGGCAGGAACGGAATCGGGCGCTTGAGGCGCGGATCGAAGAGGCCCTCCGCGGCCAGCAGCGCCTTGAGCCGCTCGATACGGGCCAGCAACTCGCCGATGCCGACCGGGCGGATCTCGGTGACGCGCAAGGAGACTGTGCCGCGGGCGGTGAAGAACGACAGCTTGCCGTAGACCACCACCCGGCTGCCCTCCTGCAGCGGCACCGGCGAATTGCGCAGCAGATCCGGATCACAGGTGACCGTCAGCGACATATCGGCGGCGGTATCGCGCAGCACCAGGAAGGCGGTGCGGGTGCCGGGGCGCAGATTGATCTGGGTGATCTGCCCCTCCACCCAGACCGCGCCCAGCTTGTCGATCCACTGCGCCACCTTCACGGCAACGGTGCGCACCGGCATCGGATTCTCGGCGGAACTCGGCGGCTTCGCCGGCTGGTCGGTGGTCACCGCACCGATTCTGGCAGTACCGACCGACGGGAAGCCGCAGCGCCCGCCGAAAAGTGGCGCTGCAACGTCGAACGCCGACCGCCTGGGCAAACCCCCCTGACGATCGGCGCTACTGGATCTTCGGTCATTTGGCCTTAACGGTGGCGATCCGGTTCGTCAGCATGGTGACGAACGGGGCGCGATCGAGGGTGCCCTTTTCGTATGCCAGCAGCGTGGCCAGATCGTCGATGGTGAGCATGCGCAGCCGGGCGCGCAGTTGCGCCAGGGTCATGTTCGGGTAGTCGTAGCGGGTGGCGACTTCGGGTTCGACCACGGCGACGCTGCCGTTCTGATGGCCATTGGTCGAGGCCTTGGAAGCTGTTGCGGGGGCAGCGGTTTCGGCAGCCTCCGGCTCGGCGACGACTACGGCCTCCGGCTCGGAAGCAGCGGCCTCCGGCTCGGTGATATCAGCGGCCTCCGGCTCGGCGACATCAGCGGTCTCCGGCTCGGCGGCCGATTCCTCGGCGACGGGCTCGGCGATCGGTTCCGGTACGGCCGCAATCGGTTCGAAAACGGGCACGGCCGGGGTTTCAGTGACCGATTCCTCAGCGACGAACAGGTCGAAACTGCTCTTGCGTGCCGATTCGGGTGCGGTGCTCGGGGTTTGCTCGAAGGCCTCGTCCTCATCGAACGTGGCCCATGCCGGCTGTTCTTCCGGCTGGTTGATCAAACGGTCGAAAACGGCATCGCCTTTGAGAGCGAGGCTGGTCACGAACTGCTGGAGATGCATGGTCGTCTGCAGCATCTGACTGATCGCGGTGATCGGGAAATTGATCGCGTTGGTCGGTAGCCGTCGAGTTTCCTCGAGGGCATAGACGGCAGCCCCGGCGGCGACCCGGGCCAGGAACGGAGGTCGGAACATGCCCCTAGCCTGCCCGAAACGCCGTGTGATGCAAAGGCGAGAAGTCGCCAAATGTAATTTCGACGGCCTTTCGGGAGAATCTGCCTCGAGGTTCGCGGCCGTCTCGGTCTGGACTGACGGAGCGGGGGAGCGAAGCGGAGGAGCGGAGGAGGGAAGACCGAGACTTCAGGGCCGCGAACCGGCCGGAGCGCAGCGGAGGCAAATTGAGCACAGTATCCTGGTGGGCATGTCCTCGGCTATCCCTTTGAACGTCGGAATCGTCCGGTCCGTGGCAGGTGATACCGACTCGCCGAAACGGGTACTGCTCGCCGAACCTCGTGGTTACTGCGCCGGTGTCGACCGCGCGGTCATCACTGTCGAGAAGGCGCTGGAGAAGCATGGCGCCCCCCTGTATGTCCGCAAGGAGATCGTGCACAACCGGCACGTGGTGGAGACGCTGCGGGACCGCGGTGTGATCTTCGTCGACGAGACCGATGAGGTGCCCCCGGGTGCGGTGGTGGTCTTCTCGGCGCACGGTGTTTCGCCGGCGGTGCACGAGTCCGCCGCCGCGCGCGATCTGCACACCATCGATGCCACCTGCCCGCTGGTGACCAAGGTGCATCAGGAGGCCAAGCGCTTCGCCCGCGACGACTTCGACATTCTCCTCATCGGCCATGAGGGCCATGAGGAGGTGGAGGGCACCGCGGGCGAGGCGCCGGAACACATTCAGCTCGTCGACGGCCCCGACTCGGTCGACAAGGTGACCGTGCGCGATGAGAACAAGGTGATCTGGCTTTCCCAGACCACGCTGTCGGTGGACGAGACCATGGAGACCGTGCACCGGCTGCGCGCGCGGTTCCCGAATCTGCAGGATCCGCCGAGCGATGACATCTGCTACGCCACGTCCAATCGCCAGACCGCGGTCAAGGCCATGGCCCCGGCCTGCGATCTGGTGATCGTGGTCGGTTCCCGCAATTCCTCCAACTCGGTGCGGCTGGTCGAGGTCGCGCTCGGTGCGGGCGCCAAGGCCTCGTACCTGGTCGACTACGCCCGCGAAGTCGATCCGGCCTGGTTCGAGGGTGTGCAGACCATCGGCCTCACCTCCGGCGCCTCGGTGCCGGAGATCCTGGTCGAGGGCGTGCTGGAGTTGCTGGCCGAACACGGTTACGGCACTGTGCAGCCGGTGTCCACCGCCAATGAAACGCTGGTTTTCTCGCTGCCGCGCGAATTGCGTGCCGCGCGAGGCTGATTCACGTCGAATAGCGAAAATCCCCGCACCGGCCGGTGCGGGGATTTCTGTTTTCAGCGTTCCTTCTCAGCGCTCGATGCGACCGGAATCGCGTTCGCGGTAGCGCACATTCGGGCGGGGGTGCGGCGGTACCTCGGGGTTCGCCGCACGGCGGCGACGGGGCTCCGCGGCGGGGTTGCCTACCGGGTTGGCGCGGTCGGGCGGGGGCCGCCGATCGACCGGGGGCTTGCGGTCGACGGGAGGCTTGCGATCGACCGGCGGTTTGCGGTCCATCGGGGGCTTGCTGCGATCGGCAGGCGGCTTGCGGTCCGGGGCGGCCTTGCGGTCGGTGGGCGGAGTGCGCTTGCGATCGGCCGGGGGTGGCCGGTTGCCGCCCGGTTGGCCGGGCGCTCCCTGGCGATCCGGTGCGCCCACGCGCGGCGGCCGAGCGGCCACCCGGCCGGGCGGGCGGCGGCCCGCTGCCGGGGTCGAAGCGGGTGCGTCGCCTGCGTCCTGCGCTGCCGAGGTGGGCCGGAAGCGTCGTCTGGCGGGGTCCTTGGTATCCGCCGCGCCGCCGCGCTGGGCGCGCGCGGCTCCGGTCGGACGAGGGGTGCGGGTCCGCGGTTTACGCGGCACGTTGCCCGAATCACTGTTCTGTGCGCGGCGGTTCAGGACCACCCGCACCGCACCGACGATCAGGACCAGCACGGTGGCCAGCGCCATGGTGGGGAAACGATTCACCAGGGGGATGGCCAGATTCAACAGAATGTCTTTGAGCTTGAGGCTGCCGGAGTGGCCGAGCATCAGCTGATAGGAGACGGGCACCGAGACGAACAGCAGTAGCGGCGGCAGCACCATGGTGGTGAAGAGCCCGCGGTATCGGACGACGAGCGCGGCCACCAGGCAGCCCAGCACGTACAGCGTCGCGAAGGTGTGGGTCAGCTCGGAGCCGCCACTCGAATCGATGAAGAATCCGATGAACGTGCAGGTCACGGCGATGAGCACGGCGGCGCCCGCCGGGACGCCGGGGACCGACGGCAGGATCGAACGGTGCGACGGAGGCACCTCTGCTCGCTCACGCTGGTTAACTGCCACGTCAAGCACACTAAAGCATGTAGCTGTTCCGCGAGGGAGGCGACATCATGCGGTGATCCGTAATGGCATTGCCCTATTAGTCGGATTCGGCGAATCCGACGGCCCGGGGCCAGGTTTCCACCTGATGTAATTCCGGCACGGGGGTGTCTGAAATCTCTAGATCATGGAGTTTGCGGGCCGTCACCATGACTCGTGTTTCGACCGAGGCGACGGTGTGATTGAACGAGTCCACCGCCTTGCCGAGTTGTGCGCCCAGCCGATCCAAATGGCGGCCGGTGGTGCCCAGCCGGGTGTACAGCTCGCGACCGAGCTGCTGAATCAGCGCCATATCCTGCGACATGGCCTCCTGCCGCCAGCCGAGGGCCACCGTGCGCAGTAGCGCGATCAATGTGGTCGGGGTAGCGAGCACCACATTGCGGCCGAAGGCGTACTCCAGCAGGCCGGCATCGGCGCCCATCGCGGCATCCAGGAAGGGATCGCCGGGCACGAACAGGACAACGAATTCCGGGGACGGATCGAATGCCGCCCAATACTCCTTCGCGGCCAATTGATCGACATGATTGCGCAGGTGTTTGGCATGCCGGGCGAGATGGTGGTCACGCTCGCGCGGTTCCTCGGTGGCCGCGGCTTCCAGATATGCGGTGCACGGCACTTTGGCGTCCACCACGATCTGCCGGCCGGCCGCCAGCCGCACCACCAGATCCGGGCGGACCACGCCCTCGGTGGTTCCAGTCGTGCCGGCACGACGGGTGACCTGGGTATCGAAATCGCAGTGCCTGGTCATGCCTGCCAGTTCGACCACTCGCTCCAATTGGATCTCACCCCAGCGGCCGCGCACCTGCGGCGCCCGCAGCGCGGCGACCAATTGCCCGGTCTGCGTGGAGAGATGGTGCGAGGTGCGCTGCATGCCCGCAACCTGTTCGCGCAGGCCGGAATACGCGTTGATGCGGTTGTGCTCGACCTCCTGGATGTGCCGGTTCAGGGTGCCGACCGCCTCACGCAGCGGCTCCATCATCGAACCCAGCGCATGTGATTGCCGCCGTGCCGCATCCTCACTGGCCGCACCCAGCGACTGATGCAGCAACCGCTCGTTGTCGTGCATGGCCGAGAGCCGGGCCTCGGCCACCGCAGCGCGCTGACCCGCGCGTGCGGAATGCCCGAGCCAGCCCAGGCCGAGTCCTGCGATGAACACCAAAAGCAGCGCGAACAGCATCGGTGCGGTCATGGGTGGCGAGTTTGCCCTATGCCACCGACAAAACCGTGAAACCGGCAACTGCGTGGCAGCTTTCGGAGGAGCCGGTAGGCGCGGCGGGGTGCGAAGTCTGCCCGCGCCCGCAATACACCGGCGTGTTTCCGGAAGCGCGCGAGGGTACGGATGAATCTGTCGGAGGGATCGCCTACGTTTTGCGGCATGCGAATCCTGCACACCTCCGACTGGCATATCGGCCGCACCTTCCACGGTGTCGATCTGCTCGCCGATCAGGAGTGTTCGCTGCGTGCCATTGCCGAACTGGTGGCCGCGGAGCAGGTGAATGTGGTGGTGCTACCGGGGGATGTGTACGACCGGTCCATTCCGAGCGCGGACGCGATCGCGGTATGCAACCGTGGTTTCGAAGCCATTCGGGCGGCGGGGGCAACCATTGTCGCCACCTCCGGCAATCACGACTCGCCGACGCGGCTCGGTGCGCTGGGGAGTTTCGCGGCGGCGGGCGGGCTGCATCTGCGGTGCGGGATATCCGAAGTGGCGCGGCCCGTAATGCTGTCCGACGCGCACGGAGAGGTGGCTTTCTACGGCATTCCATACTTGGAGCCGGAGATCACGCGTGCGGAACTGGGCGTGCCGCAGGCGCGTTCGCATGCCGAGATCCTCGATGCCGCCATGCGGTTGATCCGGGGCGATCTGGCCGAGCGTGCCGGGGTGCGGTCGGTGGTGCTGGCACACGCCTTCGTGGTGGGCGGCGAGGCCACCGGATCCGAGCGGTCCATCTCCGTGGGCGGCGTGGAGACGGTGCCGCTGGGCGCCTTCGACGGCATCGACTATGTGGCGCTGGGACATTTGCATTCGCCGCAGACGCTGTCGGAGTCGGTGCGGTACTGCGGGTCTCCGCTGCCGTATTCGTTCGGCGAGCGGTCGCAGCGCAAGGCGGTGTGGATGGTGGAATTGGACGCCGGCGGGTTGTCGTCGGTATCGCGGCGCGAACTGCCGGTGGTGCGCGGGCTCAGCCAGCTCGGCGGAACGCTGGAGGAACTGCTGGACGCACCCGAGCATGCCGGGGCCGAACAGGATTACGTATCGGCGACGCTGACCGATCATGTGCGGCCGGTCGATGCGCTGCGGCGGCTGCGCGAGCGCTTCCCGCACGCCGTGCACGTGGAATGGGTTCGGCCCGAAGGCAATCCGGAATTGCACTATCGGGAGCGCGTGCACGGCCGGCGCGATACCGAGATCGCGCAGAGCTTCCTCACCGATGTGCGCGGTGTGCCCACCGCAGGGGAAATGACGTGGCTCGAGCGGGCACTGGCCGCCGCCGTGCGGGAGAAGGAAGGCCCGGTGCGCGCCCACAGTGACCAAGCGGGTGACGGGATCGGCCGCAATGCTGGGGTGCGGGGGACGGGCGGTCTGGTGCCCGCCGCGGGTCAGGTCGAGGACAGTCAGGTGCGTGTCTCCGGTGATGGTGCGGAGAGTGCGCGCGCCGCCCGAGTCGGTTCGGCGCAGCGGATTGCCGATGATGGGAGCAAGCGGCTATCCGGTGTCGATGAGCTGGACGGGGATCCTGAGCTCTTCGGTCTGGTGCCGCCCGAATCCGATGGTGGCGCAGCCGAGTTGACTGCATGAGTCGTATTCGCGGCGCTGCGGCGGCGTGTCCTGCGGGCACTCGCCCGCGCCGAGTTGTTGGATGGTCGAAGACCGAAGGGGACGGCGCGTGCGGCTGCATCGACTGGAATTGACCGCCTTCGGCCCGTTCGCCGAAACGGCCGTGGTGGATTTCGACGAGCTCGGGGCCGACGGGCTGTTCCTGCTGCACGGGCAGACCGGCGCGGGCAAGACCACCGTGCTGGATGCGGTCGCCTTCGCGCTGTACGGCAGTGTGCCCGGGGCGCGCGGGGAGAAGCGGCTGCACTCCGATCATGCCGATGAGCAGACACCGCCGCGGGTGCAATTGGAGGCGACGCTGGGCGGCAGGCGTTTGCGATTGACCCGTTCGCCCGAGTTTCAGCGGCCGAGTACGCGCGCGAAAAGCGGTTGGGTCAAGGAGAATGCGTCCGCGACGCTGGAATGGCTGGACGGTCGTGGCCAGCATCTGTCCCGAATTCCCGATATCGGCGATGAGGTTCTGCGCCTGCTCGGCATGAGCGCCGACCAGTTCTTCCAAGTTGTGCTGCTGCCCCAGGGTGATTTCGCGCGATTCCTGCGCGCCGACAACGAAGATCGGGAAAAGCTCCTCGAAAAGCTTTTCGACACCGAGCGATTCGGCACCGCCGAACAGTGGTTGATCGATAAGCGCCGCGCCGGCTCCGCCGATCTCGATACCCGCAAACAGGGCATCGATCGCCTCATCGCCCGGGTCGGCACCGCCGCGGGCCTCGCCGGCACCGAAACCGCCGGTCCCCTCGAATCCGTCGACTGGTCGCAGCGCCTGCTGGCAGCCGCCCGTGCGGCCCTGACCGGCACTACGACGGAACACGAACAGCACCAGTCGAATTCCACCCGGGCCCACGCGGCGGCCGAAGAACAGCGCCGCCTCCACGACCGCCACCGCCGTCTCACCGAGGCTCGCACCCAACTCGAGGCCTACGCCTCCGGCGCAACCCACCGCGACACCCTGCAAACCGAACTCGACCGAGCCCGCCGCGCCGAGCCCGTAGCCACCGCCCTCGCCGAGGCCCGCTCCGCCGCCGTGGCCCTCCGCCGCCGCGAAGACGACGCCACCCGCACCGCCGAACAACTCGCCGACCGCCTCCTCGAACCAGCCAGTGTCGAACTCGACGGAACTGCCTGGGCCGCAGCGGATCTGGCGACCGGTGAACTGTCGGCCAGTGAGCTCGCTCTGGAATTGGAGAGCATCGAACCGCCTGCGGCGGAGCCGGGCTCGGATTCGGTCAGGCGGGGGCTGGAAGCGGCTGCGCAGCGGTGGAGTGCGCAGATGGGGGCCTTGGACGAGGTGCGGGCGGATGCGGAGTCGGCTACGCGGCTGACGGGGGAGTTGGCGCGGCTGCGGGAGGAGCAGCGGGAGCTGGCCGAGACGGTGCGGAAGGTTACCGAGCGGCGCGCCAAAGTTCCGGAAGTTATTGCGGGGGTGGAGGTTCGACTGCGAGCGGCTACCGATGCCGCCGCGGGGCTGCCGGTGCTGGAGGCGGAGCGGGAGCGGCTGCGAGCGGCTGCCACGGCTGCGCTCGAATTGGAGCGGCGGCAGGGGGAGCTGACGCGGGGCAAGGCGAACTTCGAAGGGAAGCGGACCGCACATCTGGATGCGCGCGAGCGCACGCTCGCGCTGCGGGAACAGCGGCTGGCGGGGATGGCAGCCGAGCTGGCCGGGGCGCTCGTGGACGGAGATCCGTGCGCGGTGTGCGGGTCGGCCGAGCATCCCGCGCCCGCGCGAGCGGGTGAGCTGGCGGTGTCCAATGAGGCGGAAGACGCTGCGGTGAAGGTGGAACGGGCCGCCGAGACCGCGCGGGAACAGGCCGGGCAGCTGGTTGCGGAGCTGGAGCGCACCATCGAAGTGCTTGTCGAACGCGGTGGTGATGCGGATAAGGCGGAATTGGCGAGCGGACTGGCGGCCGCCGAGGCGCGTTGGGCCGAGGCGCGGGACCGGGCGAAGCTGGCGGACGGTCTGGCCACCGAACTTGATCGGCTGCGCGCCGAGGAAACCCGGCTTCAGGACGAGTTGCGGGACAGTGAGAGTCGCGGCAGCGCAACGATGGAACGCATGGTCGCTACCGACCGCCGGCTGGCCGAACTCACCGAGCGGCTGACCACCGCCGCGGGTGCGGACGGCACCGTGGATCGTCGCCGCGCACGCCTCGATGCGCTGGTCGCGGCCGCCACGGCATTGCGTGAGGCGCGCACGGAATCCGTACTCGCTCGCGAACAGGTCGCGGCACTGGCTGTAAGGGTCGAGAAGCTTTCGTACGACGCGGGTCTGGTCGAAACTGCCCCGCCGGTCATGGGCGAGAGCGGCCCGGATTACAGCGTCCTCGCCGAGTACGCCCGGGCCGTTGATGCCGCCTCGCGCACGGCACAGCGGCAGGCCGATATCGAAGCCGAACTGGTCGCTGCCGACCGTGCTCGCTCGCATGCGGAAACCGTGCTGGCCGAACCGGAGATCCAGGCCGCAGCCGGTATGGCACTCGGAGATCTGGCCGGGCTGGAAGCCGCTGTGACACAGGCGCAAACGGCTCTCGAGCTCGCCGTTGCCGCACACACCGTCGCCGCCCGCCGGGTCGAGCAACTCGAAGAACTGTGCACACAGCTGTGGGCGGCTGTGGACAGAATCGCACCCATCCAGCAGGCACACGACGAACTCGCCCGCCTGTCCGACGTAGTGTCCGGGCGAGGTGAGAACAACCGCCGAATGTCTCTGCGCTCCTACGTACTCGCCGCCCGTCTCGAAGAGGTGGCAGTCTCCGGTTCGGTCCGCCTCCGCCGAATGTCCGGCGGCCGTTACGAATTCGTCCACACCGATGCCGCCGGCCCCCGCGGCCGTCGCGGCGGCCTGGGCCTCGACATCCGTGACGACTACACCGGAGCGATCCGCCCCGCCAAAACCCTCTCCGGCGGCGAAACCTTCATGGCCTCACTATCTCTCGCCCTAGGCCTGGCGGATGTAGTCGCCGCCGAATCCGGTGGTCTCGTCCTGGACACTCTCTTCATCGACGAGGGTTTCGGCAGCCTCGACGCCGACACCCTGGACGCCGTCATGGGCGTCCTCGACGAACTCCGCTCCGGCGGGCGCGTAGTGGGGGTTGTGAGTCATGTGGATGAAATGCGCCAGCGCATCCCCAGCCGCCTGCACGTCATCCGCGGCCGCACCGGCTCCCGCCTCGAAACCGCCCTCGGCTGACCCCCTCAGACCAGCTTCGATTCCCGGTGGGGCTTGTGCGGGTGGCGGGTTCGACCGCGTCGCAGCGGTTACGACCCGGGGGGAAGCTACGGTCTCGACGACTGCCTGACTGGCGCTGGCGCAGGCCTTCGACGCCGTCGACGGCAAGGACGTGCGCATCGGCGGCGGCGTGGCCACGGTCCGGGCTTTTCTCGAGGCCGATCTGATCGACCAGATGCACTGTGCTGTGTCACCGGTCGAACTCGGTAGCGGCGAACGGTTGTGGACGAATCCCGGCGAACTCACCGACCGCTTCCACCTGGAGCAGATTCCGAGCCCGAGCGGGGTTGTGCACCACCTGTTCTGGCGCCGGTAACTGTCACGGCCGGTCAGTGCGCCTCGTGGTCGAGCAGCCAGCGCTTGACCGGCAGGCCCCAGCGGAAGCCGCCGAGAGTGCCATCGGTGCGGATGATGCGGTGGCAGGGGACGAACAGGGCTGCCGCATTGCGCGCACAGGCATTGGCGGCGGCCCGGGTGGCGGCGGGGCGACCGGAGGCAGCGGCGAAATCGGTGTACGTAATCGGTTCCCCGCCGGGCACTTTGCGCAGGACCTCCCAGGCGTGTACGAGGAATGGGCCGGAGAGCTGGCGGACGGTGATGGCGTCGATGGCCGTGATATCGCCTGCGTGAAAGTCAGTGACAGCCTTGGTGACTGCGCCGAGCGAATCGCGTTCGCGAAGTTCGGCGGGTCGCAGGGTGGCGTGGATGAGCCCGCGGAGGTTCTCCGCATCGGCGGTCCAGCCGGCCGCCAGGACCGCGCCGTCCGGGTCGACGAGGGCGGTAAACGGGCCGACGGGGGTGGTCACGGTGGCGAAATCGGCGGTCACAGAGACGGATTGAGTCACGGTACTGTTCTCGCTTTCCGGGCGCCGGGGGCGCCATCGGGGACGGTGGCAGGGTGGGCCAGGGCGTGCTTCCAGAGATGCATGGTCAGATAGGAGCGCCAGGGCGCCCAGCGGGCGGTATCGGTCAGATCGATGCCGAGCAGCCCGGCGCCGCGGCGGACGATCAGATCGGTGTGCAGCAGTACGTCCGGATCGGCCAGTAGCCGCATGGTGACGTAATCGGCGGTCCACGGGCCCACACCATCGAGGGCCAGCAGATCGCGCCGGAGTTCGGTGGCGGTGCGGCCCGCGTGCAGGATCAGGTCACCCTCGGCGAGGGCGCGGGCGGCGGCAACGATGGCTTCGATGCGCTTGGCCGGGCCGGTCAGCACCTCGGCGCCGTGTTCGGCAATGGCCGCGGCGGTGGGGAACAGGTGCGGGACCGGTCCGGGGATGGATTCGCCCAGGTGCTGCACCAGCCGGGCGCTGTGGGTATTGGCCGCCGCGACGGAGATCTGCTGTCCGATCATGGTGCGCAGCAACAGTTCCGGTCCGTCGAGGCAACCCGGTACCCGAATTCCGGGGGAGAGCGCCGCGCCCGCACTGTTTCCGGCCATACCCGCGGCCAGGGCCTCGTCGATGCCGACCGGGTCGGCGTCGAGGTCGAGGAAGTGGCGTAGTCGGGCGACGGTCGGCGCGAGGTCGCGCATATCGTGCAGCGCCAGCGAGGCGCGGACGTGCCCGGGCTGCACGGACATGCGAACGGTGGTGTGGCCGTGCGGGGTTCGCAGGCTACGGGTGTAGACCCCGTCCTCCCACAGTTCCAGTCCGGGCACGGCGTGCGAGGACAGGAACCATTCCAGCCAGGGCTTGTCGAGCGGCTCCCGGTACGGCAGTCGCAGTGTCAGCAGGCCATTGGTGGCGGGCAGCGTATCGCCGTTGCGGCGGCGGGATTCGTCGCGCAGCGTGGTCGGGCTGACCGCGAACACCTCCCGCACGGTGTCGTTGAACTGCCGGATGCTCGCGAAGCCCGCGGCGAACGCGATATCCGACATGGACAGCGGGGTGGTCTGGATGAGCAGCCGGGCGGTGTGCGCCCGGTGCGCCCGGGCCAGCGCCAGGGGTCCGGCGCCGAGTTCGCTGGTGAGGACCCGGGTGAGCTGGCGTTGTGAATAGCCGAGGGTGTCGGCCAGGGCGGGCACGCCGCCGCGTTCGATCACGCCGTCGGCAATCAGCCGCATGGCGCGGGCGGCCAGGTCGGCGCGGGTGTTCCACAGCGGGGAGCCGGGGGCCGCGTCCGGCAGGCAGCGGCGGCAGGCCCGGAATCCGGACTGCTGGGCCGCGGCGGCCGTGCGTAGGAAGGTGACGTTGGCAGGTTTCGGGGTTATGGCGGGACATGAAGGGCGGCAATAGATTCCGGTGGTGCGCACCGCGGTCACGAATTGCCCGTCGAAGCGGGCATCCTTGGTTGCCACGGCGCGGTAGCACCGCTCGAAGTCCAGCTCGTTCGCACTCACAGGAACCACGATCGCAGGATGCGCCCAACTTCGCTAGCGGAAATAGGACATGACTATCGGCGGAAATCGGACAAGTCGGATGCCAACGCGCCAACTGATTTCGCAACGGTCGGGGTAACTCCCTGGGTACGCCCAAAATTTGGTCGGCTCTGTACCGCCGGCACGCGTACTGAACGGTCAACGGCTCTCAGCCGGGCGCTGAAGGTCCGGGGAGTCGGGTTAGCAGCAGCGGTTGGCCGGGTTACGGGCTGCTGCGTCGTGGCGGTCGCGCCAGTAGTCGCGTTCGCTCGGGATCGGGGCGTCCGGGTGTTGCAGCCGCAGGTGCTGGACGTAGCGCTGGTAGTCGTTGCCGCCGAGGATCGAGTTGAACCACCAGATCACGGCGCGTGCGGCGCGGAGAACGGCGCGCCCCGCCGCCCGCAGCGGGGCTGCGGAGGACGGGGCGGTCGGTTCGGTCATCGGGAGATCACACCATCAGTGTGCGTGCGCCGCGGCCCCGCTCGCACGCACCTTGCCCTGTGCGACGAGATCGTCCCATTCCTTCTGCACTTCCTTCTCGGCCTTGGTGGCCAGGAACGAACTCGGCCCGAAGATCTTCGACGGCTGCTCCGGCGATTCGGTGCTTTCGCCGCCACCCTTGCGCAGCGCGCGAATACACACCCACAGCCCGATCAGCGCCACGATCAGCACCAGCACCGCGAACACGATCGACAGCGTGCCCTGGATGAAGGTATTGCGAATCGTCTTGTCCAGGTTCGAGATCTGCGTATTCAGCGCGGCGAGATTCGCCACGCCCTTGGGCAGCTGCCCGGAGTCGCGCGCGGCGACGTAGGCGTCGTGGGTGCGGACGGTGTTGTGGTGCAGTGTCCAGTACCCGATCTTCGGATCGCCCGAGAAGATCTTCTGGAACGACGCCGTCATGGTGACGATCAGATCCCAGACCAGCGGTACCGCCGGAATCCAGGCCCATTTCACCAGGCCCTTCTTCACCACGATGGCCAGCACCACGGTCAGCGCGACCGCCGCCAGCAGCTGGTTGGAGATGCCGAACAGCGGATAGAGCGTATTGATGCCGCCCAGCGGATCGGTGACGCCCATGAGCAGTACCGAGCCCCAGGCCGCGACCACGATGGCCGAGCAGATCCAGGCGCCGGGCAGCCACGACGGATCCTTGAAGCGCTTGGCCCCGGGCAGATTGCCGATCGAATCCGACAGCATGAAGCGCGCCACGCGGGTGCCCGCGTCGATGGTGGTGAGGATGAACAGCGCCTCGAACATGATCGCGAAGTGGTACCAGAACGCCTTCAGGCCCGAGCCGCCGATGAGCTTGTGCAGCACCTCCGACATGCCGATGGCCAGCGTCGGCGCGCCACCGGTGCGGGAGACGATATTGGCCTCGTCGACCCCGGCCGCTGCCGAATTCAGATCGGCGGCGGTGATCGGATTCCCGCCCAGCCCCAGGCCGTTCACGTAGGTGGCGGCCTTGTCGGCGCTATTGCCGGTGAGGGCAGGGCTGGCATTGATGGCGAAGTACAGGTGCTGGTCGATGATGCTGGCGGTGATGATCGCCATGACCGCCACGAACGACTCCATGAGCATGCCGCCGTAGCCGATCATGCGGGCCTGCGACTGCTTCTCCAGCAGTTTCGGCGTGGTGCCCGAGGACACCAGCGCATGGAATCCCGACAGCGCACCACAGGCGATGGTGATGAACAGGAACGGGAACAGATTGCCCGCGAACGACGGACCACTGCTGTTGCCCGCGAACTGCGAGATGGCGGGAGCCTTCAGCACCGGCATGGTGACGAGCACGCCGATGGCCAGCAGGGTGATGGTGCCGATCTTCATGAACGTGGACAGGTAGTCGCGCGGGGCGAGTAGCAGCCACACCGGCAGCACCGAGGCGATGAAGCCGTAGATGATCAGCATCCAGGCGATGCTGGTGCCGGACATGTTGAACCAGTCACGGCCCCAAGCGGATCCGGCCACCCAGTTGCCGGAGATGATGGCGAGCAGCAGCAGTGCGAAGCCGACGATGGAGATCTCGCCGACCTTGCCCGGCCGCACGAAGCGCAGGTACACGCCCATGAACAGGGCGATCGGAATGGTCATGGCGATGGAGAACACGCCCCACGGGCTACCGCCCTCGAGCACCCCGGTTTTCGCATTCGGGGTGGCGGCGAGCGCATTGACCACCACGATGCCGAGCACCGCGAGCAGGATCATCATGATGACCAGCACGGCCACGATAGCGGCCACGCCACCGACCACGCCGAGCTCGTCGCGGGCCATCTGCCCGAGACTGCGGCCGCGGCGTTTCACCGAGGCCCACAGCACCAGATAATCCTGCACCGCACCGGCGAACACGACGCCGACAATGATCCAGATGGTGCCCGGCAGATAGCCCATCTGCGCGGCCAGTACCGGTCCGACCAGCGGTCCCGCGCCGGCGATGGCGGCGAAGTGGTGCCCGAAGAGCACGCGCCGGTCCATCGGCATGTAGTCGCGGCCGTTCTCCAGCTCCTCGGCCGGAGTGGCGACGTCATCGCGCGGTTTGGTGATCTTCCATTCGATCAGCCGCGAGTAGAACTGGTACGCCAGCACATAGGTACAGAGGGCGGCCACCACGATCCACACCGCATTGACGTCCTCGCCGCGCGCTATGGCGAGGACCGTCCAGGCGATGGCGCCGAGAACGGCGACGGCGAAGAAGATGCCCTTCTTCGCGGGGGTCATGGGCGTCCGGTCCACGACGCCGACCGGGGGTAGGTCGGGGTCTGTCCGGAGGTATTCGATGGTCGCCATGCGACAACCCTCCCGTGCGGCGGATCTGAGTGCTGCAGATCTAAGTGCTGTGGATTTAACTGAAATGGGACAAACGTAGCGGACTGCACCCGCTTGGGAACCGGCTTTGCCCAGCCGTTCACCAAGTGTCGTACCGACAGGTATGGATGGCCCGGCGGATGCTTACGCCGGGGAACGCGGTGACGAGATCCGGCGCGGGGGCCCGCGAGTCCGCGTGTTCTCCGCGTGTCGCAGGTTGCGCTCCGTATGCTGCCATGCTGGCTCGAGACCTGCGTCACGTGGTCCCGCAGATGGGATCCGGCGCACTGCCGCGCCATGCGTAAACCGTGTTTCCACGACAGAGGAGACCTGGATGACTCTTGCCGGTACTGAGCTACGAATGCCCGACACGCTGTGAACAGGACCGTCACTCGGCGCACCCTGCTCCGCTCGGCGGCGGCAGCGTCGCTGGCCGCGGCCATGAGCGGGTGCGGTGGTGGTGACGACGATGCGGTGACCTTCTTCTTCCAGGCGCGGCCGGAGGAAGCGCGGTCGCGGTTGCACATCATCGACGAATTCCGCAGGCGGCGACCGGATATCAAGATCCGGACGATCATGTCCGGCCCCGATCCGCTGCAGCAGATGCTCACCTACTGTGCGGGCGGCAAGTGCCCGGACGTCTTGATGTCGTGGGAGCTGCTCTACGCCGGACTCGCCGAACGCGGCGTCCTGGTGGATCTGCGGGAATTCCTGGACCGCGATCCGCAGTACGCGGCTCAGCTGCACGAGGACGGGTATGCGCCGCTGCGGGACACCTTCCGGTGGCGGGGCGGGCAGTACGCGCTGCCGGAGCAATGGTCGGGGGTATTCCTCTACTACAATCGAAAGCTGTTCGCGGAGGCGGGAATCCAGCCCCCAGCGCGCTGGTCGGAGGCTTGGAGTTTCACCGAATTCCTCGCCGCGGCCACCGCGCTCACCCACCACGAATCCGGCGGCCGCACCCAGCAGTGGGGTTTTGTGGATGCCTGGGTGCCGTACTTCTCGGCCGCCTGCTTCGGTATGAACAATGGGGCCGAATGGTTCAGCCCGCCCGTGCAGCCGGTGCGGACCAATATCGGCGATCCGCGTTTCGCCGAAGGGCTGCAGTTCTATGCCGACCTCGCGGTGCGGCACGGTGTAGCTCCGACTGTCGCTGACCGGCAATCGGTTTCGGCGCAGGACCTGTTCCGCAATGGCAAGGCCGCCATGCTCATGGGCGGGCACTGGCTGTACTCGGAATTCACCGGGCACGGCGGGCTCGACTTCGATGTCACCGTGCTACCGGTCGGACCGCACGGGGGACCGGGGGCCATTACCGATGTCGGCAGCACCGGACTCGCCATTGCCGCCGCCAGTCCGCGCCGCGAACAAGCCTGGGAATTCGTGAAATTCGCGACCGGGCCGGAAGGTCAGGCCTTGATCGCAGCCTCCGGGCTGTTTGTGCCGGTGCTCAAATCCGCCATGTACACCACGGGTTTCGCTGATGCGCACCGCGGCATCCGGAATCTGGAGGTGTTCACCGAGGGGCCCGCGAATTCGCGTCAAATGGCCGTTACGCCCCAGTGGGGAAAGGTGGAGGCGCTGCTCGAACGTGGCTGCAATCGGGTGCTGCGCGGCGCGGCGACCGCGGATTCGCTCGGTGGCCGCACCGCCTCTGATATCGACGCTGTCCTGCGGGCGGCGACATGAGCGGCGTCGGGCGGGGAGCGACGGGGTGCTGAGCGGCGAGACTGCCGCCGGAGCCGAGGTGCGGCCGCCCATTACCGAGCGTGGCCAGGGTCGCGGCCGGGCGGGTTCTACGGCTCTGGCCAGGCGGCGGGCGCGGGCCGGAGCGTTGTTCATTGCGCCGAATCTCGCGGCTGTAGCCGTGTTTCTGCTGTTCCCGTTGGGGTTTTCGCTCTACCTGAGCTTCCATTCGTGGGATCTGTTCAGTGCACCGCGCTTTGTGGGTGTGGATAACTATCGACGGCTGTTTTCCGCCGACCCGCTCTTCTATATCGCGCTGCGCAATACGGCGGTATTCACACTGCTCACGCTGGTGCCGACAGTAGTGATCAGCCTCGCTGTGGCCGGTCTGCTGAATCGAAAGCTGGCCGGTATCGCGATATTCCGGACGATCGCCTTCCTGCCGCTGGTGGCCTCCACGGTGGCGATGGCGGTAGTCTTCCGCTTCATCTTCGCCAGCGATGACGGACTGCTGAATCGCCTGCTCGGCTGGATCGGTCTCGGTCCCGTGCCGTGGCTGACGGATCCGGACTGGGCGCTGGTATCGCTGAGTCTGGTCACGGTGTGGAAGAGCGTGCCCTTCGCGACGGTCATTCTGCTGGCGGCCATGCAGGGTGTACCCGAAAACCTTTACGAGGCAGCGGAAATCGATGGTGCGGGCGCGTTCCGGCGCTTCCGGTCGATCACCGTGCCGCTGATTCGCGGCGCGCTGTCCTTCGTTTTTGTCATCACCATTATCAATTCGGTGCAGGCGTTCGATCAGGCGTATGCACTGACGGGCAGTAACGGCGGTCCGGAGACTGGGACCTATGTGCTGGGAATCATGTTGTTCCAGAACGCTTTCCGCTTCTACGAGGTCGGCTACGCCTCGGCACTGGCCTGGGTGATATTCGCAATCCTGTTGGTACTGACGCTGATTCAGCTGCGACTGTCGCGCCGGGCGGAGGCGGACCTGTGAGGCGTACTTCCGGCCGCCGCTTCCTGAGTGGCGCGCTGATCTACCTGGCCTTGATCGTGGTGGCCTGGTGCGCGCTGCTGCCCATCCTGTGGGCCGTCTCGGCGTCGCTGAAGTCCGACGGCGAACTGCTCGATGCGGCACCGCTGCCCGCGCATCCCCAATGGTCCAATTACGCCGATGTTTTCGACGCCATCCCGCTGGGCCGCATGCTGCTCAACACCACTATCTACGCCGGCTGCGTGACGGCCGGTCAGGTCTTCTTCTGCTCCCTGGCCGGATATGCCTTCGCCCACTTGCGTTTTCCGGGCCGCGAGGCCCTCTTCCTCGCCTACCTGGCCACCCTCATGGTGCCGCTGACCGTCACCGTCATACCGCAATTCCTGCTCATGCGGGCCCTCGGCTGGATGGACACGCCCTGGTCCATGATCGTTCCCGGCCTGTTCGGCAGTGCCTTCGGCACCTATCTCATGCGTCAGTTCTTCCAAACCCTGCCCACCGAATTGGAAGAGGCGGCCACCCTCGACGGCTGCACGCCCTGGCAGATCTATTGGCGGGTCCTGCTGCCGCACGCCCGCCCCGCCGTCATGGTCCTGGCGGTCCTCACCTGGATCACCGTCTGGAACGACTTCCTCTGGCCGCTGATCATGATCCAGCGCAACGAATACGCCACCGCGACCCTCGGCCTCATCCGCCTGCAAGGCCAGTACTCCACCAACTGGCCCCTCCTCATGTCCGCCGCCATCCTGCTGCTCCTGCCCCTCCTGCTCCTCTACGCCCTGGCCCAGCGCTCCTTCGTCAAAGGCATAGCCATGTCTGGCCTCGGCGGCCGCTGACACCCCCGAAATTCGGTGTGCCGGGACGGCCGTGCATGGTCCATGCCAGTCGGGCCGAATGTTCGATGGCTCCGGCTGTCGGCCTCGATGCGGCGGACCCGGCCCAGGCTCGTGACTTTCTTATGGGAGCGGCACGCTCGCGGTGAACGGCGGGGTGGCGGCTGTATAGCGGCGGGCGAGGGTGCGGACGTGGTCGACCAGTTCGGGTGGGCTGTCTACTCGGAAATCCATCATGAGCATGCTCAGGTAGATGGCTATGGTTTCCAATCTGTCTGCGCCGGTGAGTAGTTGGCAGGTGTGGGCGTCGATCGGTTCCACGACGCCGACGGTGGGGTTGATGCGGGCTATGACGGTGTCGGCGGGTTCGAGAATCGTGACTCGGGCGTGGACTTCCCAACCGGTGGAGGCGATTTCGCGGAGGACGAAGGCGGCGAGGTCGTCGGCGGGGAGCGGGCGGGGCGCGAAATGGCGGGTGGCCGGGGTGAGCCGGCTGATGCGCGATACGGGGAGGGCTTGCCAGGTGTGGGTTTCCAGGCTGTAGGCGACCAGGTACCAGCGGCGCTGCCAGCTGATCAGGCGGTAAGGCTCGAGCTCGATCTCGTCGGCGTGCAGGGTGGTGGCGGCGCGGATGGCGGCGGCGAGAGTGGTCAGCGTGGCGGCGGGGACCGGGGCGTCGGGTTCGATGGAGCCGGTGACCGCCTGGCCGATATCGGTGGCGCCGCGGAGCGCGGTCACCTTGCGCTGCAGTCGTTTCGGCATGATTCGTTCCAGCTTGGCCCAGGCCCGCGTCATGCTCTCGCCGATATCGGCGATGCCGGTGGAACCGTCCTCGGCCAGGCCCACCGCGACGGCCACCGCGACCGCTTCGTCGTCGTCGAGCAGCAGCGGCGGCATATTCGCGCCCTGACCCAGGCGATACCCGCCGATGGGGCCGCGTTCGGCGTGCACCGGATAGCCGAGCTCACGCAGGCGGGTGATGTCCTGACGCAGCGTGCGGTCGGTGACCGCCAGGCGGTCGGCCAGGTCACGACCGGTATAGGTGTGGTCCTGCAGGAGCGAGAGCAGGCGCAGCAGCCGGGTTGTGGTCGAGGTCACATCGCTCCTTCTTCATCGGCCCAATAATTAGGAAGAAAACCAGCCTAATCGACTCATATCTTTATCTCAACGGATCGAAACAACCCGAGAGGCAAGAACAATGAGCACCAACTCGCAGACCGCCACCACCCCCGCCGCCGCCCTCGCCCCCGTCTGGCGGGATGTGCTCGCCACCTCCTACCGCGCACTCACCGACGCGGTCGCCGGTGTCGGCGCCGACCAGTGGCAGCTGATCACCCCGTGCTCGGAGTGGACCGTCACCCAGGTCGTGCAGCACGCCGCCGCCGACCAACTGGCCTACGCCCTGTCTCTCGGTATCGGCGAAGGCCCGGCCTACGACCCGTTCTCGCCCTCCGGCACCGTCGACGGCACTCCGGCCGAATTGGTCGCCGCCGCAGTCGAACAGACCACCGCCGCCTGGTCCACCGTCACCGACGCGGCCGAAACCGTCCCCACCCCGCTGCCGCACGGCGCGCTGCCGACCCCGGTCGCGGCCGTCATGTGCGCCCTCGACGCGGCCGTGCACGCCTGGGATATCGCCATCGCGACCGGGCAGCCGTCACCGCTGACCGCGGAGCTGGCTGGCCATCTGCTCACCGCCGCAACGGGTCTGGTGGAACCGCTGCGCCAGTGGGGCGCCTACGCCGCGGTTGTCGAATCCGATTCCGCGAGCGCCACTCCCGTGGTCGATGAGCTGCTCGGCTACCTGGGTCGCGACCCGCGCGCCTGAACCGCCGCGATAAATCGGCCACTCAGTGCCAAGCTGGGTGCGTGCATGAACTCGGTCTTGCGGGTGCGGCCCGGTCGGCAGGGGGCTGATGAAGGCGATCCCTGTCGTGCGCATTGTCGCCGCCCTCTTCACGCTGCTGGTTGTGCTCGCCGGAGCCACCGCCGCCGCACCGGTCGCCGTGCCGGGGTGGCAGGCGGTGTGGGCGACCGGCACGCAGCGGCCGGGTGACAACAGTTTCACGCCCAACTGGTCGATGGTCGGATTCGGGAATCAGTCGGTGCGCCAGGTGATTCGGGTCAGCGACGGGGGAACGCAACTCCGGCTGCGATTGTCCAACCAGTTCGGCACGAAACCCTTGCAGGTGACCGGCGCGACCGTCGCGCGCAGTGCCGGCGGTGCGGCCGTGGATCCGGATAGCCTGCGGCAGTTGCTGATCGGCTCCGAGTCGGCGTTCCGAATCGCGCCGGGGAGCACGGCGGTCACGGATCCGATCACCCTGCCGGTCGAGCCTCTGGAGCTGCTGACGGTGACGCTGTTCTTCGCCGATCCGACCGGCCCCGGGACGTATCACGCACAGGTGCTGGGCACCTCCTACCTGGCCTGGGGCGACCATCGATCCGATACCGCCCCAACGGCATTCACCGTGACCTCCTCGTCCTACTACTACCTGGCGGCGGTGGAGACCCAGCAGCTACGGCCGCGTTCCTCCGGGGTTGCGCTGCTGGGCGACTCCCTCACCGAGGGTGTCGGCTCCACCATGGACGCCCACCACACCTACCCGGAGGTACTTGCCGAAAGTCTTGTCGCACAGGGAAAGCCGCGTCCGATACTCAATCTCGGCATCGGCGGCAACTGTGTGACCGCGGATTCGCAGTGGATGGGGGAGAGCGCGATATCCCGCTTCCGCCGCGACGTCCTCGACCAGCCCGGTATCGGCGCCGTGGTGGTCCTGGAGGGCATCAACGACATCTGGCTCGGTGGCGGGAATCTGGCGACCGGAGGTCCGGGCCCCGGCGTCTCCGCGGAGCAATTGATCGCCGGCTATCGGTCCCTCATCACCCTGGCCCGCGCGGCGGGCATCCAGATCATCGGCGCGACCATTCCGCCCGCCGCGGGTTCCACCTTCGGTGACGGTGATCTAGTCCGTTACGACGACCGTGAGGGTGTCCGTAAGGCGGTGAACGACTGGATTCGCACCTCGGGCGAGTACGACGCAGTGGTGGATTCGGCTGTTGTGCTCGCAGATCCGGCCGATCCCGAGCGGCTCGCGCCCGCCTTCGACAGCGGCGACCATTTGCACCTGCGCGATGCCGGATATGTGGCCCTGGCGGCAGCCGTCGCGACGGTGCTCGACTGACCCGCGTGACCGCGAACGGCTCGAACTGCCCGGCCCGGGTCCGTTCCGCCCGAACTGCGCAGGTAGAGTCTTGTTCTCGTGAGTCTCACCCTCGGAATCGTCGGCCTGCCCAACGTCGGAAAATCGACGCTGTTCAATGCGTTGACCCGCAACGACGTGCTGGCGGCGAACTACCCCTTCGCCACCATCGAGCCGAACACCGGCGTCGTTTCGCTGCCCGATCCGCGGCTGGCCAAGCTCGCCGAGATCTTCCACTCCGAGCGCCAGCTCCCCGCCGTGGTGTCCTTCGTCGACATCGCCGGCATTGTGAAGGGCGCCTCCGAGGGTGCGGGCCTGGGCAATAAGTTCCTCGCCAATATTCGTGAGGCCGACGCCATCTGTCAGGTGGTGCGCGTCTTCGCCGACGACGATGTGATCCACGTCGACGGCAAGGTCGATCCGCTCGCCGATATCGAGGTCATCGAGACCGAGCTGATCCTCGCCGATATGCAGACCCTGGAGAAGGCGGTCGTCCGCCTCGACAAGGAAGCCCGCGTCAAGAAGGACCGCAAGCCGGTCGCCGATGCCGCCAAAAAGGCGCAGGAGATCCTCGACGCCGGCCGCACCCTGTTCGCGGCGCGCAAGGAACTCGATGTCGAGCTGCTGAAGGAACTTTCGCTGCTCACCATCAAGCCCTTCCTCTACGTCTTCAATGCCGACGAGGCGATCCTCACCGACGAGGCCAAGAAGGCCGAGCTCGCGGCCGCCGTCGCCCCCGCCGACGCCGTCTTCCTGGACGCCAAGGTCGAGTCCGAGCTCATCGAGCTCGACGAGGAATCCGCCGTCGAACTGCTGGAATCCATCGGCCAGACCGAGCCGGGCCTGCATTCGCTGGCCCGCGCCGGTTTCCACACCCTCGGCCTGCAGACCTACCTCACCGCCGGCCCGAAGGAATCGCGCGCCTGGACCATCCACCAGGGCGATACCGCCCCCAAGGCGGCCGGCGTCATCCACACCGATTTCGAGCGCGGCTTCATCAAGGCCGAAATCGTCGCCTTCGACGACCTCATGGCAGCCGGTTCCATGGCCGCCGCCAAGTCCGCCGGCAAGGTCCGGATAGAGGGCAAGGACTACGTCATGGCCGATGGCGACGTGGTCGAGTTCCGATTCAACGTTTGATCCTGCCCTGATCTGACGAACCCGCCTACGCGGCACGACATCCCGTCGGCGCGTCGCGCGGAGCGGCGAAGTAAATTTGCGCGCCGCCTGCCTTGTTGTGCGCCCGTGTTCCGCTATCGTTCATCGCACTGTTCGATGCTGCTACTGGCGCGCCTAGGCTGATTCGTCGTTTCCGGAGCACACGGCCGGTGCGGCACTGTCTGAGCGAGCCCCCGACCGTATCCGAAAGATCGAGGGAACGTGCCTGTACCCCTTTCTCTGAACGGCCGTCTGGTACGGCTGGAACCCCTTGCACCGCACCATGCTTCGGGTATATCGGAAGCAGCAGCGGGCGATCGGGACGATTTCGCGTTCACGCCTGTCCCACACAGTGTGGACGAGGCGCTGGAATATGTGGCGCAAGCGCTATCCGGGCATGCCGCCGGAACCTCGCTCGCCTTCGCCATTATCGCCGTCGCCAGTGGCCGGATCCTGGGCTCCACCCGGTTCACCCGATTCGACTACTGGCAGGGGCCGATGGTGTGGCCACCATTGCACGGAGCGCCGCCGGGGGATGCCCTGATGGCAGTGCCGGATGCGGCCGAGATAGGCAATACCTGGTTGTCGCCGGAGGCTCGTGGCACCGGCATCAACCTGGAGTCCAAGATGCTGCTGCTGCAGCACGCCTTCGAGACCTGGCAGGTGCGACGTATCACCTTCCGGGCGGATGTGCGAAATCACCGCTCGCGCTTGGCAATCGAGAGACTCGGCGCTACCAGCGACGGGGTCCGGCGGGCGCATTCGCGCGGGCTGGACGGTGAGGTCCGCAGTACGGCCTTCTACTCGATCCTGGAGGACGAGTGGGCGACTGTCCGGGCCACCATCGAGGGGCAGTTCGGCGGGCAGCCCGCGCCCAATCGGCTCATCGACGCCTGATCGATCGTTTTCCGGCGGTGCCGGCCCAGGTCGGCACCGCCGGAAAAGCAACGGACCTATCGGAAACCGATCGGTTTGGTTAACTGTCGGCGACTATACTTCTCGACGTTGCACAGGTCGGCGTCGAGCAGACAGGTCCGAGTCGGGTTTCTCGGCGTCCGGCACAACTTTCGGATGTGAAGCCAGTACCCGGGCGCGGGTCCGCACAGCGGTCCCTCTTTCTCGAAGGAGAAGCGCATGCCCGACCCCACGACCACCAAGGTCTATCTCTCGGACAGGCTGTCCGGTTCTCCCGCGCTGACCCTGTTCCTCGTGCCCGACCCACTCGTCCCCGGCCGCAGCATGCTGCATCTGCTCGAACAGACGCCGCTGACCGGCCGGATTCCCCGCCCGAACGCCACCCTCGTGGACTGGCTGCAGGTGCACTGCTCACCCGCCGTCCGCACCCGATTCCGGGCCTTCCGGCCGGGTATTCACGATCCGGGCCGGGCGCGCGCTGTACTGCACGATCACTTCATCGCCGATCCCGCCCCGATGGGCCTGGATATCGACGATCCCGCGGAAATGCTGCGGCTGGCGCTGCTACCCGAACACGATCTGGGTGTGCGGCGCATCGACGACTTCCACGATCGGGCCGTGCGCAATGCCATGCTCGCCGTCTACCGGCATTTCGGGGTGGATCGGCGCATTCCGCTCGTGTATCACGGGTTCGCCGAACCCGAGGACGGCTGGTTCGAGGAGCCCGCTGCGCAGGCGTGAGCCGGGCTCAGTTGGCCGGCACCACGGTCAACAGCGACCAGGGCCGGCGCGGCGCCTGGAATTGGAAGGTCTGCACATACATGCGGATCTCGGCGCGGGTCTCCGGTTCGTGCATGAGCAGCGTCCGCTCGCGCTCCTCGTTCGGGGTGGCGGCCTCGTTGTGCCACAGCCGATCCCACTCCGGTGCGCGCCGGCACAGATTGAGAATCTCCTCACGCCGCTCCGGGGTGATCACATCCGGCGCCATCGTCCGGAAGGTGGAGACCATGATCTGCGCCTCCGCCTCCCAATCGCCGAGCCGGTAGCGGGACATGGGTTCGAGCATGATGGCGGTCAGTAGATTCGCGCCGGGTCCGGTGCCCGGGAAGATCTCGCTGAAGGCGCTGTTCGCGGCCACCACGTCGTAGGCGCCGTCATGCAGGCACGCCGGATACGGGAGGCTGTGCAGCACCGCGAGATCGGCGGGCGGAAGCCGGGAGGGGTCGGACACCCTAGGCAGTGTGCGGTACAACTCTTCGGATCCACTTCGTATCTGGTTAAGCCGGATCACAAGACTGGGTGTTACCGCAGAATTTCTGCCATATTGGACACCCGGTTTGGTTTTAATTCGTAGTGGGTATTGGGGGTGGCTCGGCTCGATGGCGGACACGCGAATCGGTGTGCTGGGTCCATTGCACATCAGCATCGACGACCAGCGGGTGCCGCCAGGGGCACCCATGCAGTGCGCGGTGCTGGGCAGATTGGTCGCGGCGGGCGGGCGCGTGGTGCCCACCGACCGGCTCATCGACGACCTCTGGAGCGGTGATCCGCCCACCAAAGCCGTTGCCGCCCTGCAGGTGTACATTCACAACCTGCGCCGCGTGTTCGAACCCGACCGGCCGCGCCGGGCCCAGTCCCGCATCATCGTCTCCGAATCCCACGGCTATGCGCTGAATTTGGAGCCGGAGCAGGTGGATTCGTGGCACTTCGAACAGCTGCTGCACGGGCACGAATCGGCCATGCGCGATCCGGCCGTGCGACCCGACCCGCTGGAGCAGGTCCGCGTCCTGGACGCGGCACTGGGTTGCTGGCACGGTGGCGCCTTCGAATCCTTCGCGGGAATGCCCTGGGCCGCACAGGAAACCGCCCGCCTCGCCGCACTGCGGCTGACCGCCGCCGAATTGCGCGCGCAGGCCGCGCTGGAGATGAACCGGCCCGCCGAGGTGGTGCTTGCGCTGCGACCCATCTTCGAGGAGTTCCCGGGCCGCGAAGAGTGTGCGCGACTGCTGGCGCTCGCGCAGTATCGGCTCGGGCAATCCCTGGACGCGCTGGCCACGGTGCGGCACAGCCGCGAATTCCTCACCCTGGAGTTCGGCGTGGATCCCGGTCCCGGACTGCGGGATCTGGAGACCGCCATCCTCACGCATTCGGTGGAAACCGAGGTGCCGGCCCCGCCGATCGTGGTGCGGACGGCCGACCCGGACGTGCTGCTATCCCAGGATCCGCTGCGGGACAGTGGATATGCCGAACAGCGGGCCGGATTGCTGGCCGCCGCCGAGTCGGCCGCCGCCGGACAGGTGCGCCTGGTCTGGCTCTCCGGTGAGGCCGGAGCGGGCAAGACCACCCTCGCCGCCACCATTGTCACGCAGCTGGCCGGACAGTCCTGGACCACCGTCTTCGGGCGCTGCCCCGAGGTGGAGGGCGCACCGCCCGCCTGGGCGTGGTCCGAGGTGCTCACCGGACTCGATGCCGCCGATCCCGAAAGCTATACCGCCGCCGATGCTTTCACGCTGGCCCGGCGCGTGGTCCGCTCCTGCCGGGAACGGGCGGCCACCGGACCCGTCGCCATTGTGCTCGAGGATGTGCACGGCGCGGATACCGCCACCCTGCAGGTGCTGCGGCAGGTGGTGAACTGGCTGCGCGATCGGCCCATCTTCATCATGGCCACCATGCGCGGCACCGAAGCCGGTCCCGGCGTGCGTGATACCGCCGCGGCGCTGGCGCTGTTCACCGCCGATCGCATCGAACTCGACGGGCTCGATCTGGCCGGGACCCGGCGGGCCGCGGCCGCGGCCGGGCTCACCACGCTCGACGACCGCACCGTGGAACTATTGCGCCGCCGCACCGGCGGCAATCCGCTGTTCGTCCGCGAACTCGCGAAACTTGTTGCCGGGCAGGGCAGCACCGACGGTCTGCCGGACAGCGTGCGTGACCTGCTGGGCCGTCGCATCGCGCAACTACCGGACCAGGTGACCGAACTGCTCCGGCACATGTCGGTCTGGGGCGAGCACAGCGACGTCAATACCCTCGCCGCTTCCGCCGGCCACACCGCCGACACCGTCATCGACCTGATCGCCGGTGCCGAATCGGCCCGCCTGCTGCGTACCGAGCGCAGCGGCCGCATCGCCTTCGATCATGCCCTGGTCCGCGAAACCGTCTACTACGACATCCCGGTCCTGCGCCGCGCCCGAATGCACTGGGCCGCCTTCGAACTGCTCTGCTCCCGCACTCCCGCCGCGCCGTCGGCGCCCCCGATCACCGCCATCGATGCCCTTGCCCACTCGGCAGCGGTATCGAAAATCATTGCAGCGCAATCGGATAACGAGGCCGATTCCCCGGCAGTGCCGAGCAGGCGGGAGTTATCGCCCGGCAGCAGAATCGATGCCCTCGGCCATTCGGCGGCGGTATCGAAGGCGATAGTGCAGCCTTCCCTCGGTGGCGCTGCGCGCGTTGCTGATTCGCCGACGGAAGCGCCGGCGGTATCGGACGGCCATGGGTCGTCGTCCAGGGACGTGATAGAGGCGCTTGCCGATGCCGTGGGAATCTCGGGCGGCCGTGGGTTGTCGCCCGGCGATGTGATCGAGGCGTTCGCTGATGCCGCGGCAGGTTCCGAGGGTGGATCAGCGGCGTCATCGTCGTTGTCCAGCAGTGCTATCGATGCACTCACTGCTGCTATCGCGACACCGCGTAATGGAGACGCCGCGCGAACAGCTCTGTCCGGCAACGCTATTTACGCTGCTACGGACACTGCGGCTCCGGGAACGACCGGTACCGCACGGCCGAAGGCCTCCCGCACCGCTATCGATGCGCTTGTTCATGCGGTGGCGGTGCCGGGGAGTGTGCGCACCATCGCACAGGCATCGCCCGGTACCGATATCGATGCCCTCGCCCATCATGCGTCGCTCGGGGCGAATGCCGAAACCGCCGTGCGGGCACTGGAATTCGTGCGGGCCGCGGCTCGGCGGTGTGTGGAGCGCCGCATGCGGGCGGATGCGGTGCGCCGGTGGCGTTCGGTGCTGGCGCTGCACGATATGGCGGGTCATGGCGCCGCCACGGCCGCTCGGGCCGATCGGGCCGCGCTGCTGGAGGCGCGCTGTGAATTGGTGACGGCGCTCGCCTACGACGGGCAGCACATCGCCGCTCGCGCTGCCCGCGAGCAGGCGCTGGATCTTGCCGAATCGCTCGGTGGCACAGAGTTTCTGGCGCGGGCCGCGACCTGCTGGCCGACCCCGCTGATCTGGTCGGTGCACGATTGGCACACGCCCGATCCACGCCTTCGGGAACCGCTGAGCTCAACGCTGGCGGACCCGCGCCTACCGGTGTCCACTCGCATTCGTATTCGGGTCAATATGGTTTTCGACCGGGCGCTCGACGATCCGGCGGCCGCCGGTGTGGCCGCCGCCGACGCGAGTGCGCTGGCCGCGCCCGGTGCCGATCCGGAACTGCTCTGCACGGTGCTGAACGCGCAGGCGTTCGCGGCCTTCGCGCGCAAGGGTTTTCTGCGCGCCGACGATCTCAAACGCCATGCGACCCGCATGCTCCGCATTGCGACCGAGGCGGAACTCACCGAGTTCCGCGCGCTCGCGCACTATCTGCTCTTCCGTGCCACGCTCGCCGATGCCGACCTGGTCGCCGCCGCCGAACATGCCCGCAGCGCAGGCGAATACGCCACCGACGGCCAGCTCCGCCATCTGCTCGACGCCCTCGCACCCTTCGATATGGTGCTGGAATTGTTGCGCGGCAATACCGAGGGTGTGGCGCTCATGCTCGCCGTCGAGCCGGCGGCCGCCGCCGAGCTCGTGGCGCACTCGGCCGAGGGCGCGGCCGAACCGTCCCGTGAACCCAATGCCCTGCATATCGGCATTGCCATCTCGCTCGCGTGGGCGCGCAATGACATGTCCGAATTCGTCGACGAACTGCGCGAGCGGGCCCTGATCAAACCCGAACTGTTCGTCTACGGTTACGCGCTCGCCCTGCTGCACTCCGGCCAGGAGGAGGCCGCCCGGAGCGTGCTGCGCGAATCTCCGCCGCTCGCCCCGCAGTTCTGGACCACCTTCACCTCGGTGCGGGCGCGCCTGGCCATCGGCCTCGCCGATCGGGACTGGGCGCACGAGCTGTACGACCAGCTGTTGCCGTACGCCGGCACCATCGCCGGCCTGGAGAGCGGGGCCACCGTCCTGGGACCGATGGATCTCACGCTGGCCGAGCTGGCCGAATTCCTCGGCGACCCGGAACGTGCTGCCGCACACCGCACCGCCGCGGCCCGGCTGCGGGAGCGCATCGCCCTGGACCTCGCCCTGCTCGACGAACGTGCTGCCCCCAGCCGGGTTCCGGTGCGCACCCACCAGGTCCGCGAGGTTTCGCTGAGCCAGTCCTGCCGGGTCCCGGACCCCTCCGACTGACCGCCGGTGGGGGCGGCGTGCGCATTTCGTGGAGATCCTGTGGAGACGGGAACCTGTGATCATCGCGGGACGTCGAATACGTAGGGGCCGAATACCGGCGCCGGGATGCTGGGGAGGATCCGCATGACATTGCCTCGCGAAGAAGAGATACTGCGCGACGAAGAGACGCAGCGCGAACGGGAGAGTCGAACCGGCCGGGGGAGAGGGCGCTGGCTGGTGCTGATCGTCGTGCTTGCCCTGCTGGCGACCGGCGGTGTGGTGGGAGCCCGCTGGTGGCAAGCATATTCGAACGACAGAGCGCTGGCCGGGAAGCGCCTACAGGAATTCCCGGCGATCGACCGCTCCGGTCTCGATAACGTCCAGCTGCGGGTGCTGGATGTGGCGCAGCGCGAATACGGGCAGCAGCACGGCGGCACCACCTATTCCGAGGGCATCAAGGAACCGTGGTGCGCGGACTTCGTGAGCTGGGTGATGCGCGATGCCGGGCAGCCGCTGGAGAATCCGAATTCCGGGTCCTGGCGAATTCCCGGCGTCTCCACCCTGGAGCAGTTCTACCGCGAACAGCACCGTTTCGAAGAGCCGGGATATCAGCCACACCTGGGTGATGTGGTGATGTACGCGCCCGGAAGTTCGTTCGGCCAGCACACGAATATCGTGATCGCCGATGCGGCAGGCACGCTGACCACGGTGGGCGGCAATGAATTCGGCCGAATCAGCATTCATCGGTTCCGCCCGGCCGACCTACCGGGCGTGGTCGGATTCGGTCGATTGGGAACATAGCAGTTCCACATTATTGAAAAGCTGGCGCGGGAGGGTGGGACTTGCTGGGTATTCCGCTTACGATGGTTGTCGGCGGCGCCCGGCAGCGTCGCCGATCGATCCCTGCCCTGCTGCCCCCTCATCGGCAGGGCAGGGATCCCCGCCCGACGAAAGTAGCTGGATGACGCCGTCCGACGAACCGATGTGGATCGATTACGCCGAATTCGGCGAACGTTTCGTGGCGGCGGCGGTAACGGAATCCCGGATCGAAGCGGCGGTTTCCGGTATCGCCGGCCGCGGTATCACCATCGGCCCGTTCTCCATCGGGCCCGCCGGTCTGGCGCGCTTCGTAGCCAAGGGCAGTGTCGGGAAACCCACCGTCATTCGCCGCGGCCCGCATGTGCACTTCGATGTGGCGCTGCCGGTGAAACTCCGGGTCGACGTCACGCTCGGCGGCCAGCGACTGCGCCTGGAGGCAGTGGTCGATATCGACCTGAAGCTGCACGCCCGCACCGCCGACCCGCTGCTCATCGTCATTGATATTCCGCCGGTCACCAGCCGCGATGTCAGCTTCGTCATGCGTGCGCAGGCGATCGGCGCGGCCTGGGAGTTGCTGCTCGATCCCATTGCCAAGCTGGTGCAGCGTGAGGTCGCCAATCGGATCAACGGCATTCTCGACGATCCGGATGCGCAGCGCGGGCGCACCTTCGATGTGGAAGCCATCCTCAACGGCAGTAAATCGCCGTATCGCGGCCGGCCCACCCACGAGTGGATCGGCTACGACGAATTCGGGCACCGCTTCTTCGAGCGCATTGTGACCGCCGACCGGGTGCGGGAGGTCGTCGAATCCCTGGCGGGCAAACTCATCGAGGTCGGCCCGCTGCGCACCGGGCCGGGCAATAAGGCGCAGGTGGCGGTGCGCGGCACGGTGCGACTACCCAGGGTCGTGGCGTCGACGCATCTCGCCGCGGCCCCGAAACCCGAGCCCGTCATTGCCGAATTGCCCAGTCTCGCAGAGACTTCGGAGCCGGAGCCGGTCGGCGCCGACACCAAAGATCTGGTGACCTTCGATCTGATGATTCCGGTGAGTCTCGACATCACCGTGGATGTGCTGCAGTCCAATCGCTATCGCGCCGAGGTGCAGGTGCCCGTGGCCCTCACCGCTCGTGCCGCTGATCCGCTGTTGATTATTATCGACGCCGCGCCGCCCGCCCCCGAGGATATCGAGCTCGAGTTCAAGGCGAAGGGCCTGCGGGCCGCCGCGCTCGGCAAGCTTGCGGGTATTCGCAAACAGGTCGCCGTACAGGTGGCCTCCGTGGTGCGCGCCGAGGTAGCGGACGTCTCCCGCCGCACCATCGATGTGACCGCGCGTCTCGACGGCACTCGCGTCTGACTGATTGACAAAAATCCCGTTCGTCCGTTTTAGAACTTGTGGGACTCGTGGTGCTTATGGGCCCTGTGAGCCTGGCGATTCGCATGTGAATATGGTGGAATGAGGGCACGTTCAGGGCTCCCGGCGCGCAGATGATCTTCGGACCATCGGGGAAGGTGCGCCGGGCACGCCGCAATAGTTCTACCGGTCACGGGCAATTTTTCGGTTTTGCACCGTGATCGGCATGTTCGATCAGCGAGTGTGCGAAGGAGTTCCGCGATGCGTTCTATCCATGTCAACCGCCGGACTTTCCTACTCGGGGGCGCGGCAATCGCCACCGGTATTTCCGCCGGATTGACACTGCCCGCCCCCAATGCCGCTGCCCGGCAACAAATCGGCACCCTGCTCGACTATGCGGGCGGCGTGCCCGATGCCGGCGCCATCAGCGCCGACGGGCATATCGGTGTGATCCGGTACGTCTCCGATCGCCGGCCCGGCGCGGAATGGATGACCGGAAAGCCTTTGCTGGCGCGCGAAGTCGACGCGCTGTCCGCGGCCGGACTCGCGGTCGTGTCGTGCTACCAGTTCGGCAAGGGGCCTACCGCCGACTGGCGTGGCGGCCTGGCGGCCGGAATCCAGCACGCCACTCGCGGGCTGGTGCTGCACAAGGCGGCGGGCGGTCCCGATACCGCCCCCATCTACGCCTCCATCGACGACAACCCCAGCGATGAGGACTTCGACAATCTCATCGAGCCGTACCTGCGTGGCTGGGAAACCGTCATCGGGCACGAGCGGACCGGTGTGTACGCGAACTCGCCGACCATCGACTCCATTCGCGGCGCGGGCCTGGGTTCCTACTTCTGGCAGCACAATTGGGGTTCACCCAAGGGTTACGTGCACCCCGACGCGCACCTGCACCAGTTCGAGATCGACAAGCGCTCGGTCAGCGGCATCGGGGTAGATGTGAACGCGGTGCTCGCGCAGCAGTATGGGCAGTGGTGGTAATCCCGCCCCCTGAGACACTCGTGCCCCGCTGCCGATGGCAGCGGGGCACGGTCGTTGATAGGCGAATCTAGGTCTGGCAGTGGCAGGTTGGATCATCACGCAGATCGGGCTCGTCCGGTACCACGCGCAGCGTGAGGTGCCGGTCCCGGACTTCGTCGTCCTCGCCCTGGGAGAAGGCCTGGCGGTTGCCCTGCCAGGAGAACAGCGACCAGCGCGACAGCCCGGAGAACGCCGAGCCGATACTTCCGAACGATGCCGACGAGATGAGGGATCCGAACGATCCCGCCGATCCGATCGACAGCACCGACCCCACACTGCCGATGGACAGGATCGAGTACGCCGACCCGATGGACAGGATCGATCCTTCCGAACGAATCGACAGGATCGATCGGCGCGATTTCAGACTCCCCATGGGAGCGTTCACAGCGGCCATACCTAGCGGTCTACCACACCGATCCGCGTTCGGAAATGATTTCGCCCCTGTTCCGGACCGCTGATAGCGGAATGGAACAGGGGCGGAATTCTTGATTGTCAGACGGTGAAGAATCCGACCGTCGGCAGGAACGAGCAGCTGATCGGCTGGGTTTCGGGATCGGCCTGGGTGGTCAGCGAACCGGAGACCACGGCGACAACACGACCGGCACCGGTATTGACGATGGCCGACAGCGTGGCCGGACCGCCCGGATTGATCTTGGCCTCGTCGGTCAGGTTCTGCACGCCGCTCTGGCGGGTGTCCAGATTCAGCCACTGCACGGTCATCGGCGGATTCTGAATCTCGCTGGGGCTTTTGGTACCCAGCGCGGTGAAGACGAATCCGGCCTGACCGGCGGCGGGTCCCGGCGGGGGCAGCGTGGCCGGGCCGGGCACGGCGAGCGCGGTGCCCACCGAGTCGGCGCCCGAGCCGATGCAGCCCTTACCGATTGTCGGCCACAGGAACTGGGCGATGACCGGTCCGTCCTTCGGCAGGTCCGGGCCGCCACCGCCACTGCCGTCGAGGAAGGTGATGATCGAGTTCAGCGTGGTCTTGATCTGCGGCGGCAGGTTCAGGCCGGCCAGGATCTGCTTGGCCTGATCGAGGATTGCGGTCTGCGGACCGGGTGCCGCGATATCGGCCGGACCGGCGGCTGCGCCGATGATGGCCGGAATCAGCGAGGCGAGTGCATCGACCGAAACCCCTTCGGGGATCATCGGAATCGTCGCGGTGGTCTGCTGCGGGGCCGGTGCGGGTTTGGCGAACGCGGTGTTCGGCACGGCAACAGTGGCGCAGGCCGCCAGGGCCAGCGCTGACATTGCGAATCGCGATCCTCGGGTGCGAAGCACTGGTGTAGCCGTCCTTACCTTCGGGTACATCTAGCAGCGATGGAGACATCGCTCCGCGCCACTCTAGGGACCGGGCTGCCCGGTTGTACAGCCACGGTGTGATCTTGCTGTCCTATATCCGGCAACGCTATCGAACGTCCGACCAGAATTCGTGTTACTGGTGGGGTTAGTGATGCGAATGTTACAGCAGAGGGTGTGCGTTTCCCGGCACATTTCCTTCTGGGACTACTCTTGTCGTCGCCCGCACGCCCACCGGTGAAGCCCGACCGGAAATCCCGCCGCCCGAGCTGAAAGTCTGTGCCGTGAATCGACACTTCCGCCTGGCCGTAGCGGCACTGGTGCTTTCGGTACTGGCCCGTCTGGCCTGGGTGCTGCTCCTTCCGAACGGGATGAATTTCGTCGACCTGCACGTCTACATGGACGGGTCGGCCGGCCTCGGCAGCGGCAATCTGTACGACTACACCGATGCCAGCAAGACCCCCGACTTCCCGCTGCCCTTCACCTACCCGCCGTTCGCCGCGCTGGTGTTCTATCCGCTGCACTTCCTGCCGTTCACATTTGTTGCCCTCGCCTGGCTGTTGCTGACCATGGCGGCGCTGTACGGGGTGGTATGGATCGCGCTGGAACTCATTCTCGGGAAAGAGGCGCTGCGCGAACAGCATTGGCGCACAGCGGCGGTCGCGTGGACGGCGGTCGGCCTGTGGCTGGAGCCGGTGCGGACCACGCTCGACTACGGCCAGGTCAATGTGTTCCTGGTGCTGCTCGCCATGCTCGCGGTGCGCAGTACCCGCTGGTGGGTGTCGGGAACGCTGATCGGCGCCGCGGCCGGGGTGAAGCTGACGCCCGCTGTCACCGGGTTGTACTTCGTGGCGCAGCGGCGCTGGCTCACGGCGGTGTGGTCGGCGATCGTTTTCGCCGGGACCGTCGGCCTGACCTTTCTGATCACGCCCGGCGAGACCCGGAAGTACTTCGGTGAGCTGCTCGGCGACGCCACCCGGATCGGCCCGGTCGCCACGGCGTCGAACCAGTCGCTGCGCGGGTCGCTCAGCCGCATCCTCGGTCACGATGTGCAGACCGGGCCGCTGTGGATCGCGGCCGTCCTGGTGAGCGCTGTGCTCGCGGTCCTGGCCTGGCGGGCGCTGGGCCCCGGCGACCGCATGGGCACGCTCATCATCGTGCAGTTCTTCGGCCTGCTGGCCTCGCCGATTTCCTGGTCACACCATTGGATCTGGTTGATTCCGACCATTCTGTGGCTGTGCTACGGCCCGCTGCGCGCGGCCGCGGGCGCGCGGATCCTGGCCGGATACTGGTTGGTCGTCACGCTGATCGGGGTGCCCTGGGTGCTCATGTTCTTCCAGCCCACCATCTGGACTATCTCCCGGCCGGGCATCCTGTCCTGGCTCGGCACGGTCTACACGGCCGGCGTGCTGGTCTTCTACATCTGGGTGATTCGGGTGGGCCGGATCAGCCCTGTAGGTGCAGTCGATCGATCTCGTGCGCAAGAGCCACATCCAGCGCGGTGAGACCATCGGCGTCATGTGTGGAGAGTGTGAAAGTGACTCGCCGCCAACGGATGTCGATATCCGGGTGATGGTTGGCGGCCTCGGCGGCGACGGCGACACGGCGGACCAATTCGATACCGGCCAGGAACGATGCGGCCTCGATCGTGCGGGCGATGGTGTCCCCGGTGCGGGTCCAGCCGGGCAGATCGGTGAGGGCCTTGGTGATCTCTTCTTCGGACAGCGGCGCAGGGGTCATGGTTCCGGTGTACTCCCGGTTCGGCTGCCGCGCTCGGGTTTCAGGCCGCGCGGGCGGCTTTGAGACCCTTCTTGAGGTCCTTGCCGCAGCAGCCTGCGGCCTCGAGCTTCTTCATGCGCATGATGACCACAGGGCATTTCACGCACCGCGTCTTCTTGCGGCAGCATTTCTTCTTCGGCTTCAGACGCGAAACGTCCTTGGCCTTCACCTTGCCCATGTTGGTTAGCTTAACCTAAGTCGGGCGGGTTAAAGGTGTGACTTCGGCGAACGGTAATGTATAGCTCGCCGCATGCCCGGTGGAATCTCGAGTTTCCCCATGCATGACCCGCCGGGTCGGGCCAACCCTTTGCACCAGGAGGAATCTAACGTGTCGTCTGTCGAGTTCCGTAACGTCGCCATTGTGGCGCACGTCGACCACGGCAAGACAACACTGGTCGACGCCATGCTGCGTCAGTCCGGCGTGTTTGCCGAACGCGCCGAGCTGGTCGACCGGGTGATGGACTCCGGTGATCTGGAGCGCGAGAAGGGCATCACCATTCTCGCCAAGAACACCGCGGTGCACAGGCATAACGCCGATGGTTCGCTCACTGTCATCAATGTGATCGACACCCCCGGCCACGCCGACTTCGGTGGCGAGGTCGAGCGCGGTCTGTCCATGGTCGACGGTGTCGTACTGCTGGTGGACGCGTCCGAGGGCCCGCTGCCGCAGACCCGCTTCGTACTGCGCAAGGCGCTCGCCGCCTCGCTGCCGGTGATCCTGGTGGTCAACAAGACCGACCGCCCCGACGCCCGTATCGAAGAGGTCGTCGAAGAGAGCCACGATCTGCTGCTGGACCTGGCCTCCGATCTGGACGACGAAGCCTCCTCGGCCGCCGAACTGGCTCTGGACCTGCCGGTCATCTACGCCTCCGGCCGTGAGGGCAAGGCTTCCACCACCCGTCCCGAGAACGGCCACGCCCCCGGCGTGGACAACCTCGACGAGCTGTTCGACGTGCTCATGAAGTACGTCCCCGCCCCCAAGGGTGATCCGACCGCGGCGCTGCAGGCGCACGTCACCAACCTCGACGCCTCCCCGTTCCTCGGCCGTATCGGCCTGGTCCGCATCTACAGCGGCACCCTGCGCAAGGGTTCGAACGTGGCGTGGATGACCCCCGAGGGCACCAAGACCGTCAAGATCACCGAGCTGCTGCAGACCATCGGTGTCGAGCGCAAGCCCGGCGAGGAGGCCATCGCCGGTGACATCGTCGCCATCGCGGGCATCCCGGACATCATGATCGGCGACACCCTCGCCGATGTGGACAACCCGGTTGCGTTGCCGCGCATCACCGTTGACGAGCCGGCGATCTCCGTGACCATCGGCACCAATACCTCGCCGCTGGTCGGCAGAGTGTCGGGCCACAAGCTCACCGCCCGTCAGGTGAAGGCGCGCCTGGACCAGGAACTGGTCGGCAATGTCTCGCTGCGCGTGCTCGACATCGGCCGCCCGGACGCCTGGGAGGTGCAGGGTCGTGGTGAGCTCGCGCTGGCCATCCTGGTCGAGCAGATGCGCCGCGAAGGCTTCGAGCTGACCGTCGGCAAGCCGCAGGTGGTCACCAAGACCGTCGACGGCAAGATCCACGAGCCCTTCGAAGAGCTGACCGTGGACTGCCCCGACGAGTACCTGGGCGCCGTCACCCAGCTGCTGGCCGCCCGCAAGGGCAAGATGGTCCAGATGAGCAACCACTCCGCCGGTTGGGTGCGGATGGAGTTCATCGTCCCGTCGCGCGGCCTGATCGGTTTCCGCACCGACTTCCTCACCGACACCCGCGGCACCGGTATCGCCAATGCCGTGTTCGACGGTTACGCACCGTGGGCCGGCGAGATTCGCGCCCGCCACACCGGTTCGCTGGTGTCCGACCGCGCCGGCTCGGTCACCCCGTTCGCCATGATCCAGCTGTCCGATCGCGGCCAGTTCTTCGTGGAGCCGGGCGCCGACACCTACGAGGGCATGGTCGTGGGCATCAACCCGCGCGCCGAGGACCTCGACATCAATGTCACCCGTGAGAAGAAGCTGACCAATATGCGGTCCGCCACGGCTGATGTGTTCGAGACCCTGGCCAAGCCGCTGCACCTGGATCTGGAAGCGGCCATGGAGTTCTGCACCGACGACGAGTGTGTCGAGGTGACCCCCGAGGTCGTCCGCGTCCGCAAGGTCCTGCTCGGCGCCACCGAGCGCGGCCGCGAACTGTCTCGCAAGAAAGCTCGCGACCGCGGTGCGCAGTAGTATCTGGCGCTGACCCGATACGGTCGTTCGCAGGCGTGCAGCCCGCGGACGACCGTTTCGTTCTTGCCTGCTTCAGGTTTGGGCCGCTTGCCGCGCTGTATTGGTTCGTGGCCCGTCTCGGTCTGGACTGACGGAGCGGGGGAGCGAAGCGGAGGAGCGGAGGAGGGAAGAGCGAGACTCCCAGGGCCGCGAACCCGCCCGGAGCGAAGCGGAGGGCAAATTGGACACAGTGAGAACGGGGCCCCGGGTGCACGCATCGTTGCGGGCGGTGTTGGTGATGGTGGCGACGCTGCTGGCGGTCGCCACCGGGTGCACCGCGAATCCGCCTCCGCCCATCGAGAGCACCGACAGTCCGAAGACGCAGCCTGCCAAGCCGGGGAGCAATTCCGTGGTGGTGGCGGTGGATGACATCGGCATCGGCTTCAATCCGCATCTGCGCTCGCAGCAGTCGCCGGCGGCGGCCGCGGTGTCGTCGATGGTGCTGCCGAGCCCCTTCCGGCCGGCGCCCACTCCGGCGGTGCCGGGCGGCACCGACTGGGTGCTGGATCCGGCGCTCATGGTGTCGGCGGAGGTGACCTCGCAGGAGCCGTTCACCATCACCTATCAGATCAAGAACGAGGCGTCCTGGTCCGATGGCGCCCCCATCGCGGCGGAGGATTTCAAATACCTCTGGCAGCAGATGATCACGCAGCCCGGTGTGGTGGATCCCGCTGGGTACCGGCTCATTTCGGATATCAGCTCCTCGGCGGGCGGTAAGACCGTCACCGTCACCATGCGCGAGGAGTACCCGGCCTGGCGGCAGCTGTTCGCGGATCTGCTGCCGCAGCATCTGGTGAAGGATTCCGGGTTCGAGCAGGGCCTGATGGACACCATCCGGGTCTCCGGCGCGCAGTTCCGCATCAAGCAGGCCGATCGCGGTCGCGAGGAGATTCTGCTCGAACGCAATGACCGCTACTGGGGCAAGCCCGCGGTCCCGGATCAGATTCTGTTGCGGCGCGGTGGAACTCCCGCGCAGGTGGCTGAATCGCTGCGGGTCGGGGACGCGCAGATGGCGCTCGTGCATGGCGGGGTCGCGTTGCAATCGCAGCTGGCGGCCATTCCGTCGGTGCGCACGGCCGTGATGGCGCAGTCCCGGGAAATGCAGCTGGTACTGAACGGCCGGGTCGGGGATCTGGCCGATATCCGGGTGCGGCGAGCCGTGCTCGGACTGCTGGATCCGGTGCTGCTGGCCACCGTCGGCGCGCAGACCGGCAGCTGGGTGGAGCCGGTGCGCGCACAGGTGTTGGCGCCGTCCGATCCCGGCTATGTGGCGACCTCGCCGCCGCGGCTCGGCACGGACGAGGTGTTCGGGCTGCTGAACGAGGCCGGATACGGCCGTGCGCCGGAGACTCCCGCCACGCAGTCGCCGACTTCGCCCGCGCCGCAACCGCGTCCGATCGCCAAGAACGGTAAGACGCTGACCATCCGGATCGGCGCGGTGGAGGGTGACGATTCCACGCTCGCGGTCGCCAATACCGCCGCCGACCAATTGCGCAGTGCCGGAATCGATGTCAATGTGCGCAGCATCGCGGCCGCGCAGTTGTACGGCAAGGACGACACCGATCCCGGTGTGGACGCCATTGTCGGCTGGGAGCGGGCGGGCGCCGATCCGGCGACCGTGCTGGCCTCACGCTACGGCTGCCCGCCGGTGGTGGCGCCCGACGCATCCGGCGCAAGCAGTGACACCGCCGTCGCGGATGCGGCGAAGAAGTCGCCGTCCAATCTGTCCGGTGTCTGCGATCCGACGCTGCAACCCGGTATCGACGCCGCCCTGCGCGGTATCGATGTCGGCAAGGTGATCGCGGAGTCGGAGCCGAAGCTGTGGGATCTGGCGACCGTCCTGCCCATCGTGCAGGACACCCAGGTGGCGGCGGCCGGACCGCGCGTGGACGGGGCTTCGCTCAGTGGCGCCATCCAGATCGGCGTCTTCGCCGATGCCGCGAACTGGCACCGGCTGCCGTGACCGCGCCCGAAACCGGTGGGCTGCTGCTGGTGCACGCGCATCCCGACGACGAATCCATCACCACCGGTGGCACCATCGCGCACTACCGGCGGCGTGGTGTGCCGGTCACCGTGGTGACCTGCACCCTCGGTGAGGAGGGTGAGGTCATCGGGGAGCAGTGGGCGCAGCTGGTCGCCGATCAGGCCGATCAGCTCGGCGGCTATCGGATTCTCGAATTGACCAGGGCCCTGGCAGCTTTGGACGCCGCACCCCCGCGACTGCTGGGTGGCGCGGGCCGCTGGCGGGACTCCGGCATGGCCGGGACGCCGGCGGCACGGAATCCGCGAGCCTTCGTGAACTCCGGTGACGAGGCGGTGCAGGCGCTGGTCCAGGTGATTCTGGAGCTGCGGCCGAGCGTGGTGATCGGCTACGACCCGCGCGGCGGGTACGGGCATCCGGACCATATTCGCGCGCACGAAATCACCATGGCGGCAGTCGATCTCGCGGTGGAGGAGGGGTGGGAGGTGCCGAAGGTGTACTGGACCGTCACCGACAGCGCCACGCTCGCCATGCACACCGAAGCGCTCAAGCGGCGCACCGTGGATCAGCTGCCCGGCGCGCTGCCGCGCGGCTGGCGACTGCCGCACGATGGCGAATTGGCTTGTGTGCCACACGAATCCGTCACCACCACGGTGGATATCGCGGACGCCCTTGCCGCCAAGCGCGCCGCTCTGCGTGCGCACGCCACCCAGGTGACGGTGGCGCCGTCCGGCCGCGAGTTCGCCCTGTCGAACGATATTGCCCAGCCGGTGCTACCGGAGGAGCACTACATCCTGGTGCGCGGCCGGCGCGGCCAGGCCGGTGCGGACGGCCGGGAGCACGACCTGTTCGCCGGATTGACCGACACGTATGTTTCACAGTCGACCGGGATGAGACACTGACCCCCATGTACAACTGGGATCTGCAGAATGCGATCGCGGCGTTCGTCGAGAGCCAGCGCCCCAACTTCCAGGCACAGCACGATCTGTATCTGACGGTGCTGTACGGCTTCGTCGATCTGCAGAGCCACCTGCTGACCCTGCTCGGCTTCCCGCCGGTGTCGTGACGGCCGCAGTCAGCGCTCGTGCGGACGATGCGGCGAGCCTCGGGGTCCGCGCGGGCAATAAGTGGGTGGGCGCTGCCATAGCGCTGTTCCTGACCGTCGACGCACTCATCACGCTGGTGCTCGAGGTCCTCTACCTGCCGCTGTACGCGGGTCACGCGACCGTGCACGAGAGTGCGCCGCTGCTGGCCGCCGCCGCGCCGCTGGCGTCGACCAGTACCACCGCGGGGGCCATCCCGCTGCCTCTCACGGCACTGGTGGCGGCCGTGGTGAATGTGCTGCTGGTGGCGGGCATGTCCGTGGTCAGCACGCGCACTGCCGTCATGATCATGCCGCTGACGGTGTGGATCCTCGGCTTCCTGGTGTGCGCCAGTTCCGGTCCCGGTGGCGACATCATGCTCATGAGCGACTGGCCGACCATGCTGTTGCTCATCTGCGGGCTGCTGCCGTCCGGGCTGTACCTGTACTGGCGCGCCACTTCCCGCTACGCGCACGAGATCGCGGCGGCTCGCTAGCGTCGTCCGCCGTTTCCTGTCGTAGGGCGGTGTCACACTTTCCAGGCCTGCGTCGTCAGCCTGTCGAATCGCGCTGAACCGGCCGTGCGCCGCAGCGCTCGGAGACGACATGCTGACCAGGGACGAGGAATGACCATGGCTTTCGAACAATTGCGCAGTGCGGTCCGGGGCCGGGTGCTGGCACCCGGTGACATGGATTTCGAGCAGGCGGTGACGCCGTGGAATACCGCCATCACGCAGCGGGCGGCGATGGTGGTCGAGGCCGCGGACGCCGATGATGTGGCCGCGGTGGTGCGGTTCGCGCGGGCGGCGGGCCTGGCGGTCGCGACCCAGCCCACCGGGCACGGTGCGACCGGTGATATCGATACCGCGATCCTGCTGCGTACCGGGCGGCTCGATACCGTGCGGATCGATGCGGCGGCGCGGCTCGCACGGGTCGGCGCGGGCGCGAACTGGGGACAGGTGCAGGCGGCGGCCGCGGAGCACGGCCTGACCGGTCTGGCGGGCAGCAATCCGGTGGTGGGCGTGACGGGGTACACGCTGGGCGGCGGTCTGGGCTGGTTCGGCCGCAAACACGGCTGGGCCTCGGATGCGGTGCGCGCCTTCGAGATCGTGGATGCCGAGGGTGCGGCGGCCCGAGTCACGCTGAGCAGCGATCCGGAACTGTTCTGGGCACTGTGCGGCGGTGGCGGTGATGTCGCGGTGGTGACCGCACTCGAATTCGAGCTGTTCCCGGCGCCGGAGCTGTACGGCGGCCGCGTGGTGTGGCCGGGCGAGCGCCTGCCGGAGGTCTGGGACGCGTTCCGTGAGCTGACCTCTCGGGCTCCGGACGAGCTGACGGTGTGGTTCCACCGCTTCCAGTTCCCGAACGCACCAGAGATGGTGGCGCTCGACGTCGCCTACCTGGGTGCCGCGGAGCAGGGGCGCGAACTGGTGGCGGTGATCGATCGGCTGGGCGGCGCCGCCTCCGATACCCGCGCTGCCATGTCCACGGGGAATCTCGGTGATATCTCCGCCGAGCCGACCACGCCCAGCCCGTCCGTCTCGCGTGCCGAGCTGCTCACGGACCTCGATGATGCGACGCTCAAAGTGATTCTGGCCGAACCGGTTGCGCCGCTGCTCAATATTCAGGTGCGGCATCTGGGCGGCGCGCTGACCCGGCCGGGTTCGGGTGCGCGCGGTCCGGTCGCCGAACCGTATCTGCTCTACCTGCTCGGTCTCGGCATTCCGCAGTTGCGAGATGCGGTGTCCGCCAAGCAGGATGCGGTGGTCGCAGCGCTGGGAGCGCACGTGAGCGGCGCGAAGCCGTATACGTTCCTCGCCGCGGGGGAGTCGGCTGCCGCGGCATTCGATGCGGCGACTCTGGATCGGCTGCGGGCGGTCAAACGAGACCGCGACCCGCACACGGTGATTCGCGCAAACTTTGGCGTATGAAGTCAATAGTTTGTCGAGATGATTTGAACCTGTAGTCGATTCGGGATGTTTCCGTTACTCTCTCGACGAGAGAAGCGTGACGTATCGCTCATTTCTGGCGGTGTGGCATGAAGTGGGGCGCCACGGCGTTCGGGAGCGGGAAGTATCACTGTGGGCAGCTGGCGGAACCTGCGCAAATCCCTGGGCAGGACATCTGATTCGGGCGGCCGCGGTGTCCGCGGCTGGGTGAGTATCCGGGTCCGGTTGATGGGGATCGTGCTCATCTCCAGTGTCACGCTGCTGGCCATCGGCGGCGGCGCGGCCGTCTATCTGGTGAAATCCGCTCGGGAAGCGAAGCAGTGGGCCGAATTGGCCAGCAGCACCACCTCTCCGGCGATTCTCATGGTCTCCGGACTCGAGGAGGAACGGCGACTGTCCGTACTGTCCCTCGCCGGTGAGACCGATGCGGTGGCGGGGCTGCCCGATGCGCGCAAACATTCGGACGAGGCGCTGGCGGCGGTCATTGCCAAGGGTGATGCGGCCCGCGAGCTCAATCCCGATGGCGCTGCCGCCGAAATCGCGGGCTACGACAAGCTTTTCAATATGGTGCCGGTCCTGCGCAGCGGGGTCGATTCGCGGCAGATGCCGGCGGACCAGGTATTCGGGTTCTTCACGCAGGTGATCGGCACCATTATCTCCGCCTCCATGGTGGCGGCCCGGGTGGCGCCGGCGGCCAAGATCGGCATCGAGCTGGGCTACGCCGTCGAGCAATTGCGGGCGGCGGAGGCGCTGTCGCAGGCCGACACCATGGGCGCGGTGGCGCTGACGACGGGTGAGATGTCCGCGGCCCAGCTGCTCGAATTCAGTAATCGGGTGGGCGAATTCCGCAGTGAGGTGGCCTATTCCGCCTCGGTGCTGAAGGACCAGCGGCTCGCCCAGCTGAATGCCATTACCGGTGATCCGGCCTGGCAGCAGGTCACCGTCATGCAGGACGCCCTGATATTGCGCGGCCCGGTATCCGATACCGATGCCGACAGCAGTACCGACAGCTCGGCGAAGTCCCGCGACCGGGCAGCACCGAAGGCCGCCACCCCGCTGCCCCTCGGTGTTGCCGCATGGCAGACGGCGTCCGGGCAGATCAATGCCGCATTGCAGAAGCTGTGGGAGGACCAGAGCCGGGACGCGCACGTCCTCGCCCGCAAGCAGGGCGAGGATGCCACCCGCAATTCGCTGCTCGGCGGCGCGGCCGTATTGCTCATTGCGACACTGGCTTTCGTGGCGGCCCTGCTGCTGGCCAACCGCTTCATCGGCCGGATGCGCCGATTGCGGCACGACACCCTGGAATTGGCCGATGAGCGCATGCCCGAGCTGATTCGCAAACTGGGCGAGGGCGCGGACGTCGATATCAATGCCGAGGTGTCGCGGCTGGACTTCGGCACCGATGAGCTCGGCCATGTGGCCGATGCCTTCAACCGCGCCCATATCGCGGCGGTGTCGGCGGCGGTCGCCGAGGCGAAGACCCGTGCGGGCATCAATGCGGTATTCCTCGATATCGCGCACCGCAGCCAGGTGGTGGTGCATCGCCAGCTCACCCTGTTGGACCGGGCCGAGCGCGAGGAGAAGAACGCCGATCAGCTCGAATTGCTGTTCCAGCTGGACCATCTCGCGACCCGGGCCCGCCGCAATGCCGAGAATCTGATCATTCTCGGCGGTGAGCAGCCCGGCCGGCGCTGGCGTAATCCGGTGCTGCTGCTCGATCTCGTCCGTGGCGCGGTGGCGGAGAGCCTGGACTACACCAGGATTCAGACCGGGCGGCTGCCCGAGGTACGGATCGCCAGTCATGCCGTCGCCGATGTGATTCATCTGCTCGCCGAGCTCATGGACAATGCGACGACCTGCTCCCCGCCGGAATCGCATGTCACGGTGTCGGCGGTGGTGGTCGGCCGGGGTCTGGCCGTCGAGGTCATCGATCAGGGTCTCGGTATGTCGGAGGCCGAATACGCGGAACGCAATGCGGTGCTGGCGAATCCGCCCGACTTCAGTGTGGCGACGCTGTCCGGCAATACCCGGCTGGGGCTCTTCGTTGTCGCGAAACTGGCTGGGCGGCACAGCATTACGGTGCGTCTGGCCGAGTCCGTGTACAGCGGTGTGCGGGCGGTGGTGCTGATTCCGTCGGCGCTGCTGGAGGTCGCCCCGCCGCGCGCCGAGATGCCCGGCGGTGGGCCGAACGCGTTCGACGTGACGCCCGCCTGGTCGAATGCCGTGCGCTCCGATCAGTTCCCGGCGCTGCGGGCGCCGCTGCCCAGCGCCCCGATCCGGGAGCCGAGCCCGACGGCGATCTCCGCACTGGTGGGTAATCCCGCCCCGGTCGCACTGCCGCCGGTCCCGGTCCTCGCGCAGGAGCTGGGCGACCGGCCGCACCTGCCGCGCCGGAACCGTCCCGGCGGCCCGGAGGAGAGTGCCGAAGCGCCGGTTCCCACTGCGCCGCGTCAGCGCACTCCCGACGAAGCGCGCAATCTCATGAGCGCCATTGCGAAGGGCACCCGGCAGGGCCGCCAGGTGCGCCCGGAATCCGAGAAGGGACCACAATGACCACCTCCCAGCGAATCGACCTCGGCTGGCTGCTCGACGAATTGGTGAGCGGACTGCCCGACGCGCAGGCGGCGGTGCTGCTGTCCACGGACGGACTGCTGCTCGGTTTCTCGAAGGGCCAGGAGCGCTCCGACGCAGAGCGTTTCGGCGCCATGGCCTCGGCGCTGCACAGTCTCGCGCGCAGCGCCGGTCAGCATTTCCGGGCCGGTGGGGTCTGCCAGACCGTGGTGGAGCTGGATCAGGCGGTGCTCTTCATCACCGCGGCCGGGGAAAATGCCTGCCTGGCGCTCCTGGCCGCGGAGACAGCCGATATGGGCCTGGTGGCCTACGGGATGAATCAGACGGTGCAGCGCGTCGGCACGCATCTGTCGGTCGACCCGCGAAATCATGCGAGCAGTCCGCAACGGCCATGAACGAGCCGCGAGAGCACTGGTATGAGGAGGATGCCGGACCGCTGGTCCGCCTCTATGCCGTGACCCGCGGCCGCGGCCGGGTCGAGCGACCGGAGCTGGATCTGACCACGCTGGTGGTCGATGCGTATCCGGGAATGGCGCTGCGGCGCACCGAACCCGAGTACACCATGATCGTGCGGCTGTGCCGCACACCGCTTTCGGTGGCCGAGGTGGCGGCGCACCTGCGGCTGCCGGTGACCATGACCAAGGTATTGCTCGGTGATCTGATCGACGACGGGCGGCTGGTATACCGGTCACCGCCGATCCCCACGGGCAACAGCTCCGATATGGGGCTGCTGCACGCGGTGCTGGCGGGTATCAGGTCCCTCTGATCGCGGTCAAATCAGCTGTGCCGCCAGCCGTTTGGCGTTCATGTAGGCGATGGCCTCGATGGACACCATGGGATTGACACCCGGCGCGGTGGGGAAGCTGGAGCCGTCAGCGACCACGATATTCGCGACATCCCAGGTGACACCGTCGGGGTTGGTGGCCGAGAGCTCCGGGGAGCCGCCCATGCGGGCCGAGCCCATAATGTGCAGTGCGCCCAGCGCGCACTGTCCCGGACCGTAACCGGCGCGCTTGCAGGCGGCGTCGAATTCGGCGTGTGAGCCGCGCACACCCGGCTCGTAGGACACCCCCGCCTGATGTCCGGAGAAGATGCGGCGGGCGCCGGCGGCTTCGAGAATCGATGCCGCGCCGGTGATTCCGGTGTGCAGGTGTGCGGCGTCGTAGTCCGACAGCCGGTATTTCACGATGGGCTCGCCGTCGCCGTCCACCGAGACGGTGCCCGAATCGCGGTCCCGGGTAATGATGCCGATGGCATCCGAGCGCGCGAAGTCCAGCATGGTATTGCGATGATCGGCGGCGCCGCGCCAGCTCATGAAACCGGTGCCCAGGCCCGGATGGATCGGCCCGGTCTCGTAGATGACGCCGTAGCCCTTACCGTCCAGATCGGCGTGGTGGCGGCTGATGCGGGTCTGCAGCCCGCCCTCCCACGGCCGGATCTCCTCGTCGAAGACGCCGAAGACCGCTGCGGCCGGATGCAGCCGCAGGTGGCGGCCGATGTTCTTATTGCGCAATCCGGAACGCTTCAGCAGCGCGGGCGTCTGGATGGCGCCGGCGGCCACCACTACCGCGCGGGCCTGCACGGTGATCTCGACGCCGTTCGAGGTGCGTGCCGAAACTGCCTCGGCGCGACCATTTTTCACGTCTATTCGGCGCACGTCGGCATCGATCACCAGGCGCGCACCCTTGGCGGCGGCATCGGCAAGCCAGGTCTTGTTCACCGACTGCTTGGCGCCGAGGCGGCAGCCGTAACCGCAACGGCCGCATTCGATACCGGCGTCGCAGGCGTCGGTGACATTGCGGGGCAGGGTGTCGATATCCCACCCGAGCGCCTGGGCGCCGCGCTCCAGCACGCCGTCGCGCGCCGACAGCGGCGAGTGATTCCTAGTGACCCCCAGCCGCTTCTGCACCACCTCAAGCGCGTCGCCGAATTCGTCCTCGGCGAACTGCGGGGCGCCCAGCTCGGCCCATTCGTGGCGGACGCTGTCGGGTGTGGGCAGCGAGGTGCTCCAGTTGACGACCGTGCCGCCGCCCAGGCAGGTGCCCGCGACCAGGGTGATCTGGCCTTCGGCCGAGCCCGCGGGGCCGGGCGCGTAGAGATTGGTCAGGGCGTCGAGCTCGCCGCCGCCGAAGTCCCGGTCGTCGTAATAGTTTCCGCGTTCCAGCACCACCACGTCGAGACCGGCCTCGGCGAGCACCGCCGCCGCCGCACCGCCGCCCGCGCCGGAACCGATGACCACGACATCGCAAGTGAGCGTGGTGGATTCGGTGAAGCGCAGCGGAGCGAGCGCCGGCTGGGGCGCGGTCTGCAGGGCGCCGGCCGGGGCCGGGTAGCCGATTTCCTTCCACAGTGGATTGGTGCCGGTCGGTCCCGGAGTGACGTTGTAGGCGAGTAGTGAGGCGCCCTTGAGGGCCTGGAAGATGGCGCGGACCGGTGCGAGCCGGGAGTCGCCGAGCCGCAGCAGCGCCGCTTCCCGCTGCTCCTGCGTCAGCGTCGAGAAGCGCCGCAGGCCATTGCCGGTGAGCAGTCCCGTCAGCCGGGAGTCCCACAGTCCGAGCAGTGTCGCGAGCTGCTTCTGCTCCGCCTCGCGCGGATTGCGCCCCAGGATCTGGAAGATGGTGTCGACAGCCCCGAGCTCCGTCGCCGCCGGCAGCGTCAGCCCGTCCCCGGGCAGGAACGTATCGCAGATCAGGCCCAGTGCGGCCCGCTGTTCGGCTGTTGGTTCCATGACGAATCCACCCTTCGTAATTCTCGGTGATTTCTACCACAGCACCGGAATGTCCGCTTACTTTTTGGCGCTGTCATCTGGTCAAAGTCTCTGGATCGCAGGTGAATTGGCAGTTACATCGCGCAGCGGTTCCACGTGCCGATCCGGGGTGTGACGACGCCCACATTACTGCCGATGTCACACCTCGGCAGGCTGCGTCGTCGACCTGATGTAGCCGCACAACGAACGAGAAAAGAGCAGACAATGACCCGCTTCGCCCTGTACGAGAACGAGATCGCCGCCAAGTTCAACAAGCGCCTGGTGACCGCCGCCCGGGTCATCGACGAGTCCCCGCTGGACAAGGCGATTCAGGAGCTGGTGAAGATTCGCGCCTCCCAGATCAACGGGTGCGGAATGTGCCTGGATATGCACACCAAGGATGCCGTCCACGCCGGTGAGACCCCGGTGCGCCTGGCCCTGATCGCCGCCTGGCAGGAATCCAATGTCTTCACCGAGGCCGAGCGCGCCGCCCTGGCGCTGACCGAGGAGGGCACCCGCCTGGCCGACAACAGCCGCGGCATCGGCGAGGACACCTGGGCGCAGGTCCGCAAGTCCTTCGACGACGATCAGATCGGCGCGCTGATCTCCCTCATCGCGACGATCAACGCCTGGAACCGTCTGAATGTGATCGCGGGCATGGCAGGTGGCGACTACGTCCCCGGACAGTGGTGACCAGCTGACCTGACATACCGCGAATCAAGGCCCGGCAGTGGATCATTCGATCCGATGCCGGGCATCGTTCGTAGTTCGGGCAGTGCGCGGCTCAGCGGATTCCGAGCTGACCCGGCGTGACCGCCTCGATCAGCGGCCAGGCTTGATCGAAGGGGATGTCGATCACGTGATAGCGCTTCTTGCCCGCGGCCGTCGCGGCGGTGATGGTCGCCAGTCCGGCGCGGCGCTGGAACCAGGATTGCCGGACCGTCCAGCCGATAATGCCCGGGCCCTCCAGGCAGTCGCGGTCGCGATCCAGGGAGCCGCTGCGGGTGATGAGCCAGGTGGGGTTGCCGTGGGCGGCCGGGATCACGGTGTGGCCGAGGCCGCGGTAGCGGTCCTGCGCCAGTGCGACTGCCGAGGCCGCGGCCACCGCCAGCAGTATCCACGGCCAGGCCGGAATATCCACGCCCGCAAGGGATGTGATGAGTAGCGCCGCCGCGATGAGCGCCAGGGGGCCGAGCGCGCGGGTGAACCGGCGGCGCTGCGCGGCCGGGCCGTGTGACCGCAGAGCGGCGGTCACCGGTGGCGGGACGGTCAGGTGTGCGTCGTCGATGGCGGCGCCGGCGCCGAGCAGATGCGCGACGGTGTGATCGACGGCGGTCCGGGGCGCCTGGGGGAGCACCTTCTGACGAGATTTGGTGCCGGTCATGATGGTTTCGAGTTCGGCGGCGCCGGCCATGCGCAGCAGTAGCGGCTCGTTGACGGTGACTCCGCGCAGGCGCGCCAGATCGAGGGTGATCTGCCGGGTGGTGAACAGGCCGTGGCGGATATGCAGCGTGGTGCCGTCGTCGGTGACCCGCAGCCCGTAGTAGGTGGCGAGGTAGCGGGCGCAGGCGGTGAGGCTGACGAACAGCACCAGGAAGACGAGGAGGGCGGCGATTGCCAGGGCTATGGCTTGTGCGCCACCGTCTTCCAGGCCCTGCACGGCGTCGGAATTGACAATGACCTTCGCGAAGCCGTACTGGAACGCCAGGCCGAGGATCGGGGCGATGATCGCGAATCCGGTCAGGGACAGGGGGGCGTACCGCACCCACTCCGGTCGCCAGTGCGCGATTTCCACCGGCGGCTTGGCTTCGGGGGCCGGGGTGTGCGGTTTGCCGAGCACCACGGTGCTGTTCGCGGCAGACTCCGGAACCTGCTGTGCGGCAGTATGTTCCGATCCCATATGGGTGTGCTCGAGCAGTATGGTGCGCAGCGCCGGTACCAGCTGGGCGTCGAGTGAGTCGAGCCGGAACCGGTCCTTGCGTTCGGCCTGCTGGCCGGTGCCGATGGACAGCACGGCCAGACCGAGCACCCGATGCAGCAGATCCGCCTCCACATCGACCGATCGCACCCGATTGCGCGGCACCGAAAGCCGTTTGCGCTGAAACAATCCCGTGCGCAGTTCCAGATTGTCCGCGGTGATGCGATAGGTGGTGGTGAACCAGCGGGTGAGCGCGAAGGTGATGATGACCGCCACCACGCCGAGGCTCCACACCGGACTGTCGCTGCGCGCACCGGCGATCAAGGTCGCCAGCAGCACCGGGATATAGCGGATGAGCTCGGTAATGGGATGCACCAGCAGCATTCGCCGATCCAGCCGCTGCCAGGATTCGGCCTCCGGCACGCCGGGCGCGGCCGCCGGGTCCGGAAGTGCCGGGGGCGCATAGGGCGGTTGCGCATCGGCCGGTGGCGCGTAGGGAGATGGCGCATAGGACGGGGGCGCGTAGGGCGGTTGCGCATCGGACGGGGGCGCATCGGGCGGGGCCGCGTAGGGAGATGGCGCATAGGACGGTGCGGGATCGGGGCCGGGCGGATGACTCATGTCGCGTCTCCGCGATGCCGGGCCGCGATCTCGGTGAGCTGTGTGACCGTGCGCCGGGCGTCCTCGGTGTCCAGGGCGCTGATGTGCACGGCCCCGGCGGAGGACGCGGTGGTCACGGTGACGGTGGCCAGCCCGAGCAGCCGCTCCAGCGGTCCCCGGTAGGTGTCCACCGTCTGGACGCGACTGATCGGCGCGACCCGGCTCTCCTGCGTGAACCACCCGGTACGCGTGTAGACGGCCTCATCGGTGATCTCCCACCGGTGCACGGCGTACCGCCACAGCGGCACCGCCACGATGCTGAATGCGGCTGCCACCACCGCGATTCCGAGGATCCACACCTGCGCCGTGCGCCGCGGCGGATCGACGATCATCCAGATGATCAGCGCGACGAACGGGAAGATCCACGACAATGTGGCACTGAGCGCCCACAGCAGTTTGGCCCGCGGACTCGGGTGCCAGGCCGGGTCCGCCATGATGCCGCCCCCGGCGGTGCGAAGCTCGCCGGAGGCACTGCGGACGTCGCCTGAGGCGGGACGATCGGACATACCCGCCATGCTTTCACGATTCCGCCCCCCAGCGCGGCAGTTGCCACACCCCGCAGCGCCCATCGAGACCGCACACCCCGCCCCGCTTTCCCACACCCCGAATACACACTGTCCGATCAAGAGCAGCGCTGTGTTGTCCACCGTCGGGACCGCGCAGCCGGTTCCGGTTCGGCGCGGCGCGAATTAGCGTTGTCCGACCAGGAGTGGCGCTGTGTTGTTCACCGTCGGGATCGCGCAGCCGGTTCCGGTTCGGCGCGGCGCGAATTCACGCTGTCCGACTAAGGGTGGTGCTGTGTCGTCCGTTGTCGGGACGGCACAGCCTGGGTCTGGTTCACACGGTCCGAATATGTGCTGTGGGGCGTGGAGGGGTGCTGTGTGGTGGAGGGGCGGCGGGGGTTAGCGGGGGGTGATTCGGAAGAGGCCGCTTAGGGTGCCTTGGTATTGGATGCGGCCGGGGGCGATGGTGCCGACCATTTGGAGGGTGTCCTGGACTGTGGTGGCGCCCAGGGATTGTTCGCTGTCGACCTTGCCGGTGGCGGCGTCGATGACGGTGAATTTGTAGGTGTCGGCTACGCCGCCGGCGCTGCCGGTGGGGAGTAGGCCGGCGCTGCCGGAGCCCAGTGCGCCGTAGCGGGCGACTGTGTAGATCTTGCCGTCGGCCAGGGAGAGGCGGGGGACTGCGGCGGAGGGGACGGTGTCGGTCCAGACCACCGAGCAGCCGGAGCCGGTGACGTCGATGCGGGTCATGCCGCCGGTGAAGGAGGCGCTGGCCGGTTGGCTGGGGCCGGCATTGGCGGGCAGTTGCGGATACGGGTAGCCGTAGGTGCTGGCGACGAAGAGGCTGTTGCCCGAGCCGATGGGGGAGTTCTCGGTGCCGTCGATGGCCGGGACCGAACAGACGCTGTGGCCGGTGGCGGTGTCGAAGACCAGCAGGCTTTCCTTGGGCGCCGCGTTATCGGTGATAGCGACGTATTCGGTGCCGTTGCCGGGTCCGAAGAAGGTGGGGGTGGCGCCGGTGCCCCAGCTCAGCTGGCCGGGCTTGCGGGCGGGGCCGCGATCGTAGGGCTGCCGCCACAGGATCTGCGGATTGCCCGAGGAGTCGGCACTCAGCTGGTAGAGCGCGTGGTCGGTGGCAATGGAGACGCCCTGCGGCGCCGAGGAGATGCTGTTGGCCACCGTTTCGCCGGGCGCGAGTTCGATGGCGCGGGCCGCGCCGGTGGCCGGATCCACGAAACCCGCCGCACCATTGTCGGTGGCGAACCAGACGCGGCCGTCGTAGTCGGGCGTCACCGCGGCGACATGATCACAGTCCCCGCTGCCGCAGTGTGCGGTAACCGCCTGCGATACAGGCGTTTTCGACGCGATGGACAGCGCCCAGGACCCGTCCGCGCCGCGCTGGTGCCCGATGCGCAGCAGCTCGCCGCTGCCGTCGACGGTGACCATGCGGTCCTGCTGGTCGAGGTAGGCGTACACGCCGCCGAGCAGGCTGCCCTTGGTGAGATCCAGTGTGGCGAGCGTGTTTCCACTGTTCGGATCGAGCAGCAGCACCTCCGGCGACCGGTCCGTGATCTTGGTGCACAGCGCCTGCGGCAAACCGTCCGCGCCCTGCAGGATGGTCGGGCAGGCCGCGGCCTCTTCGTGGAAGTCGGCATTGATACCGCCGGTGCCGGGTCCGGGGAGCGGGGTGGAATCGGAGGATTCCGCATCACCGTGCATGGTCGCGGTGCCCACCGGTCCCAGATAGGGATTGGCGGGCGGCGGCGGACCGAAGGCGGCCGAGGCCGGACTCGTGGCGATGGTCAGCATGAGCGTCGCACCGGCCGCGGCGACGACGGTGGCGCGGCTGAGTCTCTCGAGCACGGATTCCCGCTTTCTGTAAACGTCCAGTGCGAATATTCGAATCGAATGATGCGAGTAATCGTGGCGGATGACCTTAGAAGAGCAGCCAGGCCCTCGCAAGGTTTTGCCCCATCCGTCATGTCACATCGGGCGATCACCGCCGGAGTGCGCGAGGATATGCGGGGGCGACGGTGGAATAGCCTGCCGTACTGCCCGGTTGCCAACCCTTATGGCACCCGAGTCGGATCAGCCGGATGGATGGCGCATGATCGAGAGCGTGACGGATCTACCGAACCCGAGTACCCCACCGGCTCCGCCCAGCCCCTCGGGGATGCGCCGGGCGTTGCGGCGGGCGCGCGACGGCGCGACGCTCAACCTCGACGAGGTGGTGGTGCTGCTGCAGGCGCGCGGCGCCGACCTGGAAGATCTGAGTAAATCCGCGGCCCGGGTGCGCGATGCGGGACTGCGCGAGACGGGCTATGCGGGCGAGACGCTGCCGATCACCTACTCGCGCAAGGTGTTCATCCCGCTCACCCATCTGTGCCGCGACAAGTGCCACTACTGCACCTTCGTCACCGTGCCCGGCAAGCTGCGCGCCGAGGGCAAGGGCATGTACCTGGAGCCCGACGAGGTCCTCGAGATCGCCCGGCAGGGCGCCGAACTCGGTTGTAAGGAAGCACTTTTCACCCTCGGTGACCGCCCGGAGGAGCGCTGGCCGGAAGCCCGGCAGTGGCTCGACGAGCGCGGCTACGACTCCACCCTCGACTATGTGCGCGCCATGTCCATCCGGGTACTCGAGGAAACCGGCCTGCTGCCGCACCTGAATCCGGGCGTGATGAGCTGGGCCGAAATGTCCCGCCTCAAGCCGGTGGCCCCGTCCATGGGCATGATGCTGGAGACCACCTCCACCCGCCTGTTCACCGAGCCGGGCCAGGCGCACTACGGCAGCCCGGACAAGGATCCGGCGGTGCGGCTGCGCACGCTGACCGATGCGGGCCGCCTGTCGGTGCCGTTCACCACCGGCATTCTGGTGGGCATCGGCGAGAACCTCACCGAGCGCGCCGAATCGATTATGGCGATTCGCAAGTCGCACAAGGCTTTCGGGCATGTGCAGGAGGTGATCGTGCAGAACTTCCTGGCCAAGCACGACACCGCCATGCGCAATACCCCCGATGCGGGTCTCGAGGAGTTCTGCGCCACCATTGCCGTGGCCCGGCTGCTGCTCGGCCCGAAGATGCGGATTCAGGCCCCGCCCAACCTGGTATCGCTCGCCGAATGCCGCGCGCTCATCGATGCCGGTATCGACGATTGGGGCGGCGTCTCGCCGCTCACGCCCGATCATGTGAATCCGGAACGGCCCTGGCCGAATCTGGAGACGCTGGCGCAGGTCACCGCCGATGCGGGCTATGTGCTCACACAGCGCCTGACCGTGCATCCGAAGTATGTGCAGGCGGGCCACCCGTGGATCGATCCGCGGGTGTCCGGGCACGTGGCCGCACTGGCCGATCCGGCGACGGGCCTGGCGCGCGAGGTGAATCCGGTCGGTCTGCCCTGGCAGGAGCCGGACCACGATTGGGAGTCGGTCGGCCGGGTCGATCTCAATACCGCCATCGACTCCGAGGGCCGCAATACCGAGTCGCGCAGTGATTCCGCGCTCGCCGGTGACGGCCTGGGCGCCTTCGGCGACTGGGAGACCATTCGCGAGCAGGTCAAGGAGCTCGCGGTCGTCGCGCCCGAACGCTTCGACTCCGAGGTGCTGGCCGCGCTGCACGCCGCCGAGAAGGATCCGGCGGGGCTCACCGACGATCAGTACCTGGCCCTGGCCACGGCCGACGGCCCGGCCCTGGAAGCCATTACCGCGCTGGCCGATCAGCTGCGCCGCGATACCGTCGGTGACGATGTCACCTACATCGTGAACCGGAATATCAACTTCACCAATATCTGCTACACCGGCTGCCGCTTCTGCGCGTTCGCGCAGCGCAAGGGTGATGCGGACGCTTTCACGCTGAGCGCGAACGAGGTCGCCGACCGCGCCTGGGAGGCGCATGTCGAGGGCGCGACCGAGATCTGCATGCAGGGCGGTATCGATCCGGAGCTGCCGGTCACCGGCTACGCGGATCTGGTGCGCGCGATCAAGGCGCGGGTCCCGAGCATGCATGTGCACGCCTTCAGCCCCATGGAGGTCGTCAATGGGGCTTCACGTGGCGGGCAGAGCATTCACGACTGGCTCTCGGCCCTGAAAGAGGCTGGGCTGGACACCATTCCGGGCACCGCCGCGGAGATTCTGGACGATGAGGTGCGCTGGGTGCTCACCAAGGGCAAGCTGCCCACCTCAGCCTGGATCGAGGTCATCACCACCGCGCACAAACTGGGTATCCGCTCCAGCTCGACCATGATGTACGGGCACGTGGACAATCCGAAGCACTGGGTCGGGCATCTGCGCGTGCTGCGCGGAATTCAGGACGAGACAGGTGGTTTCACCGAATTCGTACTGCTGCCGTTCGTGCATCAGAGCGCACCGTTGTACCTGGCCGGAGCCTCGCGCCCGGGGCCGACCATTCGTGACAACCGGGCCGCGCACGCGCTCTCGCGCATCATGCTGCACGGCCGGATCGACAATATTCAGACCAGCTGGGTGAAGCTCGGCATCAAAGGAACCCAGTTGATGCTGAACGGCGGCGCCAACGATGTGGGCGGAACGCTCATGGAGGAGACCATCTCCCGCATGGCCGGCTCCGAACACGGCTCCGCGAAATCGGTCGAGGAACTCACCGAGATCGCCACCGGCATCGGCCGCCCCGTCCGCCAGCGCACCACCACCTACGGTGTCCCGCCGCACCATTCGCCGGCCTCCCTGACAGTCGCCTGACCCCACGGACCATGTACTCGAAGGTCGTGGTGTTCTGGTCATGCGTTCCGTGGGTCATGACGCTCAGGTCGTGTACTCGAAGGTCGTGGTGTTCTGGTCATGCGTTCCGTGGGTCATGACGCTCAGGTCATGTACTCCAAGGTCGTGGCCCGCCCGGTTCTGGACTGAGTGGAGCGGGGGAGCGAACGGCTCCATAGACCTGCGCCTTGGAGGAGCGGAGGGAGGGAAGAACCGGGCAACAGGGCCACGACCCGCCCGGAGCGAAGCGGAGGGCAAAATAAACACAGCCCCGCCCGGAGCGAAGCGGAGGGCAAATTAAACACAGCAAGTTAGGACAGGCTGACCAGTAGTAACCTGTACCGGCCGGGATACTGTTCCGGCGGGGCGGACTATCCCGCATGTGAGGACAGACTAGGAGAGCGGCAGTGCCGTACATCATCGCTGAACCGTGCGTTGACGTGAAGGATAAGGCGTGCATCGAGGAGTGCCCCGTGGATTGCATCTACGAGGGCGGGCGCATGCTCTACATCCAACCGGACGAGTGCGTGGACTGTGGTGCATGTGAACCGGTGTGCCCGGTAGAGGCCATCTTCTACGAGGACGACACTCCGGATCAGTGGAGCGGTTACATCAACGCCAATATCGAGTGGTTCGACGATCTTGGTTCGCCCGGTGGCGCGACCAAGGTCGGCAAGGTGGACTTCGACGTGCCGTTCATCGCGGCGCTACCCCCGATGGCCGCGGAGTAGGTCTTGACCGCGCGTGGCCGGGTGAGTGCGCTACTACCCGATTTCCCTTGGGACACCATTACTTCCGTCAAGGCGAAGGCTGCTTCGCACCCGGGCGGCCTGGTGGATCTGTCCGTGGGCACACCGGTCGATCCGGTGGACCCGCTGATCCAGCAAGCCCTGGCCGCGGTGGCGGCGGTGCCCGGCTACCCGACGACGCACGGGACACCCGAACTGCGCGAAGCTGTTGTCGCAGCACTGAAGCGGCGGTTCGGGATCACCGGCGTGGCGCCGGAGGCGGTGCTTCCGGTGATCGGCACCAAGGAGCTGATCGCCGGACTGCCGCGCACGCTGGGGCTGGGCGCCGGCGATCTGGTCGTGATTCCCGAAGTGGCCTATCCGACCTACGAGGTGGGCGGGCTGCTGGCGGGTACCCGAATTCTGCGGGCGGACAGCGTGACCCAGCTGGGTCCGGAGAAGCCGGCGCTGATCTTCCTGAATTCGCCGTCCAATCCGACCGGCAAGGTGCTCGGCGTCGAACATCTGCGCAAGGTGGTCGAATTCGCGCGCGAGCGGGGCGCGATCCTGGCCTCCGACGAGTGCTACCTGGGCCTGTCCTGGGAGGGCCGCGCGATCTCGATCCTCGATCCCGAGGTGTGCGACGGCGACCACACCGGACTGCTCGCCATCCACTCGCTGTCCAAGACCTCCAATCTGGCCAGCTACCGCGCCGGTTTTGTCACCGGCGATCCGGCGGTGGTCGCGGAATTGCTCGAGGTGCGCAAGCACTCCGGCATGATGCTGCCCTTCCCGATCCAGGCCGCCATGACCGCGGCGCTCGGCGACGATACGCACGAGGCGCAGCAGCGCGAGCGTTATCGCGCGCGCCGCGAGCTGCTGCGAAAGGCCTTGCTGGAGGCCGGGTTCCGGATCGACGATTCGCGGGCCGGACTGTACCTCTGGTCGACCCGTGACGAGCCCTGCCGCACCACCCTGGACTGGCTGGCCGAACGTGGCATTCTGGCCGCGCCCGGCGAGTTCTACGGCCCGCGTGGCGCACAGCATGTGCGGATCGCGCTGACCGCCACGGACGAACGCATCGCCGCTGCGGTTGAACGCCTGACCAGCTGATTTACTCCTGCCCACCGGGTCGTGCTAACGTCTACCGCGTTGCAAGGCCCGGTGGTTTTGCTTCGACATCAAGCATGGCCCTGTAGCGCAGTTGGTTAGCGCGCCGCCCTGTCACGGCGGAGGTCGCGGGTTCGAGTCCCGTCAGGGTCGCTGTTCCACCTCTCTGGAACTTTTGCGCACGGCCTTGGAGCCGTTTCCCGTCGGGCACGCGTGCCTGCGGTTGAGAGCCGAAACCATTTTGGACGTACCCGGTGAGTTACCCGGATCTTGCGAAATCAGTTGTCGCCTTTCAGAACCCCGTTTCCGGGTTCGCTAATGTGTTGCGCGACACGCTTTGTCGACTCGCCGATCGAAGTGTTCAGTTTTGCTCAAAAGTGACACACAGGTACTTCACAGTTCGTATAACAGGTTCCCACCTAGGTCTCGATGAGGAGCCGATCCATGCGCGGATTTGTGTATGAAAACACTGGTAGCAGCCAATTTGGCAGCAATGTCAGCCGCCGGGGGTTTTTAGCTGCAACAGGTGTCATTTTGGGGGGAGCCGTATTGGCTCGGGCGGTCTCGGCGCAGGCAGCGCCGGCCAAGCAATTGTCCGATGGGGACAAAGTTCCGGTGCTGATCATCGGTACGGGCTATGGCGGTGCGGTAGCTGCGCTGCGGCTGGCCCAGGCCGGGATCGATGTCGCCATGGTGGAGAAGGGTATGTCGTGGTCGCAGGCCGGCTCCGACGGAAAGATCTTCTGCAACATGCTCAGTCCCGACGGCCGGTCGTTCTGGCTGCGCACCGAGACCGATCAGCCGGTCAATCACTTCATGGGCGCGCCGTACAACAAGTCCATCAGCAAGTACACAGGTGTACTGGATTCCGAGCAGTTCAGTGGGATTCGCGTCTACCAGGGTCGCGGCGTCGGCGGCGGCTCACTGGTCAACGGCGGCATGGCGGTGACGCCGAAGCAGGAGAACTTCGCGAGCATCCTGCCGTCGGTGGATGCGGGCCAGATGTACAGCACCTACTACCCGCGCGCCAATGCCGGGCTCGGGGTCAACCAGATCGATCAGAGCTGGTTCGAGACCGCGGACTGCTATCAATTCGCGCGGGTCGGGCGCAAACAGGCTCAGCGGTCCGGGTTTTCGTACACCTTCGTGCCCAATGTGTACGACTTCAACTACATGAAGCAGGAGCAGGCCGGGACCGCCACCCGCTCCGCGCTGAACGCCGAGGTCATCTACGGCAACAACTTCGGCAAGAAGTCGCTGGACAAGACCTATCTCGCAGCGGCTCTCGCCACCGGCAAGGTCGGCATTACGGCCCAGCACGTTGTCACCACCGTGTCTCCGACCGACGGCGGATATTCGGTCGTCATGAATCAGATCGATACCAGCGGCACTACGGTGGCCACCAAAACCGTTGTGGCGCAGAAGGTGTTCTTCGCCGCGGGCAGCGTCGGCACCAGCAAGCTGCTGGTGACGCAGAAGGCCACCGGCAAGCTGCCCAATCTGCCGGATTCGGTCGGCAGTGGCTGGGGCAATAACGGCAATGTCATGGTGGCCCGGCAGAACCAGGCATGGGACGCCACCGGCAGCCTGCAATCGTGTATTCCCTGTCTGGGCATCGACAACTGGGCTGACGCCGGTGGTCCGGCCTTCGCCGAGGTCTCGCCGTTCCCGGCGGGCATCGAAACATTCGCCAGCCTCTATCTGGCCATTACCAAGAACCCCAACCGCGGCACGTTCACCTACAACTCCGGCAGCGGCGGCGTGGACCTGAACTGGCAGACGGCATGGAATCAGCCGGGCATCGATGCGGCCAAGCGCATCTTCGACAAGATCAACAGCAAGGAAGGCACCATCTACCGCACCGACCTGTTCGGCGGGGTCAAGACCTGGGGTGATGATTTCGCCTACCACCCGCTCGGCGGTTGCGTGCTGAACAAGTCCACCGACAACTACGGGCGACTGCCCGGCTACAAGGACCTGTACGTGATCGACGGATCGCTCATCCCCGGCATGACGACGGTGAATCCGTTTGTCACCATCACCGCACTGGCCGAGCGCAATATCGAGAACATCATCGCCAACGATCTGAAGTAGCCGGAGAATTTCCGGCGCGTGTCCGTCCCAGCGGTCGTGTTGTCGCGATAGCCTGGGATATGGACGCTGTCACGGTTGTCCCTGTCCCCGTAAACGAACCGGTGCACACCTATGCACCGGGCAGTCGAGAACGTGAACTGCTGACGGGCAGGCTCGCCGAAATCTCCGCAGGATCCCTCGACGTGCCGCTGGTGATCGGCGGCAAACATCAACCCGGTACCGGTGAACGTGCCGACCTAGTCATGCCGCATCGGCATCGACATGTGCTCGGCACCTTCACCGACACCACTCATGAGGAGGCGAGCGCGGCCGTCGAAGCCGCGACCGCCGCCGCCCCGGCCTGGCGGGCGCTACCGTTCGACGAACGCGCGGCCGTCCTGCTCCGGGCGGCGGACCTACTGGCCGGGCCGTGGCGCGAGACCATTGCCGCCGCCACCATGCTCGGACAGTCGAAATCGGTGCAGCAGGCCGAGATCGACGCGCCCTGTGAGCTGGTCGACTTCTGGCGCTTCAATGTCGCCTTCGCCCGGCAGCTCATGGAGCAGCAGCCGCAATCGTCTGCGGGCGTGTGGAATCGGATGGACTACCGGCCCCTGGAGGGGTTCGTGTACGCCATCACACCGTTCAATTTCACCGCCATCGCCGGGAATCTGCCCACCGCTCCGGCGCTCATGGGCAATACCGTCGTCTGGAAACCCTCACCGACACAGACGCTTTCGGCGTATTACACCATGCAGCTGCTGGAGGCCGCGGGCCTGCCGCCCGGTGTGATCAATCTGGTCACCGGCAACGGCAGGCGGGTTTCGGAGGTGGCGCTGGAGGATCCGCGGCTGGCGGGCATCCACTTCACCGGTTCGACGCCGACCTTCCAGTTCCTGTGGCAGAGCGTCGCGGCGAATATCAGCCGGTACCAGAGTTATCCGCGGCTGGTGGGTGAGACCGGCGGCAAGGATTTCATTGTCGCGCACTCCTCCGCCGATCCGGATGCCCTGCGCACCGCCATGATTCGCGGGGCCTACGAGTATCAGGGGCAGAAGTGCTCGGCGGCCTCGCGCGCCTATATCGCCAAGTCGGTGTGGCAGCAGATGGGCCACGACTTCCTGACCGAGGTGGACGAGCTCACCTATGGCGATGTCTCGGATCTGTCGAATTTCGGTGGGGCGGTGATCGATCGGCGCTCCTACGACAAGAATGTCGCGGCCATCGAGCGGGCCCGGGACCAGGGCATCGCCATCCCGGCCGGCGGCGTCTACGACGATAACGAGGGCTGGTTCGTGCGGCCCACGGTGCTGTTCAGCGATGACGCCGGCGACGAATCCTTCGCCACCGAGTACTTCGGGCCCATCCTGTCGGTGTACGTCTACGACGACAGCAGTCCGGACGGGTATGCGGATGTGCTGGCCGCCGTGGACTCGACCTCGCCCTATGCCCTGACGGGTGCCATTTTCGCCCGCGATCGGCAGGCCGTCGAACAGGCCGCTGCCGCACTGCGATTCGCGGCCGGGAACTTCTACGTCAATGACAAACCCACCGGTGCGGTTGTCGGGCAGCAGCCCTTCGGCGGTGCGCGTGCCTCCGGGACCGACGACAAGGCCGGGTCGTATCTCAATCTGCTGCGCTGGGTCGCCCCGCGCACCGTGAAGGAAACCTTCGTCACCCCCACCGATTACCGCTATCCGCATATGGAGACGCCGTGAAGCCGGCGACCGATTCGAGCAGGAGGCGCCGATGAACCCGTTACGGCCGTTGATTCTCGCCGCGGCGGGTTCGCCGCGCATGAAGCGGGCTTTGACCGCGACCCCGGTCACCGCCGGAGTGGTGCGGCGGTTCGTGGCGGGGGAGACCCGCGCCGAACTCGCCCCGGTGGTGCGGGCACTGCTCGCCAGCGGGCGGTCCGTCAGCGTCGACTTCCTCGGGGAGTACACCACCGAGCGGTCGATGGCGGATGCCGCTGTGGCGGAATACATTTCGCTCATCGACCAGCTCGCCGAACTGGATCGGGCGGTGCCGGTGGCGGCCGGCGGCCCGACCACCTCGCCGCCCGCGCCCGCCGGAGCGCCCGCGTCCGCCCCGGCGGAGGATGCGGTGCCACGGGTCGAGGTATCGCTCAAACTGTCGGCGCTGGGGCAGTCGATCGCGGTCGACGGGCCCGCCATTGCCGCCGAGAATCTGCACAAGCTGTGCGCCAAGGCGGTGGAATCCCGGGTGTGGGTGACGGTGGACGCGGAGGATCACACCACCACCGACGACACGCTGGCAGCGGTGCAGCAGGCGCGCGCCGAATTCCCCTGGCTGGCAGTGGCGATGCAGACCTACCTGCGTACCGCCGAGGACAATTGCCGGGATGCGGCGGCCTCGGGTACGCGGGTTCGGCTGTGCAAGGGGGCATATCAGGAACCGGAGACCGTCGCCTATCAACGGCGGGCCGAGGTGGACGCGTCCTATCTGCGCTGCCTGGATGTGCTCCTGCGGGGCGGCTGGTATCCCATGGTCGCCTCGCACGATCCGGCCATGATCGAGGCGGCGCTCGCGCTGTCGGCCGAACACCGGCGCAGCCCGGGGGATTTCGAATTCCAGATGCTGTACGGGATTCGTGATGCCGAGCAGCGCCGGCTGGTCGACGACGGGCACGCGCTGCGCGTCTACATTCCGTACGGCACCCAGTGGTACGGCTACCTGATGCGCCGGCTGGCGGAGCGTCCCGCGAATATCGGTTTCTTCCTCCGGGCTCTCACCGAGCGCGGGTAGAACTGCCGAATCCGCAGGAACCGGAGGTGTGAAACGGGGGCCTGCCACAGTGCCCCTAACTTCGATGGCACCGGATCTTTCGGCTCGTGAGCCGTTTTCGGCGCGGTTACGTTCAGCGCCATGGACAGCGTTCCGCGTACCGCGCGTGGTAATCGCCGGCGGCGGTCCGGCAGCCCGCTCTACGGTCAACTACTCACCGCCACGGTCGAATCCGCGGCCGATGCCCTCGCCATCCGATTCAATCCGACCGGGGAAAGCGAAGATCAGCGCGAGATCACCTATGGCGATCTGGATGCGCGATCCTCGCAATTGGCGCGGGAACTGATCGGCTGCGGGGTGGGTCCCGGCGATATGGTCGCGATCGGCATTACGCGGTCCATCGAATCGGTGCTGGCGGTATGGGCCGTCGTGAAGACGGGCGCGGCCTACGTGCCCGTCGACCCGGCCTATCCGCCGGATCGCATCGACTACCTGCTCACCGACTGCGGCGCGGTACTGGGCCTCACCCTCGGGGAGTACCGTGCCGCGCTCGGCATCACAACCTCCTGGATCGAACTGGATGATCCGCCGGTGGCGCAGCGGATCGCCCGGCATCCGGCGCATCCCGTCTCCTATGCGGACCGGGTGCGCACCCTGACCGAGCAGCATCCCGCCTACGTCATCTACACCTCCGGCTCGACCGGAACACCCAAGGGTGTGGTGGTCACCCACACCGGCCTGGCCGGATTGATCACCGCCGAAGGTAAGCACTACGACATCACCGCCGCCTCCCGGGTGCTGTACGCCAGCTCGCCCAGCTTCGATTTCTCGGTGCTCATCACCCTGCTGACCTTCACCGCCGGGGCGACGCTGGTGATCGCGCCCACCACGGTGTTCGGCGGCGCGGACCTGGCCGAACTGCTGCGCCGGGAGGCCGTCACCCATGTGCCGATCACGCCGGGTGCGCTGGAATCGGTGGATCCCGCCGGGCTCGATACGGTCAGCACCGTGGTTGTCGGCGGCGAGGCCTTCCCGCCGGAACTGCTGCAGCGCTGGGACGCGCCGCACCGCTCGATCTACAACGCCTACGGGCCCACCGAGACAACGATTCTCGTCACCAGCACCGCCGCGCTGCGCCCCGGAGACCCGATCGTCATCGGTTCCGCCGTCGCCGGTGTCGGGGCGTTCATCCTGGACCCGCGGCTGCGGCTGGTGCCGGACGGGGTGATCGGCGAGCTGTATCTGTCGGGACCGGCGCTGGCACAGGGCTATCATCGGCGGCCGGATCTGACGGCGGAGCGGTTTGTCGCCAGCCCGTTCGCCGACGGCGCCGGACAGTCCGGGCGGCGGCTGTATCGCACCGGTGACCTGGTGCGGCGCAGGGAATCCGGGACCATCGAGTATCTGGGCCGCGCGGATCAACAGGTGAAGATTCGCGGTCTGCGGATCGAGCTCGGTGAGATCGACACTGCGCTGACGGCGCATCCGGACGTGGATTACGCGGCGACACTGGGCAGAACGCTGCCGTCGGGTGCGACCGGGCTGGTCTCCTATGTGCTGCCGCGCGCCGGAAATACCGTCGACACAGGGGAATTGGCGGCCTTCGTCGGAGGGGCACTACCCGACTACATGGTGCCCGCTGCCATTGTGGTGCTGGACGAGATCCCGCTGACGCCGGTCGGCAAGCTGGATCGGGATGCACTACCCGAACCGGTCTTCGCGGCCAGGGAATTCCGGGCGCCGTCCACGCGCGTGGAAGTGGTGATCGCCAAGGTGTTCGCGGCCCTGCTGCTGCGGGACGAACCCGATCCGCGCGTCGGCGCGGATGACGATTTCTTCGAACTCGGCGGCAATTCGCTGCTCGCGGCGCAGGCCGCGGCGCGTATCGGCAATGAGCTGGGCCTACGGGTGCCGGTGCACCTCCTGTTCGAGGTGTCCTCGGTAGCCGCCCTCGCACAGGAACTTTCGATGGACGCGGCTCCGGTCGCCGGTGCGGCGCTGGGTTCGCTGTCGCGGCCGGAACGCATTCCGCTGTCGTTCGCGCAGCAGCGCATGTGGTTCTTGAATCGTTTCGATCCGGGCAGTGCGGTGGACAATATTCCGCTGGCGGTGCGGTTGAGCGGTGCCATCGATGTGGAGGCGCTGCGCGCGGCGGCCCGGGATCTGGTTGCGCGGCACGAGGTATTGCG
>NZ_JAODNK010000231.1 GCF_025465275.1 Nocardia sp. | reverse complement strand
TCTGGCCGAGCAGCATGCCCCCGCCGCCAGGCTTGGCACCCTGGCCGAGGACCACCTCGATGGCGTCGGCCTTGCGCAGGTCGTCGGGGTTCATCCCGTACCTGGAAGGCAGGTACTGGTAGACGAGGGTCTTGGACTGGCCGCGCTCCTCCGGCGTCATCCCGCCGTCGCCGGTGGTGGTGGAGGTCCCGGCCGTAGTGGCGCCACGTCCGAGGGCTTCCTTGGCGTTGGCGGACAGGGATCCGAAGCTCATGCCGGCGATGGTGACGGGGATGTCGAGGTGGAGAGGGTACCTGGCGTTTCTGGTGCCGAGGATGACGTCGGTGCCGCAGCGCTCGCGGTATCCCTCCAGCGGGTAGCGGGACATGCTCGCGCCGAGAAATAGCAGGTCGTCGAAGTGCGGCAGGCGTCGCTTGGCGCCCCAGCCCCGGATGTCGTAAACGCCCGTGGTGGCGGCCCGCTGGATGCCGTGGATGGTGGCGCGGTCGAAGGTGGCGGACTCCCGCAGGCCGAGCGCCGACAGGTCGTCGTACATGGTGTCCTCCGTATTCTTGGGCGGGGGTGGCGTCAGTACGCGCCCGCGTTGTCCACCTGGAAGTGATAGAGCCCGCGTGCGGAGCCGTACCGGCGGAAGGCGGCCGGGTCCTCGTCGATCTCGGCGGCCTTGAGCAGCTCCGCCAGCTCCGCGAGGTGCTCTTCGCGTACGGGCTTCTCGACGCAGTCGGCGCCAAGGGACTTGACGGTGCCCTTGACGTAGATACGGGCCTCGTAGAGCGAGTCGCCGAGCCCGTCGCCCGCGTCGCCGCAGACGACGAGGCGGCCGGCCTGGCCCATGAAGGCGCTCATGTGGCCGATATTGCCGCCTACGACTATGTCGACGCCCTTCATCGAAATGCCGCAGCGGGCACCGGCATTGCCCTCGATGACGAGCAGTCCGCCGTGCGCGGTCGCGCCCGCCGACTGCGAGGCATCGCCGCGCACCCGCACCGTGCCGGACATCATGTTCTCCGCGACACCGACACCGGCGCTGCCCTCGACCGTCACGGTGGCGTGCTGGTTCATGCCCGCGCAGTAGTAGCCGACGTGGCCTTCGACGGTGACCGCTATATCGCGGTCCAGCCCGCAGGCCAGAGCGTGTGCACCGCGCGGGTTCGCCAGGGTGACCACCGCCGGGGCATCCGCTGCCATGAGCGCGGAATTCACTGCGCGGGTGCCGGACTCGGCCACATCGAGCACCGTGCGCTCACTCACGATCGCCGCCATACGTACACCTCTTCCGGTTCGGGTTCGAAGATTCGGGCCTGCTCCACGCCGGGGAGATCGGCGAGTGCGCGGTACTCCGATGCCATGGCCACCCAGCGATCGGTTTCCGCGATGATGGCGGGCTTGCAGGCAATGGCATCACGGACCACCGCGAAGGAGTCGCTGGTGGAGACGAGCAGCGTGTAGAAGCCGTCGAAGACATCGTTGAGCAGGAGCAGCGCCTTCTCCAGGTCAGCGCCCTGCGCCAACTGCTGTGCGACGAAGCGCGCGCCCACCTCGGTGTCGTTCTCGCTGTCGAATTCGACTCCTGCGCGCTGCAATTCGTGCTTGATGCTCATGTGATTGCTGAATGAGCCGTTGTGCACCAGGCATTGGCCGGGGCCCACCGAGAAGGGATGGGAACCCTCTGCGGTGACAGCGGATTCGGTGGCCATGCGGGTGTGCGCGACCCCCTGCCAGCCCTGCGCCTGCGGGAGACCGAAGCCGTTCGCCAGGGTTGTCGGATTGCCGATGCCTTTGAGGACTGCGAGGCCGGGGCCGAAACCGATGACGCGGGCGCTCGGGGCTACGGCCCGGACCGCCTGCACCAGAGCTTCGGCTTCACCCCCGGAGGTTCCTGCCTGCATCGCACTGGCATTCTGCTGTGCCGGTGTGGATCCCGGCCAAAAAGCGCGCCGGGATGATGGTCCGGTGGCGTCCTGAAGTGACGAGGGCGCGACGGACTGAAGTGACGAGGGGGCGGTGTCCTGAAGTGACGAAGGCGCGGCGGATTGACGTGGCGAGGGGGCGGCGGACTGAAGCGAGGCGACTTCGGCGTGCAGCAGGATCGTGGGGTTCAGGTCTATGGCTGTAATCGGCATACCCATTGCGGCAGTCAGCTTTTCGGCCAGTTCGGCGGCCGGCAAGGGGCTGTCGAGCAGGGTGACTGTGACTGTGCCGGGCGGGGACCAAACGGGGTCGCCGTAGACGGCCATGCCAGCCGAATCTGGTCCGCGGTCGCACATTTGGTCCAGCATGCCCGTGAGCAGTGTGCCCAGTTGCGGATAGAGAGCAGGGTCGAGCAGGTGCAGGCCGACGATTCCGCACATTGGTGATCAGCTCCTTTCGGGAGTGAAGTTCGCCGGTCTGAGCGGTCAGGAATCGAGCTCAGGCGGCGGATGGTGCCGCCTGGCGGTGATTTGTGACCGCGCAGGCCGGTCGGGCGTCAGAATGCAGTGAGGTAGTGGTCGATCTCCCAGGCGGAAACCGTGTTGTGCCAGGCGAAGAACTCCTCGCGCTTGTGCCCGGCGAAGTAGGCGGCCACGCCGGGGCCGGCGATATCGAGGGCGGCGGTGACAACCGGGTCGGATTCCATGGCGTCCATGGCGTGCACGAGGGTCATGGGCAGCATGTCGCCGCGTTGTTCGCCAGGTGCGCCGGGATCGAGTTCGCGATCGATGCCGTCGAGTCCCGCCGCGATGGCGGCGGCCATGGCCAGGTACGGGTTGGCGGAGCCGTCCGCGCCGCGCAGTTCCACGCGGTGCTGGTCGGGGACGCGCAGGTAGTGGGTGCGGTCATTGCCGCCGTAGGTGGCGTATCGCGGGGACCAGGTCGCACCGCTGGCGGTGCTCGTCGCGCCGGTTCGCTTGTAGGAGTTGACGGTCGGGGCGATCACTCCCTGCAGAGCGCAGGCGTGATCGAGCATTCCGGCGAGGAAACCGTATGCGGTGGAAGACAATCCGAGCCCGCGCGGGTCATCGGCATCCGGGAAGAGCGGATGATCGCCCGACCACAGCGACAGGTGCATGTGCATGCCGGTACCGGTGCGATCGGTGAACGGCTTCGGCATGAAAGTGGCCTTCATACCGCGCTTTTCGGCAATCACCGAGAGCAGATAGCGGGCGGTGATCACCCGGTCCGCGGTGATCAGGGCGTCGGCGTAGTCGAAGTTCTGCTCGAACTGCCCGTTGCCGTCCTCGTGATCGCTGGCGTAATTGCCCCAGCCGAGCGTGTTCATGGCCTCCGATACCTCGGCCAGATGGTCGTACATGCGCGTCACATCGCGGGCGTCGTAACAGGGTTGCAGGCTCACATCGGCGGTATCGGCCGGGACCAGGCCGTTCGGCCCCTTGTCCACCAGGAAGTATTCGATCTCCGCGCCGACCTTCACGGAGTATCCGAGTTCGGCGGCCCGAGCTAGCGTGCGCTGCAGAATGACTCGCGGCGCGAACGGCCACGGCTCGCCCTCGACATGCGGTGTGCAGTGCACCATGGCCAGGCCGGGGCGCACGAAGGGAATCGGAATGAAGGTGGACGCGTCCGGAATCGCGACCAGATCCGAATCGCGCGGTTGCTGGCCCATCATTCCGGCCGCATAGCCGGCGAACCCGACACCGTCCGCCTCGAGCTGGCCGACCGCCTGCACCGGAACGAGTTTCGCGCACGGCTTGCCGGACAAGGTGGTGAATACCGCCAGGATGAAAGTGGTGCCGGTGGCATGCGCCTGTTCGGACAGCGTGCGGTGGGTCGTGATCGGCGTGACGGTGGCGGTGGTATCTGTCGCCATATCGGCTCCTGAAGCAGCAGGGTTCGGATGAGGTTGAGGTTCAGCGCATTTCGCCCGCGCCCACATACGGGTGCGGACTCAGCAGGGGGCGGCCTTCGGCGAAACGCTCGTAGCGGAAGTCGGCGGCATCGACATTCGGGAGCTCGGTTCGGTTGTGCAGCAGCATGTCCGCGACCATGCGGCCGACGGCCGGAGAGATCTTGAAACCGTGGCCGGAGAAACCGGTGGCCAGGAACAGGCCAGGTATCGGCGCGGGGCCGATGATCGGGTTGTAATCGGGGGTGACGTCGTACGCACCGACATAACTGCCGGTAATGCGCGGATCCGGCATCTGCGGCAGCCGGTGTTCCAGTCTGCCGACGACCTTTTCGACGGTGGAATCGTCGGCGCGGTTCACAAAATCGTCCGGATCGATGTATTCGGGAACGGCGTGATCGCTATTGCCCGCCAGCAGTTCACCATTGGGTTCCCGGCACAGGTACTGCAGGCTCACCAGATCGGAGAGCACCGGGACCTGCGGGAGCGGTTCACCCTGATCGATCAGGAGGAGTTGGGCGCGCTGGGCTTTCATAGGGACATCCACACCGGCGGTCGCGGCGAGCGCGGATGTCCACGGCCCGGCGGCCAGCACCACGGTTCCCGCGTGCACCTCGGTGCCGTCGGCCAGCTTCGCACCGGTGACGCGACCCGCCGCGGTAAGCAGCTCGGCCACCGGCGTCTGCTGGCGAATCCGCACACCCAGTGCGCGCGCCGCCGCCGCGAAGGCCATACCGGTCAGGTACGCCTCACCACGTCCACCACGGGGTTCGTAGGCGAAGGCGGCGAAATCGTCCACCCGCAGGCCCGGCCACAGCGCGGCCATATCGTCGTGGGCGAGCAGGTCCACCTCGATGCCCATGGCCTGCTGCATGGCCACATTCGCCTTCAACGGGTCCAGATTGTCCGCGCCGACGCCGACCGCGTACCCGCACTGCCGGAAACCCAGGTCGTCCCCGAGGATGTCGGGCGCGTTCTCGAAGAACGGCACCGACCACCAGGACATGGCCGCCAGCGAGGGTGCGCCGTAGTGGCAGCGGACCACGCCGCTGGACTTGCCGGTCATGCCCGAGCAGAGCGAATTCCGTTCCAGCAGCAGGATATCGGTGGCACCGCGCTCGGCCAGGGACCAGGCGATGGCGAGCCCTTCCAGGCCGCCTCCGATGATCAGGAACTCGGCGGTGTCGGTCATATGGCATCCCTCGGCTCAGCATCATTCATGTCTTCTACAGTGAATCACTGTTGATTGTCATGAAACCATACGAGCCGCGCCGAAGCACGCCGGTTTACGCAGCTTTCACAGTCACGTACCACGGCGCAACATCCACGATGGTCTACTCCCATGCAACGGTGATTCCCCTCAGGAACATCCGTTTGTATGGAATCCGTTTCTAAGTCAGGTGAAACATGGAACAAGCAGTAGCCGCGGCAGACACCGCGTGGATGCTCGCCGCCTTCGCCCTCGTGTCGATCATGGTGGCCGGACTGGCGCTGTTCTACGGCGGCATGGTCAGCGTCAAGAACACACTGAACATGGCCATGATGGTCTTCGGCGCCCTCGCTGTGGTGGGCGTGCTGTGGATCATCGTCGGCTACTCGGCCTCCTTCGGAAACTCGCTCGGCGGCCTCGGCCTGCTGGGTGATCCGCTGGAATACTTCGGATCGTCGAAACTCCTCGACGCACCCGCCACCCCCGGACTACCACCCGCCATCTTCTCCGCCTTCCAACTACTCTTCGCCGCACTGACAGTCGCGCTCATCGCGGGCGCGGTGGCCGACCGCATGAAGTTCGGCTCCTGGATGACCTTCGCCGGGATCTGGGCGCTGCTCGTGTATTTCCCTGTCGCACACTGGGTCTTCGCCTTCGACAGCAAGGACGGCTCGGTACACGGCGGCTGGATCGCCAATAAGCTCAAGGCCATCGACTTCGCCGGCGGCACGGCGGTGCACATCAATGCAGGCATTGCCGGGCTCGCACTGGCGCTGGTGCTCGGCAAGCGCAAAGTGTTCCCGAATTCGCCTCGCCCGCACAGCATTCCGCTGACGATGCTGGGTGCGGGCATTCTGTTCTGCGGCTGGTTCGGATTCAACGGCGGCTCGGCGCTGTCCTCGGGCAACCCCGCGTCCGTGGTGGTGCTCAATACCCTCGCCGCCTCTTGCGCGGGCATCTGCGGCTGGCTGGTCGTGGAGAAGTTCAAGGAGGGGCATGCCACCTCGCTCGGCGGCGCGTCCGGCCTGATCGCGGCGCTGGTCGGCATCACCCCCGCCTGCGGCGCGGTCTCGCCCATGGGCGCGCTCATCGTGGGCGCGGTCTGCGGTGTGGCGTGCTGCTTCGCCGTCTCACTGAAATACCGCTTCGGACTGGATGATTCGCTCGATGTGGTCGGCATCCACCTGACCGGCGGCATTATCGGCACCCTGCTCATCGGGCTGCTGGCCGACGGATCGGCGCCCAATGCCGTTGCCGGACTGTTCTACGGCGGCGGGCTGGATCAGCTGTGGCGGCAGACGGTCGCCGTGCTCGCGGTGCTCGCCTACACCTTCGTGGTGACCCTCGGCATCGCCAAGGTCATGGAGCGCTTCGGCGGCATCCGGGCCGATGCGGAGAGCGAGGCCATGGGCCTCGACCTGGCCGTGCACAGCGAAACCGCCTATGTGCTCGACCATGTCAGCATGCCGGCCGCCAAACCCGAACCGGCGGACGCGGTCACGGCCGCGGAAGCCATGACCAGCAAGGCGGCGGTCGCGGTCGAATAACCCGAAAGCCCGCGGCTCCTCCCGATCTTCACCCTCCTCATCAAGGGCGGGAGGGGGCCGCGTTCGACTGAAAGAGGTGGCAGCGCAACGGATCGTCCGGACCCGCGCGCCGCCACCTCTTTCAGTTCACACGATTCGCGAGTGTTATTCGCTGCTCTGCGCGCGACGGGCGGCCTTTTCCTCGGCCTCGGCGACGTCGAGGGCATTCGCCTCCTCGAGGGTCGGCGCGCTGCCGCCCAGCCGGGCGGGAACCCAGTACGCGCCCTGTTCGTGTACGTAGTCCTGCTGCACGTTCAGGAGCATGGCCGACATGCTGGCGTGCAGCTGTTCCGTCAGGGCGGAGGCCGGCTCCGACGGCGGGATGGGCACGCCGACCTCGATGGAGATCGGGGTATTGGTGCGACCCAGGCGCTTCGGATAGCCCTTGGTCCACACCCGCTGCGCACCCCAGATGACCATCGGGATGATCGGGACATTCGCCTCGATCGCCATGCGTGCCGCGCCCGACTTGAATTCCTTCAACTCGAAACTGCGGCTGATGGTGGCCTCGGGGTAGACGCCGACCAGCTCGCCGGAGCGCAGCCGATTCACGGCCTCGTGGTACGAGTCCGCCCCGGCGGCGCGATCGACCGGAATATGCTTGAGCGCCCGCATGACCGGGCCCGAGACAGCATTGTCGAAAACCTCCTTCTTCGCCATGAAACGGACATAGCGCTTCGTCGTACGCGCAGGCAGGCCCGCATACGTGAAGTCCATGTACCCGGTGTGGTTGATCGCGATGACCGCACCACCGTTCGCCGGGATATTTTCGTCGCCAGTGACAGTGAACTTCAGACCCTGCAGCGCGAAGACGGTGCGAGCCAGCCCGATGATCGGGAAGTAGACGGGTTCCACAATTCCGCTAGCGTAGTCGCAACGCCGGCGAGCACCAGTGACCCAGGCAACACCCGAAGACACGAAAGAGGTTCGTCCGAGTGGAAAACACCCGAACAGGACTGCGTGAAACCCTCCGCAGGGGACTGATCGGAAGTGCCGCAGTGGCGATCGCCTGCCTCGGCGCCGGTTGCGATTCGAATGTCGGCATCGAGGGCACCGACTACAGCGCGAAATCCGATAGACCTGCGGTGTCGACCACCGCGGCGACCACCACGGTGACCATCGCCCCCGCGCCGCCGAGCACCTCCGCGCCCGCCGAACCCGACCCCGACGCCGTCGCTGCCGTCGCCACGGTCCGGCGCTATCTGTCCAGGTCGATCGGGAGTCCAGTCGATCAAGCGAGCGGGAATCCGCTGGTCTGCGCCGCGACTCCGCGCGATTGGGATCCGGACGGCACCGGCACTCTCACCACCCCACCGCTCGCCGCGAATCCGGCCGGCCTCCCGCGTCTGAAGTCCTTCGCGGAGGAATCGATCAAGGCCGAATTGCCCCGTGACGGCTATATCAGCGTCACCGCATCCGTCACGGACCGTGCCGGAAACACGCAAAACCGGACATTCACCCTGAAGTCCGGCACCGAGGGTTACTGCATCGGCGACGTCTCGGAGTAGCCAGTACGCTGGGTGGCTGGTAACGGTCGAGGAGGAAGCAGCTCGTGCAGATCACCAGCGTCGGACACGCCGGATTCCATATTCGAACCGCAGCGGGGACGATCCTGTGCGATCCCTGGGTCAACCCGGCGTATTTCGCGTCCTGGTTCCCGTTCCCGGACAATACGCAGTTGGATTGGGACGACCTCGGCAACTGCGATTTCTTGTACGTATCGCACCTGCACCGCGATCACTTCGACGCGAAGCATTTGGCGGACAAGGTCAATAAGGACACCACCGTCCTGCTGCCGGACTATCCGGTGCCGGATCTGAAGCGGGAGCTCGAGGCGCTCGGCTTCCACAAGTTCTTCGAGACCGAGGATTCGGTCAAGCACACGATCACGGGTCCGGGCGGCGAGCTCGACATCATGATCATCGCGCTGCGCGCGCCCGCCGACGGGCCGATCGGCGACTCCGGCATCGTCATCGCCGACGGTGAAACCGTGTGCTTCAACATGAACGACGCCCGGCCCGTCGATATGGATGTGCTGCACGATTCGTTCGGGCATGTGGATATCCACCTGCTGCAGTACTCCGGGGCCATCTGGTACCCGATGGTCTACGACATTCCGGCCAAGACCAAGTCCAACTTCGGCAAGCAGAAGCGGCAGCGCGGTATGGACCGGTGCCGGTCCTATATCGAACAGGTCGGGGCCACCTGGGTGGTGCCGTCCGCCGGGCCGCCGGTGTTCCTCGACGACGAACTGCGTTATCTCAATGACGATCGCGGCGACGAAGGCAATATCTTCCCCGATCAGATCGTGTTCCTGGAGCAGATGCGGATCCACGGCAACGAGGGCGGGCTGCTCATGCTGCCCGGCTCGACCGCCGATCTGCGCGGTAAGGAACTCTCGGCGCTGACGCATCCGGTCGATCCGGACACCGTCTACGGCGACAAGGCCGCCTATATCGCCGCTATGGCGGAACGTATGGCGCCCGTGCTCGCCGCCGAAAAGGCTTCCTGGGCAACGGGAGCAGGACCGCTACTGCCGCAGTTGCAAGAGCTGTTCGAGCCGATCATGGCGCAGAGCGACCTCATCTGCGACGGCATCGGCTACTCGGTCGCCCTGGTTCTGGGTGACGAGACCGTGGTGCTGGACTTCCCCAAGCGCATCGTGCGCGCGCCGATCGACGGAGAAGGCAAGCAGCGCTACGGGTTCCGTATCGACCCGCAGCTGGTACGCACCGTGCTGCGTGATAACGAGCCCGACTGGGTCAACACCATCTTCCTGTCGACCCGCTTCACCACCTGGCGCATCGGCGGATACAACGAATTCCTCTACACCTTCTTCAAATGCCTCACCGATGAGCGCATCGCCTATGCCGACGGCTGGTTCTCCGAGGCGCACGATGATTCGGCGTCGACGGAACTCGAGGGCTGGGAAATACAGCGGCGCTGCCCGCACCTCAAGGCCGATCTGTCGAAATTCGGTGTGGTGGAGGGCAATACGCTGACCTGCAATCTGCACGGGTGGCAGTGGGATCTGGAATCCGGGCGGTGCAAGACCTCGAAGGGGCATGAGCTCCGCTCGCGCAAGCTCTGACATGATTCGGCCGGTCCACCGGGTGGACCGGCCGAACAGGGGTGGGATTTCAGCGGGTAGCGGTCAACTCGCGGGTGAGCCGTGATGACCACGGACACCAGAAGCAGCCCGGCAGGAATGCGCCACAGGCCTCGTCGAGATGGTCGTTGGCGTATTCGATGCTGGAGTCGCAGACCTCGATGGCCACGGTGAAGAAACTGATCGTGTCCGGATCGAGGTAGAAGTCCCAGCCCGGGTTGTAATCGGCCTGCTGCTTGCGGATTCGGCCCATGACGTGGGTCGACATCTGCTCATCGCCGGACAGGATCCGGCGCGCCTCGGCAATGCGCTGCTCGTTCGTCAGCCGAATAACGAATTCTTTACCTGAGTAATCGGTGAATGCGAAGTCCGTCATTATCGTCCCCTGATCGGATCGGGTGGGATGGAACCTAGCCACTCCATGGTAGACAGACCGGACATTCGCACATGCCGAAATAGATTGTGCGATAAGGGATTTGCAATACCGCGCCGTTTGTTGCCCACAGAAGATCCTGGGCGAGATCATCTAAGCGGTATTTGATACCGTTTGTCCGTTCTCGCTTGTAATCGCCTGTCCGGACTCATGTTTCGCGATCTGAATCAGATCGCGAATTGCCATCGCACCCCGCGCCACCGGCGCTGCCAACCGACCCTCCGCCGTGATCAGCACGCCCGACGGGGTACCCCGCACCCGATAGCGCAGTGCGGCCTCATTGCCCTGCTGCACCAGGACCGGGATATCACCCAAACCTTGCTCGCGGCCCCACACTTCGTGCGCCGGGACCTCACCATTGCCGACTACCGCAATGGTCAGCGCCTGCCTGGTGCGCGACTGCCAGCGCGGCAGCTCACGCGCCAGCGCGGCGCACATCTCGCAACCGGGATGCACAAAGACCATGAGCAGGTAGCGGCCCGGCGCCAGCAGCTCAGCGAGGCTCGTCCGGCCGCCCGCGACGCTGAGCAGCTCGAACTCGGGGGCGACCGCGCCCGGCGGCAGACCCTCCGCGCCGAGGGTCGACAGTGCCTGCTGGTCCAACCGCCGGCGCAATACCCGCACCTCGCCCCACAGCCATATCGATACGGCAGTGAAGACGGCCACCACCGCCATGCCGACGGCACGATCCACCGGCAGCACCTCGGGGATACGCGAATACCGCAGCGCGCCAACCACTGCGACTGCCGCCAGCAGGATCAGCACGGCATTGCGGACCAGTGTGCGCACCCCGATGGGCGCGGAACTCGCCGCACCGAAACACGAGCACGCGGGATGCTTACCGCGTCGTAGCAGCAGCGCGACCGCTGCGGTGAAAACCAGCAGCAGCCCCACCGCCACCAGCGCGGCGGCCGCAGCCGTCCACGGCGGCAACAATCCCACCGCGACCAGCGCTTCCACCACCGGCAGCGCCCACGCCGCGGCGGGCACCCAGCGAATCGGAATACCGAACTCCCCCACTGCCTTCCGCGTTCCGGACAGATCGGCGAACTTGCCTGCCGCCGACAGCCCGAACACCACACCGAGCGCCAGCCGTAGCCCCCACACCCCGTATTCGATGGTCATATTCGCACGATGACACAGCTCGGCGGAGGCCCAAACCATAATGGCACGAACAGTTTTCGAAGAGGTTCAGGCCGGCGAGAAGCACACCGACCGTTCGGTCAAGTGCGAGCGGCCACCGTCACCGCCACGAAGGTGAGTGCGCAACCGGCCACCTCCAGCGCGGAGACTCCCGCACCGGTCGGCGCGACCACATCCAGCAGCAGCGACATCAACAGCTGACCCGCCACGGAGGTGAGCCCGAGCAGCAGCACTCCGATCCACCGCACCGCCACAACCGCCAGGGCGATGAACACCACCCCGATGGCACCACCGAGATACAGCCACGGCTCGCTGGGAAAGCCGCTCGGCCAACCACTCCCGGCCACCACCACGGCCTCGACCAGTAGTAGCGCCGCCAAACCGGTCACGAAATTGGCGAGCGTCGCCGACTGCGGGCCGCCCACCGCGCCGACCCGGCCGTTCACCGCCTGCTGCCACGCCGTCCCCACCCCGGCGATCAGCGGCAGCAGGATCAGCAGTGCGTGCGGGCTACCCCGGAATGCCTCCGGCGCCGAAAGACCATCGGCCCCCGCGGTTCGCCCGATGACCGATACGAGCACCGCCGCCAAGGCCAATCCCGCTCCCACGGACCGCAATAGCGTCACCGGCGTCCGGCCTCGCGGCCCCAGCCCCAGCCGATCCACCACCAAACTGCTCGTCAACTGTCCCGCCACCACCGCCACCGTGAATGCGGTAACCCCGATCGCCGCCACCGTAAGCCCCTGGCACGCAACAAAGAACGCCCCACACAATCCACCCAGCAGCTGCCACCACCGCAACTCCCCCGCCCGCAACGCCACCCACGCCCGCCCGACCCCCGCCCGCAACCGGCCACTGCACACACACCCGACCCCCACCAACAGCAACCCGACCCCGAAACTGATCACCGCCGCCGCAACCCCATCATGCAACCGCTCCCCGAGCACCCCGTTCACCCGCGCCTGCACCGCCACCCCCGCGCCGATACAACCCCCCAGCACCAACCCCACCCGCCGCCACATCACCGATTGATTCTCCACCCCAACACGGGCTATGTACAATATTGACAAGGCTGGTGCATCATTTATGTACAGGAGGGCGAGATGTCGCTAACCCATATCGAGATTGATGACGAAGCTCTCGAACAGGCCAAGAAGCTCGGCGGACACCGAACGAAGACAGCCGCCGTTGCGGCTGCACTGCGGGAGTACAACGACCGGTTGTCCCGAGCGACTGCCTACGATCGCTATTTCCAGCTGGCACAGGACTGGGACCTCGAAGGCGCTGAAGCCGCACACCAGGCAGACAAGGAGCGCCGGCCGCAGTGATCGGATACCTGCTCGATTCCTCGGCGCTGTGGCGCATTCTGCGTGATCCGAAACTCTCCGATCTGTGGCGGGACCCAGTCGTCGCGGGTGAGGTGCACTCCTGCTATCCGCAGCGCATCGAATTTCTCCGGTCGGCCCGAAACCTGAAGGAATACGCCGACTACTGCGCGATGTTCGACGCGCTCTACAGAGACGTCACCGTTCCGAAGTCGGCGGGGCCCTGGATCGCCGGCTTGCAGTGGCGCGCAGCGGAAAATGGCAACCACCAGTGCCTGTCTGCCATCGATCTGCAGATCAGTGCAACAGCCGCCTATCACGGACTGGCTGTCATCCACGATGACTCCGGTTTCGTGACAGCAGCGCGGCTGGCGACCGAGCTCCGACAACTCAATGTGCACGACGGGCCGTACGAATCCCCCGACGGCCCGTAACGACTGGTGGGAGTTGTTGGGGTGGATTGGATTACGGGATGAGGGTTATAGGTGTGGGAGGTTTGTCCGTTACGGTCGGGGCGTGAGCGAATCCGCCCTCGGGGATGTGCACGATGCCGAGACCTATCGGGTCCTCGATGACGCCTGGAATTCCTGGGGGCGGCTCGGCACGGACATGATCGCCAATCTGATCAATCCCGCATTCATCGACGGGCCCAGCTGGCCGGCGTTCCGGCAGGCTCTCACCATCGCGCGCCGCGATGAGGGGCTGCTGGTGGCCAGCAGCGGGCTGGCCGACCCGATGGCCTGGAACGGGGCGCGGCCGACGAACGGATACGAGGTCGAGGTGTTCGGCATCTCCGCCGACCTGCCCGCGGACAGCGACACCATGACGGCCGCCGTGTCCTGGCTCGGCCAGACGGTCATGACCGTCTCGAATCTGGTGGCCCAGTACGGTTTCGAAGTCCCCGACACGATCGCACGGGACGGACTCATCACCATCGAACTCGCCGATGCCCGGATTCCCGAGCAGGTCGCGGGGACCTATCTCGACGACAACAGCACGGTGATCGTGATGGCCGGACTGACCGACACCGAGGTGCCCGCCGCCGTGGCCGGGCCGCTCTCGGAGATTCGGCTGGTCAATGTGAAGCTGCTGACCGTCGCGGAAGGCCGGTTCTGCGTGCACAATTCGATGGGTGAGGCCGCCGCCTGCCGGGAGCTGGCACGACGGTTCGCCGAGCAGGGGCGGCCGCTATGGTCCAGCCTCGACCGGCCCTCCGTCGTGTAGTCCGGGCTCGACCGCCGCGCCGTTTCGCCGGGCAGGCAATCAGGACGGAATCAGGGCGGCAATGACCAGTAGCGGCACGCCCAGCAGCGCAACCGTCGGCGGGATCGGCAGCCACACCGAAGCCACGCCCACAAACCCGAAGACGGCCAAGGCCATCAGCTCGGTGAGGAAGCCGCCGACGGAGGTCACCGTGGCACGCGCGGGGCCCTCGATGGCGTCCTGCAGGCGGGCGGCGGCCACCACCTCGGCGTTGTAGTCGATGCCGTAGGCCGCGCCGATCGCCGAAAAGCCCACGCCTGTCAGGAGATACACAGCGTTGGGGTGACCGGCAGCGAGACCGGCGAGCAGTGCGCCGCCGATGAAGAGCACACCGCCCAGGAAGAGGGCAGCGGCCATCGTGCGCGGACGCATACTCTCGGTACGGCCCGCCAGGGCGGTGCCTGCCAGACCACCCGCCACCGTCAGACCGACCAGCAATGGCGTAATCGACGGTGCGACACCGGCATTGCCCGCCAGCAGAGCGAAGTACTCGTCGAAGGCGGTAATGCCGTTCAGCATGGCGGCGAGCACCAGACCTCGGCGAATCATGCGGACCCGCAGGGACTCTCGCAGGCCGGAGCGCAGCATGTGCAGGTAGCGCACACCCGCCCGGGCGCCGGCAGGGTCGCCTCCGGATTGAAGCAATTCAGCGCCACCGTGCGGCAAGGGCTGACTCGCAGCGGGCCGAAGCGACTGGCCCCTGTCGGGAGAGAGCGGATGACTCCCACCGGAAAGAGGCGGCTGAGCCCCATCGAAACTGTGCGGATGACTTCCACCGGAGGGGAGAGGGGGGCTCGTGGCGGGCGGGAGCACATCGTCGTCAGGTGGGCACCGGTCTGTCAGCTCCTCGATATCCCTGGCGGACACAGACTTCGGAGCCCTGGGGAGCGCTGCGGCGGTGCACATGTGCACTGCGGCGATGGCCACGCTCGACCAGCCGATCAGGGCGTACCCGCCCCAGGCGTACAGCGGGGCCGCCGCCAGGATGCCCACCAGCGCACCGGATTCCGCGGCGGCGCGTACGTAACCGGTGATGCGAGGATAGGACGCGGTGGCGGAGCGGGCGGCGAGTTCGTCGTAGAGGAGGGCTTCGAAGGTGCCTGAGCGGAGCGAACCGGAGGCGCCCCAGAGGACGAAGCCGAGGGCGAAACCGGCGTATGACGGGAAGAGGGTCCAGGCAGAGAAGGCCGCGACCAGCAGGGCGGCCGAGCCGATCAGCAGGGCATGGCGGGAGACCGTATCGGCCCAGGCGCCGGAGGGGACCTCCAGCACGAACGAGGTGGCCGACCAGATCGCCAGCAGCGAGGAGATCTGTGCCGTGCTCAGGCCGTGATCGGCGAAGAGCAGGGCGTAGAGGGCATAGAGCGGGATCAGGTCCGCGGAGAAGGCGAACAGCACCGCACGCACGGTGAGGCCGCGCACCGGATCGGCGCGGCGGCTACCTCGGGGGAAGAGCCGGGATCAACAGGCGTAGACGACCATGCGCATAGGTCAACTCTGCGCGCCGGGCACGCCCCCGTCAAACGGATTGTCGAGCGGAATCCAGCCATTGGTGTTCGGCTCGTGATCGGGGACGGTCGCGCCGACCAGGCCGTGCCGGTCGTTCAGATCATTGATGAGCTCGGACACCGGATGCGAATCGCTGTAGTGGTAGCCCTGGGCGAGCGCGAAACCGAGCTCGGTCAGCACCGCCGCCTGATACTCGGTCTCGACACCCTCGGCGATCACCTGCAGATCCAGCGATTTACTCAGTGCCGCAATGACTCCGAGCAGCGGCGGAGCCGGGGAATCGGAGCGGATGGCGGCCACGAAGGATTGATCCACCTTCAGAATGTCGCTGGGCAGGGTAGCCAAACGGCTCAAAGACGAATAGCCGGTGCCGAAATCGTCGATGGCAATGCGCACACCGGTCTCGCGGAGCTTGTGCAGATTCGCGATGGCGGTCTCCGACTCGGCGGCGATCTCGCTCTCGGTGACCTCCAGGACCAGCTGATTCGCCGGCCAGCCGGTGTCGGCGAGAATGCCGGAAACCCGGTCCGCGTACTCGGTTTCGGCCAGTTCCAGGCCGCTCACATTCACATTCAGGGTCAGATCCAGCTGGGCGAAGGTCTCCTGCAGGCGGGTCGCGTCCGCGCAGGCCCGGCGGAGCACCAGTTCGTCCAGATCCGAGATGAGGTCATACTCCTCGGCCACCCGGATCAGGCCCTCGGTGGTCACATCCGGCTGGGCATGCGACGACCAGCGCAGCAGCGCCTCCACCCCGACCGCGCGGGTCGCGCCGTCGGAGAGGCTCACGATCGGCTGATACTGCACGTCCAGGGTGCCCTGATCGATGGCCTCGCGTAGCTCCACCGCCAGCGGCAACTGCCGCGAGGACTCCAGCACCGTGCGATTACGTCCGGCCTGCTTGGCCCGGTACAGACCCACATCGGCGCGACTGACCAGCAGTGAACCGGATTCGCCCGGCTGCCAGGAGGTCACACCGGCCGAACAACCGGTGGTCACCGCGGCGCGCAATTGCTCCGTCAGCAGAATCGCCGCCTGCTCGGTCGAATTCGGCAGCAGCACCGCGAAAGCGTCACCGCCATAACGGGCCAGGCGCTGCTCCGGCGTCAGCAGTTTCTGCCAGGTATCGCCGACCCGCTGCAGCACGGCATCACCGGCGCGATGGCCGAGATGGTCATTGATCTTCTGGAAGCGATCCAGGTCGACCAGCACCAGCGACAGGCTCTGACCGGTGCGGGTGGCATGCCCGATGGCATTGGCCAGCGCCCGATCGAAACCACGCCTGTTCAGCAGACCGGTCAGCACATCGATATCCGCGTCCGAGGCCATGCGCGTGAGAATGCCGACCACAATGCCGATTCCGACCGTGATACCCGCCGGAATCAGACCCGACCACCACGGCAGCCCACGCGAAGGCACCACCCACAGGCAGCACACCACTGCGAAAGCTATATGCGCGCCCAGCCATTTCCAGGCGAAAAATATCGCCGCATCGGTGGCCACGAAGACATAGAACGCGGCCAGGCTGATCGCACCGACCGTATTCGGGAACCAGTGCACGGCAACGGTCACCAGCACCGTCGCAATCGCCACATAGACGTGATGGACAGAATGCGGCAGTCGCGGACCCCAGATCAGCAGACTGAGACCGAGCAAAAGCGCAACAAAAGCAGCACTGCCGACGAGCGGCCGATTTCCCTCATCACCCGGGGCGACGGCTGTGATAACCAGTCCCAGCACCCCACCCATGACGTAGAACGCCCCGGTGGTGCGAGCCATGACCATTGCTGTCGCCAGCGCCGACGCCGCCCGCACCCGTGTTCGGGTATCGCCGCGAGACCCGATTCCTCGCACGCTGCCTAGCCTAAACGCTGAGTTGATTTTTGCCGCACTGTTTGGCTCGCCTTCGCTGCGCTTCGGCTGTTCGCGGCCGATCCGCGGCATTCAGCGGATCGGCTTCAGCACTTCGGTACCCACGAACGGCACCAGAGCGGCGGGGACGCGGACGCTGCCGTCCGCCTGCTGATGATTCTCCAGAATCGCGACGATCCAGCGGGTGGTGGCCAGGGTGCCGTTCAGGGTCGCGGCAGTCTGCGGTTTGTTGTTCTCGTCCCGGTAGCGGACATTCAGGCGACGCGCCTGGAACGTCGTGCAATTCGAGGTCGAGGTGAGTTCCCGGTAGGTCTGCTGGGTCGGAACCCAGGCCTCGCAATCGAATTTGCGCGCGGCCGAGCTGCCCAGATCACCGGCCGCCACATCGATCACGCGATACGGCACCTCGACGGCGGCGAGCATTTCCTGCTCCCAGGCCAGCAGGCGCAGATGCTCGGCATCGGCGTCCTCCGGCCGGGTGTAGACGAACATCTCCACCTTGTCGAACTGGTGCACGCGAATAATGCCGCGGGTGTCCTTGCCGTAGCTGCCCGCCTCGCGACGGAAACAGCTCGACCAGCCCGCATAACGCTTGGCGCCCTCGGCGAGATCCAGGATCTCGCCCGAGTGATAGCCCGCCAGCGGCACTTCCGAGGTGCCGACCAGGTACAGATCATCCTCTTCGAGGTGATAGATCTCGGCCGAATGCTGACCCAGGAAACCGGTGCCCGCCATGATCTCCGGGCGCACCAGCACCGGCGGAATCATCATGGTGAAACCGTTCGCGGTGGCCTTCTGCGCGGCCAGCTGCAGCAAACCCAACTGCAGCAGTGCGCCGTATCCGGTGAGGAAATAGAAACGCGCGCCCGATACTTTCGCGCCGCGTTCCATATCGATGATGCCCAGCGATTCACCCAACTCCAGGTGATCCTTGGGCTGGAAATCGAATTCCCGCGGGGTGCCGATGTGGTCGAGCACGAGGTAATCGTCCTCGCCGCCGGCGGGCGCACCCTCCTGCACCACATTCGACAGGGCGCGCTGCGCGGCATCCAGGACGGCGTCCGCGGCATTCTCCGCGGCCTCCGCCTCCTTCACCTTGGCCGAGTACTCCTGGCCCTGGGCCAGCAGTGCCGGGCGCTCCTCCGGAGACGCCTTGCCGACCTTCTTACCGAGTGCCTTGTGCTCGGCACGCAGGCCGTCGGCATTGGCAACAGCCGCGCGCCGTGCCACATCCGCCGCGAGCAGGGCGTCCACCAGGGCCGGGTCCTCGCCGCGAGCCCGCTGCGACGCGCGGACCACGTCCGGGTTCTCCCGCAGGAATCGAAGGTCGATCATGGAAACAGCCTAGTGGGCAGGGGGAACTGATTTTTTTTGCCTCTGCTTCGGGGAGGAGGGGCTGTGTCTATTTTGCCCTCCGCTTCGCTCCGGGCGGGTCGTGGCCCTGTTACCCGGTTCTTCCCTCCCTCCGCTCCTCCGCTTCGCTCCCCCGCTCCACTCAGTCCAGAACCGGGCGGGCCACGACCTTGAAGTGGGGTTATTTGGCGGTGGGGGCCCGCAGTTTCGGCGGATTCCTCGTTTGGCGGGACACCGCGCGCGGCATCGACCAGAGTGGGGCGCATGGACACGGCCGGAAGCGCGTCTGCGCCCGTGCGCGTGGCCCTCGCCAGTTCTCCCGAGGAGTCTCCATGCCCCAATACATGCCGAGCACAGTCGATTTCATTGTCGTCGGCGCCGGATCCGCCGGGGCGGCAGTGGCCGCGCGGCTGAGCGAAAGGCAAGGCGTCAGTGTCGCCGTCATCGAGGCCGGCAGCACGGACCGCGACAAATTCATCCACATCCCGGCCGGATTCGCGAACCTCTTCGAGGGCGACAACGACTGGAACTACCGCACCACACCGCAACCCGAGCTCGCCGACCGCCAGGTGTACTGGCCGCGCGGCAAAGTGCTGGGCGGTTCCTCCTCCATGAACGCCATGATGTGGGTGCGCGGCTTCGCCGCCGACTACGACGAATGGGCCGAATACGGCGGACCCGGCTGGTCGTTCGAGCAGGTACTCCCTTACTTCCAGCGCATGGAAACCGTCGAGGGCGCGACCGAATCCGGGGAAGGCGTCGACGGGCCGCTGCACATCTCCCGGCAGCGCAGCCCGCGGCCGCTCACCCAGCAGTACCTGAACGCGGCGGCCGAAGCCGGATACCCGGTGGAACGCGCCAATCTCGATGCGCCGCAGGGATTCACCGAGACCATGGTGAATCAGAAGCGCGGGGCGCGCTGGAGCACCGCCGACGCCTACCTGCGGCCGGCACTGCAGAAACACCAGGACCTCACCATTGTCACCGACGCGCACGTCACCCGCGTGCTGTTCGAGGGCAACCGCGCCGTCGGCGTCGAATACCGGGTCGGCGAGGAAACCAAACAGCTGCACGCCAAACGAGAAGTCGTGCTGTCCGGCGGGGCGATCAATACGCCGCAGCTGCTCATGCTCTCGGGCATCGGCGACGCCGAACAGCTGCAATCGCACGGAATCCCTGTGCTGCACCATAATTCGGAGGTCGGGCGGAATCTGCGCGATCATCTCGCCGCACCCATCGTCTACCGGACCCGGGCGGGCAGCCTCTACGGCGCCGATAAGAGCATCCCCGAACTCGCCAATTACTTCGTGCGGCGGCGCGGGCAGCTCACCTCCAATGTCGGTGAGGCGTACGGATTCGTGCGCAGCCACCCCGATGTCGGGCTGCCGGATCTGGAACTGATCTTCGCGCCCGCGCCGTACATCGGGGAGGGACTGGGCGATCCGGACGGGCACGCGCTCACCTTCGCGGCGATTCTGCTCAAGCCCCTGTCGACCGGCAGCATTACTCTGGCCTCGGCCGATCCGTTCGCCGCACCGCTCATCGATCCCAATTACTGTGCCGAATTCTCCGACCGCACCGCACTGCTCAACGGGCTGCGGACCTGCCTCGAAATCGCCGCGCAGCCTGCGCTGAAGGAACATATCGGCGAGCTCATGCAACCTGTGCTGCCCTCCGATACGCCGATCGAGGATGTGCTGCGGCGGTGCCTCGAACACCATTCGCACACGCTGTACCACCCGGTGGGGACGTGCCGGATGAGCACGGATCACACCGGTGTCGTGGATCCGGAGCTGCGGGTACACGGGGTCGAGGGACTGCGGATCGCCGATACGTCGGTCATGCCGATCATCACTCGCGGGCATACACATGCGCCCGCTGTGCTGATCGGGGAGAAAGCCGCCGACATCATCTCGCAGTAAGTCTCAGCGACATCAACTCAAAGTTCGTGGCCCGTCTCGTTCTGGACTGAGTGGAGCGGGGGAGCGAAGCGGAGGGCAAATTAGGCACAGCGCGTAGCGGAGGCAAATTAAACACTGCATGATGGAGCGCGATGTCCGACGAACAGTTGCCTCCAGAACAGCCCGAGTGGCCACCTGCGGAACAGTCAGGTTGGCCGACTTCGGGACGGCAAACGCGGTCACCCTCCGGTTCCCGGCAAGGAGGCACCGATGGTCCCCCGCGAGGGAGCTCCAAGAGGTCGCGACTGCCGGGACCGCTGTCCAAGTTGAGCTCCAAGCTCGACAAGGACGGTCCGCTTTCCGCGCCGACATTGCGCTGGGGGCTGCTCGCCGTCGCGATCGGGGCGGTGCTGGCGGCGGTCATCACCATGGTCATCTCGGGCTTCGACTCCCACCGGGTGGAGGCGCATACGCCGGGCGGCACGCAGCCCACCGGTGCGGTCGCGGGCGCGGCCTTCGGCACCGCCAAGCAGGGCGACTGCCTGAGCTGGAGCAAGGGCAATGCCAGTGATCTGGTGAAGGTGGACTGCGGCGGCAAGCATCTGTTCGAGGTCACCGCGGATATCGACCTGAGCAAGTACCCGGGCGTCGAATTCGGGCCGGGCTCACGCTTTCCCGATTCGCTGCGCTTCTCGGAGCTGCGCGATGAGCACTGCGTCAGCGCCGCACAGGGCTACCTCGGCGGCAAGTTCGATCCGCGTGGCAAGTTCGTGGTCGGCCTGATCAATCCGGGCGAGGCCGGCTGGAAGGCGGGCGAGCGCACGCTGCGCTGCGGCCTGCAGGTCACCGGCAGCGCGGGCACCGCCACCCACCCGATCTCCGGCAGCGTGCGGAATATCAACCAGTCCAAGATCTTCGACGTGGGCACCTGCGTCGGCATCGCCCGCAATCTGCCCACCGATCCGGTCGACTGCGCGCAGCCGCACGCCTTCGAGATCATCTCCACCGTGGATCTCGGCGCGCGCTTCCCCGGCGGACCGCCCTCCAAGGACGACCAGGACAAGGTCATGGAGGACCAGTGCGGCAAGGACTCCACCGACTACCTCGGCTCTCCCGACGCGCTGCGCAACAAGACGCTCACCCTGTTCTGGGACTTCCTGGACGCCCGCAGCTGGCTGGCCGGTAGCCAGAGCCTCAACTGCATGGTCGGCAAGGGCGCGGACCAGGAGGGCTTCGCGACCATCACCGGTTCGGCCCGTGGCGATCTGCTCATCGACGGGCAGGCGCCCGTGCCGCCGCCGAACAACGGCCGCTACACCCCGCCGCCGCTACCGGGCGCGGCCCCGCCGGTCATCCCACAGCCGCGGTGATCGGGTAACTATGGCGGTCGCCATGTCGGCCGACCGGTTCGAAGAACTGGTCGGCGACGCACTGGACCTGGTTCCTCGCGAATTCGCCGAGGCAATCAACAATGTGGTGATTCTCATCGAAGCCCGCAGCGCCGAGGGACGGCAGGTGCTGGGTCTCTACCGCGGGATCCCGCTGACCAATCGGGACTTCAGCAACTACGGCGGCGCATTACCCGACACCATCACCATCTATCGCGACTCCATCCTCGGCATATGCAACAGCGAGGAAGAGGTAGTGCACGAGGTGGCCGTCACAGTGATCCACGAGATTGCGCACTACTTCGGGATTGACGACGACCGCCTTCATGAGCTGGGATGGGGCTGATCCGAGACCCCGGGGAACCGATCAGCTAACCGGTGCGTCCAATCTTGATGTCGGGGGGAAACTCGGCATCGGGGGGAAAGACTTCGGAAAGGGAGTTCGCTGATGGTCGGTCATGTCCTCGTGCAGCCGGAGGTCGTTCTCGCTGCTGCGGTGGAGTTGGACCTGCTCGCCGAGCGGCTCTCGCTAGCGTCCGCGGTTACCGCGCCGGCCACCCACGTCATACCTTCCGGGGCCGAGGAAGTGTCCTTCCTGGCCGCCGCACACTTCAATCAGGCTGCGCTGAGCCACGATCGGGCAACCGCGCAGGCCGTCCTCGAACTGCATCACGCCGCCGCCACCCTGCGCAGCCAGCTCGCCGAGTATCTGGTGCAGGACGCGGTGCGCGCCGCCGGTATCGCCGCCATCCAGGTGTAGAGGGGAACACTGAAAATGACGCTGGGAATCACCGGGGTGTTCTGGCTGCCCCGCATGGCCGAACTGAACTCCGTCACCTTGAACGCGGGCGCGCACGCCGTTCCGATCGCCGCCGCAGGCACCGCCTGGGGCGGGCTCACCGCCTCCTGGGTCGACGCCACCACCACCGTGGCCCGGGTCATGGCGGAGGTCGGGGTCGGCCTGCAGGGCGTGAACGGGCTCAATGTGCTGGCCCGGCTCACCGGCTTCACCCTCTGGTCCGAACAGCAGAGCGTGCTGGCCGCGGTTATGGCCGCCAAGGCCGCCGCCAATGTGACCGCGTACACCGTGGCCTCCATCATCATGCCGAGCCTGCCCGAGATCGCGGCCGTCGAGGCGGCGCGGGTGGCCGCGCACTCCAGCGGTGGTGCGCTCAATGGCACCGCCGAAGCGGCCGAGGCGGCCAAGCTGGCGCTCGATATTCGGGCGGCGCTGGTCATGGAGACCTACGAGGCCGCCACCACCGCGCTGGTGACCACGCCCGGTCAATTCTTCATGCCGCCGCCGATCGCCATGGGCGCCGGATCTGCCAACAGCGCCAATGCTTTCGGCGACGGGTCCGGTGATCCCATTCAGGCGGCGCTGGCTGCGGCCGCCGGGCTTGCCAATAATCCCGCGGTGCTCAGTGCCATGAGTCAGGCGGCGCAGGTTGCCGGGACGGTGGTCACCACCGGCGCGACCAGTGCGGGCAATGTGGCGAGCAGTGCGCTCACGGCGGTGGCCAACGGTCTGACGCAGGGGCCCGGCACGCATCTGCCGTCCGTCGCCGAGGCGGGAGTGGCCGCCGCGGGAGCGGGCGGTGCAGCACTCAGTACGAGTGCGGTGTCGTTCGGTGGCGGCGGTTCCAGTGTGAGCATCGGAAACGGTGGCGGCACACTGAAACTCCCCGAGGGCTGGGGTGCGGGCGCCGGAATCGGCGGCGGCACAGTCAATGCCGCGCCGCCGGCCGCGCCCATTGCCGAACCCGTTGCCGTGGCGCCGAATGCGTCGACCGGCGCGCCTGTACGGCCTTCCTCCAGCCCGCTGCTCGGCAATCACGGCGACAGTGACGAGGACGAGACGCACGGCGGGACCGACTACGGGCGCTCGGTGGAGCATTTCGCCGACGGGCGGGCCATTGCGCCCGCTGTCATCGGCGGCGATCCCGCGGACCATCGGTGACCGTGCTCGGTGCGGGCCGTGGGCCGTCCCTGCTGCGGGCGGTCACGCTGTCTCTCGACGAAATGCAGTATCTCCAGGAGACATTGGCGCTGGACGAGCTGCCGGTGATGCTCGATGCCATGGGGCGCTACGACAATGCCGCCGACCACGATGCGGCCATGACGGCGGCCGCCTCGACGCTGGCCGAGCGCGAGCTGCTCGACGGTGAAGAAGTGCATCCGGAGCTGGCCGAACGGCTGCGCGTGCTGTATCGGCCGCACTGGGTCGTGGCGCTGCGCTGGTACGTGGACGGGCAGGTCAATCGGTGCTGTCTCGCCAAGGGCGACGAAATCGAAGTGATCGCGCTGCGCGGACCGCAGTCGTATGTGCTCGACGAGGCGGGACATGATCTCGCGGGCACGCTCATGGCGGCGCTCGGGCCGGCCGAACCCCTCGTCCTCGACGGAATGAATGCTCCCACCGCGGAATTGGCGCCGATCTTCGACGAGGCCGGGGACTCCACCAGCACCGCGCAGCGGCTCGCCCAGGTGGGTAACCCGCCCCGCGATGCGAAAACCCTTGCCGCAGCGCTGGTCCAGGTGCACTCACACGCCGAGATCGTCGGCGTCGTCTACGGCGACGGCACCCGCGACACCGCGGACAACCACATCGCCGTCTTCAACACCCGGCACGGCCGCTTCCTCGCCACCGCCAGCCGCGCCGACGACGGGACAATGTGGACATCCCTCTCCACCGGCACACCGGCTCGCCTGCGCACCGCGCTGCAAGACCTGATTGCGGAACTACCTATGCGGCAAGAGTTCCCGGCTCATCGCCCCGGCTGACCGACCACACTCCGTCCCCGCTGAGCCAATCCATTCGTCATCCCGGCGCACCGTTCGTCATCCCGGCGCGCTTTTGGCCGGGATCCATAGCGGCCCACTGAGTACCGGTAGATTCCGGCCAAAAGCATGCCGGGATGACGGGGCGTTGCACTCCAGCGAGGTACCGGGCGACGCATCCGGCCCGGAGTGGGTCCGGCCGGGCCGCGAATCGTTGCGTTGCAGGTCAGCCCATGGGGTCGTCGCCGGTGGGGGCGGTGTCTTCGCCGAAGGGCGGGGTGTAGCTGCCCCAGCGGGTGCATTCCCAAGTGCCATCGGCGGAGGGGACCAGTTCGATGGTTTCGGTGTTGTCGAGGTGGTTGTTGGCGGCGAAAGATCGTGGGACATCGGCTAATTCGCGGGAGATCAGGCGCATGGCCGCGCCGTGGCTGACCAGAATCACGTCGGCGGCTTCGGGATCGGCGAGATAGTCCTCGCGCAGGCGCTCGAGGATCGGGACGTACCGGTCCAGCACCTCCATACCGGATTCACCGCCGGGCGCCCGCGAGCTCAGATCGCCGAAATGCCAGGCGTGGTAGACGTCCTGGAACTGCTCGTGCGCATCCTGGGTGTTCAAGCCCTCCAGCTCACCCACCTGCACTTCCTGCAATCCCTCCAGCACCTCGAGCAGGGTGCCGGTGGCGGCCTCGATATAGCCGCCGGTCTGGCGGGCGCGCAGGGCCTCCGAGGAGAACAGTCGCTGCGGCGGGGTCGTCAGTGTGGCGCCGAAGGTTTTCGCCTGCGCCACACCGCGTTCGGTCAGCGGCAGTCCCGGCAGCTGGGTGTCGAGCAGCTTGGCGACATTGCCTTCGGTCTCCCCGTGCCGCACCAGAATCAATTTGCCGGTCACAGGTCGGCCACCCCTTTCTTGAGATCGGCCAGCCAGGCCGCCGCGGGTTCGTCGGCGGGCGGCGGAGTGCCGGACGCCGAAGTCGCCGGCCAGGATCCGAGGAAGCGGATCCGGGCGGCGGTGCGGTGCAACGCCTTCAGCGCCTCTGCCACCGCGGTGTCGTCGATATGGCCGACACAGTCCAGATAGAACCGATAGGTGCCCATACCGGTGCGGGTGGGCCGCGACTCGATACGCGTGAGATCGATGCCGCGGGTGGCGAATTCGGCGAAGGCCCGCATGAGCGAACCGGGCTCGTTGACCAGCTCCAGCACGAACGACGTCCGGTCCGCACCGGTGCGCGGCGGGGCGGGCTGCGGCGGGGCGACCAGCACGAACCGGGTCACCGCCTGATCGTGGTCGGCCACACCGGAAGCCAGCACGGCCAGCCCCATCCGCTCCCCCGCCAGTGCGGTCGAGACCGCGGCATCGGCGTGCCCGGCAGCGACATCCTCCGCCGCAGCGGCATTCGACGCCGAGGTGTACATCTCCAGCTCGGGCAGCCGGTGCGCCAACCACATTCGCACCTGGGCCGCCGCGACCGGATAGGCCGCCATACGGCGCACATCGGTCAGTTCGATGCCGGGCCGCCCGACAATCGTGAAGGCCACATCCAGTTCGGTCTCGGCAATGATCTGCAGCCGCGGCCCGAGCGCCAGCGCGTCCAGCGTCGGCGCGATCGACCCCTCCACCGAACTCTCGATCGGCACCACCGCGCCCTCGACCTGCCCGGCCCGCACCAGTTCGATGGTGGCACCCTGACTCGGCGCGGGGACACGCTCGACCGGCCCGCGGAAGGCTCCGGCGGACTCGAGTTTTGCGAGGGCCATCTCGGTGAAGGTTCCCGACGGCCCGAAATAGGCGATACGCGGCACGGCTCAACACTAACTTGCCTCCGCTCCGCTCCGGCGGGTTCGCGGCCCTGTTACCCGGGTCTTCCCTCCTCCGCTCCTCCGCTTCGCTCCCCCGCTCCGTCAGTCCAGACCCGGGGGGGCCACGAACTTTGAGGTTTCCGTTAGAGGGCCAGGGCGGCTAGCGCACTCGTGACGGCGTCCGGGTTATCGGTTTCGATGGCGAGCAGGACGGTGCGGAGGGCTTCCACGGCGGGTGGTTTCAGGCCGGTCAGGAAGGCGATGTCGGGTTTGGTCAGGGCGGCGCGGATGTCGTCGCCGATGAGGGCGGCCACGGTCGCGGCAATGAGCGCGACGGCGCGGTCACCGGAGTCGGTGCGGGCGACGAATCCGGTGTCGCTGTGGGCGATTCGGACGAGAAATTCGGACACGGTCTCGTCGTCGGCGGCGAGATCGAGGATTTCGGCGAGGCTCGGATCGGCGGTGATCGGACGGACGAGACCGGCGGTAATGCCCTGGACGCCCGGTTTGACGGGGACGCTCAGCTGCATCAGGACCGGTTCGGAGGCGGGGGCGGAATCGTGCGGCACGGGTCAACGGTAGCGAGTGAACGGGTTGCGCAAGATCACACTCTGACTTAGCTTAGGTTTACCTAATTCATTTGGAGGTTGGCATGCCACATACGGCACCGGTCGTCGCGCCCGAAACCGCCGAACGCGTGCACAGCGCGTGCGCCCACGCCGAGAGCGCCATGCTGGCCCTGCCCGGCCTCGAC
>NZ_JAODNK010000230.1 GCF_025465275.1 Nocardia sp. | reverse complement strand
ACTGGGTGCCGTCGCCGGGGTTGGTGGCGGTGAAGCCGCCGGAGCCGTCGGGCACCGGATCGTCGAGGTCGATGCCCGCGCCGTCGCTGATCCGCACGCCCTTGTAGTAGTAGCGGCCGACGCCGGTGCGGCAGATCACCACCCGGGAGGCGGTGGTGCGGCCGATGGCGTACGCCGGATTGTCGGCGTTGCAGCGCGGTCCGCCCACGAAACCCTGTGCGTCCGTGCCGGATACGGAGCCGATGAACGGGGCAGGGGCCGGGGTGGCGGGCGCGGGAGTGGTCGCGGGATTGTCGTAGGGCGTGGTGGCGGTCGGTGCGGTCGCATCGGGCGTGGTGATGATCGACGAAGTGCCGCCTGCTGTGGTGGTGGTGCCATTGTTCTTGCCGGACAACAGCAACCAGGCCAGCAGACCGCCCATCACCAGCACCGCGCCGACGAGCGCACCGACCACGATCGGCAGGGAACTGCGCTGCGGGGGCGGCAGGGGCAGCGGCGCGGAGGGGTGTTCGCGCAGCGGTTCCGCGTACGGCATGCGAACCTGCGTGGGCTGCGAAGCCTGGTAGTCGACCGGACCCGACGGATGATCGCCCGGCCCGGACGAGTAGCCGATCGGGCCCGACGGGTGACCGCCCGGATAACCGACCGGTCCGGAGGGTTGCCCGCCCTGCGGCGACGGATAGCCGGTCGGCGGAAGTGATTGCGGGACCCGCGAAATCAAGTGGGCCGGTGCGACCGAGGTGCGAGTGGTCGCACCGTGATCGGCGCGCATGAGGGCCGCGCGGGCGGCCCGGGCCAGCTGGCCCGCGGTGGCATACCGGCGGGCCGGATCCTTCGCCATACCGATAGCGATCACCTGATCGAAGGTGACCGGCACACCGGGACGGACACTGGGCCGGGGCGGCGGAGTCATCATGTGCGCGCGAATGGTGGCGAGATTGCTGTCCGTCTTGAAAGGTATTTCGCCGGTGAGGCTTTCGTACAGCACACACGCCAGTGCATAGATATCCACGGACGGGGAAATCGCCGTATTGTGCTCGAAGCGTTCCGGAGCCATATACGCGTACGACCCGATGGCGCTGCCCATACTCGTCAGCTGCACATCCGATTCCGCGTGTGCGATGCCGAAATCGACCAGGTACGCGAACAATTCACCGGTCAGCAGAATATTGGCGGGCTTGATATCGCGATGCACCAGCCCGCTCTCGTGCGCGGCGTCCAGCGCGGAAGCGATCTGCTCCACCACTTCGACGGCGCGCCCCGGCGGCATCGGCCCCTCCGAGATCAGGTGCGCCTTGAGATCTCGGCCGCTGACCAGCCGCATATCGATGAACAGGACACCGTCCACCTCACCCCAGTCGTGCACCGGAATGACGTGCGGCTCCTGCAGCCGGGCGGCAGTGCGGGATTCGCGGCGGAAGCGCTCCACATAGGTGGGCGATTTGGCCAGTTCGACATCCAGCAGTTTGAGCGCGACCGTGCGATCCCGGACGGTGTCATAGGCGTCGTACACCTCGCCCATGCCGCCGACGCCGAGCAAGCGCCGTAACTCGTATTGCCCGAACCGTGAACCGGCCCGGTCCCCTGCGACCACCTGCGTCGCCTCCCCTGCGTTGTCCTACCCCAGGAAAAGGCTACGGCCCGCGCACCCGGCTGTCATGTCCCTGAAGGGAAAACGTCAGCGGTGGGCGTATTCGAGCATCGGCTCGGCGGCCAGGACCTGGCCGGCCTTCATGATGGTCAGTGCGTGGGTGGTGATGAGGTATTTGGTGCCGTCATTGGGATTGGTCGCGGTGAATCCGCCGATTCCGACGGGGACCGGATCATCGATCTCCTGTGTCGCGCCGTCGCTGATCCGAGATCCCCGGTAGTAGTACCGGCCGGTACCGGTCCGGCAGACCACCAGGCGGGAGGCGGAGGTGCGGCCGACGGCCAGGGCCGGATCGTCGGCATTACACCGCAGGCCGCCGACGAAACCCCCTGTGTCCGTTCCGGATACGGTGCCGACGTACGGGGCGAGCGTGGTGGTGACGACCGTGGTGGTGGCGATTGTCGTCGTCGCGCCGATGGCGGTGGGTCCGCCGTCGTCGTTGCCGAACAACAACTGCCAGCCCACGACGCCACCGAGGAGCACCATGGTCACGACCACGCCCCCGACAGCCAGGATCGGGCGCAGGATCCGCTTCGGCGGCGGTGCGAGCGGGGCCGTGGCGGGATGACCGTTCGATGCGACCGGCGGCTCCGTGGCCTCGGGCGGCGGGTAGACGAGCGGAATCGGTTGCGAGAGAGTCGGAGCCGCCGGCGATGCTGTGACGAGCGGCTGCGCGGTCGTGGCCACAGGCGACAGCGCCGCCCTGGCGGCCCGGGCCAGCTGGCTCGCCGAGGTGTAGCGGCGGGCCGGATCCTTCGCCATACCGGTGGCGATCACCTGATCGAAACCGGTTGGTACGCCGGGACGGATGCTGGCCCGCGGCGGCTGGGTCATCATGTGCGCGTGAATGGTGGCCAGATGGCCGTCCGTGCGGAACGGGGTCTCACCGATGAGGCTTTCGTACAGCACGCACGCCAGCGCGTAGATATCGGCGCTGATCGAGGCGCCGGTGCTGTGCTCGAAACGTTCCGGGGCCATATACGCGAACGACCCAATGGCGCTGCCCGCGGTGGTCAGCTGCATATCGGATTCCGCGTGCGCGATGCCGAAATCGACCAGGTACGCGAACAATTCACCGGTCAGCAGAATATTGGCGGGCTTGACATCGCGATGCACCAGACCGCTCTCGTGCGCGGCGTCCAGCGCGGCGGCGATCTGTTCCACCACCTCGACGGCCTGCTCCGGGGTGAGCGGGCCGTCCATGGCCAGGTGGGCACTGAGATCGCGGCCGCGCACCAGGCGCATGTCGATGAACAGGACACCGTCCACCTCACCCCAGTCGTGCACGGGAATGACGTGCGGCTCCTGCAATCGGGCCGCGGTGCGGGATTCCCGGCGGAAGCGCTCCACATAGGTCGCCGACTTGGCCAGGTCCACATCGAGGAGCTTGAGCGCCACCACCCGGTCGCGCACGGTGTCGTGCGCCTCGTAGACCTCACCCATGCCGCCGACGCCGAGCAGCCGGCGCAATTCGTACTGTCCGAACCGCGAACCGGCCCTGTTCTCCGCCGCCACCCGCGTCGCCTCCCCGTGCTGTCCTGCAACGGGAAAAGGCTACGGGCCGGGCGGCGGACTGTCATTCCGTGCGGTAATCAGGACCGGTCCGAGACGAGTAGGGGCGACTCGCCGCGAGTGTGTGACACACGCCCCGTAAAGTCGAGTCACAGCAAGCACCGCACGAAACGCGGCACACCTGTGCAGCGCGAGGAGCACCAGTGTCACTCGATCAGCCACTCGCCCCGCTTCCCCAGGAGGGCATGGGTTTCGCCACGGCGTGGCCCGTCCGGGCTGGCGATGTGGATCCCTATCAACGCGTGCGTTTCGACGCCGTAGCCCGATATTTGCAGGACATTGCCTGGGAGGAAATGCATTCCGGGTTCTTCCATCGCACCGATCCAGCCTGGATCGTGCGCCGCACGGTCGTGGACGTGGTGCGGCCGATCCACTGGCCGGAACGGGTGGAGCTGACCCGCTGGTGTTCGGCCATGTCCACCCGCTGGACGAATATGCGGGTCCGGGTCACCAGCGAGAACGGCGGTCTCATCGAGACCGAGGGTTTCTGGATCAATATCAACGAGTTCACCAATATGCCGACCCGCATCAGCGATGAGGGACTGGCCGAACTCTCGCGCACCACCAGTGAGCACCGGCTGCGCTGGCGGCCGTGGCTGGTGGACCAGACGCCGCCGGAATCCGACGCCGACCTCACGTTTCCGGTGCGGGCCACGGATATCGACCAGTACAACCACGTGAACAATGCCGCGTACTGGCAGGCCGTGGAGCAGTACCTGGTCGACTATCCGAAGCTGGTGGCGGGGCCGCATCGCGCGGTCATCGAATACATCGCGCCGGTGCTGGCGCGGCAGCACGTGAGTGTGCGCAGCCGCTACGAGCCGGGCGATCGGACCGGGTATCCGGTGCTGCGGCTGTGGTTCGTGGTCGGCGGGATCACCACCACCACGGTGCGGATCGGGCCGCTGCCGGTCTGACCGAAAGTTGCTACTCGCCGGACATCCCCGGCGAAATGACGGTCGCTGACAATTAGCCTGGCAGACTCTCGCAGTGTCGATCACCGCGTGGTGGTCGAGAACAGGAGTTCGCCGAATGAGACTTGCCCGCCTCACGCTGCTCGCGGCCGCGCCGGCATTGGTGGTCGGGCTGACCGCTTGCGGCCACTCCTCGGATTCGGCGAAGAGCACAACCACCGCCACCACGAAGTCGACGAGCGCCGCCGGGTCGGCCACCACCGCGCCGGGGCCGCCGCCCGTCGTCCCGACCCGGTCGCCCAATCCGACTCGGCCGCCCGCGCCCACGCCGTCGCCCGCCGATGTGAACTGCGGACCGGTCACCGGAGCCAATGGCGGATCCGCGGATGTGATCGCGTACTCGAACCAGGCCGGAATCCCCGGCTGTACCGAGGCCGTCACCGTCGCCAGCGATTACGTCAATGCCACCCGCACCGGCGATGCCGCACAGGTGGACGGCTGGACCTGTGAACCGCAGCCCGACACCGACGTTCCGCACATCTGCTTCAAGGACGGCTTCCAGCTCGGCCTGCGCGGCACGGCGGCCCCCAATCCGCCCGCCCCGCCGACAACCACCCCGCCGCCCACCACCTCCCCGGCCCCGGTCGGGGACGCCAGCTGCGGCACGGTCACCGATGCGGGTGGCGGCATCCGCACCGTGGTCGCGGTCGGCACCCCGGCCGGGCGCGTCGGCTGCACCGAAGCCATCAATGTCGCAACGCAATACGTGCAGACCGTCAGCGATACCGATGTGGCCAGCATCGACGGCTGGAGCTGCAATGCCCAGCCCGACACCGCGATCCCCTCGATCTGTGCCAAGGACGGCCTGCTGATCAACCTGCTCGCCCACTGACACAGCGAATTACGCCGCGGCCCCGCCCGATCCAGGTGGGGCCGCTCCTTTTCGCCCAGAGAACACTCTGGTTCGACCCGAGGACACTCCGGCCCTGCGGAGTTCTGCGCGGCATCGGCGGACAGCAGTGCGGCCCATCCGATTCGGATGGGCCGCACCGGGTTCGACTCGGGAGCCGGGTGCTGCGGAGCGGGCTCAGCCCTTGGCGGCCTTGAGGAGATCCTCGAGGCTGGTGAACTTGACGCGGGGGCGGCCGGCGGCCTTGCCCGCGGTGCGTTCTGCCTGATCGATGGCCTTCCAGCCGTCCCGGCCGACCATATCCGGCTGGCGCTCGGCCAGGAGCGCGTCCAGGGCCTGCCGACCCGCTTGCGGCGCAACCAGTGTGCCGTTGGTGAAATCAGCGATCAGGTGATCGACGGTCTCCTGCGAGTCGACGCGGTTGGAGCCGATCACACCGCGCGGACCACGCTTGATCCAGCCGGAGACGTAAACGCCCTGCACCGGATTGCCGTCCGCATCCAGTACGCGGCCACCGGCATTGGGGATGACGCCCCGGCTCTCGTCGAACGGAATGTCGGCGATGGCCGTACCGCGGTAGCCGACGGAACGCAGTACGAGCGATGCCGACAGGCTGCCGGTGCGATCGGACGGGCGCGCCACCGTGCCGCCGTCCTCCTTGACGAGTTCGTTGTGCACGTACTCGATGGTCTCGACCTTGCCGTCGCCGGTGATCTCGGTCGGAGAAACCAGGTAGTGGAAGACGATTCGCTTATTGCCCGGCTTCGGCTTATTGGCCGAGTACTCCTGCGCGAGGGTGTACTTGAGCTTCAGCGAGGGCTCCACGTCCGGATCCTCGAGCTCCGCCCGGCTGGCCGGATCGAGCTCCAGATCGGCGGGATCGACAATGATGTCGACGCCCTTCAGGTGCGCCAGCGCCAGGAACTCCGACGAGGTGTAGGCGGCCTGCAGCGGCCCACGGCGGCCCAGCACCACGACCTCCTGGATATTGCTGCGGCGCAGCGCGTCCAGGGCGTGGTCGGCGATATCGGTCTTGGCCAGCACATCCGGATCGACGGTCAGCACGCGCGCCACATCGAGCGCGACATTGCCGTTGCCGACAATGACGGCCCGCTCACCGGACAGGTCGAATTCGCGGTCCGCGAAATCCGGGTGCCCGTTGTACCAGGCGACGAATTCGGTGGCCGAAATGCTGCCGGACAGCTCCTCACCCGGGACGCCGAGGCGGCGATCGGTGGAGGCGCCGTGCGCGTACAGCACCGCGTGGTGGTGCGCGAGCAGCTCCTCGTGCGAAATGTGCTTGCCCACCTCGACATTGAGCCGGAACTGCAGCGCATCGCGGCGGAAGGCCGATTCGAACAGGCTCGCCACCGATTTGGTGCCCGGGTGGTCGGGGGCGACGCCCGCGCGCACCAGGCCGTACGGGGTGGGCAGCCGGTCGAACAGCTCCACCTCCACATCGGCGCGGCGTAGCAGCTCTTCGGCCGCGTAGCTGGCGGCCGGCCCGGCGCCGACAATGGCGACGCGCAGGGTGCCCAGCTCCTTGGGCGCGCGGCTCGGCGGCACCAGCGGCTCGAAGTTCGACTCCAGGGGGTGCCGGACGAAGTACGCGGCATTGATGTCCTGGAACCTGGCCAGCGACGCGAGTAGGTCATCTTCGGAGAAGATGGCGTCCACCGGGCAGGCATCGACACACGCACCGCAGTCGATACAGGTATCGGGGTCGATGTAGAGCTGCTCGGTCGTCGCGAACTCGCGTTGCTCAGGAGTGGGACGAATGCAATCGACCGGACACTCGGGTACGCAGCTGGCGTCGTTGCAACAACGCTGCGTGATCACATAGGCCATATCTCGAAGATCCTCGAAACAGTCGCGTGGTGCTACTCCGCTCGGGGTTCGAGCAGGGCGGTAGAACACGTTCTAATATATGTGGCGTTCCGGTGCCTGTCGGCACGCAGGTGTCACGCCACCTTCAGTGTGCCTCGAGTGTGAGGCGAGTCTCCTGCCGGGAGCGGGATCGGGTGTTGTGACACCAGTCTCGGCAGGTAGAGGGGTGGGGAATACCGTAGTGCACATGGCCCGGACTCTCATCTTGATGCGCCACGGCAAATCCGGCTACCCGGACGGCGTGGCGGACCATGAACGACCGCTCGCGCCGCGTGGTCTGCGCGAGGCCGGATTGGCCGGCGACTGGCTGCGCGCGACCCAGCCACCCATCGACGCCGTGCTGTGCTCGACGGCGACCCGCACCCGCGAGACGCTCGCGGCGACCGGCGTCACCGCACCGGTGTCGTTCGAGGAGTCCATGTACGAGGCGACCCCGCACTCGCTCATCCAGTTGGCGCAACTGGCCGACGACGGGGTGCAGACGCTGCTGATGGTCGGGCACTCCCCCGGAATGCCGTGGACCGCTTGGGAATTGGCCGCCAACCGGGATTCGGACGCGGCGGCGGAACTCAGCGCGAAATTTCCCACCTCGGCGCTGGCGATCTTGGAATTCGACCGGCCGTGGGCGGCCGTCGATCCGGGCACGGGCGAACTCGTCCGCTTCCACGTGCCGCGCTAGGGATCGGGAACTAGCCCAGCAGCTTCCCCTTCCACACCGCTACGCCGCCGACAACCAGGAGCAGCAGCAACGCCCAGAAGAATCCGGCTACCGCCCAGATCACTCCGAACACCGCCAGCACCGGCAGGATCGCGATTGCCGCGATCAGCGGGTTCTCCTTGACTGTCTCCAGCGCCGACCGTGCCCGGATCCGATCAATGTCTTTTGCCATGCCCCCAGCGTAGGCGCGTATTGCCGGGATTCGGCAGAATGGGACTTGCTTGGAGTGCACTCCAGGTGGCTAGCGTCGGAGATGTTCCACCGAGAGGGGCGAGACCGTGAGCACAGCAGCACCCGCGCGGAACAGCGCAGCATCGACGCCGCACGACGCCGACTACGAGCGGCCGCGGTATTCGATCGGCGAGGTCTCCGAACGCAGCGGCCTGAGCCGGGACACGCTGCGCTGGTACGAGCGGATCGGCCTGCTGAACTACGTGGGCCGCGATCACGCCGGGCAGCGGCGCTTCTGCGATCGCGATCTGGATTGGCTGGCCCTGATCGCGAAGCTGCGACTGACCGGTATGCCGGTGGCCGATATGGTGCGCTACGCGGAGCTGGTGCGGGCCGGTGAGCACACCTTCCCCGAGCGGCTGGAGATGTTCCGGCGCACCCGCACCGATGTGCTCGCCCAGATCGAGGGGCTGCGGCAGACCGTGGCCGTCCTCGACTACAAAATCGCCCTCTACGAGGGTGACCGGATGCCGGATCTGCCGGGGGTGCTGACCGGATGCACCGTCGAAGAGCAGGGCGCGCTCTAACAGGCGAGCGCGGCGCGTGCACGGCGTGATTCACAAACCGGAGGGCACGTTTCACATTCGCGGCTTAGTATGCGACCACTATGCAGTCGCCCGTATCCCATGACCGTGTCTGGATAGACAAGCAGACACCCGAGGTCTTCCACGCGCTCAGTGATGTCGCCCTGGCGGTGCGTAATGCCGCTGCCACAGTCGATTTGGGGCGGGCGGTGATGGAATTGGTGAATGTGCGCGTCTCCCAGCTCAATGGCTGCGCGTACTGCCTCGACGCCCATCATCGGGCCGCCCTCGAAGCCGGAGTCACCGCGCAGCAACTCGCCGTCCTGGACGCGTGGCAACGCAGCCCGAACCTCTACTCCGAGCAGGAGCAGGCCGCCCTCGTCCTCGCCGAAACCGTGACTTCGCTGCCCGGGGAGGAATGTATGCAACGTGGGTATGCTGCTGCGCGGCAACACTTGTCGGATGATCAGATGTCCGTTCTCATCTGGGCCGCGGCCACCATGGGCACATTCAATCGGGTCTCGATATTGAGCAAACATCCGGTACGGGTGCGGAAGGAGAACTGAACAATGAGCGAACAAGCCGTGGCGACCACCGTCGTCCGCAATGACTCGCAGCACCGTTATGAAGTCTGGTACGGCAACTCGCTCGCCGGGTTCACCGAGTACCGCGAACGGGACAACGACACCGTCTTCATCCACACCGAGGTGGACAGTGCGTTCGGCGGTAAGGGGCTGGGCAGTGCACTCGCCCGCAGGGCGATCGAGGATGTGATCGGCCGCGGCCGCGTCATAGTGGCGCGCTGCCCGTTCATCAAGGCCTGGCTGGACAAACATCCCGATTACGACGAACACGTCGTTGGCAAGGGCATCAAGCGATGAGCGACCTGGAGCCGAACCCGGAGGAGTCGCTGTGCGAGGCCTCCGGCCGGCCGGGTCCGCGCGCCGAATTCTTCCCCGCCCGGGAGGTGCCGCTCGGCGGAGTACGTGGCGTGACCGTGCACCGCTCGCTGCCGCAGCGCGACCTGCCGACCGTCGGCGCCTGGTGCTTTCTCGACGAATTCGGTTCCGGCTCTGCCGCGAAACCCGAAGGCAACGATATCGATCCGCATCCGCACA
>NZ_JAODNK010000196.1 GCF_025465275.1 Nocardia sp. | reverse complement strand
ACCGGCGTCGGCCGCTACTACTACAAGGGCGTGCGGATCAGCGACGGCGCGGGCATCGACCTCGACGATCCGGTGCCCGACGGCTCCGGCGGCTTCACCGCCACCAACCCCGGCGACGGCACCCAGTACCGCGTCACCTCCACCGCACTGGCCATCGTCCAGGGCGGCGCCACCCTGGCCGACGAGGCGATGATCGAGTACACCCACCGCTGATCGGAGATGGGTTCGGCGGCCCCTGTCATTCGCCAGGACCGCCGGGCGGACCCGCCGGGTCCGTCGATCAGATATGGCTCGGTTGGCCGTGCGGCGCACGCCTGCCGCCGGAACTGCGCCGGCCGACTCGCCCGGTGGCGGTGACACGCCATGGCTGTATGGGTTACGTTCGGCGGGTATCCAATGGTGCATTGATCGGAGTGTGTGGCATGCGTGCAGCCGTGGTGAGCAAGCTCGAAGGGCCGGAGGCCATCGAGGTTCTCGACGTCCCCGAGCCCGCGGCCTATCCCGGCGGCGTTGTCATCGAGGTGCACGCGGCGGGCATCGCGTTCCCCGATGTGCTCATGACGCGCGGTCTGTACCAGATGAAGCCGCCGCTGCCGTACGTCGTCGGCTGTGAGGTCGCCGGAATCGTGCGCGAGGCCCCTGCGGATGCGCATGTGAAGCCGGGCGACCGCGTGGTGGCGCTGACCCTGCTCGGCAATGCGGCCGCCGAGGTCGCGGTGTCGCCCGCGAACATGGTGTTCACGCTGCCTGACAATGTCTCCCTCGCCGCGGGCGCGGGTGTGCTGTTCAACGATCTGACTGTGCACTTCTGCCTCACCAAGCGTGGCCGCCTGGCCCCCGGTGAGACCGTGCTCGTGCACGGCGCCGCGGGCGGTATCGGCACCTCCACGCTGCGCATGGCGCAGGCGCTGGGCGCGGGCCGGGTCATCGCCGTGGTGAGCACCGAGGAGAAGGCCGAAGTGGCCCGGGCGAACGGCGCCACCGATGTGGTGCTGACCGACGGCTGGCTGGCCGCCGTCAAGGAACTGACCGGCGGGCGCGGGGTGGATATCGTGCTGGACCCGGTCGGCGGCGACCGCTTCACCGACAGCATTCGCTCGCTGGCCTCCGGCGGCCGGGTACTGGTCGTCGGCTTCACCGCGGGCGATATCCCGACCGTGAAGGTGAATCGCCTGCTGCTCAAGAACGTCGAGGTCATCGGTGCGGCCTGGGGTGAATGGGTGATGACCCACCCCGGCTACCTGCAGGAGCAGTGGGCCGAGGTCGCGCCGCTGCTCGCCAGCGGCCAGATCGCCCCGCCGGACCCGCTGCTGTACACCCTCGAGCACACCGCCGAAGCCGTCTCCGCACTCGACAAGCGCACCGCCACCGGCAAGGTCGTCGTCACGCTGCGCTGACCGCGATATCCCGTAGCGTGGCTGAATTGTGAAGCTTTCCCAGCAGGTTCTGAACCGCACATTGCTGTCGCGCCAGCACCTGCTGGAGCGTGCCACGCTCACCGCGCCGCAGCTGTGCGAACAGCTGGTCGGGTTACAGGCGCAGGACATGCTGCCGCCGTTCGTCGCCTTGTGGAGCCGCACAAGCGATTTCGACCCGGCGACGGTCTCGGCGGCGCTGGACGATCGCTCGCTGGCGCGAATCACCTTGATGCGCGGCACCATTCACCTGGTCACCCCGGTGGACGCGCTGCGCATCGCACCGCATATCCAGCCGGAGCTCGAAAAGATCCCGTTCCGTAAGGGATTCAACTACGGCGCCATGGTCGGCCTCGATCCCGAGGAGGTGCGCGCACACGGGGAGGAGGTGCTCGGCGACGAGCCCATGTCCGCGGCGGACCTGCGTGCGCACGCCGCCGCGCTGTACCCCGACCGTGATCCGGGCGCGGTCCTGCAGACCTGGCTCTACCAGCTGCCGGTGCTGCAGACCCCGCCGCGCGGCCGCTGGGGAGACAGCAGCCGCCCCGTCTGGTCACGCGTCGAACCCTGGCTGGGCGCACCCCTCGACCACGGTTATCCGCTGGAGGAACTGCTGCTGCGCTATCTGCGCGCCTTCGGTCCGGCCACCACCATGGATATGCAGACCTGGTCCAAACTCACCGGCATGAAACCGGCCGTGGCCCGCCTCGGCGACCGCGTCCGCACCTACACCGACGACCGCGGCCGCACCCTCTACGACGCCGCCGACGCCGCACTCGCCGACCCGGATCTCCCCGCCCCCGTTCGCCTGCTGAGCTGGTACGACCATGCGCTGCTGTCCCATCAGGACCGCACCCGCATCATCCCGGACGGCGCCGCCCCACCCCTGCAGGCCTTCGCCGCCCAGGTCTCGTCGATCCTCGTGGACGGCTACCTCTCCGGCATCTACAAGATCTTCACCACCGCCGATACCGCACGCTTGCGCATCAGCCCCCGCGCGGTCTGGTCGCCCCGGCAGCAGGCCGCAGTCGAAGCGGAAGCCCATGCGCTGCTGGAATTCCTGGAACCCGACCGGGCACCCAGCGTCGAAATACTTGCTCCGGGCGCGAATCTCAAACCCTGACAAGGGAAACCCGGCGGCAGTGATGGCCCCGCCGGTTGGCCGCCCCCGTCATCCCGGCGCGCTTTTGGCCGGGATCCACCGCATCGGTGAAGCGCGGGCGGTGTGGATCCCGGCCAAAAGCATGCCGGGATGCCGGGATGATGGGGTGGTGGTGCCGGGATGATGGGGTGGTGGTGCCGGGATGATGGGGTGGTGGTGCCGGGATGATGGGGTGGTGGTGCCGGGATGACGGGGCGGCGGTGCTGGATGCAGTCGGGTCGCCCGGCCACGGCGGCGGGGTTTACCGGCATGCAATATGGGGTCGTTAGTGTGGCGGCACGGCGTTCATGGCTGAAACGGACGCATGTGCACCGTCTGTTGGAGGCGGGCGAACCAGCCGCATTTCCCGGAGGAATGCCGCATGGTGCGCTCTACGCCCCTGTCCACTGTTATCGGTGATGTCACCGTCTATGCCGCCACTGCCGCTGGGCCGCAATGGCTTTCGGGCCAGGATGTGGTCGTCGAGGACGGCCGCATCGTCGCGATCGGTCCCGGCGCGGGAATCGATCGCCCGGGTCCGCGGTTCGAGGGCAGCGGCGGGCATCTGATTCCCGGGTTCGTCAATACCCACACCCATCTCCAGCAATCCGTGCTGCGCGGTGCGGGGGAGGGGCTGCCGCTGCTCGAATGGCTGCACTGTGTCGGCGAATTCACGGTGGCGGCCACTCCCGAGCAGACCTATCTCGCCGCACTGGCGGGCGGGCTGGAACTGCTCCGCAGCGGTGTCACCACCGTGGTCGAGCATATGTGGCCGAACTCGTCGGAGGCCGTGCACGATGCCGCGCTGCGTGCGCTGCAAGAGCTGGGCATTCGAGTGGTCTTCGGGCGCGGACTCGCCGATCGCGCGGATGTCACCCGCAAATGGGGCATGGATCCTCGCCTGCTGCAACCACTTTCAGAGGTCCTGGCACATATCGACGACCTCGATACCCGGCTGGCGGGCTCCCGCATCACCACCGCGCTGGCGGTGCCGAACCCGCGCTGCCTCACGCCCGAGGGCATGGCGACCGTGCGCGAATACGCCGATCGCACCGGCAAAACCATCTCCATCCATCTGCTGGAAACCAGTACCGACGAGGACATGTGCCGATTGCATGCAGCCTGCTCGGCCGTCGACTACCTCGACGCCGGCGGCCTGCTCGGTGAGCGGACGCTCGCTGTGCACTGTTGCAAGCTCGACGAGCGCGGGCGGGCGGTCTTCGCCGAACGCGGAGTCTCGGTGTCCTACAACCCTTTGAGCAATATGCGACTGGGCAGCGGCGTGGCCCCGGTACCGGCCATGCTGGCCGCCGGCATCGGCGTCGGTCTCGGGGTGGACGGTGCCGCCTCCAATGACACCCAGGACATGCTGCTGGCCCTGCGCATGGGCGCGTACCTGCAGCGCGTCACGCATCAGCGCGCCGACCTGCTCGGTTTCGACGACATGCTGCGCATGGCCACCCGCGGCGCGGGCCGCGCCCTGGGTGATCCCGCCACGCATTCCGGAGTCCGGGTGGGCGACCGCGCCGACCTGTCCCTCATCCGCTTCGATCGGGACTTCGCCTGCCTCCCGGCGCGTGATCCGGGCGCCATGCTGCTCACCACCGCCTCCCCGCGCGTGGTGGACACGGTGTGGGTGGACGGAGAGGTCGTGATCCGCGACGGCCACAGCACCCGCACCGATGAACAGGCTCTGGTGAAGCAGCTCAATAGCATGCAGTGACAGTTAATCAATTCGAAACAGTCACACGATTGCATGTAATTCAGATCGACAACACTGATCTCACGCACACAGTGCACGCAATTCAGAGCGAGAGAAGGTGAGTGCGGTGGTCCTGCAAGACGCAGCGCGGAACCCGGCCGGCAGCACAGTGCACGACTCGGGGACCAGCCCGGAGATCGCGTTCACCGGCATCGGAAAGTGCTACTCCGGCAACGGTTCCGGCGAGGTCATCGCACTCGCCGATATCGACCTACAGGTGCGGCGCGGCGAATTCGTCGCTGTGGTAGGACCTTCCGGCTGCGGCAAGTCCACCCTGCTGCGGCTCGCCGCCGGCCTGGAACCGCCGACCTCCGGAAGCATTGCGGTGCAGACCGATTCGGTCGGCTTCATCTTCCAGGATGCCACCCTGCTGCCATGGCGCAATGTGCTGCGCAATGTCGAACTCAGCGCCCAATTGCGCGGCATCGATCGCAGCACTCGCCGCGAGCGCGCCACCCGTGCGCTCGGCGCGGTCGGCCTGGCCGATTTCGCGGGCAAACTCCCCGGTCAGCTCTCCGGCGGTATGCGCATGCGCGTCTCTCTCGCCCGCGCGCTGGCCCTCGAACCACGCCTCATGCTGCTCGACGAACCCTTCGGCGCCCTCGACGAGATCACCCGGCTGAGCATGCAGGAGGAGCTGCTGCGGCTCTACCGCGACAACGCCTTCACCGCACTGTTCATCACGCATTCGGTCTCGGAGGCGGTGTTCCTGGCCGGGCGGGTGGTGGTCATGTCCGCCCGGCCCGGCCGGGTGCACGAGGTGATCGATATCGACCTGCCGTATCCGCGCGGCCGCGAACTGCGCTTCGAGCCCGCCTTCACCGAATTGGTGTCGCGGGTGTCCCGTTCCCTGAAAGAGGCTTCGTAATGGTAGGTCTCGCCGTCTCCGCGCCCGCCGTCTCCCGCCCCGCCTGGCGGATTCCGTACCGCTGGCTCGGCAAAGCCGTTGTGCCACTGGTCTGTATCGGACTAGCACTGGCCGCGTGGTACACGGTGTCGCTGGTATTGCTCGCCCCCGACCGCCGCTTCCTGCTCCCGCCGCCGCACCAGGTGTTCGCCGAATCCCTCAGCAACCCAGCCAAAATGGAGGTGATGCTGCACGCGCTGGCGGTGACCGCGCGGGTGGCAGTCACCGGCCTGTTCTTCGCCGCGGTACTCGGCATCGCCATCGGGGTACTCATGAGCCAGGCCAAAGCGGTCGAGCGTGTGGTCTATCCCTATGCCGTAGTGCTGCAGGCGATTCCGGTGCTAGCCGTCGTCCCGCTGATCGGCCTGTGGTTCGGCTACGGTCTCACCGCCCGCGTCCTGGTCTGCGTGCTCATCGCGGTGCACCCCATTATCGCCATGACCCTGTTCGGCATTCAGAGCGTGGACCACAACCTGCGGGAACTTTTCACCCTCGGCCGCGCGAATCGACTGCGCCGCTTGATATCCCTGGAACTGCCCGCCGCGCTGCCGTCCATCATGGCCAGCCTGCGCACCGCAGCCGGACTCTCGGTGACCGGCGCGGTCATCGGCGACATGTTCTTCGCCAAGGGCCAGCCCGGTATCGGGACCCTGCTCGACACCTACCGGGCGCGACTGCAATCGGAGGATCTGCTCGCCGCGCTGCTGCTGGCCGCCCTGTTCGGTGTCGCAGTCTTCGCGATCTTCACCGTCGCCCAGCGACTCACCGTAGGCCGCTGGCACGCCTCCGGCCGCTGACTCTTTATCAACACCCTGTGGAGAACTCATGCACACCTGTCTGCGCCGTCTCGGTGTAGCCGGACTCGCGGCCCTCGTGGTCGCCACCGGTTCCGCCTGCTCCAACTCCCAGAACGATTCCGCCGCAGTACAACTCCCGGCCGCACCCGCCGAACAGCAATTGGCCGGACGCTGCCCCGCGACCGTCGTGGTCCAGTTGCAATGGGATCCGGAAACCGACTCGGGCCCGATCTTCGGACTGCTCGGCCCCGGCTATCACGTCGACTCCGACAACAACAAGGTCACCGGGCCGCTCGTGGTGGACGGCAAGGACACCGGCGTCAAGCTGGAGATCCGCGCCGGCGGCCCGGCCATCGGCTTCCAGACCGTGCCCTCGCAGATGTATGTCGATCCGTCGATCACGCTGGGCCTCGATCATTCCGAAGACGCCATCGCGGCGTCCGGTAAGCAGCCGATCGTCGCGGTCACCACCCTGCTGCGGTCCAGCCCGCAGATGCTCATGTGGGATCCCAAAACCCATTCCGACTGGCACGGTATTGCCGATATTGGCAAAGCGAATGCCCCCGTGGTGGTTTCGCAGGGCCAGCTCTACCCCGAGTGGCTGGTGTCCCGGGGACTGCTGAACGCCAAGCAGATCGACGCCTCCTACGACAACGGACCCTCCCGCTTCGTCTCCGATCCCTCCTTCGCGCAGCAGGGTTTCGCCAATTCCGAGCCCTATGTCTACGAGCACGAAGTGAAGGCTTGGGACAAGCCGGTCGGCTACCAGCTGCTGCGTGATGTCGGCTACGAGGGATACGCCCGCACGGTGAACGTGCGCACCGACAAGCTCGATGCCCTGCGACCGTGCCTGCAGCGCTTGGTCCCCATGATCCAAAGGGCCACAGCGCAATTCCGCACGGACCCGAGTCACGTCAACGACGTGGTCGTCGATGTCGTCTCCAAGAGCGCGAATCTGACGCCCTACAGCGCGGCTCTCGCCGCCTACGGCTCTAAAACCCTGATCGACAGCGGCCTGATCGGCAATGACACCGACGGTGTGCTCGGCAGTTTCGACGAAGCCCGGGTACAGCGCGTCATCGACCAGTTCGCGCCCATCCTGCGCCACGGCGGCGCGAACGTCCCGGCCGGACTCACGGCCAAGAACCTCGTCGACAAAGAGTTTCTCGATCGCACCGTCACCGCAGGCTGAAAACCTTTATCAGAGAGGGAAACCCATGACCAACGACACCGCCGAAGTCGCCCGTGAGAAGCAGATGGGCGGGCTGGGTGCCGAGGCCGCGCGGGACATCCGCATTATCGACCTCACCGACTTCGAGGACCGCCGCGCCGAGATCACCGACCAGCTCTGGGCTGCCGCCACCGATATCGGCTTCTTCCAGCTCTCCGGCCACGGCATTCCGCAGGAGCAGATCGACGCCGTATTCGCGGTCACCGCAGGCTTTTTCGAGCTGCCCGAACCGGTGAAGGGTCAGTACCCACTGGTCAAGGCCGACAATGCGGGATGGGAATCGCTGAGCCAGGTGCGCCCCTCCATCGGCGTCCCCGACCAGAAGGAGTCCTACCAGATCACCCGGCCGCATATGGACGGCCGCTGGCCCACCGCGAATGAGCTGCCCGGATTCACCACGGCCGTACTGGAATTCGAGAATCGCTGCTGGCGCGTCGCCATGCAGGTGCTGTCCTGCTTCGCCGATCGCCTCGGCCTGCCCCGCGAGCACTTCACCACCGCGCACAACCCGGCCTCCGAGCACTACCAATCCACCCTGCGCCTGCTGCACTACTTCGCCGTCCCCGCCGAACTGCGCGAGGTGCCCGGCCGCTGGCGGGCCGGTGCGCACACCGACTTCGACTGCGTCACACTGCTTTTCCAGCGCGACGGCCAGGGCGGTCTGCAGGTCTGCCCGGGTAAGGAGATGGCCGAACAGCAGTGGACCTCCATCACGCCGTCCTCGGCGCTCATCACCTGCAATATCGGTGACATGCTCACCCGCTGGAGCGATGACCTGCTGCCCTCCAACTTCCACCGCGTCCGCAGCCCCGGCGCCGACGAATACCAGGGTGACCGCTACAGCATCGCCTACTTTGCCCAGGCCGACCGCGACGCGATCATCGCCGGCCCGCAGGGCGTCTATCCGCCCGTCACGGCCGCCGAGTTCCTGACCCAGCGCGTCCAGGCCAACTACCGGCCGCAAGGGTAATTTCGTACCGAGCATCGAAAGGACCATCCATGACCGAACCGGACAGCGAACTGCTCGGCCCCTCCGTGCACCGGCAGTTGCGGCAGCTCGTGCTGTCCGGCGAACTCGCACCGGGCGCACCGCTGAGCGTGCTCGCCCTGTCCGCGCGACTGGGTGTGAGCCGCAGCCCGGTTCGCGAAGCGGTGCAGCAGCTCATCTACGAGGGCCTGGCCGTGAATGTCCCGCACGCCGGCGCCCGCGTGGCCGTCGTCGACGACGCCCAGATCCGCGATGTACTCGCGGTCCGCTCCGTCCTCGACGGCCTCGCCGCCGCCGGCGCCGCCACCCGCCTCACCGAATCCGACCTCGGCAAACTCACCGCCATGCTGTCCGAGCAGGACAACAACCTCCGCGACAATGTGGACCCCGCCCGCGACACCGATCTCGACCTCGAATTCCACACCTTCATTCGCGACCGCTCCGGAAACCGCACCGTCGCCGAGGAACTCGCGCGCCTCGAGGCCCAGGCCCACCTCTACCGCGGCGACCTCTGGGCCCACCCCCGCAACCGGCGCACCGCCCTCCGCGAACACCGCCGCATTCTCGAAGCCCTCGAATCCGGCCACCCCGCAGACGCCCGCACAGCCGCCGAAGCCCACGTCTGCGGCCTCATCACCCGCATGAACCGCACGTAACGCCTCGTCCCGAATGATCTAGTGCAAGCCGATCACGTCTAGCGGGAACCAGTCACGTCGGGCGCGACTCCGTCGCGACGACCGCGAACTCCCGTCGGGTCAGGCGCACCCCGGCATGCTTTTGGCCGGGATCCACCTGCAAAGTGAATCCGCGACTCAGTGCGAATTGCGGTAAGCCGGAGCCTTACTCGACCCGGACGGGGTGAGGGTCCGCAGTAGTGGCAGCGTGCGCTGCGGAACCACGGTGGACAGCACGATCACGCTGTGCGACCGCGACACCGAGGAACTGCGGTCGATGCTGAGCAGCACATGTTGCAACCCGGCATGCGAATCCGCGCCGATCCGGCACATCACATCACCGGAACCGGTGGTGGCATACGCCTCCAGCACCCCGGGAATGCCCTCCAGATCGGCGGCCACCGCCTCCAGCGCGCCCTGCGTGATCTCCAGCGTCACAAATGCCTGCACATCGAAACCCGCTGCGGTGACATCGATTTGCGGATCATAGGAGGAGATCACCCCCGCCTCCTCCATACGTGCGATCCGTGACTGCACCGTCGCGCGGGCAACCCGCGTGCGCCGCGAAAGCTCCAGAATCCCTGCCTTCTGGTAGTCGTGCATGGCCGTGAGAATGGCCAGATCCAGTTCGTCCAGCTTGGCGGGCGTGCGTGCCATGGCAGGACCTCCGCTCGAGGGTGATGTGGTATTCAAATTGTCCAGCACCAGGGCCCGGATGGTGGCGTAATTCACCAGGATGTCTACTCGAATTCCCCGATATTGCTCAGCTGGCACCCGCAGCGATTTGCTGATCACATGAGCATCGAGGTTGTGGCACCGGAGTCCGACGAACTACGCCGGCTGATCGGCCTGGTCGATCATGACGCGGCCGCAGATCCCTTCCCCGTCATCGGCTGGGACGCACTGGTCTGGGCAGTCGGCAATGCCACCCAGACCGCGCACTTCCTGGAATCCGCCTTCGGTATGCGGCTGGAGGCCTACTCCGGCCCCGAAACCGGCAATCGCGACCACAAGGCCTACGTCCTGCGCAGCGGCAGCGCCCGCTTCGTGGTGTGCGGCGCAGTGGACCCCAGCAGCCCGCTGGTGGCCCATCACGACCGGCACGGGGACGGGATCACCGATATCGCCCTGGAGGTCCCGGACGTGGACCGCTGCATCGCCTGGGCCCGCACCCACGGCGCCACCGTCCTGGTCGAACCACACGACGACACCGACGGCCACGGCACCGTCCGCTCCGCCGCCCTCGCCACCTACGGCGAAACCCGGCACACCCTCATCGACCGCTCCCGCTACGACGGTCCGTATCTGCCGGGCTTCGTCGCCCGCCGCTCCGACTACCAGCCCCGTCCGGACGCGCCGAAGCGGATCTTCCAGGCCATCGATCACGTCGTCGGCAATGTGGAACTCGGGCAGATGGACACCTGGGTCGAGTTCTACCGCCGCGTCATGGGTTTCGAGAACATGGCCGAATTCGTCGGCGACGATATCGCCACCGACTACTCCGCCCTCATGAGCAAGGTTGTCGCGAACGGCAACCACCGCGTCAAATTCCCGCTCAACGAACCGGCCGTGAGCCGCAAGAAATCCCAGATCGACGAATACCTGGAGTTCTATCGCGGCCCCGGCGTCCAGCACATCGCCCTCGCCACCGGTGACATCCTCACCGCCGTCGACACCCTCCGCCGCGAGGGCATCGAATTCCTCGACACCCCCGACACCTACTACGAGGACCCCGAACTCCGCTCCCGCATCGGCCACGTCCGCGTCCCCGCCGAAGATCTGCAGTCGCGCGGCATCCTCGTCGACCGCGACGAGGACGGCTACCTGCTGCAGATCTTCTGCAAGCCCATCACCGACCGGCCCACCGTGTTCTTCGAACTCATCGAACGCCACGGCTCCCTCGGCTTCGGCAAAGGCAACTTCAAGGCCCTCTTCCAGGCCATCGAACGCGAGCAGGAGGCACGCGGAAACCTTTGATAGAGACGAGCTATCCGCGCCTGCTGCCATCGCGACTCCATCACGCACTTCCGGTACCGTCCAATGCATGCACGCAGATGGTTCGCGGCCGTCTCGATTCTGGACTGACGGAGCGGGGGAGCGAAGCGGAGGAGCGGAGGAGGGAAGAATCGAGACTTCCAGGCCGCGAACCCGCCCCGGAGCGCAGCGAAGGGGCAAAATCGGCACAGCCAAAATCGGCACAGCGATCGTCACGGGGTTGAGCCTCGCGCTGCTGCTGTCGGCGTGCGGCGGGAAGAGCGATTCGGACAACACGACCGGCCTGCGGCCACCGCCGAAAGTGGCGACGCTGGGCCCGTTCGTCGGCGAATGCGGCCACCTCACCGATGACGAGGTTCGCGACCTCGGGGGGCTCGGCACCGTATCGCAGGTGTTCAAGAATGCGGTCGGCTGCAATTGGAAGGCCTCCGGATTGGGCTCGGCCAGCGTCACTTTCGCCTCCTACCGCGGCAGTCCCATCGATCGCGAGAAGGCCTGGGTGGCCAGCGTCGGCCGCAATCCGCAGACCATCGACGTCGGTGGCAAGAAAGGCTTCCAGGCTCTCGACCCGGCCGGCGCCGTCTGCGATCTCGCCGTGCAGCTGGACGACGACTTCTTCGAATGGTCCATCTCCTACGGCCTCTTCTCCTCCGGCAATCTGGGCAATCCGTGCGACCGCACCCACAAGATGGCGGAACTGACCGTGCAGAGGCTCGGATGAGGGGGATGGGCATGCGGCGGACTCATGGTGCGGTGCTGCTCGCGGTACTCGCGCTGACGACCGCCGTCGCCGGTTGCGGCAAGACGGTCCCCGGCACCGCGCTGCCCGCGGGCGGCACTACCACCGACAGCGGCGGCAAGATCAATACCAATTTCGACAAACTGCTGCGCGAATGCGATGTGGTCTCGCTCGACGACATCACCAAGACCGTCGGCGACGGCACCTACGTGAACCCGTCCTTCAACGGCGCGGTCTGCATGTGGGATCTGGAGGGCGGCACCTCCGGCAGCGGCATGATCACCCTGAACTGGTACGAAGAGGGTTCGCTCGCGAACGAGAAGGCCAATAACGACAAGCTGCACTATGTGACCAACGACATAACCGTGCAGGGTCGCCGCTCGCTCGAAACGCATCGCCCCAACGACCCGGATTCGTGCGGTGTCAGCGCACCCGCCGCGGACACCGGGATCGTCGGCTGGTGGCTCAACTACCGAGCCGGTTCCAACCACCCGGATCCGTGCGATGCGGCCCGCAAGCTGGTCGAGTTGACTCTCAACCTGTCTCGGTAATCCCCTCTACCAGCGCCTCGTAGCAACTGCTTGCAGGTCGCTCGAAAGGGTCAGTGTGGGGACCCCTTTTGCCCCCTGTAAAGGGTGCGGGTATCGTGGACCGCTGTGCCCGGAAGCATTCGGGCAGGTTTGTGCGCAGTACGTAGGCCAGCGAGAGCGGCTGACCTCCCCAGCGTGCCTGTAAATCGGCAAACGCTTTGCGCATGACACGCCCGACCCCGTGGTGAGGAAATAGCGCGGGAACTGGGCCGAAAGCTCGAATGACTAAGACATGAAGTTCCAGACATCTGGTTACTAATAAGGAAAGCCGGTCTATGCCAACCATCAACCAGCTGGTCCGCAAGGGTCGTCGCGACAAGGTCACCAAGACCAAGACCGCGGCCCTCAAGGAGAGCCCGCAGCGTCGTGGCGTGTGCACCCGCGTGTACACCACGACTCCGAAGAAGCCGAACTCCGCGCTGCGTAAGGTCGCGCGTGTTCGCCTGACCAGCGCGGTCGAGGTCACGGCCTACATCCCCGGTGAGGGTCACAACCTGCAGGAGCACTCGATGGTGCTCGTTCGCGGTGGTCGAGTGAAGGACCTCCCGGGTGTGCGCTACAAGATCATTCGCGGTTCGCTCGACACCCAGGGTGTGAAGAACCGCAAGCAGGCTCGCAGCAAGTACGGCGCCAAGAAGGAGAAGAGCTGATATGCCACGCAAGGGCCCCGCACCCAAGCGTCCGCTGATCAACGACCCGGTTTACGGGTCCCCGCTGGTTACTCAGCTGGTCAACAAGATCCTGATGGACGGCAAGAAGTCGACTTCCGAGCGCATCGTCTACGCCGCGCTGGAGCAGGCGCGCGAGAAGACCGGCACCGATCCGGTCGTCACCCTCAAGCGCGCGCTCGACAACGTCAAGCCCGCCCTCGAGGTGAAGCCCCGCCGCGTCGGTGGCGCCACCTACCAGGTGCCGATCGAGGTCCGTCCGGGTCGCGCCAACACCCTGGCGCTGCGCTGGCTGGTCACCTACTCCCGCGCACGTCGCGAGAAGACCATGGTCGAGCGTCTGGCGAACGAGCTGCTGGATGCCAGCAATGGCTTGGGCGCTTCGGTGAAGCGTCGCGAGGACACCCACAAGATGGCTGAGTCGAACCGGGCGTTCGCGCACTACCGCTGGTGATTCGGCCCCCGGCTTTTCCGTTCGGAAGTGCCGGGAGTCGAGTCACAGTCCGGCGTGGCAGCTGAGCTGTCTGGAGTGCTCGGCACTCAGGCGCCACGCCGGGCGTTGACACCGTGATGACCGCTGGAGAAGCCAGGGTCGTTCCCGAAGAACCCAACTAGCTACGAGCGGGGAAGATTTCCGTGGCACAGGACGTGCTCACCGACCTCAACAAGGTCCGCAACATCGGCATCATGGCCCACATCGATGCCGGTAAGACGACCACCACCGAACGCATCCTCTTCTACACCGGTATCACGTACAAGATCGGTGAGGTGCACGACGGCGCCGCCACGATGGACTGGATGGCGCAGGAGCAGGAACGCGGCATCACCATCACGTCGGCCGCGACGACTTGTTTCTGGAAGAACAACCAGATCAACATCATCGACACCCCGGGTCACGTCGACTTCACCGTCGAGGTGGAGCGTTCGCTCCGCGTCCTCGACGGCGCCGTTGCCGTGTTCGACGGCAAAGAAGGTGTCGAGCCGCAGTCCGAGCAGGTGTGGCGTCAGGCCGATAAGTACGACGTGCCGCGTATCTGCTTCGTGAACAAGATGGACAAGCTCGGTGCGGATTTCTACTACACCGTGCAGACCATCAAGGATCGTCTGGGCGCGCGCCCGCTGGTGATCCAGCTGCCGATCGGCGCCGAGGATTCCTTCGAGGGCATCGTCGACCTGGTCGAGAACAATGCCAAGGTCTGGCGCGGCGAGACCAAGCTCGGCGAAGAGTACGAGGTCGTCGAGATCCCGGCCGATCTGGTCGAGAAGGCTGCCGATTACCGTCAGCAGCTGCTCGAGACCGTCGCCGAGTCCGATGAGGCGCTGCTCGAGAAGTTCTTCGGCGGTGAGGAGCTCTCGATCGAGGAGATCAAGGGCGCCATCCGCAAGATGACCGTCAACTCCGAGCTCTACCCGGTGCTGTGCGGTTCGGCGTTCAAGAACAAGGGCGTTCAGCCCATGCTCGACGCCGTCATCGACTACCTGCCGACCCCGCTGGATGTGGAGTCCGTGACCGGCCACGTGCCGGGCAAGGAAGACCAGATCCTGACTCGCAAGCCGAGCGTCGAGGAGCCGTTCGCGGCCCTGGCGTTCAAGATTGCGACGCACCCGTTCTTCGGCAAGCTGACCTACATTCGCGTGTACTCCGGTCGGGTCGATTCCGGCGCCCAGGTCATCAATGCGACCAAGGGCCGGAAGGAGCGTCTGGGCAAGCTGTTCCAGATGCACTCCAACAAGGAGAACCCGGTTCCCGAGGGTGTCGCCGGCCACATCTACGCGGTCATCGGCCTCAAGGACACCACCACGGGTGACACCCTGTGCGATCCGCAGAACCAGATCGTGCTGGAGTCCATGACCTTCCCGGACCCGGTTATCCAGGTCGCGATCGAGCCGAAGACCAAGGCCGATCAGGAGAAGCTCGGCGGCGCGATCCAGAAGTTCGCCGAAGAAGACCCGACCTTCAACGTGAAGCTCGATCAGGAGACCGGCCAGACCATCATCGGTGGTATGGGTGAGCTCCAGCTCGACATCTACGTGGACCGCATGAAGCGCGAGTTCAAGGTCGAGGCCAATATCGGCAAGCCTCAGGTGGCGTACCGCGAGACCATCACCAAGAAGGTCGACAAGCACGAGTACACCCACAAGAAGCAGACCGGTGGCTCCGGCCAGTTCGCCCGCGTGATCATCGCGATCGAGCCGCTGACCGACGCCGAGGACGGCGCGACGTACGAGTTCCAGAACAAGGTCACCGGTGGCCGCGTTCCGCGCGAGTACATCCCGTCCGTCGATGCCGGTATGCAGGACGCCATGCAGTACGGCGTGCTGGCCGGCTTCCCGCTGGTCAACATTCGGACCTCGCTGCTCGACGGCGCCTACCACGAGGTCGACTCCTCGGAAATGGCGTTCAAGATCGCTGGTTCCGCCGCCCTCAAGGAAGCGGCCCGCAAGGCCGGTCCGGTGATCCTCGAGCCGATCATGGCCGTCGAGGTCATCACGCCCGAGGACTACATGGGCGAAGTGATCGGCGACCTGAACTCTCGCCGTGGCCAGATCCAGGCCATGGAGGAGCGCAGTGGTGCCCGTATCGTCAAGGCGCTGGTTCCGCTGTC
>NZ_JAODNK010000175.1 GCF_025465275.1 Nocardia sp. | reverse complement strand
CATGGAAAGCGCGCCGAGCAGGACGGCGATGTTTGCGGCCGTGTCGCGTGGATTGTTTCGCCTGGAGACGGCGTCGCCGTGGGTACTGGACGATGTGCTGGCCCTGGTGCTTGTCGGCCCGGTATGGCAGCAGCTGCGAGACCAGTTCGATCCGCTGTTCCCCGGCCCGGTGCGTCGCGAATCCCGCGCGGCTGTCTGCACCCGCAGCCGGTACGCCGAGGACCGGCTGGCTGCTGGCGCCTTCACGCAGTACGTGATTCTCGGCGCGGGGCTTGACTCGTTCGCGTGGCGGCGGCCGGATCTGCTCGGCTCGCTGACGGTGTTCGAGGTTGATCACCCTGCCTCCCATGCCTGGAAGCTCGAGCGGGTCAGGGAGCTCGGCCTGCCGCTCAGCGACTCGCAGGTATTCGTGCCTGCTGATTTCGAGGCCGGATCGGTTCAGGATGCTCTGGGCCCGGCCGGGTTCGACTGGGCGCAGCCGGCGATGTTCTGCTGGACGGGCGTCGCCCCCTATCTGACGGCACAGGCGATCGAGTCGGGGTTGCGCACGATCGCGGCCGCTGCTCCCGGGTCTGAGGTGGTGTTCTCCTACCGGGCCGAGGACTGTGCGCTCGACGACGTGGGGACGGAATTCGCCCGTATCTACACGCCGATCGCGGCTTCTGTCGGCGAGCCTCTTCAGCCTGGCTGGCCGGTATCCGAGATCGAGAGGCTGATCAGCCGGTGCGGCCTGAAGGTCATGGACCATCCCGCACGTGCAGACCTCCAGCAGCGGTACTTCGCCGGCCGTACCGATGGCCTGCGGCCCTATACCTTCGAGACCCTGGTGGCCGCACGGGTCACCTGAGCAAGCGCAGGCTACGTCCGGCAACTTCACCCCCTCTGCGAGGGCCAGGCGGTGACGGTACGGCAGAGGAGTGCGACAACCTCCGCCCGAGACCGGCCTTCCGGATGTCGCGGCGGGACCGCTGACCGTGAATCCGGCTTCCGATCCCAGACAGCGAATCGCGGCGTCCGAATCTTGCCAGCCTGGAGAGCTGGCGGCCGCGAGGATCGGGAGCATGACAGTCGATGTGATGACCACGCTGCGAGCCTTCTACGCAGCCGAGGCCGCGTACCTCACCGAGGGTGCCGAGTTCGAGCAGATGGCCGCGCACTTGGCCTCGGATGTTGTCATGCACCAGGCGTCCAGCCTGCCCTACGGCGGTGAATGGCGTGGGCACAACGGCTTTCGGAAATTCATCGACGCCATGAGTGAGAGCTGGGACGGCCTGTGGTTCGACGAGCAGCAGTTCCTCAGCGACGACGATCGGGTCGTGGTCTACAGCCGAGGCCGCCTGCGTGCTCGGCGCACCGGGCGAACGTTGAAAACCTCACTGCTGCAATGGATCAGCTTTCGAGACGGCTTGATCACCGAGTTTCGACCGTACTACCACGACACAACTGCGGTGCTGGCCACACTGACCGCGGGCCCGAACCCCTGATCCTGCGCGCAGATCGGACCGGCCACACAGCACGCTCGAAGATCGACGGCCCGACGTCATCTCAGCTCTCAGCAACGCACGATTTATGCAGACTAGCGTCCCGACTGTGCCGAGTCGCGTTGCACGGCGATCCGGCGGCGGATCTCATCCCACGACATGGGCAACTCGTCGACCGGCGCGGTGAAGTATACGAAGGTGGCTTCCCGCATGACCTTTCGCTTGCGCTCGACCGTCGACTTGTGCGGCTCGGCGCCCGCGTAGGCGTAGATGGCCGCCTTGTCGATCCACGCCGAGTAGGTCCAGAAAGTGCCCTTCAGAACCTCCGCCTTCAAGGCGACACCCAGCGCACCCGGTGCATGCCGGGCCTGCCACCACAGCGCCAGTGAAGCGATCAGGAAGCCGGGTGCGTTGCGCAGCGACTTGACCTCGAGACGAGAGGCCATGCATTGGACCTCGGGTGTGCTGGGCGTGTCGACTGTCATCCACGGAATCGTGGGCATAAGCCGCTCTTTCGTTAGGAGGGCGGCGGCAGACCGCCAACCGTATCCGCAATACTCCACAGTGGAATGCATCCTGTCAACAGCAAGATGCATTCGACCGAACGCACTGCCATGCCAGTTTGAATGAGGACCTGGCGTTATATCTAAAGTGAGATATCGTTGTAGGTATGATCGAGGACGTGACCCACTCTCCGGGCGAGGAATCTCTCCCGGCGCTGCCCGGGTTCCGGGAAATGGCGCTGCGCAGGATGTCGGAGGATCGTGCGCGGCTGATTGCCGAACTGGCGGAGCGGCGGCGGGCGGCGGGGTTGTCGCAGACCGAAGTTGCTGCCCGCATGGGTACGTCGCAGTCGGCGGTGGCGCGGTTGGAGAACGAGAACGCCGATGTGCGGACCTCGACGTTGCAGCGATACGCCGCCGCGGTCGACAGCCGCATCACCTTGCAAGTGACAAGTACGACAGCTGAATCGAATCGAATCGGAGAACAGCGTTGAGAATCGAGACGGGCGCACCCACTTCCCGGTGGCAGCCTTGGCCGTCGGAGTTTCCGAACTACTATCCGGCGAAACGTGAAGAACCGCAGCCTGTTCCGGACTCGCCGCCCGCTACGCAGGTGTGGATCGATCATCACCCGGACGGACTGGCCGAAGCGTTGCTCATGCAGCGGACGGTTATCGCGCGCGGGCACCTGGACGCCGCGGCCGCCACCGATTTGTGCGCTCGGTTGCTGACGCTGGACGCCGAAAGCGCCCGTCCGATCCGGCTCGAAATGTACGGGCTGGAAGCAGATCTGCTCGACGCCAGCACTGTCACCGATGTGCTCGACGTCCTTCGAGCGCCCGTGAGCGCCTACGTGAGCGGCACGCTCGGCGGTGCAGCGCTGGGAGTGCTCGCATCATGCGAGCACCGCTACGCCTACCGAAGTGCCCAGTTCGTGTTGCGGGAGCCGTCGGTACGTCTGGATGGCGGCCTCAGTCGTGTCGAACCGCGACTCGAGCACGCACGAGCCATGTTCGACGAACTGCTCGCTCGACTGGCGGACCTCACCGGTCGCGACACGAATCAGATCCGCCACGACCTCCAACAGCAACGGACACTCACCACCTCCGCCGCTGTCGAGTACGGATTGATCGAGGGCCCCGCAGCCCGCGAGTAATCACGCTGAGCACACACCCCGGTCGACCTCCCAATCCGAACGAGCCCTCACCAAGATCAGCGGGTGACGCGGCGCCCCGTCCGAGTCGGCCACGCGACTCTCCGGAAGATCCACGGGCCGAGATCATCTCGGGAGAACGTGGCCGCCGGCAGTGCACGCACCCAAGTCGTCGCGGTGAGCTCGGCGAGCGAGTGGCCCGACGCCCATTTCGATCTTGTATGGTAGCCAGCTGAGGCCCACCACGACTCGGGGGAGTTATCTTGGAACACAAGGGTTTACGACGGCATTTCCTGGCCGTCGCCGCAGTATCGATGGCGGCCACGGCTGCTGCCGGTGTCGCGGAAGCGAGCCCCGGCCGCCGGCGTAAATCTGGACGGGGCGATACTCGGCTCCGTTTCCGCCGACGGTCTCGATCGGCCGCTGCTGATGGTTGCCAGCGACACCTCGCCGTGGTTCGCACATGCGGGCTGGGAACCGTACTGGGGAGCCAACACCGGATTGAAGCTGCCCCTCCGCATAGCAGGCACCCGGCACATGTCCTTCACCGACGAACAGGTGATCGTGGCACAACTGGCCACGGCGGGCCTTATCCCCGAAGGCGTGAGGAACGAGGCGATCGGCCCGATCGATGCAAGCCGCTCGGTCGACCTCCAACGCTCCTACCTGCTGGCCTACTTCGATGCTGTTTTCGGCCGCAGCGATACGAGCCCCGCGGAAACCATCAAGCGACTCGCGCAGCCCGAAATGCTTCCGCATCTGTGACATTTCGGCTGCACCGATGAATTTCGGGTGGATCCGTCGTCGATACCTCTGGATATACCGACAGACAGGAGTCCAGGCATGACGAGACCGCTTCGATTCGACATGACCGCGGTACGGGCGAACGGTGTGGATCTCGGCATCGAGAGCTTCGGCCGCGAGGACGATCCGCTGGTCCTGCTCATCGGCGGCACAACGATGTTGTCCTGGCCCGACGCGCTGTGCGAGCTGCTCGCGGCGGGCCGGCGGCGCGTGGTCCGCTACGACCTGCGTGACTGCGGCGCGTCGACGACTCTCGACCCGGAGAATCCGGAGTACGACCTGCGGGATCTCGCCGCCGACGCGGCCGCCCTGGTCGAGGTGCTCGGTGCCGGGACCGCCCATCTCGGTGGAGTCGGCGTCGGGGGGATGGTCGCTCAGGTCGCCACGCTGGAGCACCCGGAGGCGTTCTCCGCGCTGACTCTCGTCGGCACCCGGCCGGTGGCGCCGGGCCCGGTCGACGAGGACCTGCCGGACCACGACCCTGCGGTCATGGCCGCGCTGTTCTCCCGCCCGCTCCCGGAATGGACCGACCGGGATGCCGTCGCGGCGTTCGCCGCCGAGGGTGCTGAGCCGATGGGCAACGATCCGGAGCAGGCGCAGGCGACGGCGGCCCGGATCTGGGACCGGACGCCGTCGAGCGATCCCGCAGTGCACCAGGCGAACCAGCTCGGAATGGTGTTCTCCCGCATCGACTGTGCGCCGCGATGGCGGGAGCGGCTCGGTGAGCTCGACGTGCCCACGCTCGTGGTGCACGGTCGCGCCGACCCGTTCTTCCCGGTCGGCAACGGCGAGGCCCTCGCGGTCGAGATCCCCGCGGCGCGACTGCTCGTCCTCGACGACATGGGCACCGCCCTGCGGTACGCCGCGGCCGGCCAGATCGCTGCCGCCATGCTCGCCCTCTGACCGCTCGCCGATACTGCTCGAGGGGACCAGCCCGAGTCGACGCGGGGAAGCAGCCGGATCTAGCTGGGGCACAGGGGGATTACTGGGTGGCCACGCGGATTTCGTCGACCGCGCGGGTGACCGCGTCGGTGATAATGGTGTCGGCCGCGGTCTGTGCTGCGGCCACCGTGTCCATACCCGCGGCGAGGGCTTGATCAGGATCGCCGGTGGCGGCCAGTTCCTGCGCTGCGGCATCAGGGGCTTGGAATGCCGCGGACACGACGGTGTTGAAAGCCGGGAAGATGACCGCAGCACCCGCATCGATCACCCCCACCACCGCGGCCTGCACGGCATCGTGCGGGGCGACGGTGGGCTCGGGATTGGGCACGATGGGTACGTTGAGCGCGGTGTAAGTGTCTTGGCGGGCGGTCTGGACCGCCGTCACGATCGCGGGCAGCCCGCCCGCGGCAGCAGCAGGTCCGACGTCGAGCAGGCCGACCACGCCGACCTCGAACGCGTTCAGTGCGCGCGGCGCCACGATCGTGCCGTCAGCGACGATGGCCCGCTGTGCTGCGGAGGTCGTGGGTCCGGTGATCGAGGCCGCGGTAATGCCGAGTGCCTTGACCGGGTCATCGACCTGCCAAGCAGCGGACAACGTGCCCGGCGCCTGCTGGATCGTGGTGGCGGCCGAAGTGGCGGTCTGGGCGGCGAGCGGGCAGATGATCGAACAGTAGGTGACCTGATTGCGTAGGAAACTGGTGATCAGACCGCCGGGCGGAACCGCATCGGAGACCGCCCCGCCGTCGCGCACCACGCTCGGCGGTGACTGAGGGTCGCTGACCGGAGCCGCAGTGGCAGCTGCGGCGGGCAAGGCGGCGACAGCGAACCCGATGGCTACGACGCCGGCGTACAGGCTGGACGGTATCTGCATGGTGATCCTCGAATCGACGGTGATGACGGAATCCCCACGGTGTGCGAGCGCGCCGGGTTCAGTCTCGAGCGGAGCGGCCGCTGGATTGCTCAGCGCGAATCGATCGCACTCGGAAGGGATTGCGGCAGGCCGAACCTCGGCAGGACAGTGTTTTCGAAGCGGGTCATGGCGCCGATTCGGTCGCCGGCGAGGGTGAGGACGAAGAGGCCGACTCCGTGGATGCCGGTGGAGGTGGGTCGATAGACCCCGAATGCCGGTTGACCGTTGGCTCGCGTCGGCACCAGTTCGAATCTCTGTACCGAGCCGAAAACGAAGGCGCAGAAGCGGGCCACGCTGTCCCGGCCCCGGTATTCCAGCGGCATCGGTGGCATCGACATGAAGACGTCGTCGGTGAACAGAGCCACCAACGCGTCGATGTCGGCAGCTTCGTAGGCGCTGACGAACTTCGCCACGATCGCGTCCTCGGCGGGTGAGTCGCTTGCCGGCGGCTGCTCTCGGGCAGTAGTCACCGGCAGTCGGCGCTGCATTCCCGCACGCGCGCGTTTGAGGGCGCTTTTGACCGATTCGACTGTCGTGTCCAGCATGTCGGCTACTTCGTTCGCGTGGAATCCGAGGACATCGCGCAGGATGAGGACGGCGAGCTGGCGCGGCGGCAAGATCTGCAGGGCGGTCACGAAGGCCAGGGAAATGGATTCGGTTTGCTCGTAGCGCGCCTCCGGACCGAGCGGCACACTGACCGCACCGTCCAGCAGGGCGTCGGGATAGGGCTCGAGCCAATGGATTTCGCCGAGTCCAGTGGGTTCCGGTGGTTCGATTCCCGGTATGTCCCACTGCTTTGCCGGACGTCGGCGAGCAGAGCGCAGTGCGTCGAGGCACCGGTTGGTGGCGATGCGGTAGAGCCAGGTGCGAAGCGAGGCGCGTCCGTCGAATCGTTCGAGACCTCGCCAAGCGGCGAGCATCGTGTCCTGGAGCGCGTCCTCGGCATCCTGAAACGATCCGAGCATCCGGTAGCAGTGCACCTGTAGCTCGCGACGGTGTGGCTCGGTCAGCGCTCGGAATGCCTCGCCGTCCCCGGCCCGCGCTCTCGATATCAGGTCCGTTCTCGCCGACTCCACTCCCGCCTCCTCATTCCGTGTGTCCGGTTCCATGCTGTATGGACGCCGGCCGAGCCGCGAACGGGGCGGTCGCGGAGCGCCTCCTTTTCCGATGTTGCGGCGTCTAGACCAGTGATAGCCGACAGCATTGTCAAAGGAGCACGGAAATGGGAAAGATCGTCATCAGCACAAATGTCACCCTCGATGGAGTGGTCCAAGACCCGGACGGCCAGGAAGGCTTCGAGCTGGGCGGCTGGTTCCACCAGTACGTGGGCAGCAAGGACCTCGGGGACTGGACCGCCAACGAGACCGAGGAAGCCCTCGGTGCAGAGGCGCTACTGCTGGGCAGGCGGAGCTTCGAGTGGTTCGCGTCCCGGACTCCGGCAATGGACGTCCGCGTAAGCCGTAAGTGGGCGGACAGAATGAACAGCCTCCCCAAATACGTCGTGTCGTCGACTCTCGAACATCCGCAGTGGAACAACACCACGGTCCTCAACGGCGATCCGGTAAAGGAGATTTCGGAGCTGAAGCGGAAAGTGGACGGGGAAATCCTGGTCTACGGCAGCTATCAGCTCGTGCGCACACTGATAGAACAGAACCTGGCCGATGAACTGCGCCTGGTAGTTTTCCCGGTCGTGCTGGGAACCGGCCTGCGTATCTTCGACGAGACCGGCGACAAGAAGCCGCTGCACCTGGTCAACACACGAAAGATCGGTGACGGCCTGGTGTCCTGCGCCTACGAATTCGTGCAAGGCTGACGGCAGCGTGGTGGCGGGCGGGTTGATCCGTCCGCTACCGGCGACTCCCACGCGGTTCGAAACGGGCACCGACAGGGCTGGTGGATTTCGTTCTCCGGTCTGGCCTGCGGAAAACGACTGCGGCCGAGGGTGTTTGGGGAGGGATCGCTTGTTTTCCTCGGCCGAGGGTCGTGTCGTGTGAGAAGGTGGGGTTTCACTCACGGATTCGGTTCTGCTGATGGCGGGCGACGAGTGCTGAGGGAATCTCGGATGGAGGAGGGCTTGGTGGAGGCGGCGTTCGATGTGGTCGGGTTGGTGGGGTATCGCTATCGGGCGGATGACTGCTATGTGGTGGGGCGGGAGAAGATCCGGGAGTACGCGCGGGCTGTGCAGGATTTCCACCCGGCGCACTGGAGCGAGGGCGCTGCTGGTGAGCTCGGGTACGCCGGTCTGATCGCGCCGACCACCTTCATCTCGACCACGGCGATGTTGGCCAACCGCAAGCTTTTAGAGACCCTGAAGACCGGCTACGACGTGGTCGTGCAGACCGACCAGGTCTTCGAAATGTACAAGCCGGTGCTCACCGGCGACCGGTTGGTCAGCGATGTCGAGCTCGCCTCGGTGCGTCGTATCTTGGGCAAGGACCTGCTCACCATCACCAATACGTTCACCGACCAGACCGGCGAGGTCGTGCAGGTCATGCACACCACCGTGGCCGGCCTCACCAGCGAGGACGTCGACCCCGGCATCAGCGACGTGATCGAGCGCGTAGTGATGAACGGCCTCGGCACAACCCCTCGAACCGCGGCGACGTCCGCCGAGGTGGACGGGCCGTCGGAGCCGGATTCGAAAGCCGCCGCACGTCTTTCACCCGTCTCACGCACACGTGTCCCGCGCACCGCACTCCGATTCGAGGACATCGCCGTCGGTGATGAGCTTCCGGCTCGCACCGTGCACCTGACCCGCGGGGATCTGGTGAATTACGCGGGGGTCTCCGGGGACGCGAACCCCATCCATTGGCACGACGAGGTCGCCGCGCTCGTGGGTCTTCCGGATGTGATCGCCCACGGCATGCTCACCATGGGCCTGGGGGCCGGATTCGTCACCGGATGGCTGGGCGACCCGGGCGCGATGATCAGGTATGGGGTCCGGCTGTCGAACTTCACGGTCATCGAAGCCACCTCCGCTGGAACCGTCGAGTTCACCGGGCGCATCAAGTCGATCGACTCCGAGACCAGGACAGCTGTTGTCGTCATCGTCGCAATGTCCGCCGGGCGCAAGGTATTCGGCCTCGCTACCGCGGATGTCCGCTTCGCATAACCGGCGCCGCTACAACTCCGACGAAATGCCGGTGCACCGGCCGGGGGTCGGATTCTCGACGACTCGGGTGGGGGTGGATCAGGATGGGTGGCCGCCGGTCGGTGCGGAGAATCTGTGGGCTATGCCGTCCACCGAACCGGGTGTGGTCGAGCTGGACAATATTCCGTGGTTTGTGCGCGGGGTTTCGGCTGGTGATCTCATCCAAGTCTGCGCTGACAGTGCGGGTTTGCTGCGCATGACGGAACTTGTAGCGTGGTCGGGCAACTGCACAATCCGGGTCGTCCCGTCGACGTCGGAACCTTCCGAGGGAAGTCTGCGGCAGGTCATCGACAACTTCGTGCCCCTGGGAGCAGACGGCGAAGGACTGGAGCAGTTCGGCGTCGTGGCGCTCAATGTGCCGCCGGACGCCGATATTCCGGGTATCAAGCGGCTGCTTCAGCAAGGCGAGCAGGAAGAGGCGGTGACTGGGAGGCTACCGGGTAGGGGGCAATGGAGGTAACCATGTCCTGCGAGCTGCTGTGGGTCGATACCGACCGCTGAAACGCTAGCGGCGGTACAGGGTTACGGGGAGCGCCGAAGGTGAGAGGACGAAGTCCCGATTCGACGCTCGGACTTTGTATTTGGCGTCGGGCGCCGGGCGCCAGCGGGTGAAGAGGGCGGCGGAGGCCAGGGCTATTTCGAGCATGGCGAAGTGGTCGCCCAGGCAGCGGCGACGGCCTACACCGAAGGAGAGGCTGGCCTTCTTCGCGGCGTCGTCGGATCGGCCCGGCGCCCAGCGGGCGGGGTCGAAGGCTTCCGGATTGGGGAAGTAGCGGGGGTCGTGCTGAACCATGTAGGGGCTGAACATGATTGCGTCGCCTGCGGGGATGGTGAGGGTGCCGAGGGACACGTCCTCGGTGGCATTGGCCGCGCTGATCCAGGGACCCCAGAAGCGGATCGTCTCTGCCACCACCTGTTTCAGGTAGGGCAGGGAATCGAGGTGGTCGGGTCGAACCGGTTCGGACCCGATGACCGCATCGAGTTCCGCGTAGAGGCGATCGGCGACATCCGGATGGCGCATGACCTCGTGCCAGAGCCAGCCCGCCAGCGAGGCCATCGATCCGACGCCACCGGCGAGCATCAGGATTGCCTCGTCGATGATGTGCTCATCGGAGAGGGTCGCTCCGGTCTCACTGTCCGTGTGGCGGATGAGAGCCGAGACGACATCATTGAAATCCTCGTCGCGGCGGCGGTATTCGGTGATGACCGCGCCCACGGCGGTGCGCAGATGGTGTGCCTTGGTCTGCCAGCGATGATTGGCAATCACCCGCAGACGGCGCACCTGCGGCGGCAGTGCGGTGCGCAGGATGACCTGACTCAGCAACCACGGCACATTGTCGCGGATCTCGCGGCGCGCGTCCTTGCCGAAATCGGCTTGAAAGAGCGTCGAGGACACGGTGTCCAGCACCAGTCCGTGCGCCTCGTCCATGAGATTCACCCGGTCACCGGGCGCGAGTCCCGCCGACCAGGTGTTCGCGATATCGGCTGCCGATTGCGAGTATTCGGCCAGCCGGCTCTGCCGCAGCGCCGGCGAGATCATTCTGCGGCGCAGCTTGTGCTCCTCGCCGCGCAGCACATTCACCGAACCGCCCGCCACATCCTCGATGGCCTCGCGCAGGTCTTCCCGATCGAATTCGGCATCACCGAGTTGGACTTCCCGCACCAGTTCGGGGGTGGTGAGGAGGTATCCGGTCCTGCTACCGAAGCGAATTCGCACAATCGGCCCGAGTTCGGGCAGCGATTTCACAAATCCAGGCGCATCCTGCAATGCGCGCAGACTGTGTCCCAACAACGGTAATTGCCCTGGTGCGGTGGGTATCTCGGCCAATGTACGAGGCAGAGCCGGAACAGCGTCGTGCGCGTTGTTCTCGATCGCCCGCAGGTAAATGTCCAGCACCTCGTCGACATGCCGGGACTGATGCGCCGAATCGCCGCTCTCCCCCAGCACCTTTCGCATTCCCACGAGGACACTGCGATCGGCGGCAAGTTCCGCGATGGTTGCGGCCAGCGAGTCGACGGACGAATCCGCTGCCAGCAGACCACCGCCCTCCGGCACCGTTTCACCCAGCGCAGGATCGCAATAAATAGTCGGCAGCCCGACCGCGACGGCCTCTAGCAACACCATGCCCTGAGTATCGAATCCGCTGGAGGGGAACAGCAGCGCATCGGCTCCCGCCATCGCCTCCAGGCATTCTCGCTGGGTTGTCCTGCCGTGTAACCGGATTCGCTCAGCAAGGCGATGCGAGGCGATGAAACCCGCTGCGGCGCCCCGCAGCTCGCCGTCGCCATAGATGTCCAGCTCGCAGTGATCATTGCGCTGCACCGCTTCGATGGCCTCGAGCAGCCGCTTCTCGGCGGAGAGCCGCCCGCACCACACCAGCCGCAGCGGTCCGTCCGCGGAATTCTCCGGAGCCACAATGTCTTCCAGCAGCGCGTCGTCGACCCCGTTGGAGACGACCCGCAGCGGCCGGGTCAGCCCGTGCGCGAGCATCAGATCGGCGAAATGGCGGGTCGGCGCGATCACCTGATCCGCCGCCTCCGCCTGCCCGACAATGGTCCACCAGGCATGCCGCGCCGCACGGCTTTCCAGCAACCGCGGCATGTGATGCCGATGCGGAACGAAGCGGCCGTGCAGCAGGCGCAGCACCAGCGCGGTCGGATACGGCGCGGGCGAGGTGCGTTCGATGAAGGCGTCGTCGCGGCTCTGCGCGGTGTGCACCAGCGGAATACGATGCCGCCGAGCGGCTTTCATACCGGAGATGGCGACGCCGTAGGTCGTGTGCGTGTGCACGATATCGATCGGGCCGCGCGCGGCGAACACGGCGTCGATCAGCGCGTCATTGGCCTTGGTGGGCAGCACCACCGAGAACCCGTTCACCGCGGGCACGGAAAGAGGCTGCAACTGCACCACATTCGGGTCCGCGGACTCCGCTCCGGGCGCCGGCGCGACGAACAGGGTCACCTGGTGACCGGCACGTTCGAGTCCGTGGCGCAGCGAGTCGACAGCGGTTTGAACGCCGCCCAGCGTGGCTGGGTGGTAGTCCACGAACATCGCGATGTGCATCACCGACACTGTACTGATGCGGGGCGGTAACTGAAACGCCCACATTTCTATGGTCTGGACGGCATGCTGGGCAGCACCGAGTGTTCGATGGGACCCACCCCCGCGCCGAAAGAAGCCCCGTGCGAATAGCGATCCCGCTGACCGGAACCCGAGGGGACGTGCACCCGGTTGTGGCGCTCGGGCTCGAACTGCGGCGACGCGGTCATGACGTGCTCATCGGCGCCCCACCCAATCTGGTCGAATTCGTCACCGCCGCCGGGCTGGCCGCCCGCCCCTGCGGACCGGATATCCAGCAGCTCTACAGCTCCGAGGCGGGGCAGCAGGCCCTGGCCGCCGGAAACACGCTGCGGCTCATGCAATTGGTCGCGGGCCAGATGTCCGAGTACGCGGAGCAGATGAACAACGAGGTCATCGAGGTGTGCGCGGGGGCCGAGCTGATCGTGGCCAGTACCGTCACCGAGGACCGCGCCAGTTCGGTCGCCGAGGCGATGGGCGTTCCGTTGGTCAGCCTGCACTACTTCCCGGCCCGATCGAACAGCGCGTATCCGTTTCCGGGCGCCCTGCCGCCGCAGTGGAGTCCCCCGGCGCTGGTCAACCGTGCCACCTGGACAGTCGCGGAGAACCTGCGCCGCGTCGTATTCATGCGCTACCTCAACGACCTGCGCACCACACTCGGCCTGCCCAAGACGTGGACCAGTCCCGCTGCGGCACTGGCGCGGGCGAATGTCCCGGAGATCCAGATCTACGATCCGGCACTGGTTCCGGGACTACCCGAGCAATGGGACGATCGGCGGCCCTTCACCGGTTTCCTCACCCTCGACCACGCCACCCGCGCCGCGGTGGGTGAGCTGACGGGCGACCACGAAGGCATCCTGTCCTGGATCGACGAGGGTGAACCACCGGTCTTCTTCGGCTTCGGCAGCATGCCCATCCACGATACGGCGGCGGTACTGGCCATGGTCGAGGAGGTGTCCGCCCGGCTGGGCGTGCGCGCCCTGATGAGCGCGGGCTGGAGCGATCTGGATGCCGCGACCGCCAGCGCCGGCAAACACGTCAAGATCGTCGGCCCGTTCGCCTACGACACCGTCTTTCCGCGGTGCGCGGCCGCGGTGCATCACGGTGGCATCGGCACGCTGTTCGAGAGCCTGCGCGCCGGACTGCCCACCCTGGTCTGCTCGGTCTCGTTCGAACAGCCCATGTGGGGCGGACAGGTCGAACGCCTCGGTCTCGGTGCACATCTGCCGTTCACGCGACTGACCACAGCGCGCATGGAGCAGGCCCTGGCTCCGCTGCTCACGCCCGAACGCCGCACCCGGGTCACCGAATTCGCGAAGACCCTCCGCACCGAGGGCACCGTGGCGCACGCCGCCGACCTCGTCGAGGCCGCCGCGAAATGACCGCACCGGTGGTCGCGGACACCTATGTCATGTTCCGCCGGTGCGCCCGGCGCACGCTGCGCAGCCCGGATACGCTCATCATCTCGCTCACCATGCCGATCCTGGTCATGATGCTGTTCACCTACGTCTTCGGCGGCGCGATCGACGTCGGCGGTCCGTATCTCAATTACGTGGTGCCCGGAATCATGCTGCTCTGCACGGGATTCGGCGCATCCATCACCGCCACCAGCGTGTGCACCGATATGACGAAGGGCAGCGTCGATCGATTCCGCACCCTGCCGATGTTCCGGCAGGCGCTCATGGCCGGGCATGTCACCGAAGGTCTCATCCGCACCATGGCGGCCATCGGCATCGCGGTCACCGTGGCGGTGCTACTGGGTTATCGCCCGCACGCCGGGGTGATCGGCTGCGTGGCGGCCGGCGCGGTGATCACGCTGTTCGTCCTGGCGATCACATGGATCGCCGTGGCCCTCGGAATGGCCGTCGACAACCCGGAGGCGGCCGGCGGGCTGACCTACGCTATTACGTTCATCCCCTATGTCAGCAGCGCATTCGTCCGCACCTCCACCATGCCGAGCTGGATGCGCGGTTTCGCCGACCACCAACCCGCGACGCCGGTCGTGGACACGGTGCGCGGACTGCTGGATGCCACCGGCACCGGCCAGTGGGTGGCGGCCGTCGCATGGTGCGTGGGGCTGGCCGCTGTCGGGTTTGCGGGTGCGGCAACCGTTTTCGCGCGGCTGGCACACCACTGAGGGGTCACCCCCGCGTAGCGATCACCGCCTGACCGATCAATAGGAGGTACAGGCTCAGAATGAACAAGACGGCAGGCACCACCGGATACTCCGGATCGTCCGAGCGCCGGAACCGCCACGCCCCCGCTGCGGGAATCAGTAGGAGCGCCAGGGGAATCCAGCCGATCACCGCCGCCGAACCGCCATGGGTCCACGGCTGAACCACCGCAATCTCGCACACCACCGCGACAAGGGCACAGAGCATCGAAGCCGCGGCACTTCCGTTCGCGCCCAGTGCATTCGAATACAGGAGCTCACCAGGTCTGTTGATCCTGGAGGTCTTACGCGCGAACTCGAACTGCAGGAATGCGCCCGCGAAGACGACCGCTACCAGCCCCGTCCGCCAACGCCCGCCCACCTCACCGGTATCGATGGCCGAGAGCACCACGTAGCCGGTCACCAAGAGCTGTACCGGATACGTCACCACGAGGTTCAGCAGAATATTCGTGCGCACCGGCTCCGACAGCCGCTCCAGCCCCCACAGCAGTAGCCCGTAACCGAGCACGGCGGCGATCATGAGAGCCGATCCGATCGACAGCAGCAGGCTCGCCACAATGGACCCGAAGGCGATGGCCCCCATGGCCATACGCAATTCGGTCGCGCTGACCGCGCCGGTCACCAGCGGCCGGTCCGGATTGTGCACGCGGTCGTACTCCAGATCCTTCTGCTCGTCGACCATGCGCAGATACAGCAGAACGACCGCCACGATCGCGATGCGCGCGACTGTTGCGCCGGTCGGATGCCACGGCGTATCCGGTTGCGACACCAGCGCGGCCGTACCCTCGAGCGCCAGCACCCAGAGCACGCCGTAGAGCAGATAGTGCGGCTTGTACATCACCTTGGTGAACCTGCCGATCCGCCCGATGGACACGAAAAGTCCCGGGCGGACGGCGGTTTCGATGACTCCGGTCACGACAATCGCTCCTGCGGCATCGGCGAGCCCCACCCGTCCCAGCTCGTGAGCTCGGCCGCAGGAGTGCGGCGCCGAGCCGGTGCATCCGAGCCCGGCAGCAAATGCGCCACCGGAACCAGCGCCACCTGGGTCGCCTCCTCGAACGGAATGCCGAGCACCTCGGCGACTTCCCGTTCGTAGGCCAGATGTGCGGTGGTCATGGTGGATCCGAGACCCCGCTCGCGCAAGGCCAGCATGAAGTTCCAGACCGCCGGGTAAATCGATCCGTAGAAGCTGGCCAGCCGCAGCGGTGTCGGCTCCGCGGGCGGGCGACCCAGCGCGCAAACCACCACCAGCGCGGGGACTTCGTGCAGATGCTCGGCCAGGTATCGGCCGGAAGCCAAGTCCGCGAGCTGATCCGGCCGCGGCGTGCGGCCGGACAGATTGGCGGCGAACCCTTGTCGATAGTGCTCCGCGACCCGCTGCTTGAGTTCCGCATCCTGCACCACCACAAAGCGCCACGGCTGCCGGTTGGTGCCGCTCGGCGCGTGTACCGCGATCTCCAGGCACTCCAGCAAATCCTGCCGTGACACGGGGCGACTCAGATCCAGTCGCCGGCGAAACGCGCGTGTGGTGGTCAGCAGATCGATACCCATCAGGCTACCTCCTCAGCGGAACCTAGTGCGCCCCCGGCGAATTCGAGATCGATCCGCGAGGCCACCGCACCCTTTTGATGAATCTCGCACCGCACGACGGTGGTGTCGACGCCCGCATCGGTGATCGTCGCGATGCATTCGGCGGGGCGATCGAGCTCGACGAAGTGATTGAAAGTGCTTGTCACACTCACCAATCGGCGCAGTTCGGGCTGGATGGCGCCGAGCGCGACCTGCCGGCTCGCCTCGATGAGCAGATTGCCGGGCACATGATCGAGCTGATGGTCGAACAGAATCGGATGCGTGGTGTCCGCTACCAGCGCAGCACGAGTCACGCCGTCACTGGACTCCGGGGGTCCGATCACCACATTGCGCCAATTCTCCCGGCCCACCAGCGCGGCGGGCGCCCGCTCCCCGATATCGAGCGCACCCTTGAAAGTGCCGAGCCCCAGCTGTTTCCGGAAGCCACCCCGAATGGCGCCCCACTGCTTCGGGCTCACCCAGGAGAACGAGCCGTCGACCGTCGTCATCGGCACACCACCGCTGCTGATGTCGAGTACCAGGTCCAGGCCCTGCAGATCATCACCCCGGTAGTGGGTGCGCAGGGCCCGCACCTGCATCTCCAGATCCGCCGGGGCGGTGCCGATATCCCAGGCGGTGGTGTCGGAACCGGTGCCATTGAAGGTCCGCACCAGAAACGCGCGGTCGGTGGGTACGCCGTAGAACTCGTGGGTCACGGCGATGGACGCCTGCCGGGCCGCCTCCATCACCGCCACCAGATCGTGTCGCAGACCCAGCGCACCGGCGTGATCGCCGTAATGGGCGTGCATACGCGGCAATTGGGCGCCGACGATGAAGGTATCGGGGGCGACGGCGTCCAGGGAGGTCACGAAGACCTCGGAGACGGAGTGCCGGTGCGCCAGCGTACGGGGAATGGTGCGGACGTGCGTGGCCGTCACGGCTTGAATGTGCATCAGGGTCGACCTTCCAACCAGTCTTTCGCGCCGATGGGCCGCAGTGTCTGCGACTGCGACCCGACGCGCATGGGAAATACGTAGGAACCGAGCACGATTGCCGACCAGGCATCCAGCTCCCGGCCGGAGGCCATGCCGGCCTCGAGCAGCTCGGCGCACTCCGCATCGGATTCCGATGCCACGGAACCCAGTTCGGCGTGGAGCCGGGCGAAGGCGGCGTCACGATCGAAGCTGCGCTCGGGGACCGCGGCGTACAACTCGCGCGCGAGCTCGGCTGCGGCGGCGGACCGGTCGACACCGGTGACCACCTCGGTGAGCACCTGCGCTCTGGTCCGCTCGTCGAAGTAGATGGCGAGCTCGCGCAGCACATCGGCCGGATCATCCGGCGAATGCACAAGATTCAGCAGATAGTTGTGCCGCCCGAGCAGGTACCGCAGATCACCGGGACGGCGTTTGCGGGGATCCGTCGCGCCCTTCGCATCCGCGAGCCGGACCGGCACCGGGAGAGCGCCGTCGGCGCCGTGGACGACCAGCAGCAGCACGTCGGAAATGCCGACCAGCAGATCGGCCAGGCGACGTCGCTCCGGCGAGGCGATATTCCACGCGAAGTACCACAGCGCCCGCGCCAGATGCCGGTCCACCGCGACACGATGGGCCGAGACCACCCGGAACCCGTTGCCGGCCAGCCATTCCAGCGTCGGCTCGACCGCCCGGGCGACAATGGCGTCCGGCTTGAGCAGCAATAGCGAGTGCTCGCGGGCGAAGGTTGTGGCATCCAGGCCGAGGCGCTCGAGCTGATCGACCGTCTCCAGTACATAGGTGTCGCCCAGATAGGCGTCCACCTTCGCCTCGGACGGCGTCAGTTCCGAAAGCAGCTTGCGCACAGGATCGTCGGTCATACCGCACCGCCGATCGTGGTGCGCGCCAGCATGTCCTCGATCGACAGCAATGGTGCGCCGAGATAACCCGATTCCAGACAGTGATCCAAGAGCACGCGCAAATAGTCCTTGCCGGTGGGCGGCGACTGCCTGCCGAGCACCTCGGCCGCGACCGTGGTCTCGAAGAGCAAGCGGCGCTTGAAATAGCTGGTGTAGAGAGTGCCGATGCGCAGGTAGTACTCGCGCTCGATCGCGTCGAGATCCTCGGTCCGGAACGTCGTCTCCGGCACGAAGGTAGCCACCTCGAAGGACGGGTACTCGGCGAGCACATCGGAGACCTCGCGCAGCGATAGAGTGTCCCGGCCCACCGCGTGGAGAGTGCGACCGACGGCCGACTCGAAATCGACGGCGGCGGCAGTGATCACATCCGCGACGTGATCAACGGGCGCCAGCGAGAGCGTCGCATCGTAGCGGCCGGGCAGTGTGCGCAGTTTGCCCTCGACCATGAGCTTGACGACGGTGTAGAGGTTCTTGTACTCGCGAATCGCACCGGTGACGAGATGGCCGGTGACGATCCCCGGCCGCACGATCGCCCATCGCAGGCCCCGCTCTCCCGCTGCCCGCACCAGGCTCTCGGCGCGAAACTTGCTCTCCTCGTAGCCGTTTCCGAAGGACTGACCAGGCGCAGCCTCGCCTTCTTCGATGGTGCCGCTCCGCTGACCGCACACGTAGGCGGTGCTGACGTGCACGAGCGGCACGCCCCATTCCAGCGCGAGCTCGACGGCGTGCGCGGTGCCGCGCACATTCAGCTCCTCGTAGGAGTCGGGCGTGGCATCGAATGCGGTGGTCGCGGCCGAGTGCACGATCAAGCCCACCCGCTCGGCGAGTTCGGCCGCAAGGTCCGCCGAGAGCCCGAAGCGCGGTTCGCGGATATCGCCCGTCACCTGCCGCTCGGCTGCCACGGGCGTGCCGTCATTGCCCGTGATCACCGAATTGCTGTGTACCACAGCGGCAACCGGTCGACCGGCCGCCGTCAGCCGGGCGACCACCTCCGCGCCGACCAGACCGCTCGCACCGGTCACCAGCACCAGGTCGCGGGTACTCATGCGGCCTCCGTCCGGGCCACCAGGTCGATGACCTGACCCACGCGCAATACGCCCATCAGATTCTCGGGCCGGTACCTGGGCAATCCGAACGACCGCTCCAGCACCACGGTCAGTTCCATCAGGCGGAGCGAGTCGTAGCCGAGGTCCTCGATGAGACGCTGGGTGTCGGCGAGCTCGGCGGGCGGTTGCGGCGCCATGGCGGCGACGATGTCGCGAATACGCGCGGCGACAGCGGATCCGACAGCGGGGTCGGTGGTCATGAGTGCTCGCTTTCGCGGAGATGCGGCTGGTGTCCACCGCTGGCCAGGAGGTCGCGGGTCTCGTCGAGGGGCAGATCGGTATTCAGATAGCCCGCTATGCGCAGCCAGTCGTAGCCGATGGCGAGCGTGCGCTGCCATTGCTCGCGGGAGTCGAACGAGGCCGGAAAACCATTGGCGGAATCGGGTTCTCCGGCAATGCGGCGGACCAGGGTGACGACGTCGTCGAGCGTGGCCAAGCCGTCGAGGGGGTCACCTTCGGTACGCATGATGTCCGAGAAGCGCACTCGCCGAGCCGATTCCAGCTGAGCCAGCAGGTCATCACGCTGTGCCGCATGCGCGGGCAGCAAACGACGCACCGTCTCGATCGGGGCGACGTCGGCGGGCAGGGGATGAACACCGAAGGCGGACAGCACCACTCGCACGCTCATGGCAATGAGGCGATGTGCCGCGATATCGGCGACCGCGCCCTGTGCGCCCTTGATCGCTCCGACCAGATCCTCCCTGGCGTTCTCCAGCACCACGTTGGACCACACCAGGTTCAGGCCGCATTCGGTGAATCTGGTGGCGGACAGCGGTACCAGCATGGCGATCCCACTGTCACGAGCCGCACCGGTCTGCCCGAGTGCGGGTGCGAGCGCACTCGGCACCGGGGTGTACGGGCGCAGCGGCTTGCACATGGCCAGGGCGGGCTCGAATACGCCCGCACCGCGCCATTGCAGACCGACCAGCCCCAGGTGCACGAATTCGGCCAGCGCGCCGCCGATCTCGTGCGGTGAGCGGGCGAGCACATCACGCACCGAATGCCGGAAGACCACCGACCGCCAGGCGCGGGCCGCCTCATCAGAGAGGACGAATACCTCTCGGTCACCGCGCAGGACGTGCAGGCGACCACCGATGGACCAGGTGGTGACACCGGGGCTGCGCGTGAACAGGACTTGATGCGGGTCATCGGCAATCTCGCCGGCACCGAGCGCGGCGGCCAACTCCAGCAGCTGTTCCCAGCGGGCCTGCTCCTCCGGTCCGGCGGCCGGCCAGGTCCCTGGGTCGGCGATCTCGCGATAGCGATCCACCAGCTCGCCGGAGCCGATCCGATCGAGTTGCGCGGGCAGCCATTTGGTCTCGATATAGCTTTCGCCGTGGCGAGCAGCCCAGCCCTTCATGGCCTGTTGCAGGCCGTCGCAGGCCCATTCGACCGACTCGGCCTGCGACCCGAAGGCCCGCAGGGCTATCGAGAAGCGCAATGCCTGCACCGCACGTGCGGTCCACCACGCTGCCGCCAGCGAGGTGAAGTCCGGGTGGGGAACCATGGCGCGCAATGCCCCGAGGTCAACCGCCCCCTCCCGCAGCACCGTGCCCCGCAGGAATCGCTGGCAGCGATTCAGCAGATCCTCGCTCGGCTCGACCACGACCTGCTCCAGCTGCCACCGCAGCTGTGCGACGGATCGCGTGCGCACCTCCACGCGGCGACCGTCGAGGAAGAGCACGGTCGGCAGCGTCGGCATCTCCTCCGCGCCCGGCGCCACCACCAGGAAGTCGATATCGGACCCCACATTGCCGAATCCCTCGGCGAGCGAGCCCTCGAACAGCACAGCCGCATCGTCCGGCACCGCTATCGCGTCGAGCGCCGATTCCAGCAGCTGCCGCACCCGCTGCTCGGAGAGGCCCGGCTGGGCGGCCGTTGCGGCCTCGGCATCATGCAGCACCGCACCGGCGAGCGCACCGTCGCGCAGTAGCTGCCACATATGGCGGCGGCGCGGCTTTCCACTGGAGGTACGGCGAATCAGGCCTCGCGAGCCGGTGACGATGTGCACGGTCTGCGCGGGACCGAGGTGCCCGCGAATTATCTTGCGGGCCTCCGCGATCCAGTCGCCCGCCGCGGTTTCGGCGAAGAGCGCGATGCCCTGCTCCCCCGCGGTGCTGATGCCCACGGCGGCGAGCTTGCCCTTGGTCAGCCCGGTCTCCTGGGCGACGCGGGATTCGATGTCCTCCATGAAGACCGAGCGGCCGCGCACCTTGAGGCTGGAGCCCATGCGCCCGAGTACGAAGACCTGGTCGCGATAGCGGAATCCGGCGTCACCGGAGTAGAGCTTGCCGTCGGTGATGTGGGTCGAGGAACCCGCGCCGGGGGTGCCGGAGTACCCCAGCGCCACCGAGCCACCGGTCACGACCATTTCGCCGAGCACGCCGTCGGGCAGTTCGCGGCCCTCGTCATCGACGACAGTGACCGTCGATTCCGGAGTCGAGTATCCGAGCCCGGTGATCCAGCCCGCCCCGAACACGCGGTGCGTATCGTCGAGCAGCGCCTCTTCCAGGATCGGAACCGGCTCTCCGAAGCGGAGATTCGGATTGTCGACACGCAGCGCGGTGATCGGACTGCGGGTATGCGAGGAGGTCACCATGAGCGTGGCCTCGGCGAGGCCGTAAGCCAGCGTGTACGAGCCCATCGAAAAGCCGCGCGGGCCGGTGAGATTCGCGAACGACTGCAGGTCCGATACCTCGACCGGTTCGGAGCCGATGGCCAGCGTGCGCCAGCCGGACAGGTCCAGATCGGCGATCTCCTCCGGCCGGACCCGGTGTGCCACATAGCCGAGCGCGAAGGACGGTGACGGCGAGTGCTGCGCATGCGCCATGGCCCGCAGCCAGCGGGCGGGATCACGCACGAACTGGTCGGGGCGCATGAGATAGAGATCGCCCTGATTGGTCACCGTGGTGAGGAAGGCGCCCACCAAACCCATATCGTGATAGAGCGGCAGCCACGACACGAGCGCCTCACCGGGCCGCCAATCGATGAGCCGGGAGATCATCGCGATATTGTTCGCCAGGTTTCGCCAGCTCACCCGGACGCCGCGGGGCGTTCCGGTGGAGCCGGAGGTGAACTGCAGCAGCGAGACTTCGGCAGGGGCACCGAATTCCCTTTCACCGGAGGCCGGTTCGAGGGTTTTCGGGTCTATCACCAGCGGCTCATCGGCACGGCCGGCTTCGATCGCCGCCCGGCGCACGAACTGCTCGAATTCCGGGGACGTCACCACCAGCTGCGGTGTGGCCTGCTCCAGAATGCCCGCGATATGGGCGACGATCTCATCCAGGTCGCCGAACATGGGCGGCGCGACCGGCGTGAAGACACCGCCGCATGCCCACACGGCGTAAAACGCTGCCACGCAGGGAAATCCGGTCGGCATGATGACGCAGGCACCGTCGCCGCTGCCGAGGCCATGCGCACGCATGAGCGCGGCGATCGACCAGGTCTGGTCGGCCAGTTCACGATAACTGCGGAAGTCCCACCCGTCAGCCTCGTCGGCCAGGTGGATACCGGTCGACCCCGACGGGCTCACGAGCCAATCCCGCACAGCCGCAATATCTTCAGAGAGTTTCATCAGGCTGATCTCCTTCGGACAGCACGGTGACCGTGCCGTTGATGCCATCGACGCGAATTCGCATACCGGTCCGCAGGCGCGTCGCGGCATCCTTGACCTGAACCACGGTGGGCACGCCCAGTTCCCGCGCCACAATGGCCACATGGGTCAGCGGGCTGCCCCGCTCGATCACCAGCGCCGTCGCGGACGGCAGCGCGGCCACCCATCCGGGATCGGTGCGGTAGGCGACCAGAATGCCGCCCGCCACATCGCGGGGCTCGTCCACCACCACCGCCGGGCCTTCGACAATGCCTGCGGCCGAGGGTGTTCCGGTCAGTACCGTGCCCACGGTGGCGGCCGCGGTGGTGGTGAGGGGCACCCAGCCCTGCTCGGTCAGCTCCGCGCGACCCAGCGCCGGGCCGATGGTGCGGAATCTCGCGGGTGCGACCAGGGTGGAATCCTTAGCCCGCAGCACCTTTCGCGCGGCGACCAGGGCGCGCAGCGACGTCGTATCCTCACCCTCGTAGCAGCCGCGCATTTCGGTGACGGTCAGGTAGAAGACGTCGGCGAACTCGTCGAGAGCTCCGCGCGTCACCAGATCGCGGCCCATCACCCGGATCATGCGCTTGACCATGCCGAAGGCGCGGGTACGGCAGAAGCGCAGCCGCTCACGGTGCGCGGCACAGCGAGATGCTTTGGCGCGCAGTCGTTCATAGATCCGGCGGCGCGGGCCGCGCAGGTGCGCATCGAGATAGGCATCCGCCTCGGCCGATCGACTCGCGGTGGCGGCATCGCCGACCCGCCCCGACGCACTGCGCAGCATGACGAACAGGCTGGCCGGATCCTCGCGCAGGTCGGGGGTTTCCAGCTTCAGTTCGTCCAGGCTGCGGTAGCCGTACAGGTTGATGTAGTCGTTCACCCGGGACAGGAACTCCGTGCGATCGGACTGCTGCAGCTCGGCGTAGATCTGGTCCGGTGCACTGGAATTGATCAACGCCGTCAATTCCGGATCAGCGCGGACGAGCTGTGCCAGCTCGGTCATGGCCCGCGCGGGATCGGCAGATTCGACATCGGCTCCCGGACCCACCACGGCGTACAGGAACCATTCCGGCGCCTTGGGCAGGAAAAGCTTGGTGAGCAGGAACATCGCCCCGGTGAGGGTCAGCAGGATGGCGTCGAGCACCATGAGCGGGCCCCAGCGCTCGACCAGGTCCCGATCCACCGTCCGATACGCCTCGTAGGCCTGTTCGCCGGTCAGCTCGGTGTAGTCCAGGGCGTCGTATTCGTCGTAGACCCGGTAGAAGTCGGCGACGAACTGCTCGACCATGGCATCGATTCCGCGCAGCCGCCGGATATAGATCGCCGTGGTGACCGCGCGCGAGCGCAAGCGGGCGGTGCGGCTGCGGAATACGAACGGCCGCAGGGTCTTCGCAATATCGTCGGCCAGGGGTTCGTCCACACCCAGCGCGGCCTCGAGCACCTTGCGGTTGAGCGGATATCCGGGTGCGATGCCGACCATCCGATACCAGTGCAGCAGGTTGTAGTACACGCGAGAGTGAAAGCTGCCCAGCAGCACCGAGGTCCACGCGTCGGTCTGCCGCAGCTGTTCGTCCGGCACGCCCAGCGAGGCCGCATAACCGCGATACACCCGGCCGTAGATATCGGCGGCCGTGGTGTAGGTGAGCGGCGAGGTGACGCCGCTGAAACTCTCGATAATATTGGAGTTGTCCCAGATTCGCAGCTCACCGTCCGGAATCGTCTCGCCCGCACCGCGCAATTCCACGGTCCGTCCGAGCGGGACCGCCTCGCCGAGGGTGGTGATCGGCCGCGACTGCAATACCCACACGCCGATATCGTCGATGGCCCACTCGATGTCCTGCGGCGCACCGCAATGGGATTCGAGTTTGCGGCCGATCTCGGTCAGCTCGGCGAGCTCGGCGGCGGTGAGCACCGCCCGCCCGCGCGCGTCCGCCTCGACGTCCCGCACCACCCAGCCCTGCTCGCCCGCGGGCTCATAGCGGCGATCCTTGTCACCCAGCACGACCTCCAGCACCGCGCCGCCCACCTTGTCGACGATCACCGAATCCGCGTCCACCGCACCGGAAACCAGGCCCTCCCCGAGCCCGTACACGGCGCTGATCACGGCCTCGTCCCGCGCTCCGGTCGCCGGATTCGCGGTGAACACCACGCCGCTGGCCCGCGCCGCCACCAGTCGCTGCAACAGCACCGCCGGCGCGGCGGCTCGGGACAGCTCGCGCGCGAAGGCGTAGCGCACGGCCCGCTCGGAGAATGCCGAGGCCCAGCAGTCGCGCACCCGCGCAACGGTCGCCGGCACACCCCGGACATTGAGATACGTATCGAACTGTCCCGCATAGGAATTGTCCACGCCGTCCTCGGCGAGCACCGAGGAACGCACCGCGATCGGGCCGTCGCCCAGCCGCTCACATGCGGACAGGATCAGCTCCTGCACCACCGGCGGCACCGGCGCGGCCACCAGCTCGGCACGCAGCTCCCCGGCGCGCACCACTGCCTGCTCCACCTCGGCGATCGCGGCGAATTCCGCTACCGCCGTGTGCAATCCCGCATCATCGAGGAACCTGTCGTACACATCGCTGCCGAGCACCACCCACTCCGGCACCCGGACACCAGAACTCTGTACCCCGTACAACCCGCGCGCCTTTCCACCCGCGAGCTCATCGATCACCACCGAATCGGACCACGGACCAAGCACCTGCACTAGAGCTCTCCCATCACCCCCGACCGGAGCCGCAGTTCGGCGCGCAGCCCGGCGGGGAGCCGAACAAGATCGAAGGACTCTCTTTGAATAGTGCATGTTTCAAATGTGCGCCAGCCCACAATTATCGGGTGTTTGCATCAAGCCGAAACTGAACGTCACACCCACCCCTGAACTTTGACGATCGAAGCCGACCGGCCCCGAGGAATTCGTCGATATACGGCTCAGTGCGGGGCACGGAGCCAGAGCCTGCTGCGATCGGTATCGGTAGTGGCGAGCAGGAGACCGGCGGGCAGCACGCTGACCTGCGCTTCGGCGGCCGGGATCGGCAAGGCGATCTCCTGCCGGCCAGTGCAATTCGTGTCGACCGACACCAGATGAGCCGTGCCGTCGAGCTTCAGCACTGCCAGCACCCGCTGGTCGGCGGCCACGACCTGAAGTGTGTCGACAGCTGCGGCGCTGGGGCCGGAGACTGCGACGGCATCGGGGGCCGGCCAGCAGAGGACGTGTGGGGACGCGCCTATGGTTTGGCCGAAGACGGTGCATGAGGTGGCGCCGCAACCCACGCGAGTGGCCACCGCAGCCGTGCCGAACAAGGAGTGCCGCTGCCATTGGACGCCGTCACTCGAGGTCCATTCCAGCGGAAACAGTTTTTCGTCGCGCAGAGTTTCGCCGACGACCACGAAACCTGATGGGCCGGTGGACACCGCAGACGCGCCGGTCTGTTCACCGGGCGCCGAGGACAGTGCCGGATCGTCGGCTCGACGCTGCCAGGCGGCACCGTCCGGCGATGTCCAGACCGTGGCTCCGTATCGGCCACTCGCCCCGTCCCATCCGCCGACGAGTAGGTCTGTGCTGCCGAGCGCGGCCGCCGCGCTCACCCCGATCGCATGCGGTCCACCGAACAACTCGAATACTTGCGGGTACTCCTCCAGCCCGCCGGTACCGCCGCTCCACACCGTCATGCGCGGATTCTCGTGCGCCCCGCCGAATGCCTGTCCCAGCGCGACCATGCGGTCACCCACGCCGGCCGAAATCAGTGCCGCGAGCGACGCATAGGGGCTGTGCGGTTCCACTGGCACCGTCCGCCAATGGCTTCCATCGGCCGACGACCAGGCCGCCGGTGCCCGCCCGTCCGCAGCGGGCACGGATCCGAAGGCCAGCACACCCCTGTGCCACGGCACGAACTCCAGCACCCGCGCTCCGGCGGCCGGGGACGGCAGCTCCCGCCACTCCGAAACCGGCTCTGTCGCTGTGTATCCGGCGAGCAAGACGAACACCGCCACCAGGACAAGCGACCACCTCACCGCAGGATCACCAGCCTCCGCGCGCCGCATGGGGTTTGGCGGCGCGCGCCGAATCACCGCAGGCTGGCACTGGCACCGGCAGCCTCGAGTTTGATTCGAGCGGTTTCGGCGGCATCGTGGGTGACGCCTTCGAGGACCACCTTGGGCGCGGACTCGACAAGGTCCTTCGCTTCCTTCAGGCCCAGGCCGGAGATAATCTCGCGCACGGCCTTGATGACCTGAATCTTCTTGTCACCGAAGGATTCCAAGATCAAGTCGAACTCGGTTTGCTCATCGGCGACATCGGCTGCGGGAGCGGAGGTGTCCGTCGGCGCGACTGCCACCGGCGCGGCAGCGGTGACGCCGAACTGTTCTTCGAATGCCTTGACGAACCCCGAAAGCTCCAGCAGCGTCATGCCTTTGAAGACGTCCAGCAACTCGTCGACGGTCATCTTGGCCATGATGTACCCCTTATAACGCT
>NZ_JAODNK010000169.1 GCF_025465275.1 Nocardia sp. | reverse complement strand
GTGTCGAGAGGGGGACTTGAACCCCCACGTCCCTAAGGACACTAGCACCTCAAGCTAGCGCGTCTGCCATTCCGCCACCCCGACCGGTGAACCTCGACAAGATTAGCCGAGCGCTCGCCGAAACCGGAAATCGGCTGGTACAGGCCGATTTCGGGCGGAATTACTTCTTGATGAAGATGCCGGCGATGTCGGCGTTCTTGATCGGGGTGTCAGCGTTGGACTGCACTTGGCACAGGGCTTGGACCGACGCCATGCTCAGGTCGACATTGGTGCCGGCGGGCTCGTTCTGATTGCCGGTCTGCTGCTTGATGAACTTGGTGATGGTGATGCGCTGGGTGTTCGCATCCTGCTTGAGGTAATCGGTGCACTTGGTGTCTCCGCCTTGGTTGACGGCTGTCTTGATTTCGCTACAGCCGGTCATCAGCGTGACGGCGAACGCAGCGGCGGCCACGCCGGCGGTCCATCGCATGGTCTTCATGAGCGTCACTGTAGATCGGCGCCCTCGATCGGCAATCCTGGCTCGACCCTGAGATCTCGCCATTCAAGTGTGATTTACGTCACAAACGTACCCACATTTCGGGGGTACGTGATGGCAATGTTGAAGGCATGTCTGCTGCTTCCGCCGAAACGATTCGGGTCCTCGGCGCCCGCGAGCACAACCTGCGCAACATCTCTCTCGAGATTCCCAAGAACAAGATCACCGTGTTCACCGGAGTGTCCGGATCCGGTAAGTCCTCCATCGTGTTCGACACCATCGCCGTCGAATCGCAGCGGCAGCTGTATGCCACTTTCCCGGCATTCATCCTCAACTTCCTGCCCCGGTACGAGCGCCCGCACGCCGAGGCCATCGAGAATCTGACCGCGCCGGTGATCATCGATCAGAAGGCGGTCGGGGGCGGGCCGCGCTCGACGGTCGGGACCATGACCGATATCTACGCGCTCATCCGCGCGCTGTTCGCGCGATTCGGGTCGCCGTCGACGGGACTGGTCTACGACTACTCCTTCAATACGCCGCAGGGCATGTGCACCGAATGCGACGGCCTCGGCATGACGATCACCGCAGACCCCGACAAACTCGTGGACCGGTCCAAATCGCTCAACGAAGGCGCGATCCTGCTGCCGGGATACGGTGTCGGCAGCGGAGATTGGCAGCTGTACGGCAACTCCGGGCGCTTCGACCTGGACAAGAAGCTCGCCGAATACACCGAGGCGGAATGGCACGATCTGCTGCACGGCAGTGGCGGCAAAGTGGAGCTTGCTTTCAACAAGGGGACCTGGAAGGCCAACTACGAGGGCCTGGCCGACAAATTCACGCGGTCGCGGGTCAAGCGCGACACCTCGGGGCTGTCGGAGAAGACGCGGGAACAGATACAGAAGTTCCTGCACGAGGGCGTGTGCCCGGCCTGCCATGGGGCGCGGCTCAATGAGAAGGCATTGGCCACCAAAATCAATGGGCGCAATATCGCCGAATGGACGGCGCTGCAGATCACCGATCTGATCGAGGTGCTGGACGAGGTGGCCGATCCGGCCGCACAGGGATTGGCTGAGGCCACCGGTGTCGCCTTGAGCCGGGTCGCCGATATCGGGCTCGGATATCTGAGCCTGGACCGGGCGACCTCGACGCTGTCCGGCGGCGAGGGCCAGCGCTTGAAGATGATCAAGCATCTGGGCAGCACGCTGGTCGGGATGACCTACATCTTCGACGAACCGAGCGTCGGACTGCATCCGCGCGATGTCGGGCGACTCAATCAGATGCTGGAAGCGCTGCGTGACAAGGGCAATACCGTGCTGGTGGTCGAGCACGATCCCGACGTCATCCAGATCGCCGACCACATTGTGGATGTCGGACCACGGGCAGGCACACACGGCGGCGAGATCATGTTCACCGGCAGCTTCGCCGAACTGCGGGCGGCGGACACGCTCACCGGACAGGGATTGCGGCGGACGTTCGCGGTGAAGGAGGCGTTCCGGCAGGCCGAGGGTGAACTGCGCATCGACGGGGCGACCGCACACAATCTGAAGGATGTCTCCGTCGGGATTCCGACAGGCATTCTCACCGCGATCACCGGTGTTGCCGGATCGGGCAAGAGCAGCCTCATTCGTGACGAATTCATGGCTCGGTACCCGGATTCGGTATTCGTCGACCAATCGGCCATCGGGGCTTCCTCACGATCGACACCCGCCACCTACCTCGGACTGATGGATCCCATTCGCAAGCTGTTCGCCAAGGCCACCGGGCAGCCCGCGGGCCTGTTCAGCTTCAATTCCGACGGTGCGTGCCAGGAGTGCGAGGGCCGTGGCGTGATCATCACCGAGGTCGCCTATATGGATCCGGTGACCACACACTGCGAATCCTGTGACGGGCGGCGGTTTTCCGAGCAGGTACTGGCACTCACGCTGCGCGGCAAGTCGATTGCCGATGTGCTGGAGCTTTCGGCCGAGGACGCCGTCGAATTCTTCACCGAAAAAGCACTGAATGCCAAGTTGCGCACCATGAATGAAGTCGGGCTCAACTATCTGAGCCTGGGGCAGGCGATGAGCACACTGTCCGGCGGTGAACGGCAGCGCATCAAACTGGCCACCCAATTGCAGCACAGCGGCACCGTGTACGTGCTCGACGAACCGACCACCGGGCTGCACATGTCCGATGTGGATACGCTGCTGCGGCTCATGGACGGGCTGGTGGAGCGCGGCAATACCGTCGTGGTGATCGAGCACAATCTGGATGTGGTCGCGCATGCCGACTGGGTGATCGACCTCGGGCCCGACGGTGGCAAGAACGGCGGCGAGATCGTGTTCACGGGCACGCCGGCGGAGCTGCTGCGGCATCCGGATTCACTGACCGGTGAGTACCTGAGGTTGTACCGGGAAGGGTCGGCGGTACGCGGCTGAGTCTGATTGCGGCCGTGGCGAATCCACCACGGCCGCACCGCATGCCAGTTGGCAGCCGCTGCCGGGTCCCGGAATTTCCCAGGGTCAGTGGCCTGATTCGGCAGTCATTGCCGCCCGCCAGATACGAGCCTCGAGCGCATTGCCGCGTCGTTCGAGCACCTCCGCGACCCCGGCCATGGCACGGACATCACCGTGGTTGGCGGCAAAGCGCCACCAGCGCTCGGCTTCATCCAGCTGGTCGTACCGCAGCAGCACCACGGCCAGGTCGTAGGCCGCTCCGGTATGCCCGGAATCGGCTGCCTGCCGCCACAATTGGCACGCCTGCAGTTCATCCCCGCGACCATGCATCGCGACACCCAGCTCGTAGAGCGCGCTGCCGTAGCGACCGGCGTCGGCGGGCGGAATCGGATCGGGCGGGGTGGGCGAGGTGACGAATTCGACGACCAGTTCGGTGAAATCGGGCGGGCCGACGCCGGTGCTGCAGTGCAGCACCAGACAGGAGCGCTCGCGGGTGATGAGCATGCCGTAGTTGCCCGACCAGGACACGATCGCATCGTGCTCGTCCACCCACACCGGGGTCAGCGAGAGTGCGGCATCCGTGCCCGTCGGGCACACCCGCAGGTCGATGCCCTCGGCCATGGCGTCACTCCAGACGTCAACCCCCCGCAACTGGCGGCCGTCGAGCAGCACGTGGCCGCCCTCCACGGCCAGTCCGATGCCGAGACCGTGCACACCGTGCCGCGGCTGCGCCGAGCGCAAAGTGAGCGTGACAGTGGTGGGGGAGATGCCCACCACCTCCGAATGCACCGGGTATACCTTCGCCCCGTGCCAGGTCAGCGGCTCGCCGCCGGCGTATCTGTCCGCGAGTGGCGGTTCGTTCGTCGCCCGCTCGGCGTCCTGATACAACCCGGTCATTCGCCCCGCCTTCCACCGGTGCTCCCTTGATGTCGCGGCCCACGGTAGTACCCCTCCCGGCCCGTGCGCCCGGTATTTGCCAGGTGTCCGCGCGAGCAAACTTCTGGACACCTGACCTGTGTTGCGAGACGCTTTCAGCAGGTCGCTCGACGTGTTGAGCCGAAACACGCGGTGTGTCGTACCGGTTGCGGGGCCGGTGTCATGTTTACTCGACGCCGACGTACCAGCGAACGAGTGAAAGGTAAGGACATATGGCTCTGCCCACAATGACCCCCGAACAACGCTCCGAGGCGCTGGCCAAAGCCGCCGCGGTTCGCAAGGCCCGCTCGGAGTTGATCGCGCAGGTCAAGCAGGGATCGGTCAGTCTGGCGGAGGTGCTCAAGCGCGCAGACAATGAGGACCTGGTCAAGAAGACGAAGGTGGCGGCCGTGATCAAGGCGCTTCCGGGCATCGGCCCCGTCAAGGCCGCGAAATTGATGGATGAGGCGGAAATCCCCGCCGACCGCCGTATCGGCGGACTGGGCTCTCGCCAGCGCGCTGCGCTGCTGGAGGCGTTGACAGCCTGATCTCGGAGGGTCGCCGGCCGGGTCGAACTTAGGCCCGGCGGCAACCGCTCCAGCACCACTACCAGCAAGAACGCGGATGAACCGGGACGATTTGGTCCAGCCGGGCTGATCCGATAACCTTGCTGAGCAACCCGGTCGGGGTGGCGGAATGGCAGACGCGCTAGCTTGAGGTGCTAGTGTCCTTAGGGACGTGGGGGTTCAAGTCCCCCTCTCGACACAGACTTGCGAAGGCCCCTGGCTGCCAGCCGGGGGCCTTCGCTACATTCCGTTCGCGGCCAGCCCTTCTGGGCTCGTGCGCAAGCCAATGGCAAGCGCTGCTGGAACTTTCGTGGAACAAAGACCGGCGCGGCCGATGGGTGGGGTCGACGATTGTGTCGGGCAACTGTCGGCAGTTACGACTTGGCCAGGTCGGCTGACCTGTGCCCGCTGACCTGTCGACTAGGCTTGCCAGGTGACTGTAGGGCCTAGCAGCTCCGACTCGCTCCCGGAAACACTCACGTGGGAGGAGTTTCTCGCGCTGCCCGATGAGATCGCACAGTGTGTGGAGGGGCTCGACCATGGTCGAGTGATCTGGGCGAGAACCGGTCCGCGCCGCAATCAGCGAGCCGCTGTGCGTCTGCGCAACGCGCTGGAGTCCGCCTGGGTAGATGCTTCGCGGGACTTGCCCGGTGAGTGCTTCGAGGCCGACGTCGAGCAACCGATCTTCTTCAGCGGCAAGAACGACTTTCTCAAACCAGACTTCATCTTGTACCGCTGCCTTCCCCTCGACGAGCAGGACGTTCCTGCTGCGGCCGTGGTTATCGCGGGCGAGGTGTTGTCGCCGTCGAACTCGGTGCAGGACATGAACCGGAAGACCCTGCGATACGCCGAATCTGGAATCCCGTGGTACTGGGAGGTCGAGCCGGGCGAACAGACGATAACCATTCGGATCAATGCCCTGCTGCCCGCGCCCGAACACCGGCCCGCCGGCGTCACGCCGCTACGGGCGTATCACTACGAACCGGTGGCTTTTTGGGAAGGTGACCGTGATTTCGCCTATCACCTGCCCTTCCCGTTCACCATTTCGGCTGAAAGTCTTGCGTACTGACGCACAGATCTACCCACCGATCGGTTAGTCCGCGCGATTTCGCATCGAATTTGGCATCATGCGGGACCTGTCGGTCAAAGTGGAATCTGACGGACGCCGTGGGCAATTGGTATTCCGCTGACCTGCCTGCGCCGCGCAACCCTGCAATACCTCAGCGATCGCGAACTTCGACCGACTGATCTCGCTCGACGACGTGACCTACATCCTCGGGCCCAACGGCTCGGGGAAAACCGCTGTCCTGGAAGGACTATCACGACTGTTCAGCCCACTCCCCAGCCAGCGCGACATCCGCGTGCAGGACTTCCACCTCCCCTCGGGCGCCTCAGCCGCCGAAGTACATCGGGCAGAGCCGATACTGTGGCTTGAGGCCGACATCGAGATCCCCGAGGCCGGAACCAAAGGTGTGCACGCCTCTGTCCCACCGAGCTTCGCGCACATGGCCATCGACTCCGCCGACGCAGTACCCCGCATACGAGTCAGACTCACCGCGACTCTGGCCGCCGACGGCAAGATCGACGAAAAGATCGAATACATCCTGCGGGTCAACGACGCCGACGAACCACTAGATCGCGCCGATATGTCGCGCTACGACCGCGCAAACATCGAGGTCTACTATCTGCCAGCGCGCCGCGATCCCAGCGACCACATCGCCTACACCACCGCCTCACTGCTTGCACGCACACTACGTGCGGCCGACTGGGAAACCGAACGCGAGACACTGAAAGATCTGACAACGAGGATTACCGAAACCCTCGCCGCCAACAGCGCGGTAAAAGGCGTCGGGGTCCAACTCGGTCAGCAATGGTCCAGCCTGTACCGGGGAGCGTTCTACAACGATCCCTCGATCTCCTTCGGGCGCGGTGAACTCGAAGGTGTCCTGCGCCAACTCACCGTAGCGTTCACGCCCTCGCACGAGGCTGAGCCACTGCCGTTCGACCGTCTCAGCGACGGGCAGAAATCGCTGCTGTACATCTCCATGGTCCTGGCCTGGCAAGCACTGGCCCAGCGCGTGCTCAACGGCACCGAATCTTCATTGGACCCCAATCGGCTCCGTCCACCTGTGCATACGGTCGTCGCGGTCGAAGAACCCGAGAACAGCCTCGCACCGCACTACCTCGGACGCATCCTGCGCCAGCTCCGCAACACCTGCTCCAGCGGCGATGCCCAGGCGGTGATCGCGACCCACGCTGCGACTCTCCTGCGACGCGTAGACCCCGAACAGATCCGCTTCCTGCGCCTGAACCCCTTGCGCGAGACGACAATACGCCGGATCGTGCTACCCAAGGACGATCAGGCCGCGGCCAAATACGTGCGCGAAGCCGTCGAAGCGTATCCAGAGCTGTACTTCTCTCGACTGGTCGTGCTCGGCGAAGGCGACAGCGAACAAGTCGTCCTACCGCGCGTACTAGCCGCAGCAGGGAAGGCTTGGAATTCGACAAGGTCGTGGTGCTGGGTGTCGAGCAGGACATGTTCCGGGGCGGTGAAGCGATGTCGGAGTTTTTCGTCGCCATCTCCCGCGCCAAACGTGAGCTGCTCTTGACACACACAGACTGGAGAGCTCACCCCAACGAGCCGGTTGCGCACTGGAAAGCGGATAGGACCGTCCACGCCCGGTTCCTGGCCTTTGCCGACGAACACTGAGCATCCCGATCATCACAACAGGGTTGCCTCGCATTCTCGGATGCGAAGCGACGAGCGAATGCAGGTTTCGTGGGGACTGCCGGACGGCTCCATTCCGGGCGACCCTTCCTCGATGGTTGGCTGTTTTTGCTGATAGAAGGCGTGGGCGTAGTGGTCGTGCCCCCTCTCGACACAGCTGAGATACGGGCGGTTGAGGCAGAAATTTTGCCTCAACCGCTCGTTCTTTGTAGGTCAGTCGAGTTGCAGCTCGGGTGAATACATATCAAGCCAGGTGTGCAGGTCGATCGCACGGTCGAGTCCCACACGGGTGTGACTCTCCAGTTTGGTCGGGTCCTGTACGACAGCCCGTTCCAGCCAGGCTCGATCGACCAGATCGAACAGGGCCGAATTACGCTCGGCGAGCAACTGTTTCGCCAGCTGTTGCAGATTGGCCGCGTAGCCGGGGTCCTGGGTCGACGGGTAGGGGCTCTTCACGCGCTGTGCCACCGATTGGGGCAGTACATGTTTCGTGGCGTGCCGCAGCAGGCTCTTTTCGCGGCCGTCGAAGGTCTTGAGCGACCACGGTGTGTTGTAGACGTATTCGACGAGCCGGTGATCGCAGAACGGCACCCGGACCTCCAGGCCGACCGCCATCGATGCGCGGTCCTTGCGATCGAGCAGGGCACGCACGAACCGGGTCAGGTGGAGATGACAGACGGTGCGCATGCGATGTTCGATCTCGGATTCGCCGTCGAGATGGTCGACTTCGGCGACCGCGGTCAGGTACTGGTCGCCGATATAGGTCTCGATGTCCAGGCGCTCTCGCAGGTGTGGATTCAGCACCTGCAGGCTGCTCTCGCCGGCGAGGGGGTTGCTGAACGCCATCCATGGGAAGGTGTCGGCCTTGACGGCCACCTCATCGTGGAACCACCGGTAGCCGCCGAAGACCTCATCGGCGGACTCGCCCGACAGCGCCACCGTCGACTGTGCGCGAATCGCCTTGAACAGCAAATACAGTGAGGTATCCATATCGCCGAGACCGGCGGGAATATCGCGAGCGGCGATGACGGCCCGCCGCACCGACAGGTCCGATAGTTGCGCCGGATTCAGCACCACATCCTCGTGCGCGGACCGCACCAGTGCCGCCACCTCCCGCACGAACGGCGAATCGGGGGTGTCGCGCATTTCGTCGGGGACGAAATTCTCCTCCTGGTCGGCGTAGTCCACCGAGAACGTGCGCAGTTGCTCGCCCTGCTGTGCGAGTCGCGCGGCCGCCAGCCCGGTGATGGCGCTGGAATCGAGTCCGCCGGAAAGCAATACGCATCGGGGCACATCCGCGATGAGCTGGCGGTCGACGATATCGGTGAGCAGGTCCCGGACCTTCGCCACGGTGTCGTCGCGGCTGTCGGTGTGCTCGACGGCGTGGAGACGCCAATAGGTGCGCGGGTGAATTCCATTACGATCCACCGTGATCAGTGTCCCCGGCAGGACCTCACGCATGTCCTTCCACAGCGACCAGCCCGGCGCTTTGGTCAGCGTGAACAGCTCCCGCAAGCCGTCGAGGTCAACCGCCTTGCGCGCCAGCGGATTTGCCAGAATGGCCTTCGGCTCCGACCCGAACACCACTCCGTCGCGGGTCGGGTAGTAGTAGAACGGCTTGATGCCCATCCGATCGCGCACCATGACCAGCGTCTCGGTGCGCTGGTCCCAGATGGCGAACGCGTACATGCCATTGAGGTGGTCGACAACGCTCGTACCCCACTGCAGGTAGCCGCGCAGCACCACCTCGGTATCGCTGTCGGTCTCGAAAGGGTGGCCCAGCCCGGCGAGTTCGGTGCGCAACTCCCGGAAGTTGTAGGTCTCCCCCGAGTACACCAGCCCCACCTCACCCGCAGGTGTGCGCACGCCCATCGGCTGGGCGCCGCCGGGCAGATCGATGATGGCGAGCCGCCGATGCCCGAGTGCGCCGTGGGTGTGCACGAAGGTGCCCCGCCCGTCCGGACCTCGGCAGGCCATAGTTTCCGTCATTGCTTCGAGAACGTGCTGTTCCTGAGTGAGATCGGAATCGAATGCCACCCAGCCCGTAATACCGCACATCCCACAGCCTCCTAAATAGTTAGCCTATGCAATTACTAGTAACTCCGTTGTAACACAACGGGACTCGCACGCGCCAGGGCCACAACGGCCACGGCAGGGCCGCTACGAAGTAGCTCGTGCCACGTCACACCGGGTCGCCGCCTAGCCTGGGCGGCATGACGGACAACCTGCTCGGCGACTTCCTGCGTGCGCGGCGGGCAAGAGTGCGCCCCGGCGAGATCGGGCTGGTCTCCTATGGCCGGCGCCGGGTCGCCGGGCTGCGCCGGGAGGAAGTCGCCGAGTCGGCCGGTATGAATACGGACTACTACACGCACCTCGAGCAGGGGCGCGAGCGGCATCCCTCCGCGCAGATGCTCGATGCGCTGAGCCGGGCGCTGCTACTGAATGTGGCACTGCGGGAGCATCTGTATCGGCTCGCGGGTGTCGCCATGCCGGGGCAGCCGGTCGAAACGGTCAGCCCGGTGCTGCGGCAGATTCTGGAAAGTTACCCGGCCGCACCGGCTTTCGTCCTGAATCCGGCGATGGATATTCTCGCGACCAATGCGATGGCCGACGCGTTCTTCTCGGTGTACCCGCGGATCGACAATCTGGCGCGAATGACCTTCCTCGACCCGGTCAGCCCGCAGTTCTGCGTCGACTGGACGTGGACGTGCCAAGCAATCGTGGCCGGATTCCGTCAGGTCGGGGCACTGTATCCGGACGACCCGCGATTGCAGCTCGTGATCGACGAACTGACCTCGGCCAGTAGCGAATTCGCCGAACTCTGGCGTTCCTACATGCTGTGCGCCGCGACTACCGATCCCCGAGGATTCATCCACCCCGAGGTGGGACTGCTGCGACTGACGTACCAGTCCTTCGATGTACGCGGCGCCGCAGGCCAGCGCCTGATGCTCTACAACCCCGAGCCCGGCCCGACCGTCAACGCCTTGGCCCGGCTCGGCCTCCGAACCGCGACCTGCGCCGACTGAATTGTGCCTGGGTGTCCCGCACCCAGGCATAGAATCCGCGACCGTACCTACCATGCATAGACCCGCTGCGAGCGTTCTTGCAGCAACCACTCGAACCGCAGGAGAGCTCGTGCCGGATACGCGGCCGAACAACCCCCACCCCCGCAATCGCTTCCGGTATCGCGGGGTCGCATCGTCCTGCGCCGCGTTCGTGGCGCTGACGGCCGCCGGCGTCGCCGTACCCTCCGCTGCGCATGCCGAACCCGCATCCTGCTCCCCCGCCACCGCGACCACGTTCGCCGGGCCGGACATCCCGTTCGTCGATTGGGCCGAGAACCTCGGCTACGACGCGCAGGGCAACCTGTGGGTATCGCGGCTCTATCGAAACGTGGTGCAGCGCTACGACTCGGCGGGCCGGATCACCGCCACCGTCCCGGTCACCTCACCGGGTGCGATCCGTCTAGGTCCTGATCACCTGCTGTATGTCGTCTATGGCGACACCACGATGAATATGCTGCCCGGCACCCACAACAGCGGTGTCGTGCGATTCGACCCCGCCGCCGCGGCACCCGTACCCGAGGTCTTCGTCAACGGTCTCGGCATGGCCAACGGCGCCGCATTCGACGCCGCGGGCAACCTCTATATCGCCGATACGACCTCCGGTGTCGTTCGCGTCCGCACCGACGGCACGATCGACACCGACTGGACCGCACAGGCAAAGACGTTCGGCGTCAACGGGATCGCCGTCGAGGGCGATTCGGTCTACACCACCGTCTATCTGAGCCCGCAGGGGCGAATCCTGCGGATTCCGATCGATGCGCCCACCCGGCGGAGCACCGTCGCCGCTATGGCCCTGGCCGACGACCTCACCGCCGGCCCCGGTGGATTCCTCTACGTCGCCACCACTGCGGGCGCCCTCATCCGCGTCGACCGCGACAGCCACAGCACCTGCACCGTGCTCACCGACAGCCCGATGGCGGCGGTGGTGCCGGTCCCGGGCGCCGACGATGACCTGATGGTCGCCACCGGACGCGGCGATGTGCTCCGCGTCCACCTCGGCTGACAGATGCCCGGGACCGCCGACTGACTGCCCGCTGTACGGACCGGTCAGGCCGCCCGGCCGTCCTGCCCGACCGCCGGCGGCTTCAGGATGACGGCGACCGACATCCAGAACCCGGCGGAGGCGACCACCACCAGCAGGGTCGAGAGCGCCTTGTCGTCATAGTGCTGTGCGACCTCGGCGAACAGAGCGTCGGGCACCCGCTCCCGGCCTTGTGCGCTCGGCTGGAATACGGCCTCGGTCAGCGCCAGCGCGGCCCGCTCCGCATCGGTGAAATAGGGTGCGTCCCACCAGGTTGCGACGGCTGCGATCCGATCCTCGGACTCTCCCGCCTTGCGTAGATCGATCGAATGCCGCATCACCTGGTAGGTATTGCCGACGATCTGGCCCGCGCGCAGGTAGACCAGGCTGATCGTGGCCGACGGCACCGAGCCGTTGGCGGCGGCTCGCACAAGTGCGCCCGCCACCTCCTGGATTTCGGGTACGAGCGTATTGGCATCGGGTATGCGCGGTCCCATGGTGTCCTCCACAGCGGTCGAAAGGCTTCTTGTGCAAGGGCTTTCGTGCCCTCCCCCATATGACGTAGGCGGTCGCGGAAAGGTGACCGCCCCGGTCAGCCGATGAGTTCCGCCAGTTCGAGGCGGGAAAGGCGTTCGGGATCGGACAGAATCTGGATCCCGACGATCCGCCCGCCCGTGACGGTGAAGCTGGTGACGGACCTCAGCTCGCCGTCGATGGTGTTGATCAGGCCCGAGGTCCCATTGATTCGCACCGGATACGCGACCGCGGCGGTCGCCATGCGCTGGAAGTTCGCCGCCTGTGCGGCCACGGTCGCGGCACCGCGGAGAATCTGCAGGCCGCCGGTGAGAACACCGCCGTCGACACCCAGCACGACGTCCGGATCCAGAATGGACAGCAGCGCATCGAAATCGCCGTCCCGGGCGGCGCGCTGGAACGCGTCGATCACCCGCCGCTGCCCACCGGGATCGGAATCGGGGCTCGGCGCCGCTGCGCGAATCCGCTGCCGGGCCCGGCTGGCCAACTTCTTGGCGGCCACGGGTGTGCGGTCCACGATGGGCGCGATCTGCTCGAAGGGCAGTCCGAAAATATCGTGCAGTACGAAAGCCAGCCGTTCCGGTGGTGCCAGCTCCGCCAGCACCACCTGCAATGCCAGCCCCAGCGAATCGGCCAGCAGCACTTGCTGTTCCGGGTCGGTCGCATCGTCGCGGCCGACCACCGGATCCGGCAGGTGGACCTCCAGCGATTCTTCCCGCCGCGCTGTCCGGGTGCGGAGCATGTCCAAGCACAACCGGCTGACCACCGTGGTCAGCCAGCCGGGCAGATTGCCGATCTCGCCGGTATCGGTGCGAGCGAGCCGAAGCCACGCCTCCTGCACGGCATCATCGGCCTCCGTCAGCGAACCGAGCATGCGGTAGGCCACCGATTTCAGATGCGGACGCTGTCCCTCGAACTCGACCGCCAGCAAGTCAAGACGCGTCACACTCACACTCCCTCTCGACGGGTGACTCGTAATGCTGACGAAGCAGAGTCGCGAAAGGTGACACGAAGCGCAATGCCAGGTCTACGCGCTGCGCCCGGCCGCCGCCTGGCGGGCGCGGGCCGGTGTCACTACGGTGGGGCGGGTTATGGGTAGCTCGGAGTAGTGGGGATAAGTATGGCGTTGTCGACGATCGAGCAGGTGGTGGCCACGAATCGGAGTGTGCCGCAACGACGCACGATTCCGTTGGCGGTGGTGTGGGCGGTGCTGGTGCTCGGGGCCGCGGCGGGAGGCTACTACCTGGACCAGGTGCTGGCCTCGACGCGGACCATGATGCACCTGGTCGATCTCGGCACCTATCAGATCGCCGCGCAGCGAGTGACCGACGGCGTTTCGGTCTACGACACCCCGCTGCGCGGGCATACCCGCGGCGTCTGGGAGTTCGTCTACTCGCCGTTCGGCGCGCTGCTGTTCGTGCCGCTGGTGGCGCTCCGGGGTGCGTTGTTCACCTGGGTCGGCGCGCTCGGCAACTTCGCCATGCTCGCCGGGTCGATGTGGGCGGCGCTGTCGGTCCTCGGCTACCGGCGGGATCGGCGACTGGTGGTGGTCGGCCTGTCGATCGCCGGTGTGCTCATGCTGTGCGAGCCGATCCGGGAGACCATGGCCTTCGGGCAGGTCAATATCCTCCTGCTGCTGCTCGTCCTGGCGGATATGGCGCTGCCGGATTCCTCGCGCTGGAAGGGTGTGCTGACCGGCATTGCCGCCGGAATCAAACTGACGCCAGTCTTTTTCGTGCTCTATTTCCTGGTGACCCGCCGATATCGGGCCGCCGCCACCGCAATCGGTGCACTCGTGGCCACCATGGCGGTGGGTTTGGCTGTGCTGCCCAAGGATTCGGTGACATTCTGGGGCGGCGCCTTCGACGATCCCGCGCGCGTGGGTGTCCCGCAGAACCCGCAGAACGAGTCGCTGCGCGGCATGATCGCCCGTGCCCTGGGCGGCCATGATCTCCAATTGCTCTGGCTCGCAGGTGCTCTCGCGGTCACGGTGGTCTGCCTGCTGCTGGCGCGGCGACTGTCGGCAACCGGGCGTGAACTGCCCGCGATCGTCCTGTGCGGTCTGACCACCACGGTGGTGTCGCCCTACAGCTGGATTCACCACTGGGTGTGGATCGCCCCGCTGCTGGTCTACCTGGGCGATCTCGCGCTGCGCCGGCGCGGAATCGTCGCGCCGCTGGGCCTGGTCGTGGTCTTTCTCGTCACCTCCGGCGGGGTGTTCGACCTGGTCGGACTCCACTTCGGCAGTGTCTTCGACTTCCCGAACCGCGGCCCGTTCGCGGTCTTCGACCACAACGCCTACATCTGGCTGACGCTCGCGCTGTTCGCGGCGACAGCCCTCCGGTTGCGGCGGCCCGAGGTGTCGAATCGTCGCAACCCAGCTCTCGAACCTGATCTGATCCGCTCCAAAACCTGATCGAAATACCGTGTGGCTCAGCCGATCCGGACATTGTCTCAGCTGAGCCGAATGTCGTTCGAGAACGATTCGGCGCTATCCAGCGCGGTAAGGGCGGCATCGTCCAGATCTATCGTTCCGGCGGCGACATTGGCCTCGAGGTGACCGATGTCCGCGGTGCCCGGAATCAGCAGCACATTCGGCGCATGATGCAGCAGCCAGGCCAGGCCCACCTGTGCGGGCGTGTGGTCCAGTGCCTGCGCGGCAGCGATGACGGCCGGAGCGTCGGTCACCTTCGGCAGACCGGGGAACGCGCTGCCCAGCGGGAAGTACGGCATCCACGCGATGCTCTCGGCGGCGCACAGCTCAAGCATCTCCTCATCGCCGCGCATCACCAGGCTGTAGGCGTTCTGAACGCACACGATCCCGGCCGGAAGGGCGCGGCGCAGGCCGTCGAGGGTCACGCTGCTCAGGCCGATCCCGCCGATCTTGCCCTCCTCGCGCAGCGCGATCATCAGCGCGAGCTGGTCATCCAGGTCCACTACCTGGTCACCCTCGGCCCGCAGACCCGGTCCGGCGTCCAGGCGGCGCAGATTGACCACCGGAATCTGGTCGAGTCCGAGCGATTTCAGATTGTCCTCGACGCTGGCCCGCAGTTGTTCGGGTTGCTGGGCCGGACGCAGCGGAATGCGCCCGCCGCGATTGGGGTCGGCGCCCACCTTGCTGACGACGACAACGCCGTCCTCGGGACCGAATGCGTCGCGAATAAGCCCGTTGACGAACCCGAAACCGTAGAACTCGGCGGTGTCGACATGGTCGATCCCGAGTTCCACCGCACGCCGCAGGAGTGCGATCGCGGTGTCACGATCCTCGTGCAGCCGCTCCAATTGCATTGCGCCGTATCCGATTCGGGACACCGTGTGCCGCCCGAGGGTGCCGCTCCCTCCGGCGCGCGGGACACCGGCGGCCGTGAGCTGGGAAGAAGGTGTGTTGTTCACGCTCATGGGTGTTCTTTCCGTATGAGACGATGAGATAAGCGGAGGAGCCTCCGTTACTTCGAGCGTACCACTTAACCGGAGGGCCCTCCGATTTGAATCCGAACAACACCCCACCCAGCGAAAAGGACCCCGCTGAGCCGTCCCGCACCGCCCGCGCACCGCGCACCGACGCCCTGCGCAATCGCGACAAGCTCCTCGAAGTCGCCCGGACCGCCTTCACCGCCACCGCCGGCCCCGTCTCGCTCGAAGGCGTCGCCCGCGAGGCCGGTGTCGGCATCGGCACCCTCTACCGCCACTTCCCAACCCGCGAAGACCTGGTCGAAGCCGTATACGCCACCGAACTCGACGAGGTCACCAACAGTGCCGCCGCCCTACTCCGCGAACTCCCCCCGGACGCCGCCCTGCGCGCCTGGATGGGCCGCTACGCCGCCTTCTTCACCACCAAGCGCGGCATGATCGATACCCTCCGCGCCGGCTGGGCCTCAGGCCGCATCACCACCCCGAACACCCGCGAACGCATCACCGCCGCCATCGCCATAATCCTGACCGGAGGCGCCGAAACCGGTTCCCTCCGCACGGATATCGACCCGGACGACCTCACCATCATGCTGCTGGGAATCTGCACCGCCGCCGGCGACGCCCCCGACCAGGTATCCCGCCTCCTCGACCTGATCATGGATGCACTGCGCACCATCGATTAGGCCACCCAACTCGATCAGGTCGAGCTTGGGGTTGAGAGCTGTTGCGCCACAGCGGTACTCCGCTATCGCGGAGGCTGTTCGCCGGATCACCGGTTTCGCGGCGATCTCCGGTTGCGCAGGCCTTCGCCGACATGACCGCGAGTGCCTCGCGGCCGGTTGCCTGACCGTCGACAACGACCCTTCGTTCGGCCAGAAAGGCGCAGCCCGTAGCCCAGCTTGTGACCGTATAGCGATGAGCGTGAGACCCCCGCGAATTAACGCGGGGTTAGCTCACATTTCTATTGCTGAATGGTTGCAGACGGGTATAGCGTCAAGGTCCGTTGGTCGTGCTGGCAATTCAACGCGACACGGGTCACGGGTCGGGGATCCCGTAGGCGAAGGAACTGCCATGAACCAATATCCGCCAGCGGTATCTCGGACGGCACTACCGCCCGTCCCCCTCGGCCGCCGCAATTCCGAGCTCATCAAGGTGCTCATCGTGGAAAACGATCCCGCGGTCGCCGAAATGGCTGCGATCGTCTTGGCAAAGGCGGGATACGACCCCGTGCGGGCCGCCACGGGTGGGCAGGCGCTGATCACGACGGATACCTGGCATCCGGACCTGGTGCTGGTGGATCTCGCGCTTCCCGACCTCCGGGGCTCGGAGATCTGCCTGCAGTTGCGGCAGCACACCGTGGTGCCGATTGTCGTCCTCGCCGACGAAACCGATCCGGATTTCATCGAACTGGTGATGGCGGCCGGCGCCTCCGACTATCTACTGAAGCCATTCCGGACCGGTGAGTTGCTCACCCGTATTCACACGCGCCTCACTGGTTCCACGGATATCGTTTAATTCGCATCACGGACGATGATTATCGGCACCTCGACCGAATGCCGCAGCGCATTCCTCGTGGACCCGAGGATCATGCCGGCGAACCCACCACGACCGTGGCTGCGGACGACTACCGGCTGGGCATTTGCGGATTCATCCAGCAGCGAGTGAACCGGCCTGTCGGCCAAGACGATTCGGCGCACCGCAACATCGGGGTAGCGCTGCCCGTAGCCCTTCGAAACCGGCGTCACTGTGATGCCCGGGTGTGGTCATCCGCCGCATCCGTCGGGGCCGAGGCCGACGCGCTCCGGGGTGTTCTCCGCGGCAATGTGGCCGTCGGCATGATGGAATGCCCGCCGCTCACCCTGGACATGGCAATGCTGTTGCGCGACTTCCACACTCGCCATCCCGGAGTCGAGGTGGCCCTGCGCAGCGGCGGCAGCGACCGCATGGTGGAGGAGGTGCGCTCGGCCGAACTCGATATGGCGATTCTCGGGCTGCCGCCGAAACCCTTGCCCGCCAAGCTCCGTGCCCAGCCGCTCTTGGTCGAGGACCTGGTCGGCCTGGTTCACGAAGGCCACGAACTCTCCGGCCGGGTATCGGTGGCCGACCTGACCGGCGAACGATTCATCGACTTCCCGCCCGGCTACGGACTACGCGAGCAGGTGGACCACTGCTTCGCCAGCTCCGGGGTCACACGCCGCGTGGTCTTCGAGGTCGTGCGCGTCGAAGAGATGATCAAATTCGCGGCCCTCGGCCTCGGCATTGCGGTACTTCCCCGGTCGATCGCCCGCGCCGCCACCCGCCGCGCCGCCAAACCACGCGTCCTGGAGATCGCAGATGCCGACCTGCATCGAACCGTCGCCCTCGTCTACCGCCAGGACGGGCCCCAATCCCCCGCTGCCCGAGCCTTTTTCGAGCTCGCCGCCGGGCTGCTCCCCGCGCCTGCCGTACCCGAATCGACTGTCGGGACAGGCACCGGCACATGACCGGTGGCGGCATCTGCCCCGGGAATCGGCGTTGCCTATGCTCGCGGAATGTCGCTGAGCCAACTGGATGTCGTGAACGAGAGCGATGAGCTGCCGGGGCTGGCATGGCTGGACGTGTTCGGCACCGACGACGCCGCTGTGCTGAGCGCGCCTGATCTCATGGTCCAGGTCGGCGATTTCGGCGACGGCGATATCACCGTCACTGCCGGCGCCAAACTTCCCAGCGCCTTGCGTTCGCTCGCACATCTCGGCATCGACTGGGACGACTACGACGGATAGTCAGTGCTGCATGCCCTCCAGTGCTGCTCGAGCCAGCCGGGCGGTCAGCACGGGTGCATCACCTTGGTCGAGGGTTATCCGCCCGACCGCGTAGACGCCGTGGCGTTGCAGGTCGAGGGTGCTGAAGACGCCGCCGGTGTAACCGACGTCGTGCCCGGTCTTGCCCCACAGCACGGTGCCGTCGCCGAGCCGGGTGGTCATCGGCCCGCTGCCGAAACACTGTGTGCCGGCAGGTGCTTTGTCGATATCGCACAGCAGCGTTCCGGCGGCATCACGCGGAACCGCGAACAGTTCCCGCTGCTGCTCGGCCGCGAGCAACTGACCGCGCATCATGGCCAGGAAGAATCGGTCGATATCCGAGGCGGTGGAGATCATCGCCGAAGCCAGTCCGGACTGGTCTGCTATGTCGACAACGGTGCCATCGGTCTTGGTGAGATAGCCGATCAACACGGGTGCCGGTAACGTGGGATCCGTTCCGGGGACCGAGGTTTCGGTGAGCTGTAGCGGCTGCGTAATGCGCTGGCGCACCGCGTCGGCGAACGACATTCCGGTGACGCGTTCGATCAGCAATCCCGCCACCCGGTAAGCGAAGGAGCTGTACTCCTGTTTGGTGCCGGGTCCGAAGTGCGGCCCGGGCCAGGCACGCCCCTTGTCCTGTGGCACCGATCAAGGCGAGCTGACCGGCCGCATTGTCTCCGGGCTGGATCAGAATGGCCTTGTCCAATGCGCCGGTATCCAATCCGGCGGCCGAGGCCGGGCCGGTGGTGCAGGCCGAGGTGACGGCAATAAGGGTGATAAGCAGCCAGAGGCGTTTCATCGGAGACTTCCTTGCATCGCGGCGTGATCGATCCGGCGCAGTCGCGGCCAGGCCCACGCGGCCAGGGACAGCCAGAGGATCAATCCTGTAGTGTCGCCGAGCAATTCGGCGAGCGCGGGATGGGAATGCGAGACGAGCAATTGTTCGACGTAGCTGCTGACAATATTGTTCGATGCGTGCAATGCCACTGCGGGCCATACGCTTCCGGTGATGATGCGCAGGTATCCGGCGTAGACGCTGACCGATATCAGCGTGGCGGTGAAGATCGGAAGATACAGCCACCACGGCGCGCCGCCGGGAATGCCGTCGCCGAGGATCAGGCCGAAGTGGAAGATCGCCCACGCCAGTCCGGTGAGAACGACGGCCTTGCGCGCATCGAGCAGAATGTTCAACTGCGGCTGCAGGAATCCGCGCCAACCCAATTCCTCGAACATGCCTTGGCGTATTCCGCTGAGCACATGCCACGCGCCGATCGGCAGCAGCCATTGCGGTACGCGATCGAAGCCGCAGGCGACGAGTAGGAGCACACCGATCAGGATCGCCACCGCGGGTGCGGCGATTGCCGCACCCAGTGATGTCAACGAGGTGCGGCGAATTCCGAAATCCGCCAGCATATTTCGGCGCTGCCGCGAGATCCCGGCGAGCACGAGCGCGACCACGGACGGCATGGCGAAGACCACCAGGATCGGTGCCCCGGTCAGTCCGAACCCGATCATGGCGGGCAGGACTATCCCGATGTAGGCGCCGACCAGCAGCCATCGTTCGCGGTCCGGATTATCTTTGAACATCAAACATAGTATGCTGCGGATTATGTTTGATAGTCAAACACCAGACGAGAAGGTGCAGCTCGAGGCCCGAGTGGCTGCCGAGCTCGCGGCGTTGCAGGCCGCCAGCGACGACAGTGATCGCGCCCTGGCCGACCACCTCGGCATCGGCCGGACCGATCTGCGCTGTCTGGATGTGATCATGCGGCAGGGCCCGCAGTCGGCAGGACGCCTCGCCGAACTCCTGCACCTCACTCCGGGCTCGGTGACCGCACTCCTCGGACGCCTCGAGGCCAAGGGCTATGCCGTCCGAGAACCCGACCCGACCCATGGGAAGCGGATACTCATTCGCCCCACGGCCCGCGTCGTCGATCTGGTCACGCCGGTGATCGCGAGCCGAATCGCCCGTGGGCGCACCCGATTGGCCGGTTACAGCATTGCCGAACTGACACTCATTCAGGAGTTCCTCGTGCAGACCCGGGAAAGCCACGAACAGTTCACCGAGAACCTCGGCGCGGTGCCGTAACCGAACGCCTACAGGCGAATTCGGGTCGCGCCCGGGCGGTGCGACCCGAATTCCTCAGGTGCGCAATGGCGCTACGCCTTCTCGTCGTCCTCGGCCGCCCACAGCTCATGTTCCTCGGCCGCCCAGGACTTCGACACTTTCCCGGTAAGCATGCCGCGCATGGCTTCTCGGTCCCGCAGCGCATACATGAGGTGACCCACCACCAGGATTCCGAAGGCCAGCGCGAACCAGTCGTGCATCAGGGTCGCGCCCGTGCGCCAGGCCAGCCGGGTCCAATTCGGGAAGTACATGATAATGCCGGTGCCGAGCAGTACGAATATCGATCCGGCGCTCAATGCCGCATTCAGTTTCTGCCCCGCATTGAATTTCCCGACCTGCTCACCGGTCAGGCGCCGGCGTTTGGAACGGAACCACAACCAGTCGGCGCCGGTGAAACGATTGAGCCGCGACAGATCGGCGCGATAAGCCCGTGACGCCAGACCGAGCAGAATCGGGACCGGAAGCGCGAATCCGCAATAGACGTGGATGATTTCGACAGTGTGCCGGTTGCCGACCAGCACCGCGAGCGAACCGTTGTACAGGATCGCCGCGGTCAGAATGCAGATGACGACGAGCACTCCGGTCAGCCAATGCACCCAGCGCTCGGCGCGACTGAACCGGTGCAGGTCGCGCGCGGGCGCGTCAGCTGGTCGGGTCATCATTACGTCCGTTCGACTGCCCGACCCACCCGTCGATCGAGTAACCCCGGTGCTCCCAATAACCCGGAACCACCTCACTGGTCAGCTCGATCCCGGAAAGCCATTTGCAGCTCTTGTAGCCGTACATCGGCGCCACATAGAGCCGCACCGGTCCCCCGTGATTATGGGTCACCGGCCCGTCGATCATCTCCAGTGCGACAAGGACATCGGCGCGGCGCGCCTGCGCGAGGGTGAGGCTCTCCGAGTAGGTGCCGTCGAAGGAGGTGAACCGTACCGCCGTCGCCGCGCTGTTCACCCCGGCTTCGTCGAGCAGATCGGAGAGCCGGACGCCGCTCCAATGCACCTCGGGCACCCGCCACCCGGTGACACATTGGAAGTCGCGCACCAACTTCGTCTGCGGCATGGCCTGCAGATCGGCGAGCGTGTGGCTGCGTTTCTTGTCGACCAGACCGGTGATATCGAGCCGGTAATTGCTCGCGTCGCGCTTCGGAGCGCCGCTGGTGACCGAATAGAAGCGAAATGTATTGCCGACCGGCAAGAGTCCGACCAGACCGGTCGGGTCACGGTTGCCGATCGGCCCGAGCACAGCCTCCAGACCCTTTTGGAGAGCAGAGCCCCCGATCACGCCCGCAGCGCCCGCGGCCAGCAGCCCGAGCACCACACGCCGCCCGACCGGCGCGCCGAGGCGGTCTCGATCGGAGGTCTTTTCGGCTGACACACCTCCACTATCCACCGATAGTCGCCGCGCCCGCGCACCCGGTGGCGGTTACTGTGGAATCAGAATTCGCCGCCCCCGCGGTGCAACCCGAAAGGCAGCCTCATGCGCAGCCCCATCTTCGTCGCGCTCGGCGTCATCATCGGACTGGCCGGCCTGCTCTGGTCGTTGCAGGGCTTCGGTGTCGTCTCGGGCAGCCCGATGAGCAATACCGTCACCTGGTCGATCATCGGCCCGGTCGTCTTCATCGCCGGCGTGCTCATCGCAGTGCGCGGCTACCGCCGCTAGCCGGTCACCGTTCGGTATGTCAGCGGCGAAGGCCGGGTGCCCATGGGCACCCGGCATTCGTGGATCTACGTCAGTTGCCTTGTGCGGCAGCCGAAATCGGCTGCCATTTACGCCACAGCGCCAATCGCGATTCGTAATCGGCGGTGGCGATGGCCAGCGGGACTTCGCCGAGGAAGATACGCAGCGGCGGCTCGTCCGCATCGACTACCGCCAGGATCGCGGTGCCGGTAGCGGTCGGATCGCCGCTGGGCATGCCGGAGCGCTGGCTGGCCCGCGCCGCGCGGGCCGCATCGTAGGCCGGGTTCGGAGTGGCGTGCTTGGACGACGGACCGGACCAGTCGGTGCCGAAACCGCCGGGTTCGATGAGGGTCACGTGGATGCCGAACGGCGCGACTTCCTGTGCGAGGGATTGCGAGAACCCTTCGAGGGCCCACTTCGAAGCGTGGTACGCGCCGAGGTTCTGGAAGGCGGAGATGCCGCCGATGCTGGAGACCTGAAGAATGTGGCCGCCGCCCTGCGCACGCAGGATCGGCACGGCCGCCTGGGTGACCCACAGCGCCCCGAAGACATTGGTTTCGAACTGCGCCCGCAGTTCGTCCTCGCTGAGTTCCTCGATCATGCCGAACTGCCCGTACCCGGCATTGTTGACGACCACGTCGAGGCGTCCGAATCGCTCGGCCGCCTGCTGTACCGCGGCGAAGTCGCCGTCCCGGTCGGTGACATCCAACCGGATCGGCAGGAAGGTGTCGGGGTATTTGCCGACGATATCGTCGAGCGTGGTCAGGTCGCGCGCGGTGCCCGCGACGCTGTCGCCTCGCTCCAGCGCCGCGAGTGCCCATTCGCGGCCGAATCCTCGTGAGACTCCGGTGATGAACCAAACTTTGCTCATGCGATCACGGTAGTAACCTGGAGTGCACTCCAAGCAAGTGGCTATCCGGCGCGCTGCGACGACGACATCGAATCGGTGTCATCGTCAGAGCTGCTGCCGCCCACCACGTTCTCCAGCAGGCTGGCCACAATGCCGAGGACGAGCATGACGATCAGCAGCGCCTGACCCGCTTGCGAGAGCATGAGCGGCCGGGTCGGCGACTGCGGCACCGGCTCGATCCAGGGCGCGTCGGGCATGGCCACCGGCAGCGGCTGCTGATCGCCGAAGACGCCCTTCAGGTACGCGGGGGTCAGCAGGTAGGTGTAGGCCTGCGTGCGAATCTGGGCGCGCAGCACCGCCGAGGTGGACTCGAAGACCGAGCGCGGCATGCGGCCGGCAATGAGCACGATCAGCCACAGCACGAACGCGATGATCGCCCAGCCGGACATGAGCCAACTGGTGAACACCAGAATCGGGAACGCCAGCACCAGCCGGAACAGCACCGCCACCCGATTCAAGGGTGTCGGCGCCGGGAACAGTACGCGCACCGGGTAATCCGGCGGGTTCCAGGCGAACGGCGGGTAGGCGTCGACCAGCAGCATCGAATACGCGGTCACCCGAGCGGTGTAGGCGAAGTAACCGCGCAGATAGTCACCGCACCAGTCCGGCAATCGCCCGGTCACCAGTGCGGCGAACCAGCCGCACACCACCACGAAGAAGGCGGCCAGGCTCAGGAACCACAGCACGATCGCCTGCGGAATCACCAGCAGGGCGCGCAGCAGGACGGTCCATCGGCGATGCTGTTCGGGCGGAAAGACATCCAGCTCGACCAATGTCTCACCGCGGGCCGGCCAGGTTTCGCTCGGCCAGGATTCGCGCACAGTCATGCGATCACACTCGCTTTCACAGTCGAGCCGAACTCGGTCGACCGAAATGTAGCTCGGAGTGTGCTGATCGCCCGGGAACCGCGCCGCCGTGGATGCGGTTGCCGGTGCCGGTGATTCGGGTCAGGTGCGCGAGCGCCACGCCTGCTGGTCGATGGTGCGCGGCCGTGGGGTGCGGCTCTGCCGGGCGTACTGGCCTGGGGTTTGTCCCTTCCACGCCCGGAATGCCGAGCCGAAGGCGGAGACGCTCGCATAGCCCAGCCGGCAGGCCACGCTCTCGACAGTCAGTCCCGCAGTGAGCAATTCCTCGGCGAGCAAGCCGATCGTCTCGCCGCTCAACTCCCGGAACGATGTCCCGTCGTCGGCGAGGCGACGCCGCAGCGTCCGCACGCTGATGCCCAGATCGGCGGCGATATCGGACTGATCCGCCATCCCCCGGCGATGAATGAGCAGTTCACGAACCTGTCCACTGATTCCGCCGCGCTTCTGCCGATGCTGCACGATCTCCGCGCACTGCTCTTCGAAGATCTTCATGCTGGCCGGGTTCGCCTGCGGCAGTCGAAGTTCCAGCGAGGATGCCTGCAATGTCAATACCAGATTCGGTGCGCCGAAGGTCATCTCGGAAACGCCGAGCATGGCGAACACCGTTTCGTACATGGGATGTCGCTCCAGCGGGACCTCGAGCCGGACGGCGGGCAGTCGCATCGGCAGCAGGTCCTGCTGGACCGTGCCGATCGCCACCAGATCACGTTCCAAGGCGAATCGGCGGATACCGGGCGGCACCATGCTGTCGTCCCGGACGATGGCGACGTCAGCGCCCCGATTCTCCAGCTTGTGCAGGGCGACGGTGAATGACATATCGACGTAGCGCAGCCCGATCTCCAAAGCATGGCGGAGATTCGGGCTGGTACTGATAGCGAAGCCCCAGATGCCGAGACTTGTTGGATGACACTGCATTCCGGCCAGCAACCCGAGCCCCGGCTCGTCAGCGGTACCGGCGAGGATATTGCCGATCAACTCGAACTCCTGCTCGAGTTCGATCTCCGCCGACGGATCGGTCAGATCGCTCTCCTTGATGCCGGTATGCAGCAGCATGGAGTCCGTCGACAGGGCTCGCCCCGCGCCGAACTCGACCAGCAGAGCCGCATTATTGATGGAGCGCAACCGCCCAAGCTCGCCCGACATCCCGTTATCTTCGCAAACTTGCGGCACACATTTGCGTGAAATCCCCAGGTAGCTACAACGCTGACGCGACAGTGACCACCGGATCCGGTGGAAAGTGCGGGCTCTGGTTGGATGGGACCAGTGACAAGCGTCCCCTTCAAATTGGTCGGCCCCTACCTCTTCGAGCAGGTGATGCCGGCGTGGGCGCCGCAGTTTCCCCAGTTCGACACCGTGGTCGGCTACTCGGACCTCGGGCACGCCTTCCTGATGAGTACGCGTACCGGCGAATACGCGGTGCTCGACCCGTACAGCCCCGGCACCAAGGGTTACGGCACCTTCGCGGAGATCACCGCATTCATCGACCGGGTGCTGTTCGATCCCGACTTCCTCACCTATGTGCTGCAGCCGCAGCATGTTTCGGCAATCCGGCGGCGACTGGGCCCGCTGGCCGAGGACGAGGTCTATATCGCCACCCCGTATCCGTTCCTCGGCGGTTCCGAGGATCCGGGTTCCTACCACAAGGGCGGTGTGTGGGTGTTTTTCGATCTGGTGGCGCAGGCGCACGGGTTCGAGAGCGACTGAGGGGCCCGGCCCTGGAACCCGATAACGGGGCTACGCTCAGGGTATGACGCCTGAACGGCACCCCTCGGAACAATTCGACGTGGTGGCGGTGGCCTCGTCGGCAGGGGGCGTCAGCGCGCTCGGCGTACTGCTCGGCGCGCTCGGTCCTGACCTGCCGGTGCCGATATTCGTTGTGCAGCATCTGGATCCGCGGCACAAGACGGTGCTCGCCCAAGTCCTCGCGCGCCGCACCGAACTCGATGTCAAACTCGCGGAGACCGGTGAGCGCGCGCTCGCGGGCACCGTCTATCTGGCCCCGCCCGACCGGCATCTGCTGGTCGGCGACGGCGGCATCGTGACGCTGTCGAGCAGTGAACTGGTCCACTTTCTGCGTCCCTCAGCGGATTTGCTCTTCGAGTCGATCGCGGGTGCATACGGACCGCGGGCGATTGCCTGTGTGCTGACCGGCACCGGCAGCGATGGCTCCATGGGGGTCGAGGCGGTGAAGACGCGCGGCGGCACGGTCATCGCCGAGGACCCGGCTACGGCGGAGTTCACCGGCATGCCCAAGTCCGCGGTGAGCACGGGTTCGGTCGACTTCGTGCTACCTCTCGACGAGATCGCAGCGGTGATCCGCGAATTAGTCGAGACCGAGAGGAAGTAATGACCGAACCGACCGGTGTGGATCCCGACCATGAGCTCGAGGATCTGCTCGGCTTCATTCGCGATGCGCGCGGGTTCGACTTCACGGGGTACAAGCGCTCCACCCTCACGCGCCGCATTCGAAAACGGATGGGTGAGGTCTCGGCGCTGACCTATCCGGACTACCGCGACCGGCTCGAGGCCGATGCGGACGAGTTCCGGACGCTGTTCAATACGATCCTGATCAATGTCACGGCCATATTCCGGGATCCGGACGCCTGGACGCTGCTGCAGCGTGAAGTGGTGCCCGAGGTCATCGCCTCCGTCGCGCCCGAATCGGAAATTCGGGTGTGGAGCGCGGGCTGCTCCAGCGGCGAAGAGGCGTACTCGCTGGTCATGATATTCGCGGAGGCGCTCGGCATCGAAGAGTGCATGAACCGCGTCAAGGTCTACGCCACCGATGTGGACGAGGAGGCGCTGCGCGAAGCACGGGCGGGTTTGTATCCGGCCAAGTCGCTCGATGCGCTGTCCCCGGAATTCCGCGAGAAATACTTCGAACCGAGCGGCGCCCAGTTCGCCTTCCGTCCGGATCTGCGGCGGCGCGTGATCTTCGGCCGCCACGACATCACCCACGATGCGCCCATCTCCCGGCTGGATCTGCTGGTGTGCCGGAATACCCTGATGTACTTCAATGTCGAGGCGCAGAGCCAGATCATCGACCGCTTCCACTTCGCTCTGCGCGAGGCCGGCTATCTGTTCCTCGGCAAGGCCGAAATGCTGCTGAGCGACGGCGAGCGGTTCGAGGCGATCAGCATTCGCCAGCGCATCTTCCGGCGGCGGCCGGGCGGCGGCGGCCGGCCGTATTCCGTTCCGGCATTGAAGATGCGGCCTGGCGTCGGTGTGGAAATGCAAGCGGCTTCCCGCATGCGCCAGCTGCGCGACCTGATCCTCGATGCGGCCCCCGGCGCGAGCATCGCACTGGACGCGGACGGGTCCGTCGTCATGATCAACAATCAGGCGCGCGCCCAATTCGGCGTCTCGAACAATGATGTCGGCCGTCCTTTCCGAGACCTCGAATTGTCTTATCGGCCCACGGAACTGCGCTCTCTCATCGACCAGGCCACGCACGAGCGTCGGACGCTGCGTGTCACTGCGGCCGAACGCCGCCTCGGTGAGGACCTGCAGTACTTCGACATTCTCATCCAGCCGATCTCGCAGGGGCCCAGCCTGCCGGTCGCCATCAATATCACTTTCTCCGATGTCACCCTGGCGACCCGGCTGAAGGAGGAGGTCAAACGAGTCCGCGAAGACCTCGAGACCGCCTACGAGGAACTGCAATCGACCAATGAGGAGCTGGAGACCACCAACGAGGAACTGCAATCCAGCATCGAGGAACTCGAAACCACCAACGAGGAACTGCAATCGACGAACGAGGAGCTGGAAACCGCCAACGAGGAACTCCAGTCCGGCAATGAAGAGCTCGAAACGATGAACGACGAGATGCGGCTCCGGACAATGGATCTCAACGAGGCGCGCGCCTTCCTGGAAGGTGTGATGAGCAGTATCGCAGCCGGCGTCGTCGTGCTGTCCGCGGATATGAAGGTGCGCAGCTGGAATCGTGGTGCGAGCGAACTGTGGGGCCTGCGCCCAGATGAGGTGCTCGACGAGCACTTCTTCTCGCTGAGTTTCGGATTGCCCACCGCCCAATTGCACGAGATCATTCAGGACTGCATCGCCTCCGGTAAACGGGCGGGACCGCTCAGCGTTCCCTCGGTGAACCGCATCGGCCGCACCATCGCGTGCGCGGTGACCTGTTCCCCGTTCGCCGGGCACAAAGGCGGCGTGGTGCTGTTGATGGAGGACATCGCAGACGCTGCCGTCGGCTGATACCGGGAGCCGTATGCTACGACCATGACCGCATCGAGCAGCGGTTCGGAATCGCTTGCCGCACAAGTAGCCACCGCGTGGCTGAATGTCACGCGGGCTCGCGAACGCGCCGCGCGGCAGCAGGTATCGGCCGAGCGGCATGAGCGTCTCGCCGCCGAAACGGGTCGGCAGTTTCACCTGACCATGGCAGATATGCACCACCGGATGATCGCTCGCCATCTCGCGGCAGCGCGCCTGCAGGAGTCCTACGCGCGCCGCGTCACCGCGTGGCTGGTGGATCGCGGTACGCGTCCGCCGGTGTTCATGACGGGGGTCGCCGAGGCATGCGGGGCCGGAAGTGCCGCGCTCACGCTGGTGGGCGCCGATCTGAGTGAGCTCGCGGTCGCGGCGTCGAACCAATCCGCGCGCAGTGCACAGGATTTGGAGTATGTCCTCGGCGCCGGCCCGGCCGTGGACGCCGCGCGTGATCGCCGGCTCGTCGCGGCCGCCGGGCCCGCGATCGAAGAACGCTGGCCCTGTTACGGATCCGCGCTGGCGGCGCTGGGCGTCGCCGCCGTGGTCGCTGTACCGTTGCGGACGCCCGCCGGATCTATCGGCGCGCTAACGGTTTTCGATCCGCGGCCCGGCTGGGCGGAATCCGGGATCATTATTGAGGTGGCCGCCGCGCTGTCGGTCAGTGGCGTCCTGATCGGCCCGGACGGTGACCCCGGGCTGTACGGCGGGGCCGATCACCGGCCGGTCGTGCACCAGGCGGCCGGGCGACTGGCGGAACAGTCGCAGTGTTCGATCAGCGATGCGCTGGCCCTCATCAAGGCCCGCGCGTTCGCTACCGGAGAGCCTTTGGAAACCGTTGCACAGCAGATAACTCTCGGAGCTTCGAGACTCGATTGAGGGGAAGTCATGACCAGGCCGGATCAGCGGCTTGCCGATGCGTTCGTATCGTTGGCCGAGAGGCTGCGCGACGACTACGACATACCGGCGCTGCTGACCACGCTCGCGGACTGCAGCGTCGATGTACTGGGTGTCGGCGCGGCGTCGGTAATCCTCGACGAAAGACCCGGAGTTACGGTGAGCGGCGCCTCGGATCCCGAAGTCGCACAATTGGAAACAGAGGCGTCGGCCTGGCGGGAGGGCCCGGGCTACGACTGCCGCCGGACCGGTGCGCCGGTGGTCGAGGCCGTGCTGGACGGTCCGATCCCCCGGCAGCGCTGGCGGCGATATGTGCCGCGGGCGCACACCCTGGGCTACACCCGGGTGGCGGCCGTCCCGCTGCGGATGCGTGAATCCCCGGTCGGTGCACTGGTGCTGTATCGCGAGGGTTCCGATCCGCTGGACCCTGCGGCCTTGGTCCTCGGCCAATCCCTGGCCGATGCCGCCGCGATCACCCTGCTGCGCGAGCGCGAGCTGAACGAGAGCCGCACGCTGAGTGCGCAATTGGAACTCGCCCTGTCCAGTCGTGTCGTCATCGAGCAGGCCAAGGGCATTATCTCGACCCGTATGGCGCTGACCATGGACGAATCGTTCGCCGTCCTGCGCCGGTATGCGCGCAATCATCAGTTGTTGCTTTCCACACTTGCACGCGATGTGGTGGAGGGCCGAGTCCAACCCTGAGGCTTTCGATCGCGGTGCGTATAACTGGTGATAACGCGCCCGGTCCGCGCAATCGTTGGGCGATGACATCCACCGAGGTGAAATCCACCACCGACTCCGACCTGGATGCAATTTTCCGGCCGATCTTCGACCGTATTGCCGCAGGTGCAGTCGAACGCGAAATCGATCGCAAGCTCTCCTTCGAGGAGGTGGGCTGGCTACGCGAGGCGCGTTTCGGTGCCCTGCGGGTGCCGGTGGAATTCGGCGGCTACGGCGTCACCGTGCGGCAGTTGTTCCGGCTGTTGACCGAACTCGCCGCCGCCGAATCGAATCTGCCGCAGGCACTTCGGGTGCATTTCTCGTTCGTAGAGGATCAATTGCTCGCCGAGCCCGGTCCCGAGCGGGAACGGTGGTTGCGCGCGGTGGTCGCGGGCACGCTGGTCGGCAATGCCATTACCGAACCGGGTGTGGGCGCCGTCGATCGCTACCGGACTCGCCTGACCGCCTCGGGTGAGGGGTTCCTGCTCAATGGCACGAAGTACTACAGCACCGGTTCGCTGTATGCCGATCACATCCTGGTCGCGGCGGATCGTGACGGCGAGCGGGTGGGTGTGCTTGTCGAGGCGACGGCCGAAGGTGTACGCCAGCAAGATGATTGGGACGGTTTCGGGCAGCGGCTGACGGCCAGCGGTACCACGGACTTCACCGATGTGGCCGTGCGCCGGGATCAGGTGCTCGGGCCCGGCTACGGTGCTCCCGGGCCGACCTACGCGACCTCCTATCTGCAGTTGGTGCAGCTCGCGGTGCTTGCCGGAATCGCGCGGCGTGCGGAACTCGATGCCCGCGAGTGGGTCGCGGCGCGCACGCGCGGCTACACCCACTCGGCCGCCGATCTGCCCCGGCAGGATCCGCTGGTGCAGCAGGTCATCGGCCGCCTGTCGGGTGCGGCCTTCGCGGCACGGGCCAGTGTGCTCGCGGTCGCCGACGTCCTGGATGAGGTGCTGGACGACGGCGCACGTGACGAAAAGGCCGTGGTCGCAGCGGAACTCGCCGCCGCCCAGGCGCAGCTGGCGGTGATCGACCTGGTGCTGCCTGCCACCACGCTGCTGTTCGAGGTCGGCGGCGCGTCGATTGTGTCCGAGCGGCTGCGCCTGGATCG